>CANFVE010000001.1 GCA_947450365.1 Cytophagaceae bacterium
ATAATTTTCGCGATTTCTGAACACAAACGTCCAAGTATTTGATTTTCAGCATCTACCACAACCCAAGCTTTCTCTACAGTAGCTTTGTTGGCGGAGATGGTTTTGTAACTTAAAGTATCCACTTATTTATTATTTAACTGTTTGAATCATCTCTCAAAGGCTACGGAATTCGTCTTAAAGATTTGATTATGACCTATTTTACAACTAAACGGGCATTCAATCGAAAAAATGGGAGTGCAAATTTAGATATTCGAAAGCTAACTTCCAAACGAGATTTGAAATTATTTGTATTATTCATGCAATAAAAAAGGAGGCCTTCGCCTCCTTCCTTAAAAAAACCTTTTTGGAGTCTATAAACCCGACATATCAAAGCTATCCATGAACGCCGTCGTGAACTTACCTGATTGAAAACCAGGATCATCCATCAATTTGATATGGAACGGAATCGTCGTCTTAATTCCCTCAATCACAAACTCTTGTAAAGCACGTTTCATGCGTAATAAAACCTCTTCCCGACTTTGCCCACTCACAATCACCTTCGCAATCATCGAATCGTAATTTGGAGGAATCGTATAACCTGAATAAACATGGGAGTCTATACGGACCCCATGGCCACCGGGCAAGTGCAAATTCGTGATTTTACCTGGGGAAGGACGGAATCCATTCGCTGGATCTTCTGCATTAATTCGGCATTCCAAGGCAAATAATTTCGGGAAATAATTTTGACCTGAAATCGGAATACCAGCGGCTACCTTGATTTGTTCTTTGATCAAATCAAAATCCGTTACCTCTTCCGTGATCGGATGTTCGACTTGGATACGGGTATTCATTTCCATGAAGTAGAAATCTCCGTTT
Organism: Cytophagaceae bacterium; assembly: GCA_947450365.1. Classification (GTDB taxonomy): domain Bacteria; phylum Bacteroidota; class Bacteroidia; order Cytophagales; family Spirosomataceae; genus Aquirufa. Next base: position 856 of record CANFVE010000001.1, read on the forward strand.
TTGTCTACCAAAAACTCGATGGTTCCGGCACCTTCATAGCCAATCGCGCTCGCACCCGCAATTGCCGCATCCCCCATTTTCTTACGTAATTCATCCGTAAGGGCAGGAGATGGGGTTTCTTCACATAGTTTCTGGTGGCGACGTTGAATCGAACAATCCCGCTCAGACAAGTGACATACTTTGCCAAACTTATCCCCAACGACCTGGATTTCAATATGACGAGGTTCCTCCACGAATTTCTCCATGTACATCCCGTCATTACCAAAGGCCGCTGCCGCTTCCATTTTGGCATCATCCCACAATTTTTGGAATTCAGATTCTTCCCGTATGATCCGCATCCCGCGTCCACCGCCTCCGGCTGTCGCCTTGATTATCACCGGGTATTTAATGATTTTCGCTAATTCAATCGCCTCATCCACCGTGTCTAAAAGCCCGTCAGAACCTGGAATAACCGGAACACCTGCTTTTTTCATGGTTTCTTTCGCCGTCGCCTTATCTCCCATGGAATTAATCATCTCTGCGGAAGCGCCGATGAATTTAATGCCATGTTCTGAACATATGCGTGAAAATTCTGCATTTTCCGATAGGAATCCATAGCCTGGATGAATGGCATCTGCGCCGGTAACTTCGGCGGCAGAAATGATGGCTGGAATGCTTAAATAAGATTGTCGGCTCGGGGGAGGCCCGATGCAAACCGCCTCATCCGCAAAACGTACGTGCAAACTATCACGATCCGCCGTGGAGTAAACGGCCACGGTTTTGATGCCCATTTCCCGACATGTCCGGATAATCCGTAGGGCGATTTCCCCACGATTGGCAATTAATATTTTTTTAAACATAGGTTACGCTTTTTCTACCAAGAAAAGTGGTTGGTCGAACTCAACCGGTGTTGCATTTTCCACTAAAATCTTAACAATTTTTCCAGCCACTTCCGAATCGATCTCATTGAAAAGTTTCATGGCCTCAATCATACAAACCGTTTTACCTGGTTCGATGTCTGATCCCACTTCTACATAATTCTCCTTATCTGGACCCGCGGCTCGGTAAAATGTACCAATCATCGGGGATTTAATCGTGTAATATTGATCAGCCGAAGCTTCCACTGCTGCGGGTGCCACCGGGGCCGCTGATGCCACGGGTGCCGACGCTGCCGCCACTGCAGGTGCCGAATAGGTCACCACAGGAGCTGCCTCGGAATGCTTTTTGACCGAAACCTTTAAACCTTCTGTTTCGATGCTCACCTCAGCGAGGGGTGATTTGGCGATGTAATCTAATAGTCGCTGTATTTCTTTGGTATCCATTTCGCTATAAATTTATGCTTGCAAAGGTATATAAAATTACTTTACACGCTCTGCATACGAGTAAGTTCTTGTATCTACTTTAATAACCTCATCCTGCTCGATGAAAATAGGCACCGTAATCGTGGCGCCTGTTTCTACTGTGGCTGGTTTTTTCGGTGAATTGGCCGTATCGCCACGTACACCCGGTTCTGTATAAACTACTTTTAATTCCACGAAAGGAGGCAATTCACAGGATAGTGCGGAATCATTTTCCGTATTAATTAAAATTTCTACCTCTTGCCCTTCTTTCATCAAATCCGCCATAACGACCAAATTCGAATTCAATAAGATTTGCTCAAAGGACTCATTGTCCATGAAATTAAATCCAAATTCATCTTTGTAAATGAATTGGAATTTTCTGCGCTCCACACGTACTGGATAAATCGCCACACCTGAATTAAAGGTGTTGTCGATTACTTTTCCAGATGTCAATGAACGCAATTTCGTCCGAACAAACGCGGGACCTTTGCCCGGTTTTACATGAAGAAATTCAATGATGGAATATAAATCATCATTGTACTTAATCACCATGCCGTTTTTAATATCTGCTGTAGTTGCCATGTTTCTGAATTACTTTGGATCGTAGGCCCACTTAACATACGCAGATGCCCAAGTGAAACCGCCCCCAAAGGCTGCTAAAATTAAATTATCTCCTTTTTTTAATTGTTTTTCATAATCCCAAAGACACAATGGGATGGTCGCTGCGGTCGTATTTCCATATTTTTGGATGTTCAACATCACCTTGTCTTCCCCGATGCCCATTCGATTCGCCGTCGCGTCAATTATCCGTTTATTCGCCTGATGCGGCACCAAAAAGCGCACATCATCTCCGGTCAAGGCATTGCGTTCCATGATTTCGGCCGAAATATCTGCCATCCGAGTAACCGCGAATTTGAACACCGATTGACCCTCTTGACGGATGTAATGTAATTTTTGATCGATCGTCTCGTGCGTGGGAGGATACGCGCTGCCTCCTCCTTTTTGCATTAAACTTTCACATCCATCGCCATCCGATTTCAAGATAAAATCCTGAACACCGATGTTTTCAGTCGTGGCTTCCAATAAAATCGCTCCCGCACCATCGCCAAACAAAATGCAGGTGGTCCGATCCGTATAATCCACGATGGCCGACATCTTATCCGCACCTACCACCACAATTTTCTTGTAACGGCCTGATTCAATAAATGCAGTACCCGTCGCCAAGGCATTTAAAAAGCCTGAACAAGCGGCCGCTAAATCGAAGGAGGCAGTTTCTTTAATTCCAACAGCCTTGCAAATCAAGTTCGATGCCGAAGGGAAAAAGTAATCCGGCGTCACCGTCGCACAAATCAATAAATCGATTTCTTCCGGTTTGGTCCCCGTTTTGGCGAATAACTCCTCCACGGCCTTGGCTCCCATCACGGAAGTCCCTAATCCCTCGCCTTTTAAAATTCGGCGCTCTTTTATGCCCGTCCGAGAGGTGATCCACTCGTCATTGGTCTCAACTAATTTCTCTAATTCCTCATTGGTCAACACATAGTCAGGAACATATCCTGCAACTCCTGTGATGGCTGCGTGTATTTTTTGATGCATGGTTCTTATTTCTCTTCGATCGCTACCTTGATTTTTTGGCAGACGTTCGATTCAACAACTGATTTACATAGCTTAATCATATTCTTAATAGCCTTGGGCGACGATGCCCCATGAGCGATAATCACATTGCCATTAATCCCGATGATCGGGCTACCTCCATAATTTTCGTAATTCGTATTCTCAACAAACTCATTCATCATCCCCTGCTCCTTCATAATATTGTAAATGGATTCACCCATTTTTAACACGATATTTCCCGTAAAACCATCCGTCACGATCACGTCTGCCTTATTTCGGAAAAAATCCTTGCCTTCTATATTGCCGATAAAATTTAATTGCTTGTTTTCTTTCAACAGGGCATGGGTGGCTTGGGCCAACATACTTCCCTTTTGTTCTTCCTCCCCGATATTCATCAAACCTATGCGCGGCTGGGATTGACCCGTCGTCGCCTCATAATAAACAGAACCTAATAAGGCCCATTGCGCTAACATTTCCGGTTTGCAATCCGCATTTGCACCAATGTCCAACATTACCGCATATTTCCCATTCGTCTGTGGAACAAATCCCGCAATCGCCGGACGCTGAATGCCTTCAATCGTTTTCACTGAAAATAAAGATCCAACCATCATAGCTCCCGTATTCCCAGCCGAAGCAAATACATCTGCCTTACCCTCTTTTAAAAGCGCAAACCCAATTCCGATGCTGGAATTGGGTTTTTGACTTAAGGCACGAGTGGGATGTTCTCCCATTTCAATTACTTCCTCCGCATGTATCACTCGAATCTGTTCACTCGTGCAATTACGCTCAGCTAATAATTGATCTATAATTTCTTTTGGGCCAATGGCCAAAATGACTTCTTTATTCGTTAGGCTTGGAATCGCTTGTATAATTCCATCAATCACAGCTTCTGGGGCATAATCCCCGCCCATCACGTCGATTGCTATATTCATCTAATTGTGTTTAATTACTAAAGCGTAACGCAAAAATAGTATTAAATTTAGTCAAAAAATAGCATTTTAACGGGATATTTTCGGAAAAGTCCAAAAATATGGATTGATTGGCCTAGGTCTATTGGATTAAGCCTTTGAAGAATAGCCTTCTACAATCATTTTACCTTTGTAAAACAAATTTCCCTCATGCACGTGTGCACGGTGGTATAAATGGGTTTCACCAGTTTGACCGTCTACCGCTAATTGCTTTGGAGTGCCAAAATCGTGTGCTCTACGTGTATCCCGACGTGTTGTAGAATGTCTTCTTTTAGGATGTGCCATGGTATTATGTTATTAAGTATTGTCTTTTAATTTTTTTAAAGCTGCCCACCTTGGGTCCACCTCATCTGCTTGTTTTTTAATTTCCTCCTCGGTTAATTCCTTCTGCGTCGTGTAAATAAAAATATCTCCATCCATCGCCTCAGCCTCAGAAATATATCGAGGGTGGAGTTTTTTCATCGGCACCTGTAGCGCGATGAAATCAAACAAATCCTGCGATAAATCAAGCCTCGACTCCTTTCGGTCAATTAAAAATAAATTATCCCCCAAGTCCTCCGAATGATCTGAATACTTATAAATCACCTTCTCTTTTACTTGAAACGGATAATCAAATTCCTCTAAAGATCGGTCACATGTCAAACGAATATGGCCATTAATCTCCAACTGAATCTGTATCATCGTAGCCGACTTCGCTAAGTCCACCACCGCATGAAAATCCCCTCTCTGTACCCAATCCTGCTCAAAAGCAGCAAAAAAAGCATCATTCCCCTCAAACGTGTACCGGTACGATTTATCCTCAAGGGATATAATAGGTATCTGATATGCGTCTAATACGTTCATTTCCACCTGGGTCAAAAAAGGAATGCAAAATTAGGTAAATTTTCGGAAAGAGCAAGTGAACAAATAAGATTTTCATAAAATCTTCCGACCTTTGAGCCTATGCAATCCTTGGAAAAATCCATTCGTACGTATTTATCAGCTTTCTTGATATTCGAGATCATCTGTTTGACTTTCGTAGGGACGAAGGATCGATTCGCTCAAATGCAATGGATAAACGTTCACCACAGTCTGTGGGCGGATTATCTTTTTTTTGCTTTAAGTGGCTTTGCTGAAATCCTGACGCCGATTGTCATCATCTTGTATTTTATTTGGAAAAAAAAGAATTTAGTTCGGCCGTTTCTCCTTTCCTATGCTGTGTCTACGGGTTTGATTCAATTGGCCAAGCACTATATTTTTCCCAATGCCCTTCGGCCTTTTGCGTATTTTAAGGGCTTTTTATATGATTGGCATTTGGTCGATGGGGTGTTTATGAATGAATACAATAGTATGCCCTCAGGTCATACCTCGGCGGCTTGGTTTATGTGTTTTTGGTTGGCTATTTTAAGTAAATCAGGTTGGTCAGGCATTCTTTTTGCGCTTTTAGCCACGGGAGTGGGGTATTCGCGCGTGTATTTATTTCAACATTTTCCGGTCGACACAGCCGTCGGTGCCTTCATCGGAACCGCGACGTCCTTGATTGTCTATTATTTTTATTTCCTTAAATCACAAATCGATGATCAAATTCCTGCAGCATAGACCTTATTTGTTTTGGACGCTGGTGGGTGCACTTGTATACATTCCTTTTTTAGGGGCTTCCCATTTATTTGATTGGGACGAAATTAATTTTGCTGAATCGGCCCGCGAAATGATTGTTTCCGGGGATTATGTCAGTGTGCAAATTAACTTTTTGCCTTTTTGGGAAAAACCTCCCATGTTTATTTGGTTGCAAGCGCTTAGTTTTTTGCTATTCTCCACGTTTACAGATCAAGCATGGGTTTCGATGGAATTCGCAGCGCGTTTCCCAAATGCGGTCATTGGAATCGCCACCTTGTGTACGGTGTATACAATTGGTAAAAAGCATTTTTCTGAAACATTCGGACATTTGTGGGCCTTTGCTTATTTGGCGGCGATTACGCCACATGTATATGCGAGTTCAGGGATTATTGATCCTTTGTTCAATCTATTCATTTTTTTAGGCATTTATTTTTTCGCTGAATATGTGGCGGATTCTAACCGATTGAAACATGCCATCTTCGCGGGTCTGATGATTGGCTTGGGGATGTTGACCAAAGGCCCTGTAGCTCTTTTGTTGTGGGGATTGAGTTTGTTGGTATTTGCTTTATTGCAGTTTAAAAATCTGAAACCGCAGTTGGGTCGACTAATTTTCGGCGCATGCCTCGCAGGTTTATTGGCCTGTTTGATTTTTGTTTCATGGTACGGGATGATTGTGATGAAGTTTGGATTTGGGATTATCGAGGATTTTTTTGCCTATCAAATCCGCTTATTGACTACTGGAGATGCGGGACATGGCCAGCCCTTTTATTACCATGCCTTAGTTTTGTTGTTCGGTTGTTTCCCGATTTCAATTTTGGCCTTGGGCAGGTTAGGCATCGGCGCTCGGTCGAAACATCCATTTAGCATATGGATGCGTGTACTTTTTTGGGTGGTGTTGATTTTATTTAGTTTAGTGAAAACGAAGATTGTTCATTATTCGTCGATGTGTTGGTTGCCTCTTAGTTTTTTTGCGGCACATGTATTGACGGATTGGAAATCGGGAAATTGGACGTGGTCGCGGCCTTACACGATTGGCATGTCGGTGGTCGGAATCTTATTTGGGTTAATTTTAGCCGCGGTTCCCTACCTGGGTGAACATGCGTTTGAATTTTCGCCAATGATTCAGGATGTTTTTGTGCAAGGTAATTTACAGGCGCCGGTGGAATGGTCGGGTTGGGAAAAGGGAATAGGCCTAGTATGGATTGCCGTAATCGCGTATTTTTTATTCCGGAAAGGCGCGGTGAAACCGATGCAGATGTTCTATTTGATGGCTTCGGGCGTACTTATGATTATGGTTTATATGGCCATAGTGGTTCCAAAAATCGAGGGGTATACGCAGGCGACACCGATTGATTTTTATGTGTCAAAAGTGGGCCAAAACGTGTATATCGAAACGGTGGGATTTAAATCCTTTGCCCATTTATTGTATTTTCAAAAACCTTCGGGGAGTCCGTCCGGCGAAACTTTACTCGAGGCTAAACAGGTAGACAGACCTGCCTTTTTTGTCATGAAAGTAGATGCGGAGGAAAAATTCAAATACCATCCTAATCTGATTTTCATCAAGGAGGAAAATGGTTTTTTATTCTATAAACACCGATAAATTAGGCTTCTAATTCTTTGGCAGTAAAAAAGAACGCGGATTCGATGGCTGCGTTCTCATCAGAATCAGAGCCGTGAATGGCATTGGATTCGAGTGAACGGGCAAAGCGCTTGCGAATGGTTCCTTCGGCGGCCTGTGCGGGATTAGTTGATCCAATGAGGGTTCTAAATTCCTCCACAGCATTTTCTTTTTCGAGCACCATGGGAATGATGGCGTTGGAGGACATGTAGTCACAAAGACTTTGGTAAAAAGGACGTTCCGCATGGACCGCATAAAAACGACCTGCTTCTTCGGGGCTTAAAGTAGTTTTTTTGATGGCTACGATGCGAAATCCAGCTTCCTCAATCTGTTGGATGATCGGTCCTGAAAATCCGTCTGATACGGCATCAGGCTTAATCATGGTAAAGGTTCTATTTGTAGGCATGTGTCAAATTTTATTCAAATTTATCTCTAACTTTGCGAACGCCCAAATTTATTATGGCGATATCGAATTTTATGTCATCCATTTCCACGCTGAAATCAAGTATTGCCCCGGGTCAAAAAGCCATCATTACGACCCATTACAATCCGGATTCGGATGCGATTGGGTCGAGTTTAGCGTGGTTTCATTATTTGGTAAAAAGGGGTTTGGATGTCAAGGTGGTTGTACCATCGGCAGTTTCTCAAAACTTATGTTGGATGCCTGGCGCGGAGGAGATTCTTAATTTCGAAAATCCGATCCATAAGCTTCAGGTGGAACCTTTGGTTCATGCGGCGGATTGGATTTTTTGTTTGGATTTTTCAGGAATCCAACGATTACATAGTTTAAGTCCTGTGATCAAGCATGCCCGGGCACCTAAAGTCGTGATCGATCATCATTTAGATCCGGAGGATTTTGGAACCTATTATTACCATAGGACGATTGCGGCGTCGACCTGCGAATTGATTTTTGATTTAATTCATGAATGGGGCGATGGCGATTTAATTGATTTAGCCATGGGTCAATGCCTCTATTCGGGGATTATGACGGATACGGGATCTTTTCGGCATCCGAATACGACGGCACATGTGCATGAGGTGGTGGCGCAATTGATTCGGATCGGCGTGAACACAAATCAGGTACATCGGCGAATTTTTGATTCGGCGACGATTGATCGATTAAAATTTTTAGGTCATGTCTTGGCGAACCGATTGGAATATTTATCGGAATACCATTTGGCCCTCATGTGGATTTGTCAGGAAGATTTAGTGCAATTTAATTCTCAAGCGGGGGACACCGAAGGGGTGGTAAATTATGGTTTACAGCTCGAGGGGGCGGTTTGGTCGATCTTGATGATCGAACGACCGGATGGAATAAAATTATCCTTTCGTTCGATCGAACCCTTTGCTGTGAATGAATTTGCGGCTCGTTATTTTGAGGGGGGCGGTCATAAAAATGCGTCCGGTGGTCGATTTTCTGGCGGGACATTAAAACAAGCGAGGGAAAAATTGCAGGAAGTATTACCTTTGTATCTTTCTGAAATAAAACAAGTTAAAAATTTATAAAATCTAAACATAGAAATCATGCGTAAACAACTAGGATTATTTTTTTCAGCGGCTCTTTTAATGGCGGCGTGTAATCAGAATAAGGTCGAGGTGATTGATGGAGTGAAATTACAAATGCACAGCCATGACGATGCGGCTAAAAAATTAAAAGAAGGTGACATTGTTACGTTTGATTTAGTGATTAAAAATGGTGCGGATTCTGTGTTGCAAGACACCAAAAAAGACGGACAGCCAGGAAAAGGGATGATTCAGGCGCCAAACAATGCACCGGGTGCTTTCAAAGGTTCTTTTGAGAATGGACTTCGTTTGTTAGCTTTAGGAGATTCGGCTACCATTTTAGTGCCGATCGATTCGTTAACAAAAGCCGTTCAATCCCCACTTCCTCCCTTCTTGAAGCCAGGTACAGATTTGAAATACACGGTGAAGATTTTGAAGGTTCAATCGCGTGCTGAATTCGAAAAAGATATGGAAAAAGAAGCGGCGAAGGCGAAGGCAGTAGCTGCCAAAGATTTAGCGGTTCAGCCAAAATTAATTGCCGATTATGTAGCTAAAACTGGCAAGGCGTTTAAAACAACTGCCACTGGATTGTATTACAGCATTGAAAAGCCAGGAGCTGGGGCGAATCCAAAAATGGGTGAAACTTGGTTGGTGAATTACCGGGGTACCTTCATGAATGGGAAGGAATTTGATAAAGGAAGTGGTTCAGAAATGCCTTTGGGTCAAATGATTCCAGGGTTTAATGAGGCTTTGACTTTGTTAAAAGCAGGAGGAAAAGGTACCTTTGTTATCCCGTCTCCGTTAGGATATGGCGATCAGGCACGTGGACCTATTCCAGCAAATTCGGTGTTGGTTTTTGATTTAGAGGTGTTGTCGAAGAAATAAGAAATTAGATTAATAAGAATGAAAAATTGGGTTAAAAATAGTTTAGTTGGGGTGTTTTTAGGGCTCTTGTTGGCTGCTTGTTTGTCGAATGTCGAATTAGCGGATGAGGTGAAAGCTGCGGAAAACAAAACGCAAATTTTATCCTATTTTTCTAAATTGAATCAAAGCCCCATTGCCATGGAAAAAGGGGCTTATTATGCCATTACCAAGGCTAATTCTACAGGTGAACTAGCTTCTCGCGGGGATAGTTTGGTCATTCATTATGAATTGGCGAATTTAATTACTGGCCAGGTGTTAGATAGTACGAATCGTAAAACGAACTCGCCCCTAATTTATCGCTATGGTTTTACTAATCCTGTTTTTGCTCGTTTGATGGCCTTTTTAAAAGATGGTGAACAGGCGGTAATGGTAATACCGGGTACTTCTCAGACCTTTCCAGGTCTACCAGCATATACGCCCTTGAAATGTACGATTAAAAGTTATTGGGTTAAAAGTCAGGATGATGAGATTGAGTCGTTTATTGCGAAGAAAGGATATAAGGTAACGTCAAAGGAAACAGATGGGTTACGGTATATTCAGCTCGCACCGGGAACAGGAGATATTCCTGCCTCGGGTAAAACCGTCAAATTAAAATACACGGGTCGTTTTTTGAATGGCTTTGCCTTTGATGGCAATATGGCGCGGACGGACAGTTTTTCAGTGACGGTTGGGGGAACCCAAACGGTGATTGGCTTTCAAAAGGGGATCGAAAAAATGCGTTTGGGGGAAAAAGCCATTGTGGTGTTTCCTTCGACGATTGGGTATGGCGAAAAGGGTTCCGGGACGACTATTCCAGGTTTTACACCTTTAATGTTTGAAATTTATATAGCCAAAATCGAGTAGTATGAAGCGTTTACTTATTTTATTTTTTGGAATCATCCTAGGGCTTTCGAGCTGTACGTTTAATGCCATCAATCAACAAGAAGAGCAAAATACCAATGCGATTGATGCCTACATCAAGGCCCGTAATTTAACCATGCAAAAGTCTCCTGAGGGACTTTATTATTCGATTGATAAAAAGAATTCTACCGGTAAACAGGCGACATTAACTGATTTAGTTAAATTCCATTATGTCATGACGGTGATGGATGGGAAGAAAATAGATTCCACTTCTCGATTGAAAAATCAAATCAAAGGAATGGTTTGGGGAGCCTCGTCGAACATTTATAATTTACCCTTATCCTTGATGAAAGAGGGGGAAAAAGGTTTTTTCATTTTACCATCTGCCTTGGCCTTTGGAGGAAATTCATATTCGGACATTCCGGCGTACTCGGTTATTTTGTTGGAATTAGAGATCGTTGCCATTCGCACAGAAAGCGAACAAATCCAAGATTTTCAGACCACCTATAAAATTACCAATCCTGAAGTAACCGCGAGTGGCTTAGTATTTAAAAAACTCGTTTCGAATCCAAGTGGGGCGGAAATAAGTAAGGGGCAATCGGTCAAAGTGAATTATACAGGTCGGTTCTCCTATGGCGTTTATCAAACCGACGCGTCAAATAATGTTATTTATGACTCAGCTTTCGGAACGGGTACATTGACTTTTGTACCTGGTGCGGGAAATTTAATTGCTGGGTTCGAGGAAGGCATTTTGAAAATGCGGGTAGGAGAAAAAGCCGCCTTAATTATGCCGTCTAAAATCGCCTATGGCCCGAACGGGAATAGTACGATTCCTCCTAATTCACCTTTGTATTTTGAGGTGGAGGTTGTTGGCGCACTCTAATGAAATCCCTGTATTTAGCGACGCAAAATGTCCATAAGGTCGAGGAATTGAGCGCCTTATTGGGGGATCATTTTCACATTCATTCAATTTCTGAGTTACATATTACGGAGGATATCCCCGAAACAGGCTTAACATTAGCTGAAAATTCGATGCAAAAAGCTCGCTTTGTGGCGGAGCGATTTGGGGTCACTTGTTTAGCTGATGATTCTGGCTTGGAGGTGCAAGCCTTGAACGGCGCACCTGGAGTTTTTTCTGCGCGCTATGCCGGAGAACCCAAAAATGATCAAGCGAATTGTGCTAAATTATTGGTCGAAATGAACGGCATTAAGAATCGTCAAGCGCGCTTTGTGACCGTTTTAACCTTTCATGAAAATGGGCAATTTTTTCAGTTTGAAGGAGAAGTAGGTGGTGAAATCATTCATGAAATGAGGGGCCAAGAAGGATTTGGCTACGACCCCTTGTTCATGCCATCCGTTGAGTCAAGAACTTTCGCTGAAATGAGTCTCTCTGAGAAAAATAAAATCGCACATCGGGCACGCGCGCTCGAAAAATTCAAATTGTTTATCGACGAATCGTTATTATTTCACGACGAGTAGTAATTTTTTACCTCATCTTTGTATTTTTGTTGCTAACTTAAATTAAGCCTGACAAAAGTTTTGAAAAAAATAGCAAGTCGTTTCCTAATTCGACTTATCTTTTTATTCTTTTTGGTTCAAACTGTGCATGCGCAATATGTCATCAAAGGACGTATTACGGATGCAAGTAATGGCGATCCTATTCCGTTCGCATCGGTCGGTTTATTGGGAATCAATGCTGGTACAACCACGGATTTTCAAGGCCAATACACGCTTAAAACGAAGGTTTTAAGTGATTCTGCTTTTGTGTCTTATGTGGGTTATAAACGAAAAGTTAAAAAACTTGATAAAAAGGCACTTAGTCAGGAGTTGGATTTTCAAATGGAACCTAGCCAATCGGCACTAAAAGAAGTTATTGTCTATTCGGGCGAAAATCCGGTGTTTAAAATCCTTCGTAAATTATTGGCGAACCGAGAACAAAATGACCGAAGTCGACTAAGCGCCTATGAATACAATTCCTATACCAAAATGGAATTGGATGTGGACAATATTTCCGAAAAATTTCGGGAACGTAAAGTCATGAAAGACATCGAAGAGGCGATTAAGAAATTCGAAAAAATTGCAGGAGACGATGGAAAAATGGTTATACCCACCTATATCTCCGAGGCAATTAGCAAATTTTATTACCGGGAATCCCCGCAGCGAAAAAAAGAAATTATTCAGAAAACGAATATAAAGGGTGTGGGTGTAAAGGATGGAAGTTTTGTGTCGCAATTGGTCGGCGGGAACTTGGTGGCCAATTACAATTTTTATCAAAACTACGTGGGCTTTTTCGGGAAAGATTTCGCGAGCCCAATCGGTGAGGGGTTTAAGGCAAATTACAAATATTATTTGGGGGATACGGTGAAGGTGGATGGCCGAGTGTGCTATCAAATCGATTATGAACCTAAGAATCCGATGGATTTGGTTTTTAGTGGACAGGTCTGGATTGATACGACGAGTTTTGCTTTGGTGCAAATTGACGCGACGGTGGATAAAACGGCCAACTTAAATTTCATCGATAAGATCAAAATTTCCCAAGAATTAGAGCGGACGGAATCCGGGGCTTGGTTGCCTTCAAAGACCCGTTTTTTGATTGATTTGGAGGAATTGACCAAAGGCTCTGCCGGGATGTTATTGAAGATGTATATTTCGAATAAGGATTTTGTGGTGAACAAACCGAGGCCCTTGGATTTTTATGATTTAACCTCTGAGGTAGCGGAAGATGCCAAAGAGCCAGATCCGAATTTCTGGAAATATGCACGGCATGAGCCTTTGAGTAGGCAAGATGTTCAAGCGTCAAGCTTGATCGATTCGGTGAGTAATTTGCCCGTTGTAAAAACCTATATTGAAATTGCCGAGATTGTTTTCAGTGGATTTAAGCGATTTAATGACATTGAATTAGGGCCCTATATCTCGAGTATTGCGATCAACAAACAAGAAGGCGCTCGCTTTCGTCTGGGTTTTCGAACAAACGCAAATTTTGACAAAAACTGGATTCTACGTGGAAACGTAGGTTTTGGTACCAAAGATTTAATTCCAAAATATTCTGCGGAGATCGATTATTTATTCTCCAAAAAGAAATGGACGATGGCCGGAATTCGACATTCCTATGACATCGAACGCGTAGGATTAACACCGGAATTGATTGGAGATAATAAATTGTTTTATGCATTTACGCGTTGGGGAGCCTTTTCTGGTGCCTTTTTCCGCCGGGAATCTGAGGCCTTTTTCACCACCGAACCGAGTAAAGGAATTAGCTTTACCAGCTCATTTACCACGCGCTCCTTTGATCCACTTTTTTGGTTTCAATATCGCTTAAATCCTGAAATGGGGAAAAATTCACCGGTACAAAATTATTACCAAGAATCCTTCCTGACCCTAGAGGCTCGTTTTGCCAAAAACGAGACCTATATCATGAACGGGAATGAAAAAATTACCTTAGCTACGAAACGGATTCCGGTGGTGACGTTTAAATATCAACGAGGATTTAAAGGCTTCCTCGGTGGTGATTTTGATTATGAACGATTTACCTTAAAGGCTTATCAAACCTTCCGTTTAGGAAAAATCGGTCGATCCGACTATACTCTGCAAGCGGGATACACCCCATCGAATTTACCTGCACCACTTTTATTTCCTCATTTAGGAAATGAAACATTTTTCTTTGTGCGAAGTGCCTTTTCAACGATGAACTATTTTGAGTTCGTCAGTGATCAGTTCGTTTCCTTGCAATACAACCATAATTTTGATGGTTTATTTTTCAACCGCATTCCGCTCATTAAAAAATTAAAATGGCGATTTATTGCAAGTTCAAACATTGTCATCGGAAGTCAGCGAATGGCCAACAAAGACCTTATGAAAGATGTCAATAACCCATTGAAATCGAAGTTCTTAGACAGGTATTCCTTTGACTCTCTCGAACCAGGTAAACCCTATGTGGAAGCGGGCTATGGCATCGATAATATTTTCAAAATTTTCCGAATTCAAGCCTTTCATCGCTTGACCTATTTGGACCATGGAAATCCCATGAATTTCCGATTAATGGCGTCGATTAACGTCTCCTTTTAATCAATTTGGTACATTATAAAGACCGAAATTTAAACATTTCAAGAATTTATTTAAGCTATTTGATTTTCGAACAATAGCGTTCTATATTTGAATATCACCCGCCTATAAATAGGTTGGATCTAATTTGAAATATGGTTTTTTTGATTGTTGGCTTGTGTCTTTTAAGTTACCTGTTAGGGTCAATCCCCACCGCGATTTGGTATGGAGAAACCCACCATGGAATCGATATTCGTCTACATGGGAGTGGGAATGCAGGAGCTACAAATACCTTCCGTGTATTAGGTCGCAAAGCAGGTTCTATTGTACTTTTTGTCGATGCGTTGAAAGGCTTTTTAGCCACAGGCCTGGCGGCCGTTTTATTTTATTTTCGATTGGTCGATTGGGAAACCTGTGTGACACTGAAAATTCTATTTGGTTTTTTGGCGGTCATCGGTCATTTACTCCCAATTTTTTGTGATTTCAAAGGGGGAAAAGGCGTAGCGACTACCTTAGGTATGGTTTTGGCACTACATCCGCAAGCGGCTCTGGTTAGTATTTTAGTTTTCTTAGTGGTTTTTGCCGTTTCCAAATATGTCTCCTTGGGAAGTATGATTGCTTCCTTGGCCTTTCCGATCATGTTGAGTGTAGGCGTTTTCGGTCAGGAGTTACCCATCATTATTTATTTTGGTTCCTTTGTTGCTTTTTTGGTGGTGTTTACGCACCGACAAAACATCGTTCGGATTTTCCAAGGAACCGAAAATCGGATGTATCTAATCCCTCGGAAAAAGTAATCCAAGCGTAATTTTTTTTATATTTGTTGGCGTGGTTTTTACCACCCCATCCCACATATATATGAAAAATACACAGGCCTTTATATCCGCCAATCAAGATCGCTTTTTAGCTGAATTACTCGATTTCTTACGCATTCCCTCCATTTCAGCAGATCCAGCTTACGCAGGTTCCGTTCGAAATGCGGCAGAATGGCTAGCCGCCAAACTCACCGAAGCGGGTTTAGACCAGGTTCGCCTCGAGGAAACAGCTGGTTTCCCCATCGTATATGGCGAAAAAATGGTGGATCCTTCTGCGCCTACCATTTTGGTATATGGACATTACGATGTCCAGCCGGCAGATCCTTTAGAACTTTGGGAGAGTCCGCCTTTTGAGCCCGTGATTAAAAATGAGGTTATTTATGCGCGGGGATCCTGTGATGATAAAGGGCAGGTATTTATGCATGTGAAGGCATTTGAGGCAATGTTGGCAAGCGGTGAATTGACTTGTAATGTGAAGTTTATGATCGAAGGAGAAGAGGAAGTGGGTTCGGATCATTTAGGGATTTTTGTAGAGGCAAATAAGGAGCTATTAAAAGCCGATGTGATTTTGATTTCAGATACAGCGATTATAGCGAATGATATTCCGTCGATCGACGTAGGTCTTCGTGGCCTAAGTTATATGGAAGTCTCCGTTCAGGGACCTAACCGTGATTTGCATTCGGGGGTTTATGGCGGAGCAGTGGCGAATCCAATTAATATTTTGTGCCAAATGATTGCCTCCATGCACGATGAATTCAACCATATCACCATTCCTGGATTTTACGATGGAGTTCTCGAATTAAGTGCATCCGATCGGGCCGCCATGGCGCAAACGCCTTTTGATTTAGATGCCTATCAAAAAGATTTAGGTATTCAAAGCGTACACGGTGAAAAGGGATATTCTACGATCGAACGTGCGTCTATTCGCCCTACTTTAGATGTGAACGGCATCTGGGGAGGGTATACCGGCGAAGGGGCTAAAACAGTTTTGCCTTCCATGGCCTATGCGAAAATTTCCATGCGACTTGTGCCTAATCAATCGTCCGAAACGATTACGCAATTATTTACCGATCATTTTAAATCCATCGCGCCCAAAGGCGTGACGGTAACCGTAAAACCTCATCATGGCGGGGAGGCCTATATCATGCCAACGGACAGCATTGCTTATCAAGCAGCCTCTGAAGCATTAGCCGAGACGTTTGGAAAAGAGCCCGTTCCTACTCGGGGCGGAGGAAGTATCCCAATCGTAGCACTTTTTGAAAAAGAATTAGGTATTAAATCGATTTTGATGGGATTTGGATTAGATTCAGATGCGATTCACTCGCCGAATGAGCATTATGGCTTATTTAATTTTTACAAGGGCATTGAGACGATTCCGCACTTTTTTGCCAATTTCCATCGCTTATCTCAATAATCCTAATGGCTGAAAATTTAACACTACTTTCCACTGAATCAAGTTCTTCGTATGAGGATTTGGATAAACAATCGGTAGACACGCTGTTGCGCCAAATCAACGCCGAAGACAAAACAGTTCCTTTGGCCGTGGAAAAAGTTATTCCGGCGATTGAATCGCTTGTCCACGAAATTGTCCTGCGAATGAAACAGGGTGGACGCTTATTTTATATCGGTGCGGGGACCTCAGGTCGTTTGGGTGTAGTAGATGCATCGGAATGTCCGCCGACGTACGGCGTGCCCCATGATTGGGTGATTGGTCTCATTGCGGGTGGTGATTCAGCGATTCGGAAGGCGGTAGAAAATGCGGAAGATGATGAACAGCAGGCTTGGAAGGATATGGAAGCCTATCAAATAGATACGTTGGACACCGTGATCGGGATTGCTGCCTCGGGTCGGACTCCTTATGTGATTGGTGGTTTACGTGCTGCGAATGCGAAGGGTATTTTGACAGGTTGCATTGTCTGTAATGCGGGCAGTTTGGTGGCCAAGGAGGCGAAATATCCGGTAGAAGTGGTGGTGGGGCCCGAATATGTGACCGGCAGTACCCGGATGAAATCGGGTACGGCGCAGAAGTTGGTTTTGAATATGATTTCGACCACGGTGATGATCCAGTTGGGCCGCGTGCGAGGCAATAAAATGGTTGATATGCAGCTCAGTAATCACAAATTGGTCCTTCGGGCCATCCGCATGGTACGGGAAGCTACGGGTGTGTCGGATGAAATAGCTGCCGAATTATTAGAAAAACATGGCAGTGTTCGGCATGCGGTAGATGCATTTCAGGCAAATTAATTTCGTGATTAATCTTAAAATGCCTTATTTTGTGAAATACATTAAACATTTACATATGAAAACGGGTACAAAATTAATCTTAACAGCTGTTTTTGGGCTGATGGTGATGGGCTTTCAAGCGAAGGCAGAAGATTTTCCGGCTGAAATTAAGCCATTGATGCAAAAATATACATGTTTTGCTTGTCACAAAGTGGATGCGCGCTTGGTAGGACCTGCGTACCAAGATGTGGCTAAGAAAAAATATTCGGTAGAAAAAATTGTGTCTTTGATCGCGAAACCTCAGCCATCCAACTGGCCTGGTTATCCGCCAATGGCCCCGATGACCAATGTTCCTAAGGACGATGCGGTTAAAATCGCGAAATGGATTAACTCCTTACGTTAATAAAAAAAGTCCCGATGAATGTCGGGACTTTTTTTTGATATCCACTGGCTACCTTATTTGGTGGCCTTTTTTGCGGCTGGTTTTTTCTCAGCGGCTTTCTTTTCTTTCGGTTCAGCTTTTTCTTTCGCTACTACTTGGGTCGGTTCTTCCGCCGGAAAGGCTTCCGGACTAAAAGCGCAAAGCAATAAATACCAGTTTAAAATTTTCTTAATATCAGATGCAAATACGCGATCCGCATCATAATTGGGCACCACACTTTCCAGCGTGCTATATAATTCGATGTCGGACGATTTCTTAGGTTCAATCGGTAAAACGCCCTTGAATTTTTCATGGATTTTCAAGAACAGATCCGCCAACGGCAAGGTACTGTCTTGGTGTTCATCCAAATACAAAGAAATATCTTTCAACACGGAAATACGTGTTTGTCCACTCACGACCGATTTTTGTTTTAAGGCATCCAACGTCTCCACGATCACGCCTGTCCGGGTAGGTTTTAATACTTTAAACAATCCACTTTTCCCCGAAATGTGGGCAATCTCATTCAATATGTCCATGCGTTTATGCTTAATTTGCCTGCAAAAATAGTACTATTTACCTATTTTGTACGGCGATGTTTTAATTAATTCTTCGATGTTCTTTAAAATATCTTCGCGACCCACATGCTTTTCGGCCGAAGTAATGAAGATTTCAGGAAGCGCTTCCCAGTTTTCGAGTAAGAAATTTTTATATAATTCGACACTATCGTGCACTTGTTTTTGAGATAATTTATCGGCTTTTGTAAAGGCGATGTGGAAGGGCACTTGTTCCTGCACCATCCGGTTCATGAATTCGATGTCCACGGCTTGCGGCTTTAAGCGGATGTCGATGAGGACAAATAAGCAGGTCAAATTCTCCCGATGCAATAGATAATCGAAAATCATTTTTTCGAATTCTCGGCGTTTTTCTTTGGAGACTTTGGCATAGCCATAGCCGGGTAGATCGACGAGGTACCATTTTTCGTTGATGATGAAATGATTGATCAATTGTGTTTTTCCCGGTGTTTGAGACGTCTTCGCTAGGCCTTTGTGAAAGGTAATGGAATTAATGAGGGATGATTTGCCTACGTTGGATCGGCCGATGAATGCAAATTCGGGCATACGTGCCGGCGGACATTTCGTGAAATCGGTATTGCTTGTGATGAAGCTAGCCGTAATGGGTATTGCCATATGGGTAATTTTAGCTACAAAGGTAAGGAAAAAATGCCGGTGATGTAGGGGTGCCTGGCGCAGTAGCCCGACTGCGCCAATTTTTTCCTTATATTTGTGATTCGATTTAGGAGCATGGAAAAATTAAAAAACGACTTATTGTTGCGCACCGCTTTGGGCCAGGAGGTAGAACGAATACCCGTGTGGGTGATGCGGCAGGCGGGTCGGATTTTGCCTGAATACCGAGAGGTTCGTGCGAAAGCTGGTTCCTTTATCGGCTTAGCCACGCATCCTGAAATGGCGGCCGAAGTGACGATTCAGCCGGTTACGCGCTTTGGGGTCGATGCTGCCATTATTTTTTCAGATATTTTAGTGGTGCCCGAGGCCATGGGTTTGCCTTATGTGATGGAGGAGCAAAAAGGGCCTGTATTTCCAAAGGTGATTCGATCCCTAGCGGACCTAGCACAGATTCGGGATGCGGAACCGGAGGAGGATTTGAAATATGTATTGGATGCGATTAAGATTGTGAAAAAAGAATTGGCGGGCAAAGTGCCCTTGATCGGTTTTGCGGGAGCGCCCTTTACGATTTTCTGTTATATGGTCGAAGGAAAGGGATCTAAAACCTTTTCGCAAGCGAAGAAAATGATGTATGCAGAGCCTGATTTGGCGCATGCCTTGTTGCAAAAAATCACAAATTCCACGATTTCGTACTTGAAGGCCCAAGTGGCTGCGGGAGCGAATTTGATTCAGGTATTTGATTCGTGGGCAGGTATTCTCTCACCAACGCAGTATTCGGAATTTTCGACGCCTTATTTGAAACAAATTTGTGATGCAGTGACCGAAGTGCCCGTGACTTTATTTGCGAAAGGGGCATTTTTTGCTCGGAAGGAAATGGCTTCGTTGAATTGCGCAACGATCGGTTTGGATTGGAATATGGACATTGCCGAATCAAGGGCCTTAGTGGGGACGAAAACCCTCCAAGGAAATTTAGATCCTTGTGCCTTGTACGGCGATTTCAAAACGGTGGAAGCGGAAACTAAAAAAATGATTCAGCAATTCGGTACCCAACGCTACATTGCGAATTTGGGTCACGGCGTTTATCCGGATATTCATCCTGATAAGGTGGCTTGCTTTGTGGATACGGTGCAAAATTATAAATAAAAAAAGCCCTGAGAAATCAGGGCTTTTTTTATTTTGCCGAATAATTCGGCGCTTCTTTCGAAATACTTACATCATGCGGATGACTTTCTTTCACCCCAGCCGATGTAATTTTTACGAATTTGGCCTCTTGCATCACATCTATGGAAGATGCACCGCAATAGCCCATGCCTGCTTTGAGTCCGCCGACCATCTGGTATAAAATTTCCGTCACCGAACCTTTAAACGGAACGCGACCCACGATGCCTTCGGGAACTAATTTTTTAATATCATCCTCTGCGTCTTGGAAATAGCGGTCTTTGGACCCATCCTCCATGGCTTCCAACGAACCCATCCCGCGGTAGGATTTGAATTTCCGACCTTCTAAAATAATCATTTCGCCCGGCGCCTCGTCTGTTCCTGCCAATAAAGATCCAATCATCACCGTGCTCGCACCGCCTGCAATGGCCTTCGCCACATCCCCCGAATAGCGAATTCCGCCATCCGCGATCAATGGAATTCCATATGGTTTTAACGCCTTCGCTGCCTCATAAACAGCCGTTAATTGCGGCATTCCCACGCCAGCAATAATTCGAGTGGTGCAAATACTACCTGGTCCTACACCTACTTTTACCGCATCCGCGCCAGCTTCCGCTAAGGCTTTGGCCGCATCGCCCGTCGCGATATTTCCAACGATCACATCCAAGTTTGGAAATGCTTTTTTAACGGATTTTAAGGCATCAATCACGCCTTTCGAATGCCCATGCGCCGTATCGATGCTAATTACATCCACCCCCACGTGAACCAAGGCCTGCACGCGATCTAATAAATCTGGGGTTACGCCCACGGCTGCTCCTACGCGCAAACGACCCAAGGAATCCTTGGATGCTAAGGGGTGGCTTTTCCGCTTTAAAATATCTTTGTAGGTGATGAGTCCGATCAGTTTTCCGTTTTTGTCTACGATCGGTAATTTCTCAATCTTATATTCTTGCAAAATGCTTTCCGCATCTTCCATCGTAATCCCTTCTTTGGCCGTAATCAAATGCGCTTTCGTCATGATTTCGGATACAGGACGGGCAGTTTGTTTTTGGAAACGTAAATCACGATTGGTTAAAATACCGACTAATTTCCCGTCATTGTCGATGACCGGAATGCCTCCAATTTTAAATTCCTTCATGATCCGTTGGGCATCACCCAGCGTTTGATTGTCCTTCAACGTCACCGGATCGATGATCATACCAGATTCTGAACGCTTTACTTTTCGCACTTGAGCCGCTTGCTGCTCGATGCTCATATTCTTGTGAATGATTCCGATGCCTCCTTCTTGTGCAAGAGCAATCGCCAAAGCCGCCTCCGTCACCGTATCCATGGCCGCTGAAACGATCGGAATGTTCAAGGTGATGTTGCGCGTTAATTGCGTTTGCGTACTTACTTCGCGAGGTAAAACCTCTGAATAAGCGGGCAATAACAAGACGTCATCGTATGTTAAAGCTTCAAAAAGAAATTTATTGGAATCGAGCATAGCAAATAAATTGAATGGGGCGTTGATGATACCCTTATTTGCCGGACAAAATTACAGATTTTTTTCGTAATATGTGCATCATGTTGAAAAAATTAGTCCTTTCGTTTTCCTTCATCTGCTTGATTTATAGTTCCTCGCAGGCCCAATGGCAGAAATACACCTTTGAAACGCAGCGAATGGGATCCCCATTTCGGATCACGATTTCATGTCAGGATACCGCTGGTATATCTAAGGCCATCAAGCGCGCGTTTCGAATGGCCGCTGAGTTAGAAGCCCAATTAAGTGATTATCAAGCTACTTCCGAACTTAGTCAGGTCAATCTTCGGGCAGGTTCTGGTGAATTTTATCCGATTCATGAACCTTTGCGTGCGCTAGTCCAGGTAGGTTTGGATGCTCAGCAAAAATCGGGCGGAGCCTTATCTATTTTTGTCGGGAAAGCGGTGGGCCTCTGGCGGCAGGCCCGGAAGCAGCGCGTGATGCCCGATGTGTTTCGATTGCATCAAATCGCCACGAATATACAGGGGCCTTGTTTGGAATTTTCCAACGATTCTTCCGCGATTCGTTTATTGAATGCAGATTGTCAATTGGATGTCGGCTCCTTGGGGAAAGGTTTTGTGGCCCAACGGGTCATGGATGATTTGGTCTCCACCGGCTGGCCTTATGTCCTGGTGGACGCGGGAGGTAAATTGTCGATGACAAGTCAAAACCCCTCGGATATGGCCTGGCAAGTGGCTTTGGAGGTTCCCGTATCCAAACAGCTGATGTCTGAAATATTGCCCTTGAAACAAGTGTCAGTGGCTACGAGTGGAAAAACGTACCAATCGGTGGAATTGGACGGAAAATCCTATTCCCATGTGATGGATCCTCGGACGGGGATGGCCTTGCAACATGCGCGCTCGGCTACCGCCATTGCCGGAGATGGGGCGCTTGCCGACTGGCTCGCGACCGCGGCAACCGTAATGAACATGCAAGAAATTGAAAAATTATTAGTAAAATTACCAAATGTTCGCTTGTTGGTTTTCGAAAACATAGCCGGCGAACCCAAAATCCTATTTAATTATCATTTTTATCAACCATGAGGCGTCTCGTCTTGATCAGTCTTCTTTTTACCGGAGCTTTGCATGCGCAGGGCTTAAAATCTTACCAAGAAAAGATTCCCAATACGACCGTTTCATTTGATTTAGTTGCGATTCCAGCTGGAAATTTTATGCTGGGAAGTTCTGAAAAACAAGCAGGACATCAAGCGGATGAAGGCCCTCAAAAAAAGGTGCAAGTCGACGCATTTTGGATGGGAAAAACCGAGGTGACCTACGATGAATACCAATTGTTTTTCGAAGAATCCCGCGACCCAGAGCCGAAACCTCCAAAAGAAGGTCCGGATGCGGTAACTCGCCCGAGTCCACCTTATATAGATTTTACGTTGGGCATGGGAAAGGTTGGCGGATTTCCAGCGAATTCGATGCAACAATACGCCGCGCTCATGTATTGTAAATGGCTTTATGCGAAAACGGGAGTTTTTTATCGCCTTCCCACGGAAATTGAGTGGGAATATGCCTGCAAAGCGGGTGCCGAAATTCCAGCGGATAAATTGGGCGATTATGCGTGGTTTCAGGGAAATTCGCAGGAAAAATATCACCAAGTGGGCTTGAAAAAAGCGAATGCTTGGGGATTACATGACATGTTGGGCAATGTATCCGAATGGGTTCTCGATCAATATGATGCCAAAGGGTATGCGCAAAAAGATTCCCCTGTTTTTATGGATAAATATGCTGATGCGATTGTGCGTGGGGGAAATTTTCAGGATGAAGCGCTTCGAGTTCGTGCCTCAGCGCGCATGGCGGCCGATCCTGTTTGGAACCGTCGGGATCCTCAGATTCCCAAAAGTGTTTGGTGGAATGCCGATGCCCCTTTTGTGGGATTTCGTATCATGCGGCCGGCCAAGCAACCAAGTGCACAAGAAGTTAAGATTTTTTTTGAACGATACTTATAATTTAAACCTCTATAACGAATGAAAAATACAAGACGAGATTTTGTTAAGCAAACGGGCTTAACGGCGAGTGGATTGATTTTGGCACCGTGGGCAGCGAATGCTTTTTCGGGTCAAAGTTTAGTCAATGACACCTTAAAAGTAGCCTTGATTGGCTGCGGGGGTCGAGGAACGGGAGCGATTACTCAGGCCTTGAGCACGAAGGAAAACATTAAATTAGTAGCGATGGCGGATGTTTTCCGGGATCGTTTGGATGATTGTTATGGAAACTTGATGAAATCGCGTGCAAAGGATGCTTCTACCAAGGCCTTGCCGATTAGTCAAAAGGTGGATGTTCCGGAGGATCGTAAGTTTGTCGGATTTGATGGTTATAAAAAAGCGATGGAATTGGCGGATGTGGTGATTTTAACCACGCCTCCAGGCTTCCGTCCGATGCATTTCGAAGAAGCTGTGGCCCAAGGAAAGCAAATTTTTATGGAGAAGCCGGTAGCGACAGATCCAGCGGGTATTCAGCGGGTGTTGAATGCAGCGAAAATAGCGAAGCAAAAGAAATTAAATGTGGTGGTTGGTTTGCAGCGTCATTATCAAAATTCGTATCGGGAAATCATGAAGCGTATTCAGGATGGACAGATAGGCGATGTGGTATCAGCCTCTTGCTGGTGGAATAATGATGGCGTGTGGGTAAAACCGCGGAAGGATGGTCAGACAGAGATGGATTATCAGTTGCGCAACTGGTATTATTTCAATTGGATGTGTGGAGATCATATCACCGAGCAGCATATTCACAACATTGATGTGATCAACTGGGTGAAGAATGGTTATCCGGTTCGTGCTCGTGGGACGGGTGGACGTGAGGTTCGGAAGGGCAAAGATTATGGTGAAATTTTTGATCATCACATTGTTGAATTTGAATATGCGGATGGGACGATTTTGAATAGTCAATGTCGGCACATTCCAGGAACCTGGACGAAGGTGGATGAGCATGTGATTGGAACGAAAGGCAAGGTGCATTTTGATGCGGCGAAGATCTTTGATCACAAGGGAAATGTGCAATATGCGTTTGATAAAAAGTCGAAAGAAAATAATCCCTATCAGACGGAGCATGATGAATTGTGGGCGACGGTTGCGGCTGGCGAATACAAATTTGCGGATGCTGAAAATGGGGCCTATTCGACGATGACGTCTATTTTAGGACGGATGGCGACGTATTCTGGTCAGGTGATTGAATGGGATAAGGCGATAAATTCGGGGATTAATATTGCGCCGTCGACGTTTAGTTGGGACGCGGATATGCCATCTAAGCCGGATGCGAATGGTTTATACAGCGTGGCGGTCCCAGGAAAAACAAAGTATTTTTAATTTTTTCACTCAAAAACAGTAGATTTTAATTAAATTGCGGCTTCATTTTTTAAGCCTTAAGTAATGAACTATCAACCTCAGGATTTTCTTCCGATATTCGTCCAATTGGCTGCGGCGCTCGCTTTTATCGTAGCGACCATGCTGGCCACACATGCCTTAGGCCCGAAGCGGCATTCGGCGAAAAAAGATGACACATTTGAGTGTGGGATTGAGTCGGTAGGAGATGCGCGAACACCTATTTCCATTAAGTATTTCTTGGTGGCGATTTTATTTGTCCTATTTGACATTGAGATCGTATTTATGTATCCATGGGCGGTTAATTTTAAGCAATTATCGTGGAATGGATTTTATGAAATGTTGGTGTTCATGGGCTTGTTATTAGCCGGGTTTTTATATGTCATTAAAAAGGGAATTTTAAAGTGGGAGAAATAAACATTCGGGGTGTTCGGTAGTTTATTATTTTCAAGATAGCAGCAAAATTGTATGAGTAATTCAACAGTGCAGATGGTGGAATCGCCACCAGGATTAGAGGGACAAGGTTTTTTTGCAACAAGTTTAGATTCATTGGTGGGACTGGCCAGAGCGAATTCGCTTTGGCCTTTGCCATTTGCGACCTCTTGTTGTGGCATCGAATTTATGTCCACCATGGCCTCTCATTATGACATCGGTCGTTTTGGCGCAGAGCGTTTGAGTTTCTCGGCGCGTCAAGCGGATGTGTTAATGGTCATGGGAACGATTGCCAAAAAAATGGCTCCTGTCGTGAAGCAAGTGTATTTACAAATGGCGGAACCGCGTTGGGTGTTGTCTGTAGGTGCATGTGCATGTTCGGGAGGTATTTTTGATACCTATTCGGTGTTGCAGGGCATTGATCGGATTATTCCGGTGGATGTATATGTGCCGGGTTGTCCGCCACGTCCAGAGCAGATTTTGGATGGTTTTATGCAGATTCAGGAATTGGCGAAGAACGAATCGACGCGTCGTCGGAATACGCCTGAATACAAAGCCTTATTGGCTTCTTATGGCATTGAATAAGTGATAATATGGAAAATCAACAGATTATAGATGCGCTTCAAAAGCAATTTGGCGAAGAGGCAATTTACGGTATCGGGGAATCTCATGGCATTTTGCAGGTGACGACTTCGGTGGATAACATCGTTCCGATGCTCCATTTTTTATATGCAGATCCGGTGCTAAAATTTCAATTTTTAACGGATTTGGCGGGGATTCATTTCCCGGATGCGGTGGGCCAAGAATTGGGCGTGATTTATCATGTGCATAGTTTGGAAAATAATGTGCGTTTGTGGATTAAGGCCTATGCGCCGATCGACCGGCCGAATTTCCCAACCATCACCGGTTTGTATGCGGCGGCCAATTGGATGGAGCGGGAGGCTTTTGATTTTTACGGCATTATTTTCGAGGGTCACCCGAATTTGACCCGTATTTTGAATGTAGATGACATGGATTATCATCCGATGCGGAAGGAATATCCGTTGGAAGATGCGACGCGTCACGATAAAATTGATGAATTATTTGGCCGATAAACGCCTAAAAATAAGATGTTATGTCTGAAATAGCCTTAGTAAATAACCCAAATGTCGGATTAGATAAAACACAAAAAGGGGGACCTTATGTGAATGATTTGTCGACCTTAAATTTGGGACCTACGCATCCGGCGACGCATGGTATTTTCCAAAATATCCTAACGATGGATGGGGAAACGATTGTGGATGCGGAACAAACGGTGGGATATATCCACCGGGCCTTTGAAAAAATCGCGGAACGTCGTCCATTTTATCAAATTACAACCTTGACGGATCGGATGAATTATTGTTCATCGCCGATTAACAACATGGGCTGGCACATGACCGTCGAGAAGTTATTGGGCATCGAAGTGCCGAAGCGTGCGCAATACATGCGGGTGATTATGATGGAGTTGGCGCGGTTGGCAGATCACATTGTATGTAACTCGATTTTGGCGGTGGACACGGGAGCTTTGACAGGATTTTTGTATGTATATCAGTGGCGTGAGCATATTTATGAGATTTATGAGGAGATGTGTGGGGCGCGGTTGACGACAAATATGGGTCGTTTTGGAGGGATGGAAAGGGATTTCTCGAAGGTGGCGATTGAAAAAATCAAGGTATTGTTGGAAGGATTACCTAAGGGCTTAAAAGAGTTCGAAGGCATGGTCATGCGGAATCGTATTTTCATGGATCGTACGCAAAATGTAGGTGCTATTTCGGCTGAGCGCGCGTTAAATTATGGCTTTACGGGTCCGAATTTACGGGCTGCGGGGGTGGACTATGATGTACGTTCGTTGAATCCGTATTCGTCCTATGAGGATTTTGAATTTGATGTGCCGGTGGGAACGAAGGGAGATACCTATGATCGTTTTTTAGTGCGTGAGGAGGAGATGTGGCAGAGTTTGCGGATTATTCAGCAGGCCTTGGATAATTTGCCGGAGGGCCCATATCATGCGGATGCGCCGCATTACTATTTGCCGAAGAAGCAGGATGTGTATCACAATATGGAGGCTTTGATTTACCATTTCAAGATTGTGATGGGCGAAATCGATGCGCCGGTGGGTGAGGTGTATCATTCGGTGGAGGGTGGCAATGGTGAGTTAGGATTTTATTTGGTTTCGGATGGAGGGCGGACGCCGTATCGCTTGAAGTTCCGTAGACCAGGTTATATTTATTACCAAGCATTCCCGGAGATGATTAAGGGATCTTCGTTGTCGGATGCGATTGTGACGATGTCGTCGATGAATGTTATTGCTGGAGAGTTAGATACCTAATACATGGAAGGAAAGAATCAAATCGTATTTCCGGCTGAGACGCTGGAATTAGTGGCTAAAATCATTAAACGCTATCCGGAGGGAAAGCAAAAATCGGCTTTATTACCGATTTTACATTTGGCTCAGGCGCAGTGGAGCTGGTGCAGTCCAGAGGTGATGGATTATGTGGCTTCTTTGCTACATATCAGTTCGGTGGAGGTATATGAGGTGGCTTCGTTTTATACGATGTTCCATTTGGAACCGGTGGGAGAACATGTGATTGAGTATTGTCGGACGGGTCCTTGTTGTTTAATGGGGGGAGTGGAAGTATATGATCATTTAAAACAACGCTTGGGAATTGAGACCGGAGAAACCACGAAAGATGGAAAGTTTACGATCAAAGAGGTGGAGTGTTTAGCGGCCTGTGGTTGGGGACCTGTGTTTCAAATCCGGGAGAAGTATTATATGCAATTGTCGAAGGAGAAGGTGGATGAAATCATTGATGAATTAAGTAAATAAGGCTGGGATGAAGATATTAACCGAACATATAGACGTACCTCAAATTGAAACCCTAGCGGTTTACAAAAAGAATGGAGGTTACAAGGCGGTCGAGAAAGCCTTGAAAAAAATGACGCCGGATGAAGTGACGGAGGAAGTTAAAAAGTCAGGCTTACGAGGTCGTGGGGGTGCAGGTTTTCCTGTGGGGATGAAATGGTCCTTTTTGGCGAAGCCGGAAGGAGTGCCTCGTTATTTGGTATGTAATGCGGATGAATCGGAACCGGGTACCTTTAAGGATCATTATTTGATGTGGAAATCACCTCATACCTTGATTGAAGGGATGATTGTGTCGAGTTATGCCTTAGGGGCGAACACTTCGTATATCTATGTGCGTGGGGAGTTGATGTATGTGATTAATATATTGGAAAAGGCGATTCAAGAGGCCTATGACCAAGGATTATTAGGTAAAAATATTTTAGGATCTGGATATGATTTGGATCTATTTGTCCAACCGGGTGGTGGTGCGTATATCTGTGGGGAGGAAACGGCTTTGTTGGAATCTTTAGAAGGTAAACGAGGTAACCCACGGAATAAACCTCCCTTTCCTGCGGTGAAGGGGGTTTGGCAATGTCCTACGGTGGTGAATAATGTGGAATCCATCGCGGCAACGTCTTGGATTGTGAACAACGGAGGGGATGCCTATGCGGCGATTGGCGTAGGAAGAAGTACGGGAACAAAATTAATTTCTGCCTCAGGACACATTAAAAAACCGGGTGTTTATGAGATTCCATTGGGAATTACTGTGGAGGAATTTATTTATTCGGATGAGTGGTGTGGAGGAATTCGGGATGGACATAAACTGAAAGCTGTGGTGGCTGGAGGAAGTTCGGTGCCTATTTTACCGGCGGAAATGATTTTAACTACGGCAACGGGCGAGAAGCGTTTGATGACCTATGAGTCTTTATCTGATGGTGGATTTGCCACAGGAACGATGTTAGGTTCGGGTGGATTTATTGTGATGGATGAGACGACGTGTATTGTTCATAATACCTTGACTTTTGCGCGTTTTTATCACCATGAGTCTTGTGGCCAGTGTTCGCCTTGTCGTGAAGGAACGGGTTGGATGGACAAAGTCATTCACCGGATTGAGCATGGAAAGGGGCGTAAGGAAGATATAGATTTATTGGTGGATGTAGCGAAGAAAATAGAGGGGAATACAATTTGTCCCTTGGGTGATGCGGCGGCGTGGCCGGTGGCAGCGGCGATTCGTCATTTTAGAGATGAGTTTGAGTGGCATATTGAACATCCGGAATTAGCGACGAAGGAAGGCGCGGTATTTATGCGTCCAGGCGCTAGTTGGGCTCAATAAGAAAAAAGATGGCAGCCAAAATTCTGTTTGTCGGGCATGATGCCAATCGCGCGGGGGCACAGTTGGTGCTCTTGCATTGGTTGAAAGCGGAGGCGGCGCAGGGTAGAAAGGCGTATTTGTTGCTCGAAAAGGGAGGGGAATTGGTTAGCCAATATGAGCGTTATGCGCGGGTATGGGTGTGGCGGAAGGGGCCGGGCAATATGGAGAAGATTTATAAAAAAATACCTTTCCTCAAACGTGAGGAAAGGATCGACCGGGAACCTAATCGACCTGAAATAGCGGATATGTTGCGTGATTTCAGAGGTGAAAAGTTCAATCTGATTTTGGGAAATACGGTGGCTTCGTTGGCTTTATTGCAAGAATTGCAAGGATTGCGGGTGCCATTTGGGACCTATGTTCATGAATTGAGTTTTTCGTTGTCGATGTATGCATCCGAAAAAGACATGAGCTTTTTAGCCACAAAGGTTTCCAAGGTTTTTGGGGTATCCGCCCAGGTGAATCGTTTATTGGCTGATAAATTCCAAGTGCCTTCGGATCGCTTGTTTTTATTGCCTCCGATTGCGGAATTGGTTAAGTCGAAGGGGACGAAATCAGGTTTGGTCAAGGAACAATTGGGAATTCCCGCGGAGGCAAAGGTGGTGTTAGGCTGTGGCATGGCGGAATGGCGAAAGGGAACGGATATTTTTGTTCGGGTGGCGAGGCAGGTTATCCGACAAATGCCAGACGTACATTTTGTCTGGTTGGGTGTCGGTGACAATGTATTTTCAGCTGAATTGCAGGCAGAAAAAGAGGGTTGGGACGAATGTGGACGTTTGCATTTGGTACCGAATAAAATGGATTCAAAACCTTATTTTGAGGCAATGGATGTCTTTTTCTTGTCATCCAGAGAGGATCCTTTTCCGCTCGTGATGTTAGAGGCGGCTTTTCAAGGAAAGCCGATTGTGGGTTTTAAAGGAAGCGGTGGCGTAAATGATTTTTTGAAGGAATTGCCCGACTTACTCGTGGGCTATTTAGAAGAGGATGAGGCGAAGGAATGTTTGATGAATTGGTTAAAAAAAGACGCTGAAGTCTTAGGGGCTTTGGCAGAAAAATTAAAAAATAGTGCCATGAATTATTCGACTGAGCGTTTTGTAGCGCGATGGAACGAAATGGACATATAAATGTTTGAGACATGAAAGTAACGATTGACAACATTACGTTAGAGGTTGAACCAGGCACCACGATTATGCAAGCTGCACGTCAAATCGGTCCGGAAATTGCTCCGCCAGCGATGTGTTATTATGAGCCTTTGAAGGGTTCTGGGGGTAAATGTCGGGCCTGTTTGGTGAAAGTGACCCAGGGTTCGGAGAAAGATCCTCGGCCAATGCCTAAATTGGTTCCGGCCTGTATCACAGCGGTTCAAGATGGCATGGTGGTCGAAAACACGGTGAATGAATCTGTGTTGGAAACGAGGAAGGGAATTGTTGAGTTTTTGTTATTAAATCATCCTTTGGATTGTCCTGTCTGCGACCAAGCGGGCGAATGTCATTTGCAGGATTTTTCATTTGAGCATGGGGTTTCCACGACTCGTACGGCGGAGGAGCGAAATACGTTTGAGCCGACGGATTTGGGACCAAACATCCAATTGAACATGAATCGCTGTGTGTTATGTTACCGTTGTGTATATACGGCGGATCAAATCACCGACGGTCGCGTGCATGGCGTGATGTATCGCGGGGATCATGCGGAAATTAGCACCTACATTGAAAAGGCAATTGACAATGATTTTTCAGGAAACGTGATTGATGTATGTCCGGTGGGCGCATTGACAGACAAGACCTATCGATTCAAAAGCCGTGTATGGTTTTCGAAGCCGGTGGAGGCACATTGTTCCTGTGAGAAATGTTCCGGAAATGTGACCTTATGGTACAAAGGGGATGAGGTGATTCGGGTAACGGGTCGTAAAAATGAGTGGGGAGAGGTGATGGAATTTATTTGCAACACTTGTCGGTTTGATCGCAAGAAAACCTCGGATTGGGTGATTGAGGGACCTACCCAAGTAGCCCGTCATTCTGTGATTTCAGCGAATAAATATGGGGCTAATTTGATTAAGCCGGCATTCCCGATTGCACAGGCGGCCCGGGATTATAAGTTGATCGATGACGATCGTGACCGTAGTTTTTTACATGAACCTGCGAAAATAGAAGCTAAAAAATAAGATGAATTTACTAACAGACATATTTCTTGCCAAAGCCGCCTTTATTGGTGTCGTTTTTGCAATTACCTTGGGGATTGCGGCGTATTCCACCTATTTCGAGCGGAAGATTGCGGCCTTCATGCAGGATCGGATTGGTCCGGATCGCGCGGGTCCTTTTGGGATTTTACAGCCATTGGCTGATGCGGTTAAAATGTTCATGAAGGAGGATTTTATTCCCGCGAATTCGAATAAGTGGTTGTTCATTGCGGGGCCTTGTTTGTCTATGTTGACGGCCTTGATGACTTCAGCCGTGGTGCCCTTTGGCGACACGGTGACAGTGGGCGGTGTGACATTTGATTTGCAGGGCATTGATGTGAATATTGGTATTTTGTGGGTGTTTGGGATTGTTTCGTTGGGCGTTTATGGGATTTTGATTGGGGGTTGGGCATCGAACAATAAGTATTCCTTGTTAGGTGCGATTCGTGCCGCTTCACAAAATATTTCCTATGAATTAGCCATGGGTTTAGCGATTATCGCGATTCTCTTGTTTACGGGAAGTTTATCGACTAAGGCGATTGTGGAAGGTCAGCAAAATGGGCATTGGAATATTTTTTACCAACCGCTCGGCTTTTTAATCTTCATCATTTGTGCTTTTGCCGAATGTAATCGGACGCCATTTGATTTACCCGAATGTGAGACGGAATTGATTGGAGGGTATCACACGGAGTATTCGTCGATGAAATTAGGTTTCTATTTATTCGCGGAATACATCAATATGTTTATTTCCGGTGCAGTGATGGCAACATTGTATTTTGGAGGCTATGATTATCCGGGTGTGGATTTTGTGACGGCGCAATTTGGTAGCACAGTGGCAGGTTTTGTGGGGATGGGAGCTTTGATTGGGAAGGCCTTGATTTTCGTGTTTATATTCATGTGGGTTCGTTGGACATTGCCACGTTTCCGCTATGACCAATTGATGGGCTTAGGCTGGTCAGGTTTGATTCCTTTGTCGATGTACAATGTGGTAGTGACGGCTTTTGGAATATTAATCGGAAAGCCATTTACAGTCGGAATTGCTGGTTTTGCCTTGTTGTTAGTAGGCTTGGTGGTGTATGATCAATTATTTGTTAAGAAAAAAATAGCGTAAGAATATGCAATTAAGTAATCGAAAAAAGGTAATGGAACAGGGTGAAATGACCCTGGTGGAGCGTATGTACCTTCCGGCGATTGTCGGCGGCATGGCGACGACCTTAAAGCACTTTTTCTCCAAACCGGTCACGATTCGGTATCCGGAGCAGCAGCGGTATTTAGGCCCTATTTTTCGGGGACATCATATTTTGAAGAAAGATTCGGAGGGAGCGGAGCGCTGTACGGCCTGTGGTTTATGTGCGGTGGCTTGTCCAGCCGAAGCTATTTCGATGGTGGCCGAGGAGCGGAAACCGGGTGAGGAAAAATTATACCGGGAAGAGAAATATGCCAAAGTATATGAGATCAATATGCTTCGTTGCATTTTCTGTGGATTGTGTGAAGAGGCTTGTCCGAAAGAGGCGATTTTCTTGCGTCATGATCAAATGGTTCCTGTATTTAGTAGTCGGGACGAAGTGATTTACGGGAAAGATAAATTAGTAGAACAAATGGACCAACGCTATTTGCGGGATGGTTGGAAATAATTAGATATATGGAAATTTCGTCAATTTGGTATTTTCTTTCTGGATTAACCTTGCTGAGCGCTCTCATGGTCGTTTTCGCTCGTAATCCGATTCACAGCGTTTTGTATTTAGTCTTTACGTTTTTTTGCATTTCAGGCCATTATGTGCTTTTGAACGCACAGTTTTTGATGGCGGTGAACATCATCGTATATGCCGGCGCGATTATGGTCTTGTTTTTATTTGTGATTATGATGTTGGATTTAAAGCGGAACCAACCAGAATCTAAGAGCTCCTTGACCAAATTAGCCGGTTCAGTAGTCGCTGGATCTTTATTGGTTATCATCATCGCCCTGGTGCGTCAAAACAATTTACCAGCACCTAGCGAAGGAACTTTTGTGGCGAAAACAGGAATGGTCGAGAATTTAGGTCAATTGTTATACACGGAGTATTTATTACCATTTGAATTAATCTCCATCTTATTTTTCGTAGCGATGGTAGGTGCCGTGATGTTAGGAAAGCGCGAAGCGGGGGAACGGAATTTTTAAGCTTTTAACACGGTAAAATAGAAAAGGGATTCTGGTGACAGAATCCCTTTTTGTTTTCGACTAGATCAATATAGTTCTCAATTCCTAGATGAACTCATTTTTTGAATTAATTGAATTGGTAGCGGATTTAATTCGTTTTATTTTTTCATAGTTTTTGACTTAAAGGCTTTATCGAAAAGGCCAAATTTCATACCTACTTGGCCAGAAAAACCTTTCATGTCGCTCGTGCTATTTTCGCCAAATGCGGCGCGGTAATTAACGCCTGCAAACAATTTGCCATATTTAAATACATTTAGTTCTAGGTTAACTCCCGGTTGAATTCCAAATGAACGTGGTCCATTAAATCCGCCAAAAAAATCGTCGTGGTCGTGATCTATCCGGCCGCCTGTTCCACCCGGTTGAGGGCCGTAAGGTAAGGCATTGGGATTAGCTGTATCCATGATGTACATCATGTCTTGATTTTGTTGGCGAATTGTCCCGATCATCAAAGGGAAACTCACATGAAATAAGGAATTTGCTTTGGGCGTATATTCCAGCGTCAGGCCGGAGAAACTTTGACGAGCTGCGGGAACGGTATTAATGTTTGGGTCTTCTCGACTCGGCATATTTCCTAAAAAACCTGCCCCGATGGCCCATTTATTATTCACATGAAAAGCGAAATTCATGCCGGATTGTGTACCTATTTGACCAAACTGAATCAAAGGACTGGCTGTAATTCCCCAAGATTTTAAACCATTCCCCTTTTTATTGCTGAATAATGTTTTGAGTTGAGTGGAGGAATCAGGTGTGGTTAATTTGGCAGTTTCTTGTGCATGTGTTGCGAAAACGACAAAGCAGAGGCATAAAATAGTAAGTAGGCGGATTGAATAAAGGGTATAGCGCATGTTGATAGGATTTAATTAGGTCCGAAATCTACAAAAACTTTTTCTACAATGCCCTTCTTTTCGATGCTTTGTGGGGCGAAGAGGATGAATTCCCTGATTGTGCAGATGATAGCTTTTGTGAGCTTGGATGTCACTTTTGTTACGTTAGTCGATGGAATGCACTAATTTGTAGTTTGTGTTTTCAAAATGGTAGCTTATCCCTAGTTTTGTGGACAATAAATTGACCTATGTATCGTACGTGGAACATTCCCAAAACCAAATTGACTTTTAAGATTTTATTTAATCTTATTCTTTGGGGATTGTATATCGGTTTACCTCTGTTGAGTCCAGTTCATCATGAGCATGAGTTGGAACATCCGCATCCCCATCAAAATCCGGAATTCACCGAGCATATTTGGTTAGAATTATCCACTGTCGTTCCCTTATTTTATTTAATCACTTTGGTGCTAGTTCCTTATGTGTTTAAGAAAAAGGGGGTTTGGTATTTTTTTGGATATTTATTTTTGTTGAATCTACTTTTTTTAGGAATTCAAATTGTGTTAAATAATACCTTATTGGCCTTTGAAGGGCCATTAGAAGAGGGGTTTAATATCAAAGGCTTTTTTCCATTGATTATGATTTCGGGAATTGCCTCTACTTATGGGCTTTTATTGGAATTTATCGAACGTGAAAGTAAAATTGAGGACCTTCGAAATGAGCAAATGCGCTCTGAGCTTTCTTTTTTACGTTCCCAAATTAGTCCACATTTCATTTTTAATATATTGAACAGTATCGTGTATTTGATTCGAACAAAAGCGGATAAAAAAGCGGAGGAAGTGACGATTCGATTATCATCTTTGATGCGCTATATGTTGTATGACTCGGACCAAAGTATGGTTCCGCTCGACCGAGAAGTTGAATATGTTCAAAATTACATCGACCTTCAGCGCATGCGATTTGAGGACGATGTCCAAATAAACTTTCATGTGACTGGAACGGTGGATGGTTCGATGATAGAACCCATGTTGTTGATTCCTTTTGTGGAAAATGCCTTTAAGCATGGGGTCGGATTTGTGCGGGATCCATTTATTCAAGTTAATCTTTCCTTTGAGAAGGGTGTGTTGGATTTTCAGGTGGAAAACAAAATCGGGAAATTGTTGGAAGATCAAAAGGATGAAAGTTCGGGGATCGGATTAAAGAATGTTTCGCGCCGATTGGAATTATTATATCCCAATAAACACCAGATCGAGGTCAAACAAAACGAAGCCTTATTTAAGGTTCATTTAAATATGGTATTGCACAAGAAAAAATAAGCAGATGGAAAAGATGAATTGCATGGTGGTAGATGATGAGAAAATGGGCAGAAGCTTGTTGGAAGAAAATGTAAGCCAACTTCCCTTCCTCAACTTAGTCGCCTCCTGTAAAAATGCCTTTGAGGCCATGGAGCAATTGCAAGCTCATTCGATTGATTTGATTTTTTTAGATATTCAGATGCCCGGGATGCTCGGTACCCAATTTCTTCAAACCCTAAAGAAAAAGCCTTTAGTCGTTTTTGTTACAGCCTATGATCATTATGCGGTGGAAAGTTACCAACTAGACGTCGTCGATTACTTAATGAAGCCGGTTAGCCTGGAACGCTTCTCATTAGCGGCCAATAAGGCCTATCATTTGTTTCAACAAGCAAATGTCAGTCCAATCATCCCACCGACTCAATCCGACACGAGTCCGCATGTGGATGTTATCGAGGATTTCTTTTTTGTGAATGTGGAGTATTCGCTTGTCCGAATTTCCATCCCACAGATCACCCACATCGAAGGCCTAAAGGATTATGTGAAAATTTATTTAGAGGGTGAAAGAAGACCTGTTTTAACGAAAGTTACCATGAAATCGCTGGAGGCTAAAGTTCTGCCTCATTTGTTCATGCGAGTGCATAAGTCCTTTATTGTCAATATCCGGAAGATTGAGTCGGTGAAACAGCAACGAATCAAAATCGGAACCTTCGATATTCCCGTGAGTGATTCGCATTCCACGGATTTGATGGAAAAATTAAACCTGACGAGGCCGAGTTAGGGTACCCAAATTTTGATTCCTACCGAAAAGTTTCTTCCTGGAGACGCATTGAAATAGCGTCCTGCTGCGGCATTTAAATCAGGACCGGACGAATACGTTTCATTCAGGATATTTTCCGCCGTTGCCCAGGCTTCGTATTTAATTTTGGCTATTTGATGGGCATAAGAGATTTTGGAATGTAGCAAACGACTCGCTGGCAATACGTCGGTATTGGCATCATTTAGGAACATATAGTCCATAAATTGGTATTGGCCTGACCAAGAAAATCCGTTGGGATTCGAATAGATGGCCATAAGGGTATTTTGGAAGGGGCTGGTACCCGTAAGGAAATTG
Source organism: Cytophagaceae bacterium (assembly GCA_947450365.1). Taxonomy (GTDB): domain Bacteria; phylum Bacteroidota; class Bacteroidia; order Cytophagales; family Spirosomataceae; genus Aquirufa. The sequence goes on from CANFVE010000001.1 coordinate 38,182, forward strand.
CCCGAGTAGGTTTTTCCAGAGGTGGTATAATCGCTAAATCGGAAATTTTGCCAAGCCGTATTTTGGATTAGACGTAGGTTTTTATGTGGGTACCAGGTTAGGCTGAGTTCGAGGCCTTGTTGCTTCGTTTGTCCCACATTGGCAAAATAATCTGAGCCGTCCGCCGCCCGACGAACCACAATCGTCTCGCTTAAATCAAATTGATACACACTTAGATCCCAGCTTAATTTTTTATTGGCCAAATTTCCGCGCCAAGAGATTTCTTTATTCCACCCTTTTTCGGCTTTCAAATCCGTATTGATGATGCCAGTAGATGGGCGCATTTCGGAGATGCTTGGGGGCGAATAGCCCTGGGAAATTTTAGCGGAAATACTTTGGAAAGGACTTAATGTACGCAGGATGGCCAATCGTGGAGAGAAAATTAATTCCTGGAAAATGTGCTGGGTAAAATAGCTGTTCAAACTTCCGGATAAGGTAAATTTCCAATTTTCTAGGGTCGTATATTCCGCTTGTAGGAAGGCAGTGCTTTGTTGGATTTGGGTAGTTTGATTGACTTGAAGGGTGTCTTTGACACCTTTTTTGTTGCCATAGGTTTGGCTATCGAACTGTCCGATTTGATATTCATAGCCCGCGTCTACTAGGATGGGACCTTTGTAATGAAAGACTCCCCGACTGCTAAAATTAGGTTCATTTCTGAATTCATAATTTCGGATGGTTGGGTTTTCGATGGAGTTGAGTTGAAAACTATTCATCCATTGATAGGCCCAGGCACTATTGAGTTGGTTCGATACCTGGGTTCCGATCCCGAAGCTTTTGATTTTAAATGTGGCTTGCTGGTCCACCGCACTTTTGAATGTTCCCGCAGCAGGTCTGGCGGCTTGGGGATTATCTTGGTATTGTTTGAGTGTTAAACCACCGGGGGTTTGGTAGGCTAAATCTCCGTAATAGGTGTTTAGGTCAAATGCCCCAGAACCATGAAAGCCTCGATGAAATTCGTAGGAAATCCATTGTTTTTTGACGGCGGATTGGACGCGATATCCTTCTTGTTGCCAAAAACTCCCAAAAATGCGGTGGTTCTGATTTGGATTTCCAGCTTGATAATCTAAGCTGGTTTTGAGTCCACCGAGTGACATATAGCTCTGCTGCGCGCTTAGTCGATATGAATCATTCCATGTGCTATTGAATAAAATGGCACCTCCGGTACCTGCGCCATAGATTCCGCCATTGGGTCCTTTGGTCACGACGAGTTGATTAAATAATTCGGGTTCCAGGAGCGAAAGATAGGTATTATTCCCTGCGTCGGTAAACGGAATTTGATTCCAGTAAACTTTCACATTTCGAACTCCAAAGGGCGCGCGGAGTGAACTTCCTCGGATAGCGATTCGATAACTTCCTGGGGATCGTTCCTCCATCCGGATTCCTGCTTGGCCATTAAGCGCTGTCATGAAACTCAATCCATTGCTTGGATTTAATATTTTTCCTTCTAACGACGTAAAGGCATCCGGGCTATTGAGTTTGCTTCGTTTTTTTTCAAAGAGGTGAACTTGGACCTCATTTAATTCCGTTGTTTTCAAACTGTCCTGTGCCTGCAAACTGAAAATAAGGAGGATTAGGAAGAATGTGCTGAGTAGAAAAGACTTAAAATTCATAGGTGATTGCCCCGGAAAGGCTGTTGGCTTGGGAGGCTAAAATGGATTTAGAGCTTTTGTTTTCGGCAGAACCTAAATTCAAGGTTTCAAAAGTGATATGAAATCCGAACTTTTGATGACGCAAACTTCCTTTGGCTCGATAACTTAAGGTGTTATTTGATACAAGTGATTCATAAGGAATCCCTACATAGGCCCCAAATAGGGTTACATCATGAATAATTGGTTCAAAGGCTTGAAATTCTAATGTTTTAATTGATTTTCCAGGTATTTTAAGACCTATTCCGGCAGAAATCCCATGCAATGCATATTTTTCTTCCTCTAAATAGGTTGTATTTTTTGAATGAATTCGACGGGCTAAGGACTTCGAATACAAGGAAAGTATCGGATAGAAATTCGGTTTTAATCGGGTTATTTGGTTCCACATTAAGCCTACTTCCGCTTCTCCTCCTCGATAACTCGCATATAATTCTTCATCCGGACTAATCACTTCGGAATACGAGTTTTTGGGCTGAATAAATTCGTAGGTTTTGCGATCAGTAATTGCATTTTCGATATTTCCCAAGGCTTTTAGGGCCACGAAAAATTTTCGAGCAGAATTCTTTTTCTGTACACTTAAGCGAATCGAAAGGTCCCCGGTAAATTCATTTTCATGCCAATTATAGTGGCTTGTGCCAATCCCTGCCTCTAATTTAATTAATTGGGCATTTATCGAAATTGGAATAAATCCAAGACAACAAAGTAGAATACTAATTCCTTTTTTCATTTGACCTTAAATTTATTAATAATTACCAATATTTATCACCTTTTTTGATGGCAAATCGAATACCCCTGCCAACAATGCCTATGTGATAAAAAAGAGATGAGATGAGACCAAAGTGTTTGCTCAAGACTTTAAATCGTTCGATCCAAGATTTTTTTAACTGTTGGACCGACGCCCCCCCCATTAAATAATTGCAAATAGGTCGCTCACTTTTTTGGATGATGGACGCAAGTTTAAGGCAAGTAATTTCCCAATCTATGTCTGAACTGAGTGCATAATCCAAAGAAAATGCGGGTGCGATAGCTCTTCTCACCACAAAAGCCTGATGGCATATCACCATCCCAAACTTGAAATCCTTCCATGATGCCTGTTCAGGCAAGCGATGGGGGGTCACCTCACTTCGTAATCCGATGGCTTGGCCCGCAAGGTTTACAAATTGGGCATCTCCATAGACGACATCGGGCTTGGATGCTAGGTCTTCCAACAAATAGCTTAGCGAACTAGCATCAAAAAACGTGTCTCCCGCATTCATAAAAAGTACATAATCTCCATTTGCCATTCGAAGACCTTTGTTCATGGCATCGTAAATGCCTTGGTCTTTTTCAGAGATCAGTTGGTCTATTTTAATCGGGGATTGTTTTAAAAAATCTAAAGTGCCGTCTTTCGATCCGCCGTCGATCACGATGTATTCAATCTCCTCCCGATGCCCTTGTTCGGCCAGACTTTGGAGCGTCCGTTCGATGTAGGCTTCCGCCTGGTAGGTGATGGTGATGATGCTAAGCATGAGCTATCTCCGAAAGGGCTTTTTGGTAAAAATCAACATGTTTTACTGCCACAAGCTGCTCCGCGTAGCTATTTTTGGTTTTTTCCCGAGCGGCTTGACTGGCCTCTGGATGATCAAAAACCCATTGGATTCCGGTGGCCAAATCTTTCGCATTCAGGGGCCTTGCCACATATCCATTGCTTTTATGATCTATCATTTCAGGAATACCTCCGACCTGAAAACCTACGCAAGGCGTTCCACAGGCCATGGCCTCCATGAGGGTATTGGGTAAATTTTCTTCCAAGGAGGGGGTGACAAACACATCGGCCGCATTGTAATATTCAGCCATTGTTTTTCCATTGCTTACTTTTCCGACAAGCCTTATCGGCAAGGCCAGCGCTTCGAATACAGCTGGCTCATGTACTTCTCCGACAACTAATAGTTCCGCGAATTTTTTGGCCTCTGGATTATTTTTAACCCAGAATTCCAGTGCATTTTTCAAATAGGCAAATCCTTTGGCCGGAGCCGAGGCTCGCATGGCAACAAACAAAATGTATTTTTTTTGAATATCTAATCCCAAATTCGTTTTGATCACCGTTTTTTGGGCCGGAGCAAATTGACGCAAGTTCAGCGCATTGGGAATGCATCGAATGGCGTGGGTGGAAAGAATGCTACTGGCTTTCGCTTTTTGTTCTAGCCAATGGCTGCAGGTAATTATTTTTAGATTTTCGGATTCGAAGGCCGAATGTTTTTTGCTCCACAAAGAATGCGAAAGATCTGTTTTGGCGGGCGATTTCAGAAAGGGGCATTGGCCGCAGTTTTGTTCAAATCGGGTGCAAGAACCACTGTGGTGGCAACCGCCTGTAAAGGCCCACATATCATGCAAGGTCCAAAAAATAGGTTTTCCCATGCTAAGTAATTTTCGAATATCTGAAATACCCAAAAATCCAAAATTCACCCAATGCAAGTGAATAATATCTGCCTCTAAAAGCGCAGGATGTGTAGAGAGGTTTTGTCCGAAAACACCGGGATTAAATAAAAATCGAATTGATTTGTCGCGCTCATGGAATAGGAAATAGAGGCGTTCGAGGACGAATCGTAGCCAGGCTAAGGCTTTTTGAAATGAATTTTTCGCCAAATCGGCTGCATCCAAATAAGTTACTTCGTGTCCTGCATTGCGCAGCGCATCAGCCAATCGTCCACAGGCAATTCCTGCCCCGCCATTTTCTTTATGGTAGCTTAGAAGAACGATACGTAGCGGGTGGATGGCCATTATTTTTCTGCCTGAATGAGGATGTAAGGCGCGAAGGCCTTGGTTTGGATGGGGAAAATTTTGAAGAATATTTTAAGGGGGAGCCAACAAGCCGTTTTAAGTATTTTTACCCACAGGGGCTGTTGTTTTTCATTTTCTAACCACAACATAAATCCACCTGAATAGCTTACCGAGATCTGTTTTAGGCCTAATTTTTCACATTGCCCGTGCAAAAAATTGATATCCATGCAAGGAATGTGGTGTTTGGCGTAATTTTGAGGATCAAATTGCCGTTGGAACCAGCCATTTAGTCCTCGAAAATTGGGCAAACTAACAAATAATTGTCCTCCTTTTTTTAAGTATTGAATGTGTTTGGACAGGATTTCTTCGGTATTCGGAAAATGCTCAATGAGGCCATTCGAAATGACTAAATCAAACCAATGCAAACCTTGTCCGTCGGGAGCAAATAAATCCTTTTCCCATAGTTCAATCTCTGCGTTTAAATGGTTTGCTTTTTTTAAATCCTCCACGATTTTGGGGAGGATGACAAAATCGAGTAGCGTGGATTGAACGCCTAACGCTTGGGTGGCCCAAACGGAATAATAGCCTGGGAAACCACCGATTTCGAGCAGATTTTTAACTTGATGTGCCTGAATAGACTGTTTTAATTCACGCGTAAACGGGTAATTGGCAGGAATGGGGAAGGCTAGGCCCACTTTACTCAGCCAGTAATTTTTCCAAAAATCGTAGTCGGTTAGCGCTTCTTGTTTCATTTCTTTTCAAAAATTTCGTGGAGCGTATGGGCGATTCGTTCGGCCGCATGTCCGTCCCAAAGTGGGGGAATACTGCCTTTTTTGACCTCGCCTGCTAAGATTTTTTCGAGGGCTTGGTAGGTTTTTTGCGGATCTAAATCGGCTAATAATTGGTTTGTGCCGAGGCTTACGGTCACGGGTCGTTCGGTCGAATCGCGGAAGGTTAAACAAGGGATTCCTAAATAGGTCGTTTCCTCTTGAATACCACCAGAATCGGTTAAAATAGCTTTGGCGTGACTCATTAATTGAATAAATTCCAAATAACCTAAGGGCTCAGTTAGGATCAGATTAGGAACGGCTTCCATGCGTTTCGTTAATCCAAATTTATCCATGTGGGCACGTGTGCGTGGGTGGATGGGAAAAACAATGTTGGTTTTTTGGGCGCTGAGTTCCATTAATTCTAGGATGGAATTGAGGCCTTTTTCGGTGTCAACGTTGGCCGGTCGGTGCATCGTCATCACGATGTAGTCCGAAGTCTGAAGTCCGGAGGCTGGGGTCTGTAGTCCGGAGGCCGGAGTTTGTAGGCCGGAGGCTGGAGTCTGTAGTCCGGAGGCCGGAGTTTGTAGGCCGGAGGCTGGAGTCTGTAGTCCGGAGGCTGGGGTCTGTAGTCTGGAGGCCGGAGTTTGTAGGCCGGAGGCCGAAGGCGAAAGGCCTAAGTCGGCGAGGATGGTGCTATTTTTCGCTTTTTCTTGATAGCGTACCAAAGAGTCGATCATGACATTGCCGCTGAAAAATACTTTTTCATCGGGCACCCCTTCATTTTTTAAATGGGTGAGGCCACTTTCTTCGGTCACAAATAAATAATTGGCTACTGAATCTGTCAAAAGTCGGTTTAATTCTTCCGGCATGGTGCGGTCGAAACTTCGAAGTCCCGCTTCCACATGGGCGAGAGGAATTCCCATTTTGATGGCAACCAAGGTACATGCGAGGGTCGACGTGACATCGCCTACCACAATAATAAGATCAGGTTTTTCATCCGCCACGATTTTCTCGAAAGCTAGCATGATAAGGGCTGTTACTTCCGTATGTGAGCCGCCACCGATGCCTAAAAAATAATCAGGTTTGGGTAATTCCAATTGGGTAAAAAACACATCGCTCATTTTGGCATCAAAATGCTGCCCCGTATGAACGATTTTGGAGGACCAACCCGTTAATTTTTGAATGGCTCGGTGTAATGGAGCGACTTTCATGAAATTGGGCCGCGCCCCGACTACCTGAATAACTTTCATTTAAAATATTTGTCGTGGATAATTCCTACAAAGATAAAGGAAAAAGTTAGAAGGCCCGAAGTCCGGAGGCGAAAGGCCGAAGGCATTAGTCCGGAGGCAAAAGGTGGGAGCCCGGAGGCGATAGGCCGGAGGCATAAGTCCGGAGGCAAAAGGTGGGAGCCCGGAGGCGAAAGGCCGAAGGCATTAGTCCGGAGGCGAAAGTTAAGTAGTCCGTAGGATTGAGTCGGCAAGTTGAATTTAAAGGATTTGTCAAAATTTCTATTTGGCGTCAAACTAAATTTAAATTATCAACATATTGATACAATGAATTTTTTCCTTTTCGTTTTAAAAATTAAACAATGGGGGTCACGAAGTTTGAAGATTTACACGTGTGGCAAAGATCTTTACAAATTGCTGTAAAGATTTATCAATTAGTACAATCGAATAGGGATTTTGGATTTAAGGATCAAATTCAACGGGCCGTAACTTCTATTTCAAATAACATCGCAGAAGGTTTTGACCGAGGGTCTGATCGAGATTTTAAACGATTTTTGTTTATCGCACTTGCTTCTGCAAGTGAGGTACGGTCGCTCGTTCACCTTGGTAGGGAACTTGGTTACCTAGATCATGAATCGCATAAACTTCTTGAAAAGGAATTAATTGAAATCAGATATATGATTAATGGCCTATCAAAAACATTAACTCGAACTTCAGTAAAAAAATTATAGGTATTTGTTTTCCATTTGATGAATCATGTAAAATACCTACTCGACAAAGAATATTTTTTACGGCCTCCGGACTTTCGCCTCCGGCCTCCGGACTTTCGCCTCCGGCCTCCGGACTTTCGCCTCTGGCCTTCGGACTTTCGCCTCCGGCCTTCGGACTTTCGCCTCCGGCCTCCAGACTTTCGCCTCCGGCCTCCAGACTTTCGCCTCCAGCCTCCGGCCTAACGACTTGCGGCTCTCGAAGAATACCTAAACGCCGCCAAATAATTCCCCAACACCGTATGAATATTAATCTCATTCTCGATGATTTCTCGGGATTTATCACCCATCGTTTTGATCTTGTCAGGCTCATGAAACAGCCAGGTGATTTTGGCAACCAAATCCTCCAAAGACCCCGATTCAAAATAATGCCCATTGATTCCCTCTTTGACCAAGCGCTTCTCCGTCCCATCCGCCACCGAACAAATCACCGGCTTTCCAAAACACATCGCCTCATTAATCGATAAGCCACCCATGCCGGCCAACACATATATGCCCGCCCCCAAACTTATCTTTCCTAATGCCTCGAGTTCATAAATTCCTCCCGAAAAATGTATATAATCCTCCGCATCCGCGGCCCGAACCTGCGCTTGCAAGGCCGCCATTTCAGGACCATCGCCCACGATTTCCAGCTCCGTTTTTGGAAATTTCTTCTTTAGTTCAATCGCCGCCTGGATGAGTAAATCCACTTGTTTCCATTTGACGAGTCGGCCGACGTGCAACAATCGAAACGGATGATGATCCACCGTGCCCTCTGTTTCTATCTTCTTTAAAACCCTGAAAATTTCATCCGTATCCGGCGAATTGGCCGTCACAAAAACCTTTTCGGAAGGCACCCCATAACTCGCATGTAAGGCTCTTGCCTCATCCAGATAGTTAATGTGCGCATCCACAAGATTTGAAAATATGCGCCGAGTTTCTCGCACGATGGCGAATTTCAATTTGGCCAATATCGAACTACTTTGCTGATGCGCCTGCTGATTTTCCGTGACACCACCCCCCGCAAGATAATAGTCGATCGCTTCTTCGTAATGGGGCACCTGGAATGGAATTTCCTTGGAAATCAACGCAATGTTTTGCGATCGTAAAAAGCGATACCAAAATGGATAAAAGACAAACGAAACTTGGTAAGGCCAATTGACCATCAAAATAGTTGGCTTCTCCTGCAGAATCAATTCCCGCAGCCCTTTGAAGAATTTTTTGCCATAATAGGTGGTGTATTCTTCTTGAAAAAAGACCTTAAATTCGATGCCCGACTGGCTTTCAAATACCCCTGCTCCCAACGTCGCCCCATTTCCTTTTGGCGCCACAACACAGACTTCCACCCCAAAATCCTTTTGCAATTTGTTCAAAACCAAATTGTAATAATGGGGCAAACCACCGGCCAACAACATTATCTTCATTTTTTCAAATACGTTTTAATCATCTCTTCCAAATCAGGCGATAAATGCCATATCCAGCCCGCCCCAACAAACAATATTCCTATCACCATACTCCGAACCCCAATATTCATTCCCCAAGACACCCATTTCGCACCCTCTATCACTGGAATCCATTGGACAATTACATATATCCCTAAACTTACTAAAACAATCAAGGCTGTCTTCCACTCAAAAGGTTGAAGTCCCATTTTTTTCCAGATAAACAGAAACTTAATCGTATTGTAAATCGCCAACGCCATTAAGGCCGCCAAGGCTGCACCGTTGTACGAATACATTGGGATAAAAATTAAATTCCCAATCACCACACACACGGCCAAGACAATGTAAAAAAACAGATCGTAGCGGTAAAATTTTGAATTAATTAAAATCTCAGAATTCAAGCCCGTACCCATGTCGATGATCTTACTAATCCCCACCATGAGCACCACCCATTTCCCGGATTCATAAATTTCATGACGCGGGATGATTTGGTAGATAAAGTCCAAATTACACCAAATCAGCAGAAACAAAAAGCAGCCGACCAACAATAAATTCAGGGACGATTTTCGATAAATTTCCTCAATTTGCGATGAATCATTTCGTTTCCAGGCTTGGGCCAACAAAGGCGTACTAATCGCCGCAATCACATTTCGCGGAATGGCAATCATTAAACCCATGCGGGAATTAATATCAAAAATCGCCGTCGTACCCAATCCCCCCGCATAAGCCGGAAGCATTAATTTTTCGATATGCTGAATCAGCGTAAAACTCGCACCGGCCAATAAGACCCAGCCACCATACGAACACATTTCTTTAAAAATCGGTTGTTTCAAAAACGAAAAATCTAACCGCGTGTAAAAGCGTTTCAGCTGTTTGATGTACACCAAAAGCCCAATCACCGCCACGACATACGAAAGCGTGATGCATTGAATCAGCTCATGAAAACTCAAATATCCCCATCCAAAACCCAAGATTAATACCGCATTCGAAATCCGTAAATACAATTCCCGAATAATCGCCGGAACTACAATCCGCAAATGAACCCGAGCATAGGATTCCAACACCGTCATGTATAAATAACATGCCGTCAAGGGAATAATATAATAAAAATAGGCGGGTAATAAGGGCGAATTTTCTGAATAAATCCGATCAAAAACTTCATGCAAGGACAAATAACCCAATACAAACAAACTCAAACCGAACAGTGGCGCGAGAAGCAAAAAGCCAAAAAATCCATTATGCTCTTTTTCCGGATTATCGAAATGCGGAAAAAATCGCACCGCGATGTGCGGGATGCCTAATTGCGTGAAGGAAGCGAAAATCAGGGGGATACTGACTATGGCACCGGCGATGAGGCCAACTTGCGCTTGAGAAAGAAATTGGTTGTATAAAAAGATGACATTAAAGGTGCCAATCGCCGTACCCAAATAGGTGACAAGGGAAGCTTTTGCGCTTTGACGAATGACGATACCCATAGATGTGTTCGGTGTATTTTACAAAAATACACAATTGGTCGGCAATGGGATGGAATTAAAGGAGACTTTTTAGTTTTTGTGCTTGTTGGGCTAGCTCATAATGCGCCAACATATGCCTGCGCGCCGCATTTCCCATTTTTTCCCGCAACACCCCATCCTCAGCTAAGCGAATCAAGGCCTCACCCATCGCTTGCACATCATGTTCTTTCACCAAAATTCCCGTTTCTCCATCCACCACTGCCTCAGGAATTCCCGCATGTCGGGTAGATACGATAGGTAGGGCACAGGCGGAAGCCTCTAGAATGGAATTCGGAGTTCCTTCTGAATCGCCGGAAGGAGTTATGACGGAATGTTGGATGAAGACATCGGCCTGTTGAAGTGCTGAAAGGATGGCCTCGGGACTTTGTTGGCCTCGAAATAAGACTGATTTTTCAAGCCCATGTTCTTGGACATATTGTTTCACCTCTTCCCACAATTCTCCATCGCCAATCATCGTGAATTTGGCCTCTGGAAATTTTTGCAAGAGAATTTCAAAGGATTGAATGCTAGCCATGGGAGCCTTTTTTGCCGTGAATCGACCGACGGAAATGAGGTTAAAATCTTTCGATGCTATTTTTTCAGTAGAAGGTCTAAATTTTTCGAGGTCTACTCCGTAGGGCACGACGCGTAAATTCTGAAGGCGTCCGCAAACAGATTCAATGTCTCTTTTCATGACTTGAGACACTACGATGATGGCTTTGGCTTGTTGAGCCATACGGATGTAGGATGAGCCATAGGACTCGATCGTCCTTTTCTCACTCGCGTCAAAGCCGTGAAAATGAACGGAAAAGGGAATATTTGTCTCCATGCAAGCTTGCATGATGTGCGTACCCAAGGGTCCATAATTGGCCAACACTGCCTCGATCTGGTTTTTCTGCAGGTATTTTTTTAGAAAATACGTATAGATTTTTTGATAGATTGATGGAACCAAATTCCGCAAGGTGCCTCGAATGGCTAATAGGCTTAGTGGTAAGGGATATAGGGAGCCCCCTCCGAAGAAGCGGGAGGGTTGCCAACCTTCATACAGCACCGCAAAGGGCTTCAATTGCTTGATCTGCTGATCAATGAATGTTTCAGAATACGAAAAGAAATTCGAGCGGGCGACGAGTAATTTCATTTATTTTTTAGCCACCAAGATGAAGGTACATGCATCCTGGTTTCGGGTTTTGGCTAGGGTTATTTTATCGAAAAAGATAATGAGTGGCTGCATGATCAGCGCCCAAATAAAACGTAAAGGACGTGGAATTTTGAATAAAATGCCGTCTTGAAAGAGTTGGAGTCCCATAGCGGACCGGCCCAAAATGCCTTCAAAATACACCACTTCGAAACCTGCTTCCTTGACGATTTTTTGTAAGCCGGTTGAGGTCCATCGCCAATAATCCGTTGGGTCCGGATGAAACATCCAATATCCATGCGTCGAAAGGATTAATTTTCCACCGGGTTGGAGGATTCGATAGGCTTCTTGTAGATATTGCGTAGGATTTTCTACATGTTCGAGCACTTGGGTCGAAAGGACAAAGCCCACACTTTCCTTGGGCATATCGATTTGTCCTTCGGGATTAATCGTCACATCGGCTTTGGTATTGAGTGCTAAATCGAGGCCGATGTATTGTTCGACAAAGGGGTCAAATAAGGGTTGGTATGGCTTATTGCCACACCCATAATCCGCGAGTAATTGATGCGGTGCGTTTTTGACGAAAAGGGTGATGACCTTTTCGAGTTGTCGGCGCAATTCATGTAGATAATAATATCGCGCAGACATGCGCCCCCAGATTTTGGGATAAAGTCGTTCGATTCCTGCTTCTCTGCTTTCCATGGGTTTATTGGCCTGTTATCCGACTGAATTCGATTAATGAGTTTTTGTATTCCAAATATTCTTTGGCCACTTGCGCATATTTTCGTGCTTTGGCCGTATCTCCATTTTTTTGAGCAATTCGAATCAATCCTAAATAGGAAAGTCCGCGAATGTCCTTGGTAAATCGTTCTTCCCAAGGGTAGCTTAATGATTTCAAATATAAGGATTCTGCAGCATTTAGGTTGTGGTTTTCGAATTCTTCCCGCATGGCCCGAAAGGTCGCGGCACTTCCAATGAAATAAGGGGACTTTGATTTTTCTAATAGGTCGCAATAAGCCTCAGCCCCTTCGAAATTCCCCGTGAGGCTTAATAATTCGGCGCGCTGCAACACATATAACTGATTATTTGGGTGGGCTTTGATTAATTCCAAACTAAATGGAAGTGCTTTTGCTGGCGTACCTTCATATTTATTATAAATGTACCCGAGGTAAAATAGGGATTCATTTTTGACAAAAACCGCTTTTTTAGTTCCTGATTCAAGATAAGAAAGGCCTTGTTTTTTGTTTCCATCTTCGAAAAACCACATGAGGGGTTTAATGATGGGGTGGATTTCGGGATACGAGATGCGGTAATATTTATAAACGCCAGACGCGTAGTAAAATTCGGGTTGGTTTTCCGTGTTTTTTAGCCCGATTTTCATAAATGAATAGGCCTTTTTTGCATAATTAACCGCCTTGAAAAAATTTTGGTTATCAGCTTCAAACCCGGCTAAAAACCCAAGGGATGCGGTGCAGAAAAAGGCAGCTTCTAGGTCTTGTTCGTTTTTATTGTATTGGGTCATTGAAAGAGAAAAGGCTTTTTCGAGGAGATGGACGTATTGTTGGCCGATCGCCACATGGTCTTTCAAGGGAAAATACTGCTGTTCCATTTGCATGGCGGCGAGTAAATATCCCGCGGGATGTTTGGGGTATTTAGCCCGCAAGCTGGCGAATTGCTGACCCGCTTCTTTGAATTCGTAGGAATACAAATGCTGCAGGCCTGTTGTGATTGAATTTTTGGCTTGGGCATCCTGAAGTAATTGCCCGAAAAACGGATAAGGCAATAAAACTAAAAATAGAATCAAAATCCGAGCCATCCACATAAAATTGAATTGCAAAAATAGGCAAGCGCTGTGGTTTTTGGGTCTAATTTTTTACATTTGTTTAATTCTTTTTTTCATTCGCCTTTCATGATTTCATATCAAACATTTACCTTGGCCAATGGCCTCCAAGTGATCGTTCACGAAGATCCGAGCACCACCCTAGCTGTGATGGATGTGATTTATGATGTGGGGTCGCGGGATGAGGATCCGGAACGGACGGGATTTGCACATTTGTTTGAGCATTTGATGTTTGGAGGTTCGGCGAATATTCCGAATTACGATGCGCCATTGCAACAAGTCGGCGGTGAAAACAATGCCTTCACCACGCCAGATTTAACCAATTATTACATTTCGGTCCCTTATCAAAATATTGAAACCGCTTTTTGGTTAGAATCGGATCGCATGATGCAATTGGCCTTTAATGCGCAGTCTTTGGAAGTCCAACGAAAAGTGGTCATCGAAGAATTTAAACAACGCTATTTAAATCAGCCTTATGGTGATGTGTGGTTGAAATTCCGCCCGTTGATCTACGAAAAACATCCCTATCGCTGGCCGACCATCGGTGCTGAAATCAAGCACATCGAAGAGGCGCAGATGGACGATGTCAAAGCCTTTTTTAATCGGTATTATGTGCCCAGCAATGCCATTTTAGTGGTGGCCGGCAAAGTTAGCTTTGACCAAGTCAAAGCCTTAACAGAAAAATGGTTTGGGCCGATTCCGGGAGGAGAAAAGCCGCTTCGAAAATTACCTGTGGAGTCGGTTCAGACGGTTGACCGGCGCATGGAAATCGTAGCCCAAGTGCCTTCTAACCGAATTTATAAAGCTTATCCCGTGGTAGGTAGGTATGCGGATGGTTACCATGCCGTGGATATGTTGGCCGATTTAATGGGCCGAAATGAGTCTTCTTTTTTGTATGAAAAATTAGTGCAAAATGCACGTGTTTTTGATTCGATTTCGGCTTCCCAAACCGGTTCGACGGATCCGGGGTTATTGATTATCTCGGGCCAAGTGGCCGATGGTCAATCAATAGATGCAGCCGAAAAAGCCTTGGATGAGGCGATTGCGCAATTTGTCTCGCATGAATTTTTGGAGGAGGATTTGAAGCGGGTGAAGAATCAGGGCGAGGCGAGTTTGGTTTTTGGGGAGGTAGAAGTGTTGAATCGCGCGATGAATTTAGCGATGGCCGCCAATGCGGGCCATGTGAATTATGTGAATGAGGAGGCGGAAAAAATTGGGCAAGTGACGATGGAAGAGGTGAATTTTTGGGCGAAGAAAATTTTTGTTGAGGGAAAATCAAATACCTTGTTGTATAAAAAGAGTTAATATGAACATACGGGTAGGTCAAGGATACGATGTGCATCAATGGGTTTCAGGTCGTCCCTGTATTTTGGGGGGTATTGAAATTCCGTCAGACAAGGGCCCGATGGGCCACTCGGATGCGGATGTCGTATGTCATGTGCTTTGCGAAGCTTTGTTAGGTGCTGCGAATATGCGCAATATCGGTTTTCATTTTTCCGACAAGGATCCTCAGTGGAAAGGTGTGGCGAGTACGAAATTACTGGCACGTGTGATGGAGATGTTGCGCGAATCAGGCTGGGAATTGGGGAATGCTGACGTGACGGTGGTCTTGGATCAGCCTAAATTAAATGCACACATTCCAGCCATGAAAGAAAATTTAGCTGAAGTGATGGGGGTCGAGGGGAATCAAATATCGATTAAAGCGACCACATCTGAGGGAATCGGATTTGTTGGCAGAGGCGAAGGTATTTCGGCCATGGCCGTGGCTTTAATTCAAAAGAATTCATGAAACCAATAGCGATCGATTTAGAAAAAGAGCGAATTGAGATCTTGAAAAGATATCGAAAGCTTTTGCGTACCGCTAAACCCTACTTGAAGGATGATGATGCCAAACAAATCAAAAGGGCATTTCTATTGTCCGCCGAGGCGCATAAAGATATGCGTCGAAAATCCGGCGAGCCCTATATTTATCATCCCTTGGCCGTCGCCCAAATATGCGTGGAGGAAATCGGATTGGGTACCACATCGATTATTTCGGCTTTGATGCATGATGTGGTCGAGGATACGAATACGACGTTATTGGATATTGAAAAGGAGTTTGGTCCCAAGATTGCCTCGATCATTGATGGCTTGACAAAGATTGCGGGGACCTTTGATTATGGGACATCCCAACAGGCCGAGAATTTCCGGAAGATGTTGTTGACCCTCTCGGATGATATTCGGGTGATTTTGATCAAATTGGCCGATCGCTTGCATAACATGCGGACCTTGAGTTCGATGGCGA
The DNA here is from genome assembly GCA_947450365.1 of Cytophagaceae bacterium. Taxonomy (GTDB): domain Bacteria; phylum Bacteroidota; class Bacteroidia; order Cytophagales; family Spirosomataceae; genus Aquirufa. The sequence goes on from CANFVE010000001.1 coordinate 53,563, forward strand.
AGGAAAAGCAATTGAAAATCGCCTCTGAAACGATTTATTTATATGCGCCTTTGGCTCATCGCCTGGGATTGAATGCGATCAAATCTGAGTTAGAAGATTTAGGTTTAAAGTATACGGAGCCAGAAGCTTATCGAGAGATTGCGCATAAATTGATGGAAAATAAGCGCAATCGGGAGAGTTTTGTGGAGCATTTTATTCGGCCGATTAAGAAATCCTTGGATGAGCGGAGTTTGGCCTATACGATTAAAGGCCGACCTAAATCCATTTATTCGATTTATAATAAATTGAAAAAAGGCAATACGGCCTTTGATAAAATTTATGATTTGTTTGCGGTGCGCGTGGTGTTGGATGTGCCTTTGGAACGGGAGAAATCCGATTGTTGGGAAGTGTACAGCATCGTAACGGATCATTATCGACCGAATCCGAGTCGTTTAAAAGACTGGGTTTCTACCCCCAAATCCAATGGATATGAATCTTTGCACACGACCGTCATGAGTTTGCCTTATGGCAGTGACAAAGAGGGGCGCTGGGTAGAAGTGCAAATTCGGACAAAGCGGATGGATGAGATTGCGGAGAAGGGGGTTGCCGCGCATTTTAAATACAAGGGCACAGATACACGAACGAATCAGGCTTTCGAATCCTGGTTGTCGCAGGTTCGGGAGGCGCTGGAATCGAATGACAAAACCCAGTCGGCCGTCGAATTAGTTGATGATATTAAAAATTCCTTGTACCATGAGGAGGTGTTCGTGTTTACGCCCAAGGGAAAATTGATTGTCCTGCAATCGGGTTCTACGGCCTTGGATTTTGCATTTGAGATTCATTCGGAAGTGGGAGCAAAGTGTATTGGGGCGAAGGTGGGGGGCAAATTGGTTCCACTGTCACATAAGTTACAGAATGGGGATCAGATTGAGATTTTGACTTCCTCGAAACAAAAGCCTTCTGAAGATTGGTTGCGCATTGTGTATACGACGAAGGCAAAGGCGCGGATTAAGGATTTTATCAAGGAGGAGAATAAATCGCATTTGATTAAGGGGCGAGATATGATTGAGGCGCGTTTGAAGCATTTGGGATATCCGACGTTGACGCTGGAATTGACGAATCAGTTGCGGGCTTATTTTAATGCGAAAGATGCGAATGATTTGTTCTATCGATTTGGGAAAGTGTATATTCCCATAGAGCAGTTGAAGCACTGGAAATCCGACAAGGAGATGCATGAGCGGAAGCAGGCGGAGAAGTCGATTCAGGCCCCGATTATCGATAGTAAATCCTTCCGAAAGGAAATGCAGCAATATCATAAGGATCGCAAGGAGTCGGATATTTTGTTGATCGGAGAGGATATGGACAAGGTCGATTATACGTTGGCGAAGTGTTGTAATCCGATTTCGGGCGATGAGGTGTTTGGATTTGTGACGATTAATGAGGGAATTAAGATTCACCGGACGGGTTGTCCGAACTCGCCGGAATTATTGTCGCGGCATGGGGACCGGGTGATCAAGGCGCAGTGGACGAGTCAGATTGCGATGTCGTTTATCGTGGAATTGGTGATTCGGGGGATAGACCGAGTGGGATTGGTGAATGACGTGACGCGGGTTATTTCGGATGAGTTACAGGTGAATATTACTGCATTGACGATTGGGGTGAAGGATGGTTTGTTTGAGGGGAAGATTTCATTGATGATTCAAGATACGGTTCATTTGGAATCCTTGGTGACGGAGTTGGAGCAAGTGACCGGCGTGATCGAGGTGGCGAGGGAGGAAATTTAGTATTTTTCATAATTTATAGCTTATTTTACGTCGTTTTTTTCGTTAGATGTCCGCAGCCATAGAGAAGTTTGATTCAGTAAAAAAGATTTTCACAGCTTATTTGGAAAATAAGGGCTTGCGGAAGACTCCAGAGCGTTTTGCGATCTTAGAGGAGATTTATTTGCGGGATGATCATTTTGATGTGGAGGAACTGTATATCTCGATGAAAAACAAGAAATATCAGGTGTCTCGTGCGACGGTTTACAATACCTTAGATGTGTTAGTGGAATGTGATTTGGTGGTCAAACATCAATTTGGGCGGAATCAGGCGCAGTTTGAAAAGTCCTATGGTCGGCGTCAGCATGATCACTTAATCTGTACGGACTGTCACAAAGTGACCGAGTTTTGTGATCCACGGGTACAGACGATACAGAGTTTAGTCGGGGAGATGTTGCAATTTAATGTGATGCATCATTCCTTGATTTTTTATGGATCATGTACAAAGAAAAATTGTGAGTCGCGGGATCAGTACCAGGCTCGAAATCAGGAATAATTTACGTTTATAAAAATTTATTATGGCAGTTGATGTATTATTAGGCTTACAATGGGGTGACGAAGGCAAGGGAAAAATTGTGGACGTGTTGGCTCCTCGTTACCAAGTGGTGGCGCGTTTTCAAGGGGGACCTAATGCGGGTCATACACTTGAATTTGATGGTTTTAAGCATGTGTTGCATCAAATTCCTTCGGGGATTTTTCGCCAAGAGGTTCAAAATATCATCGGAAACGGCGTGGTGTTGGATCCGATTATCTTCAAGAAGGAGATTGAGGGGTTGGCGCATTTCAACTTGGACCTTCGCAAAAATTTAGAGATTTCAAAAAAGGCTTCCATCATTTTACCGACGCACCGTTTGTTAGACGCGGCTTATGAAAAAGCGAAAGGGGATGCGAAAATTGGCTCGACTTTGAAGGGAATTGGACCTACGTATACGGATAAAATTTCACGTCAAGGATTGCGTGTCGGAGACATGATTTCCCCTTCATTTCCTGAAAAATATCAAGCATTAGTGGATCGTCACAAGGCGATTTTGGATGTATATAAGTTTGAATATGATTTAGCGGCGGCGGAAAAAGAGTTTTTTGCGGCGGTTGAGTTCATGAAGGAATTTCATTTGGTAGATTCTGAATATTCGGTGAATCAGGCGATTAGTGCAGGCAAAACGATTTTGGCGGAGGGAGCACAAGGCTCGCTTTTGGACGTCGATTTTGGTTCTTATCCCTTTGTGACATCCTCCAATACGATTACGGCTGGGGCCTGTACGGGTTTAGGTGTGGCGCCTAAGAACATTGGCGAGGTGTATGGGATTTTTAAGGCCTATGCTACGCGGGTGGGTTCGGGACCATTCCCGACGGAATTGGAAGATGAAGTAGGTGAGCGGATGCGTCAGGAGGGACGGGAGTTTGGTTCGACGACCGGTCGGCCACGTCGCTGCGGATGGATCGATTTGCCGGCGCTAAAATATGCGATGATGATTAATGGGGTGACTCAGTTGATCATGATGAAGGCGGATGTTTTGAATATTTTTGAAGACATTTTGGTATGTACGGCCTATGAAATGCCAGATGGTACGGTGACGGATCAAATTCCATTTGAGATTACAGATATCAAGGTAAAACCGATTTATGAGACGTTGAAGGGCTGGCATTGTTCGTTAGAGGGCATGCGTCATTTTGAGGAATTGCCGGCAGAATTATCAACGTATATTCAGTTTTTGGAGAAGCATTTGAATTTGCCGATTAACTTTATCTCAACGGGTCCAGATCGCGAGGCTTGTGTGCTTCGTGGCTTGTTGGCCAATTAATTATGCCTCAGGAATCCATTCATTTAGCGGATTTATATAAACACGATGAGATTTATTGGGTCCCAGCAGATCGAATGTTGTTTGATTCTGTGGAGTCTCCTGCTGGGCTAGATGCCAAGGAGGCGGATGCTCCAGCTTCATCGACTACGGGTATCGACCCTGTTTCGGAAGTGGATCTTACTCAGCCTGGGTCCACGCTTGGAGACATGACTACTGAAGGGACTGTTACGGTTGAGCCTGGGTCTGCTCCGGCTGAAAATTCAGCGAGAGGCTCAGCGCATGTGGAATCCATTCCTTCCGTTTTAGGTCAAACGCCTACTTTGGAAGTTTCAAAGCCTATTGGACAAGCGGCGGATTCGTTTGAACATGAGCCAACGTTGGATGCGGAGGCTTCGCCAAAACCAGTGATTCCAACGACGACCTGGTTGGTCATCGGGGATTTATCCGGCGCGGAACGTGGCCGTTTGCAATTGATATTCGCAGCTCCTCCCATGTTATTATCTGAGCAGGATTGGGCTATTTATACGCCCGGGGCAAATGAGCCGTCGTTATCAGCCTTCATCGCACAGGCGTCAAATAAGAAATTGATCTTTCTAGGTCAACAGCCAGCGGTTTGGCAATCGGATTTTCAGGTGACAGAAATTGTCCAACAAGCTGATAAATTAATCTATTTTTTCCCACGCTTATTATCCACCTTAACGGATGCAGAAAAATCCTTAAAACTGGTTTTTTGGAACGCAATAAAGGACATGAAATAGCGTTTTTTCTGCGCTACCTTTGGCAAAGCTTTAAGCTTTGCCAAAGTTAAGCCAGGAAAGACAACGAGGCCAAAGGACTCACATCTTGCCCACAAAACTCCCCAGCTTCCGCTTTAAAATGTGCCGCCATCGCAATCATTCCCGCGTTATCTGTGCAGTAGGAAAAAGCAGGAATAAAAACATCCCAACCTTGTTTAGCGCCCATTTCCTGAATCCTCGTCCGTAAACCCGAATTCGCCGAAACACCCCCAGCGATGGCTATTTGTTTACAGCCTGTTTGACTCATCGCCTTCTTCACTTTACGCAATAATATCTCGATCAGCGTTTTTTGAACCGATGCGCAAATATCCGCCTTGTTTTCCTCGATAAAATTTGGATTCAACGCCACCTGCTTTTGTAGGAAATACAAAATCGAGGTTTTGATTCCCGAAAAAGAAAAATTCAAGCCTGGTATTTCCCCCATCGGAAAAGGAAAACGATCTGGGTTCCCTTCCTTCGCCAATTTATCGATCAGCGGTCCGCCCGGATAAGGCAATCCGATCAATTTTGCCGTTTTATCAAAAGCCTCACCCACCGCATCATCCAGCGTTTCGCCGATGATTTCCATATCCAAGGCACTTTTCACCCAGACCAATTGGGTATGTCCCCCACTCACCGTCAAACATAAAAAGGGAAATGCAGGCCGCGGTTCCTCGATAAAATGGGCCAATACGTGCGCTTGCATGTGATTTACATCGATTAAGGGAATGTTCAAGCTCAGCGCAAGCGCTTTGGCAAAAGATGTTCCGATCATCAGGGCGCCCAACAAACCCGGCCCCCGCGTAAACGCAATGGCATTCAAGTCATTTTTGTTTATATTTGCTTTTTGCAGCGCTTCTTGAACGACAGGAATGATGGATTTTTGATGAGCCCTGCTGGCTAATTCTGGAACGACACCGCCCCACTCGGTATGAATGAGCTGGGTCGAAATGACGTTCGAACGAAGTTCTCCGTGGACCATCACAGCCGCAGAGGTTTCGTCACAAGAAGATTCGATGGCCAGAAGGATCATGTCAAAAATTATTTGCAAAAATAAGGCAAATTAAACCGATTTCGGTTTTTTTCTTAAAAAGAAAAAATGGTAAAATACCTAAAAATCTTCGCCAAATCAGTCCTATACGGATTAGTGGGGATTTTTTTGCTGATTTTTACCATCATCTTGCTCCTGCGGGCCCCAAGTAATCAGACCCTTCTCGCCCAATATTTTTCTCCTAAAATCGAAAAGGCGATCGGTTATCCATTAAGCGTCAAAGGAATTCAATTGAAGTTTTTCGACGAAGTGAGCTTCTGGGGACTCCGTGTCCAAGACCCCTGGGGCAAAGACATGATTTACATCGAACGATTGGATATTAACTTCAATCTCAGCGATTTATTTCTTCAAGGCTCCAAGCCCACAATGGAATATACTCGTTTACTCCGTCCACGCGTCCATTTAATCCTTGAAAAAAAATCGGGTAAGATTAATATGAACGAGTTTATCGACCGACTCGTCCTTTGGTTAAGCGCCGAAAAACCAAAAATTCCCACAGAATCCGCCATCTTTAAAATTCAAAGCGCCGAAGTAGTGGATGGCACATTTTTACTGGATGATGAACAAGAAAAAAACCTTTCCTCCTCCACGCATTTTGATATTTCGCACTTTTCGTTCGTGAAAATTAACGCAAAAGTGAATGATTTTTATGTCAAAGGTGACACCATCGGCCTACAAACCATTGGACTTCAAACGATCGACCCTGCCAGCGGTTTTCATGTTAAAAAATTAGATACGCATTTCATGATTTGCGAGAAGCAAATGCGTTTTGACCAATTGGACCTTCGATTCAATGACTCCTTTTTAAAAGACCAAGTCGTCATGAATTACCGTGATTTAGACGATTTGACCCAATGGATTCCGAAAGTTCGTATGGTTGCCAATTTAAAAAAGAGCCAAGTGAAAGGCGAGGACGTCAGTCGGTTCATCGAAGCGATGAGTCCCTACAAAGGCATGTATCGACTAAACGGATTGGTGGATGGCACGGTGGCCAATTTGGGATTGAAAAATTTCGAATTAGCATTCGGTCAAAACTCCGTGCTGCGGGGTGATTTTAATTTCAAAGGCCTGCCCAATATCGATAAAACGCAAATGGATTTTGATATGAAAAAATCCTTGTTTTTACCCAAAGACCTGGCCATTTTTATCAGTTCATCCGCTGCAAGTAAAATGCAAATTTTAGGTCCTGTGGCCTTTGAAGGAAATTTTCATGGGACGAATCAGCGATTTAGGACGCTGGGTAAATTGAATACGGGGCTGGGTTATTTGGAGGGCGATGTGCGCATGGATCTCAAGGATTCTATGTCGCTTTCCGGCTATGAGGGGGGGGTCAAATTACGGAAATTTCAATTGGGTAAACTCCTTGATTTGCAGGAATATTTGGGAAATATTGATTTGGAAGGAAAAATTAAAGGCCACGGATTTTCTAAAAAATCGGCGCAAGTCGATTTCGACGGCAAAGTCTCCGAAATTCATTTCAATCAATATGCATACAAACGCGTTAGTTTTAAAGGTAATTTCCAGCGGCAGATGTTTAAAGGGGCTGTGTCCGTGCGGGATTCTAACCTGATCGCATCGATGGAAGGCGAAATCAATTTGCAACCTGCCAAAGCCAGTTATCTTTTAAACGGCCATATTGAACATGCGCATTTGGAGAAACTAAAACTCATGAAAGAGGCGGTTCAGGTCAGTAGTGGTTTTGAATTAGACTTACGATTTACCTCCGTGGATGATTTGTTGGGCCGCGCGATTTTCACTGATTTGAATATTCAAAAACCAGGTATGCAAGATCTGCCCATCGGCTTAGTCTCTTTTTCAGCCAATAAAAACTTTAATGGAGATCGACATTATCAACTTAATTCCGATTTGATTTCCGTAGATATGAAGGGCGATTTTATTCCGAGTCGGATGCAGAGTGACCTCCAACAAGTCTGGCAAGAATATGCCTTGTTTTTCCAGAAACCAGAAAATGAGCGCCAGAAATATTACGCTTCCAGAACCTATGATACCGAGCGGAAATATCAAGCCGATTTTACCATCATTTGCCACCAGGCCGCGCCTATTTTAAGTCGTTTTTATCCCTCATTGGGCATCGGGAAAAACACTGTTTTCTCGGGCAATATCTCGAAAGGTCGGACCCTAGCCTTGAGTTTGGAATCCTATCCAGACACCTTGGTTTTCGGCGGATATCGCTTTTATCAATCGGTTTTCTCCTTGCAGAGTTCGAAGTTTTTAGGAGGGCCAGAGGTGTCGTCAAGCTTGGTTTTTCAGTCGAGACGCCAACAATTAAATTTCCTCAGCCCCACCGAAAACTTTAAATTAAACGCCCTTTGGGACCAGGATAAAATCAATTTCGGTTTAGACTTTAAACAACAAGGCGAAGACAATTTGGCCCATTTCGGAGGTAATTGGAAATTCGAAAAAGATGGACTTTCGCTCCGATTTAAGGATTCCTACATGAAGATTTTAGGCCAAGATTGGGCGATCGATCCAGAGAATAAAATCACGATAAAGGGCCAAGAATGGAAAGCGGAGCAAGTATTGATTTCAAATAAAAAACAATCAATTTCGCTCCAAGGTAGCCTGTCGATGGACTCCACGGAAACCTTAAAATTGCGCGCGAATAAGTTTCAATTAGCCACCCTAGGACCGCTTTTTGCGATCAAAGCCGTGGGAGAATTAAACGCGGAAGTAAGTATTCAAAACTGGTACCAAAATACCCGCCTGGATTCATGGTTGATCATCGATTCCCTTCGCCTAAATAAATTTTACATGGGCAATTTCCAGGGGGTTGGTACTTATTTGGCCGAATCCCAATTGATGGATTTGAACTACCATTTAAATCGCTTTGGCGAATCCGTGATGACCATTAGCGGTGCTTATAAACCCTATGCGGAAACGGATAAATTGAACATCAAAGCGGAATTGAACAAGACAAATCTCGGAATTCTAGAACCTTTTACGGAGGGTGTTTTTTCGGGTTTATCGGGAGAGGCCTCGGGTGAATTACGGATTGGGGGCTCGGTGGATGACCCGAATCTTCAAGGTCGGATCGTAGTCCAAAAAGGAAAAGTTAATTTCGATTACCTAAATACAGCCGTCAATGTGTCTGATACCGTGGTTTTTCAAGGCCGGCAAATCATAGGTAAAAATTGGACACTGAAAGACAATGACGGCAACGTGGCGAAATTAAATGCCAAAGTTAATTTTCCAAAAGGCAAGCCTTTTGAGATGTCCTTATCTGCCGATCTAACCCGCTATAAAATCTTAAATACGCAACGAAGCCCAAGCTCCTTTTATTTCGGAACGGGGATCGCCAGTGGCTTATTTCAAATGGACGGAACGCTTCAGGATTTGCGGATTTCGGGTAATTTAAAAAGCGAACGAGGAACCAAATTATACATTCCACTTGACCGTGATTTTGCCAGCACGGATGAACAAGATTATGAGTTTTTAAGTGAAAGTTTGAAGACTGTTTCCGATGAAAAACTGGCGAAAAAAACAGAATCGACTGACGTTCCCATTTCCCTCGACCTCACCTTAAACTTAAATCCAGACGCCTATGGCGAGGTGCAGTTCGATAGCAAAAAAGGAGATGTCATGCGCGTCTATGGTACCGGGGGGATTAAGATGACCCTGGATAAAAAAGGTGATTTTAGGATGAATGGCGATTATGCCATCGACCAAGGGGATTATACCTTTACGCTGCAGAATTTGATTAATAAGAAATTTGCGATTCAGCGGGGATCTAAAATCTCCTGGAAAGGCGATCCCTTGGATGCGAATGTGGACATCAAAGCGGTTTATACTCAATATGCTTCTTTGTTTCCGATCTTGTTGGATACGACCAACAAAGGGAATTTGCCCGAGTTTAAACGTCGCTACCCTGTCGATGTAACGATTAATTTACAAAACCGTTTGTTGTCGCCAAATGTCTCCTTTGATATTGGTATTCGGGATTATCCGAAAGACATGACCTTGAATGGGGCGGTGACGGCATTTACGAATCGGATAAAGACGGACGAGCAGGAGTTGACCCGCCAAGTAAGTAACGTCTTATTATTCGGCCAGCTCGTTTCTCCATTCGGGGGAAGTGGTGTTGCCTTGGGGAATTTGGTGGGTAATTTCACGGAGATGTTGTCGAACCAGCTGAGTAATTTGGCTTCGCAGATTAATAAGGATTTGAACATCGATGTGTATTTGGGTGGGGGGTCTTTGACACAGGATATTCTGACCAACTTACAATTGCGAGCCTCCTATAACGTGAATAATCGCCTGCGCATTTCCCGCAGTGGTGGTTTTACTGATGCTCGAAATCAGACGAGTCCACAGATTTTACTGGGTGACTGGGCGCTGGAATGGTTCGTGAAACGGGATGGAAGTTTGCGGGCGAAGACCTATAACCGAAACGTGCAAACCACCTTATTGGGTTCCTTGAACTCCTACCAAATCAATCAGACCTTTGGGGCGAGTCTTGTCTTCAATAAGAGTTTTAATTCTTTCTGGGGTACCAAATAAAAAAAGCCGCTGGTCGGCGGCTTTTTTCGTATAGGCTTCATTCGAATTATTTTACTTCAAAACTTCCTGTTCCGATCGCAAAACCCTCTGAATATAATTCAACCGTATATTTTCCTGGCTTGTATGCCACACCCCCGCGAGGGTATAAGAAACTAACTTCTTGGTTATCATTTGAATAGGTAACGGTTTGCTTCGCGGTGAAAGGAATTTCTTTTCCGCCTTGGTTGATTTTTCCAGAACCATTGGCTTCATCCGCTAAGGTCGCGCCTTCGCCATCCAATACGCGAACGTAAATGATTTTGTTTTCCAATTTGGTGATTGGGTTTGTGGCCAAATTAAAAGCAATTTTTAATTTATCGATGCGTTTGCCATTCAAACGCGCACGATCTGTTTCTTTTCCTTTGGCATTCACGGCTAGGATGCGGATATTTTGGGCTTTTAAGGCAGCAGCAATGCTAACTTTGCGGGCTAATTCTTTGTTCTTCGCCGCTACTTCCGAAAGCGTATCAGCTAGGGTTTTGTTTTGGGTTTTTAAGCCCGTGTTTTCTGTGTTCAGGCTTTGATTCTGAGTCGTTAACACTTGGTTGTTTTCAGTCAAAATGCCGTTTTGTTTTTTCAATTCAACGATGTCAGCATCTTTTTGAACCAAAAATCCGTCGTATTCCTTGATTTTTGCCTCATAGGATTCGATGGTGGCGTGGTTTGCTTTTTTCAAGGAAGCTTTGTCTTGTTCCAATTGAGCTTTTAGGGCCTCTAAATCGGCTACTTGACCGCCTAAGGCTTTGATTTCGGCGATTTTGTTGTCTAATTGGGTCGAAATTGAATCTAATTTCGTGCGGGTATTTGCCAATTCCGTCGCTTTTTCCTCGATGGAAACGGCTTGTTCTTTGGTTAATTGATTCGATCTGAAGTACAAAACGCCTAACACAGCGGTTAAAAGCGCGAGCACAATCAGGGCTACTTTGGAGGTGTTGTTATTGGATTCCATTATTATTTTTTAAGGGTTTAATTAGTTAGCGGCAAAATTACAATAAATTAATGGGAATAGACCTTTTAAAGCACATTTTGGTTAATTTGCGAGACAAAACGAAAAAATATGCCTACGTATGACTTTATTGTCATCGGTTCTGGAATTGCAGGATTGTCTTATACGGCTAAAATAGCTACGTATTTTGAGGAGCGCCAACAACCTGTCAAGATCGCAGTCATCACCAAAACGATCGCCGAAGAAACCAATACCAAATATGCCCAAGGGGGTATCGCCGCGGTATGGGACCAAGAGGATTCATTTGAAAAGCATATTCAAGATACCTTGGTCGCAGGGGATTTTTTAAGCGATCCGGCCGTGGTGGACATCGTGGTGCGAGAGGCGCCGGAACGATTAAAGGAACTTATTTCGTATGGAACGGATTTTGATCGTCGGGCCGACGGAAGCTTTGATCTCGTCAAAGAAGGTGGGCATTCCGATAAACGTATCTTGCATTACAAAGATTCTACCGGGAATGAAATTGAGCGGGCCTTATTAGCCAAAGTTAAGTCTTTCACCTCCGTCGATTTTTTCACCCATTATTTTGCGGTGGATTTGATTACCCAACATCATCTGGGCGAAAAAGTCACCAAAGACACCCCCGATAAGAAGTGTTTTGGCGTATATGTGTTGAATTTAAAAACCCAAAAAGTAGAGACTTTTTTGGGAAAAACGACTTTATTAGCCACCGGCGGAATCGGCCAGGTGTATCAGTCGACCACCAATCCGAAAATCGCCACCGGCGATGGAATTGCCATGGCTTATCGGGCCAAAGGCTTTGTGCAAGGCATGGAATTCATCCAATTTCATCCCACAGCTTTATATAATCCAGGCAAAAAGCCCAGTTTCTTAATTTCCGAAGCTGTTCGCGGTCATGGGGGTATTTTGAAAAATCAAGATGGATCCACCTTCATGGAAAAGTATGATGCGCGCTTGTCCTTGGCCCCACGGGATATTGTGGCCCGGGCGATTGACTCAGAAATGAAAAGACAAGGAACGGATCATGTGTTTTTAGATACGCGGCATTTAGCCAAAGAGGAAATTTTGCAACATTTTCCGATGATTTATGCCCATTGCTTGAAGGAACTGGGCATTGATATGTCGGAGGAAATGATTCCCGTAGTACCCGCCCAGCATTATTTATGTGGGGGAATTATCGTGGATGAATTTAGTCGGACAAATATCCATCATTTATATGCCGCCGGTGAATGTTCTCATACAGGTTTACATGGAGCGAATCGTTTGGCCTCGAATAGTTTATTGGAAGCCATTGTGTACGCACATCGGGCCTTTGAGAAATCAGTGGAGGAATTTGGGACGCAGGTGATGCCGGCGAACATCCCGGATTGGAATGACGATGGCACCCGAAATCCAGAGGAATTGGTTTTGGTGACGGAAATGGCAAAGGAATTGGAATCGATAATGTCGAATTACGTGGGAATTGTTCGGACGGACCGTCGACTCAAACGCGCCTATGACCGTTTGGAATTAATCTATATCGAGCACGAAGAATTATACAAACAATCTAAAATCACCGTACCGCTTTGTGAACTACGAAACATGATCAATGTCGCGTATTTAATCATTAAGCACGCCCGCGCCCAACGAGAAAACAAGGGATTACATTATAATCTAGATTTGATTTCGTAGGTAGGTTACCACCACATCCAAACCCTTTTCAAAGTGATGGTTATTCGGAATCACGATGTCGCAACTCCGTTTATGTGGCCGAATGAATTCCTCGTAGGTGGGTTTTACGTGGTATTTCCAGCGGTACATCACGTCTTGTAAATCATATCCGCGTTCTTCATTGTCGCGTTTGATGCGGCGCTTTAATTTGATTTTATCCTGCGCGTCGATGAAAATTTTCAAATCCAATAAGTTGGCTACCTCCGGAAAATGAAAGACAAAAATTCCTTCCACGACCAATATTTTTCGAGGATGGAAATGCAACATGGCCGGTACTTTTTCGGAATTATTAAAGGTATATTCCTCACGGGAAACGATTTCGCCCCCACGCAATTTTTGAATATCGGCGGCAAAGGCCGCGTCATCGATGGCCCCGGGTAGGTCGAAATTCTCGATGCCGTTGTGGTCTTTGGTTTGTTGGTCTTTTGGGCGGTAATAATTGTCCTGCGACAATAGGCAAATGTCATCTTGGGCAAATTGCTCCATGAGCCGACTTAAAAACAAGGTTTTTCCTGAGGCGCTGCCGCCGGTAATGCCAATGATGAAGGGACGCTCAATGCTAGAAGACATGTCAATCAATTAAGCTACAAAGGTGCTAAATGGCTTTCATTTTTCAAATCGGAAATAGCTCGCTTTTTCGTCTTTTTTCGTTTTTGCTTGGAATTGAAAGCCATATTTTCCCATCAGGTCAATTAATTCTTGTTCGAAAAACAGCACATTCCCACATTCCGCATGGACCTGATGGGGCATGCTTGCTATTTCCTCCTCGATGAAAATTTGGCCTCCTGGTTTACAGATCCTATACATTTCCTGAACCGCTTTTTCCCGCGGCTCAAATTCATGAAAACTATTAAAGAGAAAAATGACATCGGCTTCCTGATCAGGCAGACTAGTTTTTTCGGCGGATTCTAAGCGAAATTCGATGCTGGTGGCCAGCGGTTTATTGAATACTTTTTCAAAATACACCAAGGTTTCTTGTACGTCATATTCGTTTAAAACAGCCGGATTAGGGTCGATGAGGTGAAGGTGTTGGGCGGGTTTTTGGTGCATGAGTTGGACCTCCCACCAGCCCGCGCCGCAGCCGAATGAGACCACCGTAGCACCTGAATTCCAATCGATAAGTTCGAGTAAATCCTTCATATCTTGGCAAATTATGGATAATTCAGGAAGGGTGCTATATTTGGGGCTATTAATCAGATGATATGGCAAATTTTATAGCTCCGACGGCCTCCGTGATGGGACGTGTGTTTATCGGAAAAGATGTTTCGATTTGGTATGGGGCTGTGATTCGAGCGGATGTGGAGGAGATTCATTTAGGGGATGCGTGCAACATTCAGGATAATGCCGTTTTGCATGCGGATGAAGGAGATAAAACGATCATTGGTCCTCGGGTGACGGTCGGTCATTCGGCGATAGTCCATGGGGCAGAGGTAGGAGAGGGCTCCTTGATCGGGATGCATGCGACGGTGTTAAATCGGGCCAAAATAGGTAAATTTTGTTTGATTGGCGCACATGCCTTGGTTACTGAAGGAATGCAGATTCCGGATTATTCATTGGTGTTGGGGATGCCTGCGAAGGTGGTAAAAATGCTTTCGGCGGAACAGATTGAGCGCTTGAAACACGGGTCCGAACATTATGTGGAAATGGGAGCTCGTCATTTGGCGGGAGAATTTCCATTAATTCATTAAGATGCTACAACTCATACTCATACGCCACGCGGATGCGGGGCCCTATACCTTGCCGGATGAGGCGAGGCCGGTGTCGAAAAAAGGTTTTCAGGAATTGGACATTTTGCGGGATTATTTGCTTCAAAAAAAATCTCCCAAAGGCCTTTGGTTAGTTTCAGGGGCAGTTCGAACGCGGGAAACGGCGGAATATTTGTTGGAAAAAATAGATCCGATTCAGGTGCACAGCGACATTGAATGGTACCACACGTCGGGTCAGGTATATTTGGAAAAAATCAGGGAACAGGTTGAACCTGTTTTATATATGGTGGCGCATAACCCGAGTATTTCTTATGTCGCAAGTCATTTTTTAGGCGAAAGCATTCACATGGATACCGCTTCTTCCGTACATTTGTGCTGGCCGAATGCCGACGCGTGGAACGAGGTCATAGCAGGTTCAGCGTCTTTAATGCCTTAGCATGTTTGTTATGAACAAAAACCGAATGATTTTTCGTTGGATTCTGATCCTTTTTACGGTGCTCATGGTGCTCTTAGCCATCGACATGGCGCGAAATACCACTGCGCCTTGGAATAAGAAAAAACATCAAGTAAAATAAATCCTATAGGACGGATTCGATATGCTTCAAATGATGTGTGCAATGCCAGGCATAAATCCCTAAGACACGGTCTAATCGATAGGTAATTCCCCGCTCCGGGTGAAAATACGTTTTTGCCCAATCCGATTCTTGCATCGTTTTCATCAAATACACCCAGCGAAGGTGCACGTATTTGACACCTTCCACCGACCACTCTAAGGGCGCTTCGTCACCATCCGGCATATGCGCCCAATCGTTTTCAGAATAAGGTTTAATGCTCGGATTTTCCTCCGTTAAGGCCATTTTGAAACGGATGTAACTATTCATGTGGCTGTCAAACATGTGGTGAACGACTTGGCGGGCGGACCAACTACCCGGCCGATAGGCCTTCGACATATACTCTTTCGAAGCTCCTGAAACCAAATCAGCCAATTCCGCCGGAAAACGCTCAATCGTTTCGATCCAAGTGGCGCGTAATTCAGGACTAATGACGTCCGGGGCGGAAAATTTTCCGATGGGGTATTGGAGGGGATTTAATGCTTCCATTTAAACGATGGTATAAAATGCCGTAATATCTTTAGCTGCCTGACGCGTATGTGCGATGAGCGGATGAATCCCGCTATGAAGGGAGTCCAATAATTCTTTGAAACTGTCTTTTGTCAAATGGGCCACATGCAGTGGTACGGCTACTTCGCCTTCTTCCACCTCCATGGGCGTGCAAACGCGATAAGCAATGTTTCCCTGAGATGCCAATTCGATGAGTTTTGCCTTCGTATCTTGGAAGGATTGTTCAAATGCCTCGGGTGTTTCGCCGCTGATTTCTAACACGATGGGTTCTTGATTTGCTTTTTCGGCTAAGGTCGATTTAATCGCCTGATCTAACTGAGCTAAAAGATTTCGGAATGCGTGGTAATTTTTGCCTGCTTTCATGCGTTCACGAATGGATTGACGGATGAAATAGGTAATTGAATCCGTAACATTTAGGCCGATTTCCGCGGTTTGTTTGAAAATCAAGGAGCTCGGTGACATGCCCGGAATGGTGTTCGGGTCATGTAAAACCACCACCCCTTCTGGCGTTAAAAATCCATCAATGCGTGTACAAACACCAAAACCTAAATCATCAAAGGCTTGTTTGACTTGTGCTTGAATTTGTTGGAGATGCGCCAAACTCGCGTCCATCGGGATGCGTTTCCGGGTAGCTTTGGATTTGTATTTGGCATTAAAATCGAAGACTTCGACGGACTCGTCGATGACAATTTCAGTTGGTGGCAACGCGACAGAATCGCCTTTGGGGGTTTGAATCACGCCGCAACTAAACTCTGCCCCATTCACAAATGCCTCCAATAATATTTCATCCTCCGAGTGAATCGAATGAATGCTGGCTTTGGTGACACTTTGTTTGAAATAAGCTTGTAAAGCAGGTAATAGGTCGGCGGGATGGGCGTATAATTCTTGTTGGAATACAACTGGAAACCCAATTCCTTCGTCTAGATTGGCCATTTTTTGCAACAAATCGACTTGATCAGATTCGCTGTAGGTCGACCACGTTTGACGATATATTTCACTAATAAAAAGACATTTTTTGATCGCCTGGTCAAAGTCCTCAATGGAATCTTTTTTCACAAAGGCGAGGCCGATGGAGGATCCTTGGTGGGGTGCTTTGGCGACAAATGGAATGCCGATTTCCTTTTTGATTTGTTCAAAAAGCGTTTCGCGGCCATATTTTTCGTAGTCATCGCGCTTGAGGACAAAGAATTTTTTGTCGAGGCCGACGCTTTTTTTCAACCACTCGTTTTGTTTCGATTTATCAATTCCGATCGCCGAACCAAGGACGCCTGGTCCTGAGTACGGAATTCCGTACCATTCCATGAGGCCTTGGATGCTTCCATCTTCGGCGCCAGGTCCATGCATGGCGATGAAGGCGAAATCAATGTATTCTTTGAATTGTTCCGGTCTGATTCGCGTACCTATTTCCTGAAGGATCGCCTCATATTCGGAAGGGCTTAGGGAAGCTAGGGATTCGATATAAACGGAAAATGGGGCTGTTTGGTAGGATGCGGGTGGGAAAAATTCCCGGATGGATTCTTTGAAAATTAATTCGGGATGGATTCGGATGAAATTTCCTAGGCTATCGACAAAAATGGGGATAGGGCTGAATAAGGCTTTGTTGATATGAGCCATGGCCGTTTTTCCGCCGGCGAAACTGATTTCGCGTTCACGTGCTGGACCGCCAAAAAATATTCCTATTCGCATCATACTTTTATTTCTTCTACGGACATGATTTCGGGAACTTCTCTTCGGATGGCTTCTTCGACGCCGGCCCGAAAGGTCATGTCGGACATATTGCAAGATTTACAATTACCTACTAAGGCCAAACGCAAGGTATTCTCAGGTGTAATTTCCACGATTTCCACATTGCCGCCGTCGGCCACTAAATAGGGACGAATGGAGTCAAGGGCATGTTGGACTTTCGAAAAGAGTGGGTGGTTTTCCATGGAATTAAGCGAGTGATTTGGCATTGGTGATTGCAATTTGTTGGGCTAAATTTTCCGCGATGTGCATGAATGCTTCGGCACTTGGGCCGGCGTCTGCTGCGATCGGTTTTCCTTCGTCGCCTGCTTCTCGAATCGCCTGAATTAATGGCACTTCGCCTAAAAATGGCACTTTGTATTTTTCGGCCAAACTTTTTCCTCCGTCTTTGCCGAACAAATAATATTTATTGTCTGGTAATTCAGCCGGGGTGAAGTAGGACATGTTTTCAACAAGCCCTAAAAGAGGCACATTGATTCCGGATTGATTGAAAAATTGTAAACCTTTGGTTGCGTCAGATAATGCTACTTTTTGAGGAGTAGTGACGATGACCGCACCGGTTAATTTAATTAGTTGGACTAACGTTAAATGGATATCCGAAGTTCCCGGAGGTAAATCGATGAGTAAATAATCCAATTCGCCCCAATTTGTATCTCCAAAAAACTGGCGTAAGGCTTGCGTCATCATCGGTCCTCGCCAAGGCACAGGACTTTCGGATGGAGCTAAAAAGCCCATGGAAATCATTTTGATGCCATATTGCATAATCGGTTGGATTCGATTTTTGCCGTCGATTTCTTCGACTAATGGTTGTAAATCCTCTGCCCCAAACATCACGGGGATGGAAGGGCCGGAGATGTCAGCATCTAAAATACCTACTTTGGCGCCTGATTTTTTAAGGGCCATGGCCAGGTTAGCCGTCACGGTGGATTTTCCCACCCCGCCTTTTCCGGAGGCAACGGCAATCACATTTTTTACTCCAGGAATGAGTGGTTCGGAACTACGTAAACCAGTTACTTCGGCAGTCATTTGAATCGTGATTTTTACATCTGGATGCACCAACTTGTGAATTGCATCCTCACAATCTTGCCTGATTTTTTCTTTTAATGGACAGGCAGGTGTTGTTAAAACGACCGTAAATCGCACTTCGCCGATCCCTAATTCCACATCTTTAATCATCCCTAAGGTGACTAAATCCTTTTTTAAATCCGGCTCTTGAACGGTACTTAATGCACCTATGATCAGTTCTTTACTTATGCTTAATTCGCCCATGTCTTAAATTTCTCCATTCAAACCTCAAATATACGGTTTTTTGATGTTTATATAGAATCTTGTTTGGCATTAATTTTGGCTTGCCATGACGACAAATCAATCCCCTCAAATTGCTTTGTTAGTTTCGAAAATGCAGTTTGTATGCTTGCATGATGTAATTTGATTTTTGTCGGATGGGGGCGGTGATCCAGCATGTGCGCAAGACTTTGCCAGGCCGAATCCAGTTCCGTTAATTCGGTGGAAAAATAGCTTTCTTTCGTTTTTTGATAGATATAATCCTGTGCCTGTTTCGATGGGTGGATTAAATCGCTTTCGTAAAATCGATAATCGCGTAATTCGTCCAACATGATTTCGTAGGCCGGAAAATATCCCACATGCGCATATTTTTTACATAGGGAATCGGCCAATACGCGCAACAAGGATTTCGATAAGGCATTTTCAGGTATACCTTCTTTGGTATGACGGACCGGCGAAACGGTCAAAATCACACGAATACCAGGATTTTCATGCTTGATTTTATCGAGCGCCTGCTCCATGGCTTGACTCATCTCATCCAAGCTCGACAGGCTCTTCGTAAACCTAGAAGAAGCTTGTTTATGACAATTACCTATGGATTTATTTAGATGTTTGTCGAAATGCTGAAACGAAGTTCCAAATGTGAGAATAAGCCAGTCAGCTTGTTGGAGAAAAATTCGGCATGATTCCTGTGTTTTTCGGATTTCATCGCAAAGGAGATCGGGGGAGGAATGGGTAAATCGAGAGGAGAAATCGGGGTGATTGAAAAAACCTTGATGTTCGTAGCAGTCGGTGGGAATGGGTGGGGTAAAATTGAGCAGTCGGGCGAGGGTGCAGGGATGAAAAATGGTGCCGAGCGGTTGATTTAGTACCTGGATGGGCAGGTTTTCCAGGCGGGTTCCCAAGTTTTCAGCGAAACAAGAGCCCATGCTGATCACCCGACTTGTATGGGTGATTTTGTCGGGTGATGCAGGAATGGGGAAAGAGGTATGAAGGAGCATGATTATTGTTTTGCTGCCCAGCGGTCCATTTTTTGTTCTAAAATATCCAAGGACATGTTTCCGTCTTTGAGGAGTTCGTCGTGGAAATTGGATAATTTGAATTTGCTGCCTAGTTGTTTAGCCAAGCGTTCTCTGATTTCTCGGATTTTCAGTGCCCCGATTTTATAGCTCAATGCTTGTGCTGGGATGGCCATATAGCGTTCGATTTCGGCAGTGGCGCCCTGTTCGCTGATGGGTTCGTTGGCCATCATATAGGCAATGGCCTCTTCGCGGCTCATGTTTTTGGAGTGCATCCCGGCGTCCACGACAAGTCGAATCGCCCGGTGAATTTCATCGCCTAATGCGCCCATGTATTGGTATGGATCCGTGTAAAGACCTAATTCTTTGCCTAAACTTTCCGTATATAGGGCCCATCCTTCTGCGTAGGCCGAATTTCCGCCAAAACGACGGAATTTCGGTAGACTTTTATTTTCCTGTTGGATGCTAATTTGGTAATGATGCCCTGGAATCGCTTCGTGTAGGAAAAGACTTTCCATGCCGCTGGTGACATTGAATTTACTTGCATCCAGAATAGGTACATAAAAAATACCGGGTCGGTTACTTTCTTCGGAACCTTGGAAATATTCGGCGGAAGCGGAGGCTGCCCGGAAGGCTTCGGTTTGGCGAATCTCAAAGGGTGTTTTCGGGGTTTTGCCAAACATATTTTTCAAAGAAGGTTCCATTTTTTTATGAATTGCATGAAAAGCGGCGAGTACCTCGGCTGGTGTTTTGTAGGGATAGAAGGATGGATCCGTTTTCATGTGTTCGAAAAATGCGGGCAGATCGCCTTTGAAACCCACTTTATTTTTCGTGTTTTCCATTTCGGTGCGGATGCGTTTCACTTCGGCCAAACCGGTTTCGTAGATTTCCTGCGCGGGTTTCCGGGTGGTGGTCATGGCTTCGATGAGGTATTCGTAATAGGCGGCGCCATTGGGAAGCGCGCCGATGCCTGAACTTTTCCGGCCTTTTGGCAGGTATTCATTTTTCATGAAGGTGGATAGACGGGCATAGGCTGGAAGAATTTCTTCTTGGATTTTTTTCGTGTATTCGGCGGTGAATTGTGCTTTGTCGCTAGCTGAGAATTCTTTCGGAAATTGCTTCAAAGGGCCATAAAAGGTGCTCTCTTTAATGTCTTTGACTTGGAATGCGTCTAATTGCGGAATGATTTTTTGAATCAAAGCGCTTGGAAGTACGTAATTCGCGGCGATGCCTTTGCGGAAATAGACGATGGAACTATCTAGGTACTGTGCTCCTACGGACATCCGTTTCGCCCAGTTTTCGTAGTCTTTTTTCGTGGCAAAGGGTTGAATCACCGAGCCGCTGCCTAATTGCGCAAAGAGGAGATGAAAGCCATAAAACTGGTTAAGTGGAATGAGGTTGTCTGGAAAGCTGAGGCCTTTTTGACTTAATTCGAGATCGCGTTTTAGGATATCATAGGAAATTTGATCGTTTTCGTCGAGGTTATCTCGGGAAATGGATTCGAGGGATTTTTGGGTGGCGTCGACCAGGGATTTGACTTTAGCGCGGTGGGCGTCGGTGAAATCGATAGTGAGTTGGTCATTAAATCGGTTATCGCCGTTCGAGGTGGCGGACACGGGATTTAATTTAAGTTGTTCCTCGTAATAGGTGTCAATGAGTGTGGCTAAATCAGCCTTTTGGTCTTTTTTTTGGCATCCCATGGCGATGAGGATGCAGGCGAAGAGGAGTATTTTTTTCATGATGATGATGGTTAGTGAGCAATTTACATTTTTTTGGAGAGACACAAAAATTGTGTCTGAATGGGATTTTTTCTATTTTTAAGCAGCATTTATAGTCAAGACACCTAAGAAAAATAAATTTATGTCAGAATTGGGAGCCGAGCGGGCGCGATTAAAGCTACGAAATGATAATAAGGGTTGGAAAAAGTGGGGTCCCTATCTGACTGAGCGCCAATGGGGTACGGTTCGGGAGGATTATTCTGCCCATGGAAATGCTTGGGGGTCTACGACGCATGATATGGCGCGTTCCAAGGCCTATCGCTGGGGTGAAGAGGGAATCGGGGGGATATCGGATAATAAGCAGCATGTGTGTTTTGCTTTTTCTTTTTGGAATCATCGGGATCATATTTTAAAGGAGCGGTTTTTTGGATTGACGGGAGCGGAATCGAATCATGGCGAGGACGTGAAGGAATTGTATTATTATTTGGATTCTACGCCGACGCATTCCTATCAAAAAATGCTTTATAAATATCCGCATGCGACATTTCCATATGAAAAATTGATCGAGGAAAGTCGGAAGCGTTCGCGCTTGGAGCCTGAATATGAATTATTGGACACAGGGATTTTTGATCGGGATGAGTATTTTGACATCACGATGGAATATGCGAAAGGGGATGAGCAAGATATATTAATTCAGGTCACGGTGGAAAATCGCGGGAAGGTTGCGGCACCGATCACGGTATTGCCTACGATTTGGTACCGAAATACGTGGTGCTGGGGCTATGAAAATTACAAATATAAGCCCTTGTTGACCGGCGTGGGTCATTCGTTTATTGAGGTGGATCATCGCTCGGTGGGGCGATTTAAGTTATATGCGGAAGAGGCGGATGAGTTTTTGTTTTGTGACAATGAGACGAATTTTGCACGTTTACATCAATCACCGAACTTATCGCATTTCACCAAAGATGGAATCAATGACTATGTGGTCAATAAAAATAAGCATGCTGTCAATCCGAATCATATCGGGACAAAGGCGGCTGCGAAATATACGGTGAAGATTCCGCCGGGGGGTAAAAAGGTGTTTCGTTTGCGTTTGGTGGATCATACGATTAGTCAGCCATTTGCGGATTTTGATGAGATTTTTGCATTGAGATTACGGGAGGCGGATGAATTTTATGCGGATATGCAGGAGGGGATTGAGGATCCGGGATTATTGTCTTTGCAGCGGCAGTCGTATGCGGGGATGTTGTGGACGAAGCAGTGGTATTATTACAATGTTTTTGAGTGGATCAAAGGTGATCCGGCGATGCCGAAGCCGGATTCGAATCGGAAATTTGGTCGGAATAGTACCTGGCGGCATATGTATACGGCAAATATTTTGTCGATGCCGGATACATGGGAATATCCGTGGTTTGCGGCGTGGGATTTGGCGTTTCATACCTTGCCTTTGGCGCGCTTGGATCCGGATTTTGCGAAGCGTCAATTGGCGGTTATTTTGCGGGAGTATTACATGCATCCGAATGGGCAGATACCGGCCTATGAGTGGTCGTTTTCGGATGTGAATCCGCCGGTGCATGCGTGGGCGACGTGGAAGGTCTATGAGATAGATAAGCAGATGAATGGGGGGAAAGGGGACGTGGTGTTTTTGGAGCGGATATTTCATAAGTTGTTGTTGAATTTTACCTGGTGGGTGAATTTGAAGGATGAGGGTGGGAATAATATTTTTGGGGGTGGATTTTTGGGGATGGATAATATTGGGGTGTTTGATCGGTCGGCGACCTTGCCGACGGGCGGGCATTTGGAGCAGGCGGATGGAACGGGCTGGATGGCGATGTATTCCTTGAATATGTTGCGGATTGCGTGTGAGATTGCGATTGAGAATCCGGTGTATCAAGATATGGCGTCGAAGTTTTTTGAGCATTTCTTGCACATTGCGGGGGCGATGCAGGCGATTGGGGGGGAGAAGTTGAATTTATGGGATGAGGATGATCAGTTTTATTATGATATGTTGCATAAGGAGGATGGGAGTGCGATGTTGTTGAAGGTGCGATCGATGGTGGGATTGATTCCATTGTTTGCGGTGGAGGTGTTGACGACGGATATGTTGGACAAATTGCCGGCATTTAAGCGTCGGGTGGAGTGGGTGTTGAACAATCGGCCGGATTTGGCGAATTTGGTTTCGCGTTGGTATGAGCCGGGGAAGGGGGAGAGTCGCTTGTTGTCCATTTTGCGGGGGCATCGGATGAAGATGATATTGAAGCGGATGTTTGATGAGACGGAGTTTTTGTCGGATTATGGGATTCGGTCTTTGTCGAAATACCACAAGGAAAATCCTTACAAATTTGTGTTTGATGGGGGTTCGGTGCAGGTGGATTATACGCCGGCGGAGTCGACGGGGGATATGTTTGGGGGGAATTCGAATTGGCGTGGGCCGATTTGGTTTCCGATGAATTATTTGATTTTGGATTCATTGTCGAAGTTTTCGGATTATTATGGCACGGATTATGAGGTGGAATTTCCGACAAATTCTGGTCACATGATGAACATTAAAGATGCGGCGGCGGGTGTTTCGCAGCGTTTATTGGCTATGTTTTTGCCTGACAAACATGGTAAAATTCCGATGTATGGGGAATATGATAAAATGCAAAAGGACCCTAATTTCAAAGAAAATCATTTGTTTTTTGAATATTTCGATGGGGATACGGGAAAGGGATTGGGAGCGAATCACCAAACGGGATGGACGGGTTTGATTTCGGAGATTATTCGTCAATTGTATGGTAAGAAGGGTTAAGTTCGTTTGCGGTTTCGTTTTTTCGGTTTCAGGAGGATAGCTTGTAACCGTTTCTTCAGTAAATCGACGTCGGAATGTTGATGCATGTGGACAAGATTAGCCTTTGGAGGGGATTATTTTTGAGGAGGGTTTAGGTATAAATGGATTTCTAAAAAATAGAAAGGAAAAAATGACAGCAGATGAAAATTTTGAGGCTTTGGGTTTGGTTTTGCCACCTGCGCCAAAACCGTTAGGGGTATACAAGCCGGGATTACGGGTGGATCATTTTTATTATGTGTCGGGGCATGGGCCGGTGATGTCAGATGGAAATTTGATTATTGGCCGGGTCGGCGAGGAGCTGGATATGGAGGCTGGGAAATTGGCGGCTCAGCAGGTGGGTTTAACGATATTGGCTACTTTGAAAGCACAATTGGGATCTTTGAATAAGATTAAACGCGTGGTGAAGGTATTGGGGATGGTGAATTGCACTTCGGATTTTGGTCGGCATCCCTATGTGATAAATGGGTGTTCGGAATTATTTGCAAAGGTTTGGGGGGAAGAAAACGGAATTGGTGTTCGCAGTGCGGTGGGGATGGGTACTTTGCCTGATAATATTCCGGTGGAAATTGAGGTGGTGTTTGAATTAGCATTGCCTTAGGTACTAGCTCCGCCTTAGGAAATGGCTCGTCTCTAGCTTTGTCTCCGCTCTACCTTTGTCAATCCTTGCCGGTTTGACAAAGGTAAGTCGGGAAAATAGATTAATCAAATCACTTAGTTGATCATTTAATCCTAATCTTTCCTAGCTTTGTCAAACCGGGAAGGATTGACAAAGCTAAGTCGTGGGGACCATAAAGTCAAACCACTAAACTGATATTTTCAGCATTGCCTTTAAGGCTTTGTAGGCCGGAACGCGAATCGATTCTTCCAGGTGGATTTCAGGTAATTCGTAATACAGCGCATTGTACAATTTCTCCAAGGTATTCATTTTCATGTAGGGACATTCGGAGCAAGCGCATGTGTTTTGCTCATTCGAAGGAGCCGGAATCAAATGTTTATGAGGCACCGCATGTTTCATTTTGTGCAAAATACCTGCTTCGGTGGCCACGATGAAGGTTGAGGCAGAAGATGTTTCGACGAATTTTAACAAAGCCGTCGTTGAACCCACATAATCCGCTTCTTTCAAAATGACTTCTTTGCATTCAGGATGAGCAATCAACAACGCATCCGGGTATTCCGCCTTCAAAATCGCTAATTTCTCTAACGAAATATCGATATGCACCATGCATGCCCCTTCCCACAAAATCAAATCGCGACCCGTTTTATGCGCCACATAGCGGCCTAAATTCGCATCCGGTGCAAAAATAATTTCCCGATCTGCAGGAATCGATTCGACGATTTGCACGGCATTGGACGACGTACAAATAATGTCCGTCATCGCCTTAATTTCGGCAGAACAATTGATATACGAAACCACCAAAGCCTCTGGATGTGCCGCCTTGAGCGCTGCAAATTCCGCCACCGGAACCGAATCCGCCAGCGAACAGCCCGCATTGAAATCAGGTACGACCACTTTTTGGGATGGATTTAAGATTTTTGCTGTTTCCCCCATGAAATGTACCCCGCAAAAAACAATTAAATCGGCCTCTGTCTTTTCCGCCGCCTGAGATAAACCCAAGGAATCACCCACATAATCCGCTAATTCTTGAATTTCTCCATCGACATAATAATGGGCTAAAATCACCGCATTTTTTTCCTTTTTCAAACGAAGGATTTCAGTGATTAATTCAGCGCCTTTGGGCGTTGAACGGGCGATATACCCGACAGCCGTAGCTTCTTCTGTTAAATTCATATCGCTTTTAAGCTTAAGTCCAAACTTTTTACTTGATGAGTCAGCGCACCCACCGAAATATAATCCACCCCCGTTTCCGCATAGGCACGGAGACTTTGTTCCGTAATTCCTCCCGAGGCTTCCGTGATGAAGCGTCCATCGATTTTTCGAATCGCATCCCGGAGACGAGCCGGACTAAAATTGTCCAACATTACGCGTTGGATTCCCCCGATCGCCAAAACTTCCTCCAATTCCGCCTCATTTCGCACCTCTATCTCAATCGCCAAAGGTTCTGCCAACGCCCCATTGTATTCAAATGCCTTTCGTAAAGCCGCCTCGATCCCCCCCGCAAAATCCACATGGTTATCTTTGATTAAAATCATATCAAACAAAGCATATCGATGATTTTCCGCGCCTCCAATTTTACAGGCCCATTTTTCCGCTAAGCGAAAATTAGGGGTCGTTTTACGGGTATCTAATAATTTGGTCCGAGTTCCCTCTATTATTTTAACTAAAGAGCGCGTATAGGTCGCGATGCCTGACATACGTTGCATACAATTTAAGACCAAACGTTCCGCTTTTAATATGGATTGGGCTAATCCGCGTACTTCTAATACCACTTGACCCGGCTCGATCCATGTTCCATCGGATAGGAATACTTGTATGTCTAACTTGGCATCCACTTCCTTGAAAATGGCCAATGCCAATTCTACCCCTGCCAACACCCCTCGATCTTTCACCAACAAGGCCGCACCCCCTACGGCATCCGCAGGTACGGTAGCTAAGGAAGTATGATCCCCTGAACCCACATCTTCCCGTAATGCTTCTTGTATAAAATGCCGAATGTTGGTTTCCGATAAATATGCGTACATGTTGCTGAATTTGCGAAGCCAAATTTACGAATTAAAATCTTAGCCCGCGAAGAAATTGATTTCTAAAAAAAATATCCTATTTTTGCCTCCTATCATGCAAAACAAAGTCAAGATATTTCAATTAATCCTGTTCATTCCCGTGCTTTTTTGGCTCGTGGCAAAACCGATTACACTTTTTTCGGCCGAAAAAACAGCGATTAAAACAGAAAAGAAAGGACTTCCTGCGAAAGCGACGGTGTATGCGGAACAGCATGTGTACCAAGTTAGTTCTACGCCACAGGTGGATTTCCCAACTGATTTTGTGTTTACTTCCTTGCCAACACTCTCGTTGGAAAAATTACAGAAATCCATCAAATTGCCCTCGATTATTCATAGGACGCAATTTATGCGCATTTTATTAACTCAATTTATTGCCACCCTGGCGCCCTGATGCGAGGCATTTCCTCCATTATTTTTTTCTAATTTTCAATTTTTTAATTTCATATCATGCGTTACAAAAGTGCCATTATTTGGCTGTCTACGATTATTTCAGCCCTATGTATTTTCTTTCTTTCCTTTTCATGGAAAGCAGATCAATTAAGAGATCAAGCCAATGCCTATGCGACGAGCAAGGACGGTACCTATGATCCTGCGAAACGTTTACACTTCATTGATTCTCTTTGGAAACAACCTGTTTATTTGGGTTATACGTTCCAAGAGGTAACTCAATACGCCTTGCACAAAGGCTTGGACTTAGAAGGCGGTTTGCATGCGGTCTTAGAAGTTTCTCCTGTAGAAATTTTGCGTGCCCTTTCTGGAAAGAGCAATGATCCTAATTTTGAAAAGGCCTTGGCGCAAGCGAGTGCTAAATTAGCGTCTTCCAACAAGCCGTTTAATGAATTATTTTATGAGGAATTTGCTTCGGTAGCACCCAATCAGACATTGGCTTCTGTCTTTGCGAACTCGGTGAATCGTGGAAAAATTAGTTCTACTTCGTCGGATTCACAAGTGAAAAAGGTAATTGATGCAGAGATTGATGGGGCTGTGGATCGGGTGTACAAGATTATTCAAGCGCGTATTGATAAATTTGGGGTTGCGAATCCAAACATCCAACGGTTGCCAGGATCTAACCGTATCCAAGTGGAATTACCAGGAGTTGATAATCCAGAGCGTGCTCGTAAATTATTGTCTGGCGCGGCGAAATTAGAGTTTATCGAGTGTTTTGAATTGAATGA
This sequence comes from Cytophagaceae bacterium, assembly GCA_947450365.1. GTDB lineage: Bacteria > Bacteroidota > Bacteroidia > Cytophagales > Spirosomataceae > Aquirufa. The sequence continues at coordinate 81,500 of CANFVE010000001.1, forward strand.
ATATGGTACAGGCTTGAATGCATTAGGTGCCTTATTGGATCAAGAAGCGAAGTCGCCAGCAGTGGCGGCTGCGGCTGCGGCTCCGGCGGCGAAGGATACTGAGACGAATTCATTGGCTTCTCAATTAGCGAAACCAGCGGCCAAGGATTCTGGCAAGGCAAAAGCTGATACATCAGCAGGTTCGGCATTGACAAAATTATTCTTGCCATTGGGTAATGGCATTGGGGTATATCGGAAAGATACGGCGCGGGTGAATGCATTGTTCCGTCGGGCAGATGTGAAAGCATTTTTCCCTGCGAATTTGTCATTTGCGTGGGCTGCGAAAGGAATTCCTGCGACCAATGGAGATGAGATTTTAACTTTAGAGGCTTTGAAAAAAGCGGAAGGTCAGTCGGCGCCTTTGGAAGGAGATGTGATTACGGATGCGGCGCAAGATTTTGATCAAGGTGGTCGTGCGGAAGTGACGATGGCGATGAATGGAACGGGAGCTCGGATATGGAAAAACTTGACGGGTGCGAATGTGGGCCGTCGGATTGCGATTGTGTTGGATGGCTATGTGTATTCAGCGCCAGTGATCAATGGTGAGATTGGTGGAGGTCGTTCTTCGATTTCAGGAAGTTTCACGGTGGAAGAGGCGAAGGATTTAGCGAACGTGTTGAAGGCTGGTAAATTACCTGCGCCGACTCGTATCGTGGAAGATGCGTTTATCGGACCTTCTTTAGGAGCGGAGTCGATTAATCAAGGCTATATGTCCATGGCCTTTGGCCTGTTATTGGTCATCGTGTTTATGGTGGGATATTATGGCACACCGGGATGGATGGCGAATTTGGCCTTGTTCTTTAACTTATTCTTTATTGCGGGTGTATTAGTTCAAATCCAAGCGGCCTTGACTTTGCCGGGTATCGCGGGTATCGTGCTGACGTTGGGTATGGCGGTGGATGCGAACGTGTTGATTAATGAGCGTATTCGGGAGGAATTGCATAAAGGAAAGGGCTTGCTCGAATCGATTCAATTGGGATATGAGAAGGCGTTAAGTGCGATTTTGGATGGTAACATTACGACGATTTTGGTGGGTGTTATTTTGATTATTTTCGGTTCTGGATCGGTGAAAGGATTTGGGGTGACTTTATGTATTGGTTTGGTGACGTCGGTATTTACGGCAGTGTACATATCCCATATCTTGATTGATTGGATGGCGAAACGTGCGATTAAGGCAGGTAAGGAGAAGGAGATGACGTTTGAGACATTCATTTCACGTGATTTGTTCAAAGGCATGAATTTCGATTTCATTGGCAAGCGTAAATATTCGTATGTATTCTCGTGGGCCTTGATTTTGATTGGTGCGGTGGTATTATTTATGCAAGGTGGATTTAATTTGGGGGTTGACTTCAAAGGAGGTCGTTCCTATGTGGTGGAATTTGCCCAACCGGTCGAAGCGGGTAAGGTAAAAGAGGCTTTATCAGATGATTTTAAAGGCAAGGGCGTGGAGGTAAAAACCTTTAATGGTGCGAGCAAATTAAAAATAACGACAGCATATTTGGTTGAAGATGAGTCGATTACGGCGAATGGAACGGTTCGTAAGGCTTTAGAAAATGGGTTGAAGGAATTTGCGGGGAATTCGCCGACGATCGTTTCGGAATCCAAGGTGGGTGCGACGGTTGCGGATGATATTTTGATGCAGTCGTTTGTGTCGATTTTCTATGCCTTGATCGCGATTTTCATTTATATTTTGATTCGTTTCCGCAAGTGGCAATATTCATTAGGAGGTATTGTGGCTTTGTTGCACGATACCTTGGTGGTATTGGGTATGGTTGGAATTGTTCGTTTGTTTGGTTTCGAGTTAGAGGTAGACCAAGTATTTATTGCGGCGATTTTGACAGTGATTGGATATTCGATTAATGATACGGTGGTTGTATTTGACCGTATTCGGGAGGAAATCGGAATTAATCCGGATTTAGGCAATAAGGAATTGATGATTAAGACGATAAATGAATCGATTAATCATACGATGTCGAGAACGGTGATGACGGCGACGACTGTATTTTTGGTGGTGACGGTGTTGTTGTTTTTCGGTGGAGATGTATTGCGTGGATTCTCTTTTGCGATGTTTGTTGGGGTTGTTTTTGGTGCATATTCTTCTATTTTTGTAGCGGCGCCCATTGTGATTGACTTCGCTTCGAAACCTAAAACAAAGAAATAAGGTTGATGCCGGCGGTCTGAATGGGTTGCCGGCATTTATATTTCATCTTAAATTTATAACTATGGACAACAGTATTTGGAGAAAAAAACCAATGCATATGTTTGAGCAAGACATGCAAAAAAGTGAGCTCAAGCGTGTATTAGGTAAATGGAGTTTAACGGCGATTGGGATTGGGGCGATTATTGGGGGTGGAGTGTTCGTGTTAACGGGAACGGCGGCGCATTATCATGCGGGTCCGGCATTGGCGATATCATTTGTGATTGCGGGTATTGGCTGTATTTTTGCGGCATTGTGTTATGCGGAATTTGCAGCGATGTTGCCCGTAGAAGGAAGCGCGTATGCGTATGCGTATGGAACGGTGGGTGAGTTATTTGCATGGATTATTGGTTGGGGATTGATTTTGGAATATGCGATGGGTGCGATGACGGTGGCGGTGAGTTGGTCTGGCTATTTCAATAAGCTCTTGCATCTCTTTGGGATACATTTACCTGAAAATTTAACGAATGATCCAGTTTCATATGGGGGTGCTGCGGTGAATTTACCGGCTTTGGTGATTGTGTGGTTTGTGACTTGGATTTTGGTGAAGGGGATTAAGGAGGCTGCGAGCGCGAACAATTTGATCGTTGTGTTAAAGGTAGCGGTGATTTTGTTTGTGATTATTATGGGTGCTTTTTATATTGATGTAGCGAACTGGACTCCGTTTATTCCGGAGGAGACTTTGGTGCAACATGAAAGTGGAGAGATGCTTCCGGCCTATGGTTGGGGGGGTATTATTTCAGGAGCATCGGCTATTTTCTTTGCCTATATTGGTTTTGATGCAGTATCCACGCAGGCAGGAGAGGCGATAAATCCGAAGAAAGATATGCCTTTTGCGATTATAGCATCTTTGTTGATTTGTACGGTTTTGTACATTGCGGTTTCCTTGGTTTTGACGGGTATGCTGAATTACAAAGACATTACGGGAGATGCGTTGAAGGCGCCTGTGGCGTTTGCGTTTGATGTGGCGGGCCAACCGTGGGCTGTGTTTGTGATTACGGCAGCGGCGACGGCGGGATTGTTATCGGTGATGTTGGTGATGATGTTAGGTCAAACCCGGGTTTTCTTGGGGATGGCGAAAGATGGTTTATTGCCAAAATTCTTTGCTGAGGTACATCCTACGTTTAAAACGCCGTGGAAGTCGACGATTTTAGTGGGGGCCGTGGTATCGATTGTCGCTGGTTTTACGCCGATTTCTTTATTAGGCGACATGACCAGTTTTGGCACCTTGTTTGCCTTTACGATGGTTTGTTTGGCGGTATGGATATTGCGTTTTCGGGATCCGAATCGGGATCGTCCGTTTAAAGTTTCGGGCTTAAATATCATTGCACCGTTGGGCATTATTGTGAATACCTTTTTGATTTTGAATTTGGGTCGGACCGCGCAGGTGTTTGCGTTGATCTGGTTGTTTTTTGGTTTGTTTGTATATTTCTTATACGGCCGGCCGAAGTCGCATTTAAACACGCGAGTGTAATAGGAAAAGCCTCCGATTCGGGGGCTTTTTTTTGGGTGTGGTCTTTGGCAATCCTTTTCGATACGATTTGGGCGGGATCTTTGGCAATCCTTTTCGATACGATTTGGGCGGGATCTTTGGCAATCCTTGCCAATGAAATAGGAGGACATTTGGGAATGGCGAGGTTTGCCAAAGCCAACCTGGCGGGATTTACCTTTGTCAAACCTTGAACCTTTCGTGCTTTAGGACTTGCCAGGTTTAGGATTGACAAAGGGGCGGGATTTACCTTTGTCAAACCTTAATACTTTCGTGTTTTAGGACTCGCCAGGTTTAGGATTGACAAAGGGGCGGACCCATGTACATTTCTCAAGATTTTGGCGTATTTTTGTGGCTTGAAAAGACATTATGCAGAAGCTTGAAGCTGAAATTGCCAAACGAAGGACCTTTGGAATTATCTCTCACCCGGATGCGGGGAAAACAACCTTAACGGAGAAATTGCTCCTTTTTGGGGGAGCGATTCAGACGGCCGGTGCGGTAAAATCGAATAAGATTAAGAAAGGTGCGACGTCCGATTTTATGGAAATCGAACGACAAAGAGGAATTTCCGTGGCGACTTCCGTGATGACCTTCGAATACAACGATGTAAAAATCAATATCCTGGATACGCCAGGGCACAAGGATTTTGCCGAAGATACGTATCGTACCTTGACGGCAGTGGATTCGGTGATTTTAGTGATTGATTGCGTGAAGGGGGTGGAGGAACAGACGGAGCGATTGATGGAGGTGTGTCGGATGCGTAAAACGCCTGTGATTATTTTCATCAATAAAATGGATCGCGAGGGTCGAAACCCATTTGATCTATTAGATGAATTGGAACAAAAATTAGGGATTTCAGTGCGGCCTTTGACTTGGCCGATTAATATGGGGCAGAATTTCAAGGGGGTATATCATTTGTTGGATCGCTCGTTAAACCTCTTTTCGGCCAATAAAACGAAGATTGAAAAGAATGTTGTTTCAGTGGATATTGCAAGTGAGGAATTGGATGCACGGGTAGGCGAGCGGGATGCGGCCCAATTGCGGGAAGATGTGGATTTAGTCGAGGGTGTTTATGAGCCATTTGATCGGTCAGATTATTTGTCTGCTGATTTAGCACCGGTGTTTTTCGGTTCGGCGGTGAATAATTTTGGGATTCAGGAGTTGTTGGACACCTTTACGAAGATTGCGCCATCGACCCAGCCGCGGGGAACGGATATCCGTTTGGTCCAACCCGAAGAGAAAAAATTCACAGGTTTTGTGTTTAAAATTCATGCGAATTTGGATCCCAAACATCGGGATCGGATCGCATTTTTACGGATTTGTTCAGGGGTGTTTCATCGGAATACATTTTACCAACATATTCGACTGAAGAAAAATGTCCGTTTTGCCAATCCATATAATTTTATGGCCCAAGACAAGGAAGTTGTGGAAGAAGGATTTCCAGGGGATGTAATTGGTTTATATGATACGGGAACGTTTAAGATAGGGGATACATTGACCGAGGGCGAGGTCTTGAATTATCAAGGAATTCCGAGTTTTTCGCCGGAGATTTTTAAGGAATTGATCAATTTGGATCCGATGAAATCGAAGCAATTGGAAAAAGGAATCGACCAATTGACCGATGAGGGCGTGGCTCAATTATTTACCCAACCGCAACTCGGAAATCGAAAAATCGTGGGTACCGTGGGAGATTTGCAATATGAAGTGATTCAATATCGCTTGGAACATGAATATGGGGCGAAATGTCGGTTTGATGGGATGTCGGTGACCAAAGCCTGCTGGATTACCTCCGAAGACACCAAAAAATTACAAGAATTTGTACGTCTAAAAGGCCAAAACATCGCACAAGACAAGGATGGAAATTATGTCTTTTTGGCGGAATCTGATTGGATTTTACGGATGAATCAAACGAATAATCCGGAGATCGAATTTCATTTTACGTCGGAGTTTAAATTGGCCTAAGGGAGGGCCTTTGGGTGCCCCTTTGGCAATCCTTACCAATTCAGCTCGAAGATTTTTTAGACTGGCAAGGTTTGCCAAAGCTTGCAAAAGGAATTCCTACACCAAATTCAAATCCCTTTGAATCATTTTCACCTTTTCCTGTAAATTCACAAAAGTCGAATCGAACTCCGCCGCGGAAGCAAGAGGCGCATTCACCGATACATAAAATTTAATCTTGGGCTCTGTACCCGAAGGGCGCGCAGAGACCTTGGAACCATCCGCTAAAATCAACTGAATCACATTCGATGATTCGATGCCCCGACCTTCCACAATCACACTTACTTCCCCCGTCACTAAATCAGTCGACGTCAAGCCTTCATAATCCAATACCCGAACTGGTTTCGAACCCGCCACAGATGCAGGGACATTTGAGCGCAAATTGATCATCATTTGCTTAATTTCTTCCGCTCCAGCTTTCCCTTTTTTGGTCAACGAAATCAGCCCCTCATAATAAAAATTATTTTCCATGTACATCTCGGCCAAGAAATCGAACAAGGACAATCCCTGATCCTTCGCATAAGCCGTCAATTCCGCGATCATCGCACAGGAGGCCACGGCATCTTTATCACGCACCGCATCACCAATCAAATAGCCATAGGATTCCTCCCCTCCGCCCAAGAATTTCTCCTGGCCCTCCAACTCCCGAATCACCTGCGCAATAAATTTAAATCCGGTTAATGTATTGTAACATGGTACTCCCTTTTTCGCACACATTTGATCTATTAAATCGGTTGTTACGATAGTCTTGGCCACAAATTCATTGCCCTGTAATGGACTCACTTTCAACAAATAATAAATAATCAAACTCGCCATTTGATTCCCATTCAATAATTGCCATTCGCCTGATGGCCCCTTCACCGCCGCCCCCACACGGTCCGCATCCGGATCCGTCGCAATGACCAAATCCGCATCCAATTCCTTCGCCTTCGCTAATGCCAACGTCATCGCCTCTTTTTCTTCGGGATTTGGATAAATGACTGTTGGGAAATTCCCATTCGGCTCCGCCTGTTCCGCTACTACGTGTACCGCCTCGAATCCTAAACTCGCCAAAGCCTTGGGTACCAAGGTAATACCCGTTCCATGAATGGGAGAAAAGACGATTTTAAGATCTTTTTGGCGTTTAATGACTTCTGGTTGCCGACAATTCGTTCGTATCGTTGCCAAATAGGCCTCATCAATCGACACGTCCAACCAATGCAATAAGTCAGGATTTCCCTCGAACTTAATCTCTGTAATACTTTGTATTGCCTGTACTTCCGCAACAATATTTTTATCATGCGGCGCGACCACCTGGGATCCGTCAGCCCAATAGGCCTTATACCCATTGTACTCCTTCGGATTGTGTGATGCGGTAATGACTAACCCAGCTTGACAACCTAAATGCCGCACGGTAAAGGACAATTGGGGCGTAGGCCTAAGCGCGGGAAATAAATAAACCTCGATGCCATTTGCCGTAAAAATATCAGCTGCAATCCGTGTAAATTCAGGGGAATTATTCCGAGAATCATGGGCTATCGCTACCTTAATTGACTGCCCTGGAAGTGATTTTAGCAGATAATTGGCAAATCCTTGCGTCGCAGCACCCACCGTGTAGCGATTCATTCGATTGCATCCCACACCCATTTCGCCACGCATGCCTCCGGTTCCGAATTCCAAGGATTTATAAAATGAATCTGTTAAGGTTATTTGGTCCTCTTTTTCGATCAATTCCTGAATAATGGATTTCGTATCTGCATCATAAGGGCCTGTAAGCCATTGGTCGATGTTTTGTTGAGTACTTGGGTCGAATTGTAGAGACATGGATGTATGTGCTGGATTTCTATAAAAAAATTTAGCAAAGATAATTTTTAATTGGTTTTTAAAGGCCGACAATAAGTTATAATTTTATTTTTCATCGCTGATTAGAAGTAGTTTTAGATTTTTTATAAATATAGCTCACGCATTTAATTGGAATTGTTTTTCTATGGACAGTAATTATTACAAAGATTATTTTGAATTGGAGCGGAGGAATTGGTGGTTTTTAGCGCGCAAAGAAATTATTTTATCGCAGGTTGAAAAATTATACAAGTCCAAAGGTGAACCCTTAAAAATAATCAATGTAGGGGTTGCCACAGGCGCCACAAGTGAAATGCTTGCCGCTTTTGGTCAAGTAACATCCATCGAATACGAACAAGCTTGTATCGATTTTACCAAAACTAAAATTAATATCGATATCGAATTAGGTACGATTTTAGATATCAAATATCCCAACGAAACCTTCGATTTGGTCTGCGCTTTTGACGTCATCGAGCATGTCGAAAATGACCAAAAAGCTGCCTCCGAATTGTCTAGAATTTGTAAGACAGGAGGTCATGTATTCATCACCGTTCCTGCATTTATGAGTATTTGGAGTCACCACGATGTGATTAATCACCACGTGAAACGCTATGTGATTTCAGAAATTCATGACTTGTTTTCCGATAGCCTGACTACGAAATACGTGTCGTATTATAATTTTTTCCTTTCGATGCCCATTTTTATCGTTCGGTTTTTTGATCGATTATTACCAGGTTTTATCAAACGAAAAAATACAAATTCCGATTTTGACGTAGTTTCGAATCCTATTTTAAATCAACTATTGTATCGAATTTTTCTCTTTGAAAAAGGCATTATCAACACCAAAAAACGCTTTCCTTTTGGGGTATCTATTATTGGGATTTGGCAAAAATAATCGCGTAGGATTTTCTGTAGGCCTTAAAGCACGTATTTTTTTAGAGTACCTTGCTTGTGATTTCGCCCTCAAAAACTTTAACGGCCGGACCCGTTAAGAAAATATTTGTAAATCCATCTTGGGCATTTCCTTCAAACGAAACGGATAATTGACCTCCAAGGGTTTGGATTTGAATAGGGCTCTGTTGGCCCAATTTTTCCGCCGCACACAAGGCCGCCGCCGTTACACCCGTGCCACAGGAATAGGTTTCATCTTCCACACCTCGCTCGTAGGTGCGCACAAAAAGACCATTTTGACCTAAATCTTGAACAAAGTTTACATTGGTCCCCCCTTGTTCCGCAAACGCATCGGAATATCGGATTTCAGCTCCGGCGTTTCGAACATCGTATGACTGAACATCCTCGCAGAAGCGTACATAATGTGGGGAACCGGTATTTGTGAAGTGGTCTTGGTTGATCTGAGAAATTTCAGATACATTTTGCATCTGCAAAGAGATCACCTCCTGGCTAATGAGGGCTGTATGTGGGCCGTCCACGGCAATAAAATTAGTTTTACCCGCTACAATGCCTAAATCCGCCGCAAAACGTACAAGGCAACGTCCTCCATTCCCACACATCGTCCCTAAACTCCCATCCGCATTGTAATAGACCATGCGGAAATCATAGTCATTCGCATTTTGTAAAAGCATCAAGCCATCTGCCCCGATCCCGAAACGGCGGTGACATAGCTGGGCGATTTGTTTTTGGCCCAACTTAAAAAATTGATTTCGATCGTCAAAAACGATAAAATCATTGCCTGTTCCTTGGTATTTGAAAAACCGCATGCGATGTTAAAACTAATTTCCTGCAAATTACAAAAAATGAGGCAAGTAACGCTCATTAATTATGCTAAGGTGATGTTTTTCATGGCCAGCAATCATCCAACAAATCGCCCGGACACTTACTTGGTGGCCATTGGCATTTCCAATTTGATTGGCTTGATTGGGACTGAAAGATTGAATCAGGCTGATGCTTGCTTGGCGCACATGATGATATTGGGTCAGTACATCCTCAAAATCTTGCGACTCATATTGGGAATGACTTTGATAGGCATCTTCATCATAGCCAGGCAATGCCTGTCGTTCACCCCTCGAAATAGCAAGTGCGCGATAGGTAAAAATGCGTTCGGTGTCGATTAGGTGGCCAATCAGTTGCTTTAAACTCCATTTACCAGGGGCATAGAAAACGTTTTCCTGACCTTTTGTAAGTTTTTGGCAAACATCACGCACTTGGTTTTCTTGGTTTTTCAAGAGCTCAATCAAAACTTCTTCCGCCTCAAAGTTCAGGTATTCAGCGAAATAGCGGGAGTTTGGGTATTCGTAAGGTTCTGGTTGTCTCATATATTTGAATAAATTTTAAGCAAAGGTATTGTTTGAAAGCAGAATTTAGCTAATTTTGTGCCACCAATTACAGCAGGTCCGGTAGTTCAGTTGGTTAGAATACATGCCTGTCACGCATGGGGTCGCGGGTTCGAGTCCCGTCCGGACCGCCAATTGACAAAAGAGCTTCAGAGAAATCTGAGGCTTTTTTTTATTTAAGGAATATCAATAAAGGGAATTATCGGTCTATATTTTGTTTTGAATAAATCCCTCATCCTAAACCACGATTAATCCTAACTCACGTAATTCTTGCCCGATTTCTCCCTGCCAAAAAATACTAAAATCACCCAAATTCGAATGTGAAAATGCCTGTTGGAATTCATTAAATGTCCAGGTTTTATTAGGTCCTATGGTCATGGAGGCCAATTGGCCAACAAGCCAATTGCCCAGTTTCTCAGGTACCTGTAATTCCTCCTCATCGCGACCCATGCTCATGTGCAAAGTAATCGTACCTCGGGAAACTTTGCCTAAAGTAGGCATGGGACCTAGCCAGCAAATTTTGTCATTCGGTTTTGGTAATTTTTCTTGTTCTGTACTCAAAATCCGTATTATATAGTTTTTCGGAATTTGTGTGCGGGGAATTTTGAATTCAAACCATTCCTGAAGGGGCATGTCTAAACCGATGCCATGCATGTAATTAAATAAGGATTTTTTGAGTCCCTCGCTGAATTTTGCGTGATCCGTACCTGTAGGATCCGCGTGTTCCAAATCATTGTTGGCAAAGCTACCGGGTTCAGGATTCAATATTTGAATCTGATATGCATCCGGATTTAGGCCTACGGGACTATGCACCGTCAACGCAAATTGATGCCAAAAACCGGAGTGGATTACGCCATTTTCAACGAGTTGTCGGACAACTTCCAACGAATCCACCGTTTCTTGGGCTGTCTGCGTAGGAAATCCATACATCAAATATGCATGGACCAAAATGCCCGCTTGCGTGAAATGATCAGCTACTTGGGCCACTTGGGCCACTGTGACGCCTTTGTCGATTAATTCCAACAAACGGTCCGAGGCAACTTCCAAACCACCCGAAACGGCGATACAGCCTGAACGAACCAGGAGTTGGCATAAATCCCTCGTAAAACTCTTCTCAAATCGAATATTCGTCCACCATACCACCGTCAAATCTCTTCGGATGATTTCCAACGCCACATCCCGCATCAGGGCCGGCGGTGCGGCTTCATCCACAAAATGGAACCCATTATTTCCTGTTTGTTCAATCATCGCCTCCATGCGATCGACGAGCATGGGCGCCGTCGTGGATTCATAGTTTTTGATATAGTCTAATGAGATGTCACAAAAGGTACATTTGCCCCAATAACATCCATGGGCCAGCGTTAATTTGTTCCAACGCCCATCGCTCCACAAACGATGCATCGGATTTGCGATCTCGATGACCGACAAATACTTGTCTAAAGGCAAATCCGTGTAATCCGGAATACCCACGTCCTTTTGTTTCACATCGGCATCTTTGGACCCATTTAGGTAGGTAACGATTCCATCGATCGAACAAAAAGTCCGCTTTAAGTCTTTTAATTCTCTTTCTCCACGTAGATGTTCCAACAGGTTCATCAAGGGCATTTCCCCATCATCCAGCGTAATAAAGTCGACAAATTCAAACACGCGGGGCTCTTGCAAGGAGCGTAATTCCGTATTTGCATAGCCCCCTCCAAAGGCTACTTTGATATGGGGATGGTGTTTTTTAATCCATTGTCCACAGCGTAAAGCACTATATAAATTTCCTGGGAAAGGAGCGGTAATGGCCACTAAATCGGGTTTTTCTTGTTGGATTTTATCCGCCAAAATTTTGACCAATACGTCATCGATAAAGGTAGGAGGTGCTTCGAGGGCATGATTTAATTCATGAAAACTGGAGGCAGATCTACCGAGTCGTTCCGCATAGCGACTAAAGCCAAAATGGGGGTCAACGGCATCAATGATTAAATCAGAAATATCTTCTAAATAAAGGGTGGCCAAATGCCTTGCTTTATCACGAACGCCCATACTGCCAAATGCCCATTCTAAATCGGTGACTTGTTGAAAACGAGATGCTTCTGGCAGGTAATTTTGTTCGGCAATGAGGTGTGCGAGTGTGGGGTTCTTATCGTGTAAAAAGGAAATGACGGGGTCTATGGTGCGCATGTAGGACTGTTTTAGACGCATCATGCGTGACCCGTTCGCATTCAATTTTTTGCCTGAATTTTCAATATGGGCAAATAATTGATCGAGTCCGACTTTCGAAAAAAGTTGCAGGATGACTTCTAGGCCTAAGTCGGCCTGATACGAAGCTACATTTTTTGTATTCAAAAATCCTTTTAAATAGGCCGTCGCTGGGTAGGGCGTATTTAATTGCGTGAAAGGTGGGGTGATGAAAAATACCTTAGGATTCTGTAAGCTCATGTATCAATAACTTGATATTTTTTTTGTTCATCCCAACTGAATGGGAGCTTCTCCTTACCTTTGCCAAACCGGCAAGGATTGGCAAAGGTAGGGGACAAAAGGGGATAGGTTATTGGTATCCTGCCTTCTTTTTTTCTCTCTTTTCTTCTTTTTTCTCTTTGGGAGTTTTCGCGGGTTCTTTCTTTTCCGCCTTTTTGGAATTCATGCCTTTGGCCATGGTTTTGGGGATTTAGGCGAGCAAGAACGGGAATTAAACGGACAAAATGCCATTAAACACCTGTTTAATTTTATTTTTTATCTGCCATGAATTTTAAAAGTAGGTCTATTTTTTCCCACTGCTTCTCTAAATTTTTCCCTTGCTCCACTAATTTATTCTCTTGTTCGCCTATTTTGCTGGTCAGTTGCTGTATCTGTATCTGCTGCTCCTGTATGGCCTTGGTTAATACCGCCACCAAATTCGCATAAGTAATTCCTAAAATTTCACCCTTTCCCAGATCACCCTCTATCCCCGTTATTACTTCAGGAATAAGTTTTTGTACCTCCTGGGCGATAAAACCAATTTGTCGGAGTTCATTGTTTATTAACGTATACTCAACGGGTCTTAGTTGCATGATCGTTGACAAACCATAGTGAATATTCCTACTATTTTTCTTTATTCGCGCATCTGAGGCAGATGTCCATCCTACCTGCCCCCCAATTTTGGTAACTGCACTATTCCCCAAGACAATCGAATTACTCGCGGCAACCTTGGCATTATACCCGACCGCCGTTGCATTTGTTAGATCCCCCAAAGTAACGTCAGCCCCATATCCAATGGCCGTATTGTTATGCCCTGTCGAATTTTTAAGTAAGGTATTATTTCCCACAGCGGTATTATAATTTCCTGATTTATTTGCTTGAAGCGAAAACCAGCCAATGGCCGTATTTTCCATTCCCGCCTCCAGAAAAAACAGCGCATACGAGCCCATTGCCGTATTTCGAATACCCGTGGTTACTGTTTTTAAAGCAGAATATCCAAATGCTGAATTATCAATTCCTGTCAAATTATTTTGTAGGGAAAATGCCCCATGGGCCGAATTTCGTACTCCAGTCGTATTTGATTGCAAGGCAAATGAGCCTAAGGCCGAATTGTATGAACCAATTAATGTCGGATTTACCCTGGATGTATTACTTTTTAACGCATGATATCCCAAGGCCGTATTATCCGTACCCGCCAAATTGGATCTCAGCGAGGCATATCCGATGGCCGTATTTCGAACGCCCACATTGCCGCGCATGGATAAATTTCCAATGGAAGTATTGGTGGTATCTCCTCCTCCTATTCCAACCACAATACCATTGGACGTGATTTCATATGGCCCCAAATTGACAGCCCCGGTCGCACCCGTATAGGGTACACCGGCATTTCCGCTTACCTCATGTATCGCTGTAGCCACAAAAGCAGTAGTCGCAATTTTTGTCGATTGATCCGAAGGTAGTTGAGTCACAGCGCTTGTTCCCGTCGGCAAGCTTGGAGTCCCAATGAACCCAGGGGAATCAAGCGGCGCTTTCCCATCTAAGGCACTTTGCATGGCAATCGAGAGGGGTTTGGCGGCATCCGATGTATTGTCTACATTGGCGAGCCCAACCATCGATTTACTAATTCCGCTAACCGTACCCGTAAAACTTGGTGAATTTTTATCTGCTTTCGCATCCACCGCCGTTTGTACCGCGAATCCTTGCGTCGCTTGGTCTACATATACTTTTACCGCACGCTGACTCGGATATAGATCATCACTGGTTCCCAAGCCTGTGGACGTCGATTTGTTGGCCAGATTTTCTTTCAACAAAAGGGCCGGTACCGAAGGCGAAGTAGCAGTGCCTGCCAAATCGCCGGATAATTGAATTTTACCAGGAGCCAAGGTAGTGGCATCGGCGACACCTGTACCCACGGCATTGTAAATCGCATGGTCAACATAAGCCTTAGCCGCCTTTTGACTGGGATACAATTGGTCCGATGGACTAGCACCCCCGAGGTTCGTGGCAATGGATTTATTTGAAATTAATTCCACATCACTGGTAAGCGTACCTATGGTTGAATTTGCCGAATTCAATTGCCCTTGCATTCCACTGATTTGCCCGCCTAATGTTGAGGTACTGGCATTCAATTGGTTCCGAGTATTCGTTAATAGGCTCTGTTGCTCATTGATTTTTCCTTCCATGGCCACGATAGCGTTTGTGTTGGATACCACTTGATCCCCTACGTCCTTGATGGATTGATTGACGATCAAAAATGCCTCATCACTTGCTTTTTTATTTTCCAAAATACGTTGATTCGCCAAACCAATCAGCACCGAATTTGACTCAATTTCCGCACGATTGGATTTAATTTCAGCGGTTTGATTTAAGATGTTGGCTGTATTCGTTTTGATGTCAGCTGAATTCCGTGCAATGTCAGTTGCATTCCGTTCAATGTCAGTTGTATTCGTTTTGATGTCAGCTGAATTCCGTGCAATGTCAACTGTATTCGTTTTGATGTCAGCTGAATTTCGTGCAATGTCAGTTGTATTCGTTTTGATGTCAAACGTATTCCTTTCAATGTCGACCCCATTCGTTTTGATGTCAATCTTAAGCGGATCCAGATCTTTGGGGATTAAATAACCAGCATCATTGGTAAATTGGGATAATTTGGTGGGTGCATTTCGAACATTCAAATAATCCACAGCCTCTGCATAGAGTGCATAAGGTGTATAATGTAAGGTTTGGGAACTTACTTGCCTAAAATTTTTGCATCCATCGTAGCTAAGGCTGACGAGTAGTTTTTTGACATTCGCATTCCAAACAATACTTTCAAAATTCGAATACGTACGCGTGCTATTAGAGGCTTGTGGCTGCGTCGGACTTCCCGCGCCGATATCGACACTGACTAATCCAAATTCATCGGTAGTAACTTGTTGGGTTTCTTCATAATCTAGTGCCCCGGAGGTATTTAGGAGACTAAATCGTAAACAAACATTTCCCTTATTGAGCGGTTGGCCTACTATACTCGCCCCAGGAATATCAATCGACTTCGGGTCTACAATCACTGCTTGGTAATTCAAGGTTTTTTTACTCGTTTGAGCCAGGGCGCTTGGGCCAACAAGAACGAAAAGTATGTATATGAATTGCTCATGGATTTTCATGGGGCGTATTGTTTAAAAAAATTAAATGGAATACATAAACCGAATCATCTGCACCTAGAGGAGGTCTGCAGAACCAAAAAGCAGCAAGAAAATGGCAAAAACCTACTTTTTCACAATCGTGGTTGTAGGCGTATATAAACCACTGGTCAACACGTTAATCAGTCCATCCAAAAACGTATGCGTGACCGTAACTTGGTAATTTTTAGCCTCGCCGGCCATTCTAACAGGATCAGATACTTTAATGGGTGCTAAACCCGCCACGGCATAATGATTTTTTTCAACGACCGTCACTCCCGTTTGAGGACCGTTTCCTACCGTGTAGGACAAGGTATAGCAAGAAGCCATACTCAAGCATAACAAAGAAAACACTGCACAGGTAATGAATTTGTTTTTCATAAGATGAAAGGGTAGGCTGCCTACTCTAGGATCCAGTTTTCGGCTTTTCCTGGGTTTTAAAAATTTGTTTTATTTAGGTTATTGAAAAGCTTATTTTTCTACTGATTTTATTTCGCAATGCAACGTAATGAATATCGCATTCTATAATGGTTAGCATTTTGGTACGCTCCTTGACCAGGCCAAAACCTTATTTCTTTGGCGCTAAAAGAATCTAGTCGGTCTGTTGTCCAAAAAACAGTTTTTGAAGAATTTAATGTGGTACTACCATTTTCATAAACACCCGCTAGTGGGATTTTAAGGAATGAACTAAATGCACCTGAAGCAATATTGGTGGCAGTATTCGTATTTGTTATTAATCCAGCATTTATCATTCCATTTAACTCAGCTGTCCATTCATTCGTGTTTGGAACCCTAGTGCCATAAGGACAGGGATTATTGACCCCTCCGTTTGTATCATTCCAAGGTTGTACATTCCAAGTACTACCTGTTTTCGAATTCCAATTTGCGTCACTTGTCCAAGACTTGTCATTGAAATAGTTAAATGAATTTGTAATATAATATGTACTTGGGGTGGTATAGGTCGGCAATGGCGTTGAGGTTGATGGAGCTGACCTTAAAGCTCCACCGTCATTAGATCTGCCCCATTGATATAAATCACCAAATGAGGCTGCATCGGTTGAACTTGTAGCAACTTGTGAAGCCCCTAAATTTCGATCCATCCATATTCTATTGGTGTAGGGGGAGGTCACGGTACCATAAGTTGAAAAGCTAGTTGAATTTCCATAGGCCGTACCTTGGCTATTGGTGGCATAGGCGCGCGCATAATACGTGGTACCTTGCGTGAGGTTGATCAAAGAACTTGTAAATGTCCCAATGCTCGTACCCCCATCGGTTGTCACATTATCGCTTTTCGTAGGGTTTTGATTACTGGTACTGTAGCAGATACCAGAGGTAATTATCGACGAACCTCCCATTGTACTGATCGTACCATTCATCGAAGCACTAAATGGACCAATATTTGAAACAGTAGATGTACTAACAGACGGAATGGCAAGAACCGTCTGTTGCATAAACCCAACGGGGATCACTTGGGCATTTGCGCCTATAGCAAAAAAGATCAATAAAAGTATGATGCCTTTTTTCATGAAATTACTTTAATCTTTTACCAAACGAACGGACATTCCATTGGTTTTTGAATAACTTCCCACGTCAAGGAAACCTGCAGTAACATGCAAAATTCTCCAATAAGCATTTAATGAGTTTATTGGATCGGCATCAGAAGTCCAAAACCACCCACTTGTCCCTTTGGCTTCAAATGAGACACTAGCATTTAAAGCACCGCCTGGTAGTCCTGTAAATCCAGTCGAGTTCGTCCCATAATTTGCCCCCCATTCAGCACTTGTAGACTTTAGTGAACTTGCCGAATTACTTGCAAGTGTGTTATATTCTGCCTTAGTAGGGATATGCCAACCTAGTGGTGCCAAACCTCTGGAATCGTTAACAGCATACCAATTATAAAGCTTACCATAGGTAGCTCCATTGGCAGCATCCCAATTATAGTAGGTCCATGCTCCAGTACCCGCGTTTTTTGCAGCAATCCATTGGGTCGCATTGGAAGCAAAAGTAATTGGGTCTCCATTCCGGTAGGTGGTTACTTCTAAATTTCTATTAGACCAAATTTGAGTTCCAATCGTAACACCTGTAATAGGCAGTATCCCTTTCTGCATGAACCCTACCGGAATCACTTGTGCCAACAAGCAGTTTCCGTTAAAAAATAAACAGAGAATGAACCAATATTTCATATTAGAAATTTTGAACAGCTGAAGCAAAATAGGTAGTTCCATCAAATACCAATGTGATGATATCTGTCTTTTGGCTCGTTGCGGTGATCGTTGGCGCTGCCCCCCCTGACCATTTCCATGCGGCTGGGAAAGTAACCGTATAGGTTCCCCCCTGAATGATTTCTATGAGATAGGTTCCGGCCACTGCATTGCTTATGGATAGGGTTGTAATATTCGTACCTAAGCTAATTTTAAAAATATTACCCGATGAAAAATCGATGGAAGTAGAAGCAGAAGCCGTAATGGTAGCAGGTACTGTGGTAACATAATTTTTTGCGGTGATGGCACCGGAAACACTGGCAGTTGGGATGGTGACGGTTCCGGTAAACGTAGGAGAAGCGGATGGGGCGGCTCCTGAAACATCTGCCACAGGAATACTACTCACCGTGCTTAAGGCAGATGTGCCATTTCCTTTGACATAACCACTCGTCAATGTGCTCGCTCCCGTTCCTCCGGCTGTCACAGGAAGGGTTCCGGTTGTTAAGGCACTGCTGCTCGATGCATATACAGCTCCCCCGCTGGTAAAAGAACTTAATCCTGTACCTCCCGCTGAACTTGGAAGGGTTCCGGATGTAAGAGCATTTGTGCTCGATGCATATACAGCTCCCCCGCTGGTAAGTGAGCTTAATCCCGTACCTCCCGCTGTCACAGGAAGGGTACCGGAAGTTAGTGCACTTGTGCTTGATGCATATATAGCTCCCCCGCTGGTATAGGTGCTTAATCCTGTACCTCCATTGGCTACAGGTAATGTTCCCGTTACTCCTGTGGATAAAGGTAATCCAGATGCATTGGTCAATATACCTGATGCAGGTGTTCCTAAGTTTGGATTAGTAAAGGTTGGACTAGTCAATGTCTTATTGGTCAAGGTTTCTGTTCCTGCTAAGGTTGCCAACGTGCCAGTCGTGGGTAGTGTAACATTTGTCGCAGCGGTCGAGGTTAGGGTGGTCGCAAAGGCACCTGAGGTGGTAAAACTACTTGCGGTTGACATATTGCCTCCTAAGGTGATTGTCTTTCCTGTATTGGCTACTCCAGTTCCCCCATATTGACCTGTGATGATGGTAGCATTCCAGGTACCGGTGCCAAGGGTGCCCACGGTTGTTAATGAACTTGAACCTGCGGCAGGCGAAGCGCCAACTGAACTGTAATCAATCGTTTTTGCTGCTGAACCATTAAAGGTGGTTCCTGAGCCGGCCCCACCACTGGTAGCAAAGGTAATAGCATTCACAACTGAACCAGCACTTCCACTCGTATTTTGGTTTAAGGTAGGAATATCTGCCGCTACCAATGCCCTGAAACTTGGTGTTCCTGCTGAGCTATTTGGGGAGGCTAATATATAATTGGCAGTTTGAGAGGAATATGGGGCTATGTAATCCGTCCCGGCTTGTGCGATAGTTGGCACACCTGTACTCGTTGTATTTTTCAATAATCCTGTCGATAATCCTGCCAACGATGTTCCATTAATTTTACCTACCGTAGTCGTATTTCCTGAACTTGTTACATCGCCCGTTAAATTTGCATTGGTTGTTACTGTTGCCGCATTACCCGTAATTGAACCGGCAATGGTAGAACTAAAGGTCTGAATTCCATTAAATGTCTGTGCGGCAACGGTTCGGGCAATGGTTGCATCTGTGGACGGGAAGGTCATTGTCTTTCCATCGGTCCCAGCTAGGATTAAACTGTTGTTTGCGGTAAGGGTTTTTCCATTGGCGATGGTTAAAGTTGATCCTGAGGCGGGTGCGGTAATGGCCACTTTATTGACTGAAGTAGCCGTCGCAACCCCGAGGCTTGGCGTGACTAAGCTAGGACTTGTGTCCATAACAAACGTAGCACCAGTACCCGTTTGAGAAGCAATCGATGTTGTATTGCCACTGCTCGTAATCGGCCCGGTTAAATTCGCATTTGTAGTTACCGTAGCTGCATTGCCTGTAATACTTCCCACAATTGGATTGCTAACCGTTAAATTTGTTAATGTCCCCACGGATGTTAAGGAGGAGTTCAACACAGTACTGCTCAACGTAGTTCCCGTCAACGTACCCGCAGCAGTAGTAATCGTGATATCGGCAGATCCGTCAAAGGCAGTGCCATTAATGGTTTTGGAGGTGGCTAATTTAGTGGCGGTGGACGCATTTCCAGTGACATTTCCTGTTACATTCCCAGAAACATTTCCTGTGACGTCTCCAGTCAGATTTCCCGTGAGGTCTCCAGTCACATTTCCAGTTACATTTCCCGTGAGGTCTCCAGTCACATTTCCAGTTACATTTCCCGTCAAAGGTCCAGAAATTCCAGTCGCGCTAATCGCTCCCGCACTAAAGTTACCGCTGGCATCCCGCATAACAATGCTACTAGCGGTATTGGCGTTCGTAGCCGTGGTGGCTGAATTACTTACCTTTCCTGCCGTAGAAATGGTTGCCAATTTAGTATCTGATAGGGCCGCCGTCGCTGAAATGTCGGCATTGACTATTTCCCCATTCACGATTTTAGCACTTGTAATCGAATTGTCAGCCAAATCCGCAGTGGCAATGGTTCCATCTGAAACCTTAGTGCTGGTAATGGAATTGTCAGCCAAATCCCCAGTGGCAATGGCTCCATCTGAAATCTTAGTGCTGGTAATGGAATTGTCAGCCAAATCCGCAGTGGCTATGGTTCCATCTAATATCTTAGTACTCGTAACAGCGTCATTGGCTAATTTCGCAGAGCTAATGGCTAAATCACTGATTACAGGAGCAGTTGCTCTCGAATTTGTTCCCCCTAAATCGCCTGCCAATTTGATCTTGCCTAGTGTCAAATCATCTGCATTGGGTGTTCCGCCTGAGGTAACTTGGGCATCTACATAGGTTTTGATTGCCTTGACAGATGGGTATTTATTGTCTGATGCAGCATCGTCTTGTACATTAATCGATTTATTAGAAATATTCTCTTTTAAGGCTAAAGAACTTGTTACTTCCGATGCATTGGCTTTAAGTGCCAAAGATGCAGCAACATCGGCGGCGTTCGCCTTTAATGCCAAAGAACTAGTTACATCTGCCGCATTTGCTTTCAATGCCAAAGAACTTGAGACATCCGTGGCATCAGCTTTCAATGCCAAGGAATTTGCGACATCCGTGGCATCTGCTTTTAAGGTCAAAGCACTCGTGACATCTGTACTATTTGCTTTTAAAGCTAAACCAGGTACCGTAGGGGAGGCAGCTGTCCCTCCCAAATCTCCCGTTAATTTGATCTTACCTGCGGTGCTGCTTGTCGCATCTACAACTTCTGTGGCGATTTTTGAATCTACATAGGCTTTGTTAGCGGCATCCGTAGAACTGGATGGGGCATCTGCAATCAATATTTTTTTGCCCGCGGGGATTGTTAGGTTTCCAGCCATCGTACTGCCAGCTAACTGTACATAGCGGGCATCGGTGGTCGATAGGTTGGCCGTCACCTCATTCCAAGTAGACCCATCTGAAATGTACGTGAGTCCATTATTTGCCACCGTAGCATCGCCTGATACTACATAAATGTCACCATTGTCTCCGGCATTCACTGGCCGACTGGCCAATGTTCCCGTAGAAACCTCCCCAAAGCTAATTGTCACTTCACCAGAAGCATTCGGCAGTGTCCCATTTACTTTCCTGATCGCTCCTGTGATATCCGCTACCGGAATAGTACTCAGGGTGGATAAGGCAGATGTGCCATTTCCGATGACATATCCGCTTAGGATCGTTGCGCCGGTTCCTCCGTTTGCCACCGCCACTGTTCCTGTTACATTCGCCGCATTACCTAAAATATCACCGCTTACTTTTCCTCCAGCTATCGTAACGATTTTTCCGTTGGTCACTGAATTGTCGGCCAAATCTGCACTTACAATCGTTCCATCTAAAATTTTTGTACTGGTTATAGCCCCAGTTGCGATGCTTGGAGCGGATGATGTTCCGCTTAGGTCACCGGCTAATTTAATTTTCCCCGCTACGGAGTTGGTCGCATCGGCAATGCTGGCTGCACTTACTTGATTGTCCACATAGGTTTTTACGGCTTTTTGACTAGGATACGAAATATCGGAACTACTTAATGCTCCCAAATCCGTGGCTGTCGATTTATTCGAAAGATTTTCCTTGGTCGACAAATACGTTGTCACATCGGCTGAATTCGCTTTTAGCGCTAAACCAGGGACCGTAGGGGCCGAGGCTGTTCCGGCTAAATCGCCAGCAAGTTTTAATTTTCCCGCGGATGAGGAAGTCGCATCGGCAATCGTGGCAGATGCAACTTGATTATCCACATAGGTTTTTACAGCTTTTTGGGTGGGATAGGCGATGTCAGTACTATTGGCATCTCCTAAGGTGCGTGAAGTAGCTTTATTGGAGGCATCTTCTTTTAAACTGAGGGACGTATTAACATCTAATGCATTGGCTTTTAAATCCAAGGCCGTTTGAGTGGCCATTGAAACAGGTTTATTGGCATCGGAGGTGTTGTCTACACTTGCTAAATCCACCATGCTTTTTGTGATTCCAGATACGATTCCGGTGAAGGTGGGGTTATGCAAGGGAGCTTTGCCAGCCAAAGCACTGGTGATATCTGCTGAATTCGCTTTTAGTGCCAGGGCCGTAGTGACGTCCGTTGCATTTGCCTTTAATGCCAAAGCTGTTGTCACATCGGCTGAATTTGCTTTTGATGCTAAACCGGGAACGGTGGGAGCGGCAGCCGTTCCTCCTAAATCACCGGCCAATTGAATCTTGCCTTTCGTCGATCCATCAGCATCTGCAATGGTGGCTGAGGCAACTTGGTTATCCACATAGGTTTTTACAGCTTTTTGACTCGGATATAAGACATCACTTGTTCCTAAGGCGGAGGAAGTCGACTTATTGGAGGCATCTTCTTTGAGGAGTAAATCTGTCGTATTGGCTTTTAGGGCTAGGCCAGGAACGGTCGGCGCATCTGCTGTACCGCCTAAATCTCCGCTTAATTTGAGTTTTCCTTTGGTAGCCGTGGAGGCATCTGCCGTACCCGCGGCTGTGGCGGCTTGCACAAAGGCCGTGGTGGCAAGTTTGGTGGAATTATCGCTCGTTGATTGTGTCACCCCAATGGTTCCGGATGGCAAACTAGGGGCTCCCGTAAATACCGGTGAATTTTTATCTGCCTTTGCCTCTACAGCCGCTTGGAGCGCAATGCCCTGCGTGGCTTGGTCTACATAAACCTTGACCGCATTTTGGGTGGGATACAGTTCATTGCTCGTGCCAAGTGCCGTAGAGGAGGATTTGTTAGATACACTTTCCTTGGCAGCAAGTCCCGGTACGGTCGGAGCGGAGGCCGTTCCGGCTAGATCGCCGGCCAACTGGATTTTGCCAGGTGCCAATGTCGTCGCATCAGCCACGCCAGATCCTACCGCAATGTAAATAGCATTATCCACATAGGCTTTGGCAGCTTTTTGGCTTGGATACAATTGGTCCGATGGACTTGCACCACCCAGGTTGGTAGCAGTTGATTTATTGGCCAAAATTTCCGCATCACTTGTTAAGTTGGAGACAGTCGAAATGGTGGAATTTACTTGATTTTGTAAACCACTAATTTGATTCGTAAAATTCGAGTTTGTTGTGTTTATTTGGTTTCTGTTGTCATTGATCTGATTTTGTTGGTCCGATAATTTTCCCTCCATGGAAAGTATCGAATTCGTATTCGAACCGACTTTTGTTCCTATAGTCGAGATGTTTTGGTTAAGGATCAAAATTGCCTCCTCATTCGCTTTTTTATTCTCGGAAATGCTTTGATTGGCCGCAGCGATTTGATTGGCATTGGTTTTGATGTCGGCAGTATTACTTTTAATATCAGCGCTGTTTGTTTTGATATCTGCTGTATTCGTTTTTATGTCTGCCTTAATGGGATCTAAATCTTTTGGGATTAAATACCCGGCGTCGTTGCTGAATTGTGAAAGTTTAGTCGGCGCATCCTTCACATTTTTGTAATCCACCGCTTCGGCATAGAGTGCATAAGGGGTATAATTTAAGGCCTGCGTGCTGACTTGTTTGAAGGTAGTACATGCGTCATAGCTCACCGACACCTTCATGCTTTTTACATTTGCATCCCAGACGATGCTCTCAAAATTCTTGTAGGTTCCCGCGTTGTAGGTACCTGTTCCCACGGCAAGGCTTACAAGGCCATATTCATCCGTAGTCGTTTGTTGGGTTTCTTCATAATCGATCGTCCCTTGGGCATTTACAAAACTGAATTTTAGGCAAACTTTACCTTTCGACAAGGGTTGTCCACTGATGCTAGCTCCCGGAATATCGATGGCCTTAGGGTCTAAAATGACGGCTTGGTAATTCAATGATTTCTTAGGGCTTTGACCTAATAGACCTACTAAGGCGGTAAGGTTCAAGACGAAGAGTAGGAATACTTGTTTTTTCATGACACGATTATTAAGAACTAGAATGATCAATGTGTTTTTGCACTTAAAGGAGGCTAATTAATGCACTTAGGCCTAAAATTAGGGATGTGAAATGTTGTGTTTTCATGCGAGATATTACCTAGGGGTTTGTGTTTTTGATGAGTGATTGACTGTTGGCTTTTCCTTTTTGGAATATATGTAAGATGTATTTTCCGGCTTTGATGTCTTGGAATTTTTCCAATTGAATTTCCTTCATCTGTTCAGGATATTGGCCTTGCCAGATGATTTGCCCTTGAATATCATAGAGGTGTAGGGTCACAGGATTGGCCGTGGGGCGGTCAAAGCGGATTGTCACACGATCCACAAATGGATTCGGGAATGTCTCATAGGACCAAGGTAATTCTTCCTTAAAAACCTGTAGAGAACTCGTTCTGGAAATGGTTTGATGGAACCCAAATGGCTGTTTAAACCCTTGTCGAAACTGGACCCCTTGGTTTGTGGCTGTTCCGGAAATGACGCTGGATTGTCCAATAATTTGAGCCATATAATTGCCGCCCGTTGAGACAGTTCCCCCCGATGTGGCCAAGGTGGCCATTTTCAGGTATTGACCTTCTCCCACAAACGAAATCAATAAAAATATAGCTAAGGTAAAAATTCGATGCATAGCGAAGGGGTTAATTCAGAAAGCGAATGCCGATGGAAAAAACGCTAGGTTGAAGGGTAAGGATTGATAGACCCACGGGATTTGAATTGAGCGTTTGGCTTTGTTGGTACCCGACAAAACCCACCAATTTTCCTGAGAAACGCTTCTCGAATTCCGCCCCATATCCACCCATGAGTTTAATTTGGGAGAATTGAGGGTCTTCGGTCAGGTCGACATAATGGTTCATGAGCAACTGATTCCCGTGTACAATTTTATTTACACTGACAATTCCCTGAAGGTTGATCGAGCTGGCAAATGGAAGCGGAATGCGTAAACCGAGTTTTCCTTGGAGACCTAAGTAATCCGTTTGGTAGTTGAAGGCAATGTTTTGAATGTCACCTACGGCGTTTAGCTGGGTGAATTGAACACCTACATCGTAATTAAGTAAATTGAGCAGCTTAGCAATTTTAGGGTTTTGTCCCAGGTAAATGGACAAAGGACTTTGTTCGAGTTTATATTGAGCGGAGTCGACTAGGCTGGCTTTGTGATAGGATAGTTGGAAGGCAAGACCAGACCCTCGTTTGAGGCCTTGAATAGATTGTCCTTGATCGTTTTGATACGAAAATTGGGTAAGAGCGATGCCTTGATTCAGTTTGAATTGTTGGGCTTGGGCGGTAAAAGTTAAAAAGAAAAAGAAAAATAGCTGGGCTAGGCCTTGAGCAGTTGATGGGTTGGGTGGTAAATACACGGTAGAACTAGTTTAATTGCCTTTAAGAAATTTTTGCACGGGGCAAAACAGCCTAAATTTTTAGTATTGACCGGTATTTGACGCTTGAAAAGAAGTTCAAAAATCATTAAAATTAAACACGTGCATTTTTAAACCGTAGTTTAATTTGAATCAAACTTATACTTTTGGTATGCGTTCTAAAAATTTATAAACCATGTTATTGACTTCAATTTTACTCAACCTATCCCTGTGCCTTTTAGTTTTTAATTATCAATGGAAGCATCAAAAAGCAATTGTCTATTCGATTACTTGTGTGATTTTATTTAATATCCGGCAGGTAATTATTTTATTACTTAATAGCGATTCCAATTCTGAAATATTGGCTGCCCTGATGTTTCATTCAGATCCCTTAACCTATTTAATAGGCCCTTTAATTTTTTATTATTATAGGAGCTTACTTGAGGGAAAAATGGTCTTTGATAAAACCTTGCTATTTTTATGTCTTCCAAGTATTCTTTTGTTTATTAATTTCATTCCTTATCTACAAATTCCGTTTCAAGAAAAAGTGGAATTTGCTTCTCGCCTACAGCATCATGTTCAAACGGAAAATTTATTTTTCATAAACACCTGGTTATTTCCTCGTAATTTTCTAAAAGCAATCATTCCCGGTTCAATCATTTTTTTTATTTCATATAGTTTTTGGTATGTTCATCGGTTTAATAAAGCTAAATTGGTAAAAGTAAAAAGTTTGAAAATCATCCAATCCACGCTGATAATTATTTTAATAGCAGCTTTGCCGATGCTTTTTTTTGTTGTAGTAAATCAATTTCAAACGGCGGGAAATACTGATTTTGTTTTTAGGGCACCCAATAAAAAAATTTCGATATTTTTTTATTATTACACCTTAGTTGTGCCCCTTGCGTACTTATGCTTTCCTAAATTAGTCTATGGCCTAAATCCCAATGCCTCTGTTTTGAATCATTTGAATTCTTTACTAAAAAATCGTTTTGAAAAGTCAAATGAAAAAGAATTTTCAAAGGCAAAAAACACTTCGGATTTAGAACTCATCATGGACTATTTGGATAAGCAAAAGCCGTATTTAAAAAAAGACTTGTCCTTACATGATATTTCGAGGGAATTGAATATTCCTCATTTACGGGTTTCGAGTTGTTTCAATAAGCAATTAAACACTTCATTTCCTGAATTTAGGAATCGTTTACGCATTAAACATGCCATTTCATTATTCCAAAGCAAAGCCCATTTTCAAATGTCCATCGAGGGGATCGCCGCGCAATGTGGATTCAAAAATAAATCAAGTTTCTATTCGGCTTTTAAAGATGAATATGGTACCACACCGATTGAATGGATAAAAAAAGAGGGATTATTTATGTAAGATCAATGTATTGATAATCTTTTCTAATTTGAAAAAATGTCAATTCTAGGCCTTAGCTTTGGCAAACCGGCAAGGATTGCCAAAGCTAGGGGAGTGCTAGGATTTACTTTCCCTGGAATCGAAGTAAAACTACATTATCAAGGACTAAATTAGAACTCCAAATGAATTGGGCGTTTCCAAATTGATTCGTAAAATTCGTGTAGGCGGTTTTGGGTCCTACTTGAGACGAGGTATAGAGGGTGGCGGCGGGCCAAGAGGAATAATCGAAGCCTTTGGCATACCAATTCGAAGGAATTTCCCAATGTAGGGCGTAAGCTGTTGCCGCCGAGGTAGGCGGCACGGTACAATTTGCTGAATTTCGATTCGTGCCCGATTCCGTCACACAAGTGACGTTTGATAAGGGAGCAATGTAAAATGTTTGTGCCTTCCAAAGGTTATTCGTAACCGTACCATCACTAAATTTAGCCGAAAAGCCACCATCGCCCGGATAAAAGGTATTCGTCCCGTTCACTTCACTTCCGATTCCCAAGTTTTCCTCCCAATCGATCAACTTGATGGCATATTGGACCGGTCTCTTGGCTCTAAACTTAACAAAACTAGAATTAAAAGGGGTATAAGGAACTGGATCTACACCCACTAATTTTCCATTTACATACAATTCAAAATAGTTATCACCGTACAAAAAACCGGATATAATCTCCCCATCGGCATCTATTTCAATGACAGGCGCCTTACTTGTATCAATTTGGTTTAGAGAGCCAGGAGTAATTTTGGCACATTCATTGAATAAGTCAAATAGGCGCGTACCTGTTGAAAACTCATTTTCCCCTGGAAGTATCCAGGTTTTATTATCTGTGGACATAATTTTGCCCATATTTGTCACTCGACCTCCTTGGCAGGTAAACAGATTGGATTGAGTCGTTTGACCGATGCCTTGTGTGAGAGAACCCGAACCTGAATAGGCGGAACTTGAGGAAGCAAGGCTGCTGGAGGAAGTAGGAACCTCCATAGATTTACAGCCTAAAAGGCAAAGTCCGAAAATGATTAAAGTTCTAGATCTTTTTTTCATTAAAATTTTAAATACAAATTAATTTGGCCAAAAAAAACAGGATTTAAAAATCGTTCCGTATAGGGGACATCCACAATGGTTGATAAGGTTGTCACCCTTCCTGCCACCGTACTCGTGGTAATTTCGTTTGTGCTAATCGGGTTTTTCGGAATCGCATAGGTGGGGATTATACTTAGACCAAATTTATCCGTCTCATAGGTGATAGGCAAGGAAATTTCATAGGCCATAAAGGTCAAGCCAGGGTTTGTGACTAATGTATTCGTTGTGATTGTTGAAGGCCGAGCCAACGCACCATTTTTGGGTCGATTTAATTTTCGTGTATTTGAATAACTTTCAAAATAATTTAATGTACTAAAAACGGCATAAAAACTCGGATTTAGTTCAAAGTACCTATTTCCTTTCTCCCATGAAATTGTCTTTTCTATCCCTGGGCTTATTCGAGAGTCCAAACTAGCTGAACCTTTTAAAAAGTCAAAATAGGTGTTGAAATCAAACCCATTGAAATCATAATTTAAATTCCCTCCCAGGGTATAGGAAAGATTGCCAATAAAGGAATCTGATTTCCCATTACTGAAAAATTTAGTGCCGTTAACGCCCCCAGATGCATTTTTAAATATATTGAATTCATATTCCGCATTGACTTCTAAAAAATCAAAGCCATTGTTTTTGCCATCAAAAAAATAATATAAATCAGAATTAAGTGTTAACCCATTTTCATTTTCAAAGGTGATACTTGGGATGAGATAAGGGGCATTCAAGGAGTCTGATCGACCGTTATACACATAATTATTCAAGTAGTTCATACCTAAATAGGTCGTCCATTTTTTCTCTTGCGAAAAGCTTGGAAAACAAAATAGGCCTAGGGCGATCAGATATAGATATTTTTTCATTGTGTCAATTATTTGATGGGAATGCCGGACCAAGATGTATGTGGAGGTATTTTTTCACCTTTCATGACGAGTGACAACGCGTCGATTCGACAAGAACCGCCAATGTCAGTATCAAACAAAATAATGGTGCGTGAACCAATGCTCGTATGTGCGCCTATTTTAACGGAACCTATTTTCATAATTCGATCCTCAAATAAATGCGTTTGCGGTCCAGCATCCAAATTGATGGCTGAATAATCACCTAATTCGACTAAATCAAATTCGGTGATGTCCGTGGAATCGATATAGGTCATATGGCCTATTTTTGCGCCCATCCATCGGAGAAAGATAGGCAAAAATGGCGTTCCTCGTAAAAATTCAAGGAAAAATGGGACTGCCAATGCTTCATATAATGATGTGACCGCCTCGGTTTTCCAAACATGCCATGTCCACATCGGATATTGGGCGACGCGATATCGACCGATAAAAATCCATTTGATCAGCCAGGTAAATAAAAAACAAGGAATGGCTACAATTCCGACATAATACAATGGAAAATAAAGTAAAATTTGCCCCCATTTATGTTTAAAAAGAAGATCATCCGCATAGGCAATAAAGAAAATACTCACAGTAAGAATCACCGATTGGGGAATGAGGATTCGAATAAATTCGACGATTCCCCGGGCAATTTTACGTGCATTCGAGGGGGAATAGGTTAGGCTTGGTGGATAATTCGAAATGATTTCTCGATTTGGCAAGGGGCGAGCCGGTGATCCAAACCAATCCTTAGCTTGTTCGAGCCTCAATTGTTCCGGCTGTGGCGGTACAGAAACCACACCGATTAACATTCCATCCCCCAGCTGGTATCCTTGCGGAATTAAGGCACTATTTCCCACAAAACTGCGATTTCCTATGCGGGTGGTCGCAATACTTAATTCTTGATTACGTATTTCTGTTTCTCCAATCGAAACATCGTCGGCAATAAAACTCTCTTGGCCGATTTCGAGTAGGGAATGACTCACATTCGTGGCGGTTGAGATTTCCGTATTGTCCCCCACCTTCGCACCTAAGGCTCGATATACCCATGAAATATATACAGTGGCGAAAATCGGTTTGATGACAAGCAAGGATAAGGAGAACAATTGATCCGTAAACCATTTTTTTACATATACCGGGTTATAGATGGAATATTGGCCTGGGGTTAGGTCTTTTTGAAAAATCCGAGTCAGTAAAATGACCTCGCCCAAGAATAAAATAATGTACATGAGGGCGAATATTGGCGTTTTGAATAAATAATAAAACGAATACCAATCGGCCTGCTCATCCAAATAATACAAGCTCATGATCGATGGAACCAATGGAATTAACACCAACATCGGAAATAAAAACACCAACACCAGGTAGCTAAGGTAATAGCTCAAACGAGTCCTCTGTGCCGGTTCTTTCGGATATAGGTAATCCTCTTTTTTTCCTGTGTATGCAGCAGGACTTCCTTCAAAAATTTCATGGTGACCCATTCGTTTTCCTGCCTCCAGATGAGATAAATCTTTGAGTTCACATCCTTTTTCTAAGTGACAATCGCCGGAAACGATGCTGCTAGTGCCGACGTAGGCGTCATCGTCTATATAAATTTTTCGAAGTTTTAATTTGCCCTGTTCGACCCAAGCATTTTGAAGGACGGACTTTGAACTAATGGTCACGTTTTCACCGATCTCGATGAGTTCCTCGACGCCCATCTCAAAATTACTTAATTGGTTTTTCGTTTTAATTTTTACTCCAAATGCACGAATTAAATCAGCATATAGGGGCGTATTCCCAAGCACTTCCTTGGGAATTAATGAATAAAGTCTTTTTTGAAGCCACCATTTGAAATAAACCTTGCCCCAGAGTGGATAATCACCTTCTTTTAATGGACCGATGATCAGTTTTTTTATCAGCCAAATTAAAATTACGGACATCGGAATGACCGTACAATACAAGATTACTGCAAAAATCAATGGAATTAAATGACTTTCTAATTCATTCACTGCGATATAATAGCCTAAAAAAGGGATAAATAATTGTGCTGCCACAATCCCGAAAATAAAAAATAAGGCAATCAATTGACTTAGGCCACAGATATAATAATTACGCGTGGAAGGATTAAAATCGGTTTGTTGTGGGACTTCCGTTAGCTTTTCTTTTTCCCAGAAATCAAGGAGTTTCCCGATAGGTCTATGCTCATAGACATCCATAATAGACACTTTTTCGAAACCCTTTATTCCTCTTATTTGGGATACAAACTGGGCTGCGATGAGTGAATAACCTCCCAGATTTTCAAAAAAATCAGCTTGAATTTTGATTTCTTGACTAGGGAAAATGTTTTGAATAATTTGTAAAATCGGGTTTTCGAATTTTTTCGAAGTAGGAATTTGGTCGAAGGCCTTTGGGAGAGGTAGTTTCTTTTTATCCACTTTGCCGCTGGTCAAAAAATCAAATGCTTCTACGACCTCAAAATAATTGGGAACCATGTAGGAGGGTAACTGCTTTCCCAGTTCTTGGCGAAGGGCTGATTCGTCTACATTTGTATCATTATTTGGAATAATATATGCGACTAATTGGTCTAAATTATTCCATTTTTTGACACAAACAACGGCTTGTTTGATGATGGGCAGTGTATTTAATTGGGCTTCTATTTCACCTAGTTCGATGCGATATCCTCTAATTTTTATTTGATCATCTTTTCTGCCTACGATGTAAAATTCTCCCGCTTCATTCATTCGGGCAAAATCACCTGTGAGATAGATTCGTTCACCCTGCATTTCTTTTAGGGAATCGGATTTTATTAAAAATGCTTTCGCAGTTAAATCCGGGCGGTTTAAATAGCCTTCACTAAGGCAAGGTCCACTGATAACGAGTTCTCCTTCTTCGCCGATTGGGACGATTTCCAAGTGTTCATTGACCACCGCCATATCGTAAAAGGGTAGGGGTTTTCCTACGGAAATAGCATCGCCGGGATGCAAGGGTATCATGCAGGAACTGACCGTTGTTTCTGTTGGCCCGTAACTGTTAAAAAAAAGTCTGTCCCTATGATACCATTTTTGGACAATATTTTGGTTGCATGCTTCTCCTCCAGAATTTACAAGTCGGAGGCTAGGAATTTCAGGGTTTAGGAGGCTAAGTAGGCTGGGTACGGCATGTAAAATACTTACTTGGTTTTTTGCCAAAAAGTGATGTAGTTCATCAATCGACTTGGCCGTTTTTGCATCTGCGATGATGAGTGTGGCACCAACTAAATAACTGAGCCAAGTTTCTTCAAACCACATATCAAATGAAACTGAAAAACCTTGATATATGCGGTCAGTATGTTGGACTTGAAGTACGGAATTTTCTGATTGGATTAATAGGGAGATTTGATTTTGTCGGATGGGGATTCCTTTTGGTTTTCCAGTGCTACCGGACGTAAATATGACATAGGCGAGGTCATCGGGTTTGGCTAGATTCATTTCATTTTTTTCACTGGATTGGGTTGGTGAAATGACTTGAATGGGATTTTGAAAGGACTCAAAGCTAAGGCAAGTAGAAATGCCATAATCTTGACATACAGATTCTATTCGGTCTTTTGGGGTTTCGATATCAAACGGGATGTAGGCCGCACCGGATTTTAAAATACCTAAAATACTGACATGAAGATCGATGCCTCGGGGTAAATAAACGCCCACGATGACTCCAGATGTAATTCCACTCTGTTGAAGTTGGGCGGTTATCGCATTACTTCGTTCATCTAATTCGCTGTAGGTGACTTTTTGATTCTCAAAAATGCAAGCTTCTTTGCAGGGGTATGTTTGAACTGTTTCTCGAAAAAGGTCGATTAGCGTTTTTTTTTCAGCCAATTCGGGTTGTGCAGAACCTTTTGAGATCGATAGGCTAGACATGTTGATCGTAAATTGGTTTAGAAAAAGGGTTGTTCAATTTAGGGAAAATTGTGTAAAATCAGGTATTTGGTTTTTTTTAAAATGTGTTAAAAATGTCAATTTTCTACTTTAGCTTTGGCAAACCGGCAAGGATTGCCAAAGCTAGGTGGTGGGAGCTAGAGGAGGAAAAAGCATATAGGGCCACTTTTTTAGTAGAAAAAAATCCGTAATTTTAATTTAAACCTATTTCTGATGACCATGATAAAGTTTTTGAGACAATTCGTGCTCAGTCTAATTGTGACATTCCTTTTTTCATATAGGCTCAATGCGCAAGAATGGAAGCCCTTATTTAACGGTAAAAATTTAGATGGTTGGAAACATGTCGGCGGAGGGAGTCGCTTTGTTGAAAATGGTTTATTATCTAGCAAAGGAGGGATGGGTTTGTTGTATTGGACGGGCGGGAAAGTGGGGAATTGCCAAATTAAGGTGGTGTATAAAATGCAAAAATTCAATAGTAACGCGGGGGTCTTTATTCGCGTGCCTACGGAACCGAAAGAGGAATGGATGCCGGTTTTTTATGGGTATGAGGTGCAAATAGATAACCATCCAGAGACATCGAACGAGGACGAATATCACATTAGTGGAACTTTGTATGCCCTAACAAAACCCAAAAGTAAACCAGGAAAACCAGGTCCAGAATGGAATACATTGGTGATCACGTTGGATGGTTCTCGAACAATTGTGTATTTAAATGATTCTTTGGTGACGGATTATCGAGAAGGGGAAATGACTCCCCCGCGCAAATTTGATTTTGAACCATATCCTGGAATTCGGCCAAATGAAGGATATATCGGGTTGCAGAATCATGGTGATGAAGATGTGGTTGATTTCAAAGAGGTTTCGATTCGACCTTTGAAAAAATAATGAAAAAGATGAATAGAAAATCATTTCTTAAAAAGGGAAGTTTGGCCACGGCTGGTTTTTTTATTTTACCAAGACATGTACTTGGTGGTAAGGGTTTTGTCGCACCAAGTGATAAATTGATCATAGCGGCGATTGGTTGTGGAGGCGAAGGGGATAATGACATTCAGCATTTGGCCAAAACACCAAATAAAAATTCCGAAATTGGTTTTCTCTGTGATGTGGATGAACGACCGGCGGCTTCAAAACGTAAGCAATTTCCAAAAGCAAAATTTTATACAGATTGGCGGGAAATGTTTGACAAGGAAAATAAGCATTTTGATGCGGTGACTGTCGCGATTCCGGATCATAACCATGCGATGGTGGCATTGCGTGCGATGCAAATGAAAAAGCATTTGTATTTACAAAAGCCGTTGACACATGATATTTATGAGGCACGGATCATTACACTGGCGGCTAAAAAATATCAGGTTGTTACGCAAATGGGGGATCAAGGTGCATCATGTGAGGGGATGCAAACGATGCGGGAGTGGATGGAAGCTGGTTTGATTGGGGAGGTTTCAAAGGTGTATTGTTGGACCGACCGCCCTGTTTGGCCTCAGGGAATTTCGTGGCCCAAAATGTCAGCTCGTATTCCCAAAGAATTGAATTGGGATTTATGGCTCGGGACTGCACCAAAAACGAATTATATTGAGAATTTGGTCCCTTTCAATTGGCGGGGTTGGTGGGACTTTGGGACGGGTGCTTTAGGAGATATGGGATGTCATATTATGGGTCCTCCATTTAAGTTATTGAATTTGGGTTATCCGCATGAGGTGTCAGGAAGTGCTTCTACGACCTACAGTGGGGTATTTAAGGAGTCAGCCTTTTCGGAAAGTGGTCCGGTTGCCAGTTCTCTGAAATTTCGATTTGTTTTAGCTAATGGCAATGATTTGGATTTGTATTGGATGGATGGGGGCATTACTCCTGAGCGTTTACAAGAATTGGCCCCTGATTTAAATATGAATGAAGCGCTGGGCGATTTTCCTGGAGAGAATGATTTTGAAGGGGCTACGCTTTTGGTGGGGACTAAAGGAGTAATTTCATGTGGTTGGGGCGGTAGTCATCCTCGAGTATTTTCAAAAGAGTTGCAGGAAGCGGTGAAACATATTCCTCAAAAATATGCCCGGATTTCTGGGGGGATGGATGGTCATTGGTGGCAATGGATTGACGCGAGCATAGCCGGATATGGGAATCATGAGCTTAGCTCTCCGTTTGAGGGATATGCGGGACCGTTAACGGAAACGGTTTTATTAGGGAATTTATTAGTAAGGAGTTTTAATTTACGAGAAAAAGTGAAACGGATTGATCCTGTTTATGGCGCGATGGAGGGATTTTCGTACTCAGGTCGGTACAAGGCCTTAAAATGGGATGGGCCAAACATGCGAGTAACTAATTTTGATGCGGCAAATCAATTTGTCAAACGGGAATATCGAAAGGGT
This sequence comes from Cytophagaceae bacterium, assembly GCA_947450365.1. Taxonomy (GTDB): domain Bacteria; phylum Bacteroidota; class Bacteroidia; order Cytophagales; family Spirosomataceae; genus Aquirufa. Next base: position 116,508 of record CANFVE010000001.1, read on the forward strand.
TGGGGGGAATTGGCTTTGTGATGGTTCACTATTGAGCAGGTTCTTGATTTTTTGTTTTTAACTGAACTAAATGTCAATTTTCTCCTTTAGCTTTGGCAAACCTGCAAGGATTGGCAAAGGTAGGGGATTAAGGAGATAGCCATTTCCAGCGTTTAGCCCAATCGTTTAATACCTCATTTCGCCATCCGGAAATGGTTTTGCCCCCCTGAACTTTACCGTCATAAAAGGAAGGATCACCACGATCAGTGAACCAATTAGGACCTAATGAGAAATCTGTGCTCCTATGTTTTCCAGGCCAAACATTTGTCACAACTAATTGAGCCTTCGGAAAATTCAATTCCGGAATCAATGAGGTAAAGGAATAATCAACAATTTCCGCTTGTTTTGGAACATATTTCAATGCATATTTCCCATGGCCTAGGTAATAGCCAGGCCATTTTTGCGTCGATTCTTTATACGTGGTTTCCATCCAAAAACACACCGAATCTTTAGCGACATGAATTTCAGGACCATTCAGATGAAATTCAACCAAAGTACAAAAAGCAACCGAATCTCGAAGGGTCGTCGGTCCCGAAAAAATAACCCTGGGGCTATACGAAATGGGGCTGAAACTACCACCCCAACTCGCCCGCTCTGGCCGGCTAGGATCTCCATCCATCATGTATAACAGCGATGGCGTATCCCCCATTTTGATTTCGCCCCGATAATAATTTTTGAAATCCGCGCCTAAAAAACCGGCACCTTGGATGTTATGCATATAATAATCGGTCGGATTAATTTCGTCCAACTGCTTATTGTTCGAAAAAAAACCATAATATGACGAGTTTACCTCAATAAAATGAAGGTTAGGAAAATTTTGGGCTACATAGGCATAACTCGTAGCGCCCCATTTTTTGTTTGGCCCCCCAATCCAATAGACACGAATCTTCTGCTCAATCTCCGGTGCATCATGAAGTGCCTGCGCCACATCATCCAAACCTCCCCAAACCAGAATCCAAAGGGGCGATTTACTTTTCTTCTTGGCACACGTGACAATCCATTTCGATCCCTCCGTTGCCTTCGAATAACCCACATAGGGTGCTTTCCCAGGCCGCCCCTGTTTACTAATCGACCGAAGATATTGGGGTTTAGCGAAGCCTTTTTGATGGACAAGTAGTCTAGGTAAATCCTTTTCGTATAGATCTATCATGCGCAAAATCTCATGGACACTTCCTTTTCCATAGGAAGGGGATGAGACGAGTCCCTCGATGTGAAATCGGTCGCTATACATCAGTAAATGGGCCAAGGATTGATTATCATCCGGATCAGTTCCTCCTATATCCGTACTAATTAATATCCTTGGCTTTGTAGGGACTGCTTGTTGGCCACTCACGCTGATTGCCCAATGTATCGCTAGAAAAAGAAATATAATTATTTTGGAAAAATACATGTAAGTGGTTTATGAGGGACTATACGAAATTAAAGGATGAAAGTTTGGGGCCCAACAAACTTGTTTTTTTTATTATTCCTCCATAATCTCATTCCCCAGCGTTACCTTTGCCAAACCGGCAAGGATTGGCAAAGGTAAGGACTAGGTTCCTTGCATTTTTTTGATGTAAGCAGATGGCGTCAAACCCATTCGCGCCTTAAAGGCGTCAATAAATTTAGATCGCGACACAAAACCGGCCTCAGTGGAAATTGCCTCTAAGGTCAGCTTCTTGGCAGAACCTTCCTCGATCATTTGGCATGCATACCTAATCCGCAAATCGTTTTTCCATTCCCCAAAGGTTTTGTTCAATTCCTGATTAAAGTAATTCGATAAAAATCGCTCCGGAACCTTTAGGTCAAATGACATTTGCGACAAGGTAAAATTCGACTTGATAAACGGATTCTCTGCTAAATAAGGATGAATCAAGGCTTCCAAATCCTCCTCGAATCCATTCGCTTTCACTTGTTTCGTCAAACTCGATTTTAATTTTTTCAAGGTAGTCATTTGGGCCAAATCCTCCGTGTAGGAAATATTGCCATACAAAATGTTCGGATAGAGAAACAAAAAGAAATTTTGGATAAAAAAACCTCCCCCACAGATCCTGAAAAAATGCTCCTCACTAAAAATTTCGACAAAAGATAGACCAAAAATCGAAAAAGGACGCGTATACAGCGTAATCATATGCCCCAAACTCGTACAAGCAATAATCACTTGGAAGGCGACCAAGGTGAAAAACCAACGTTGGATAACCCGATGATTCGTCGGCGTCGTCCCATATTTTTCGACCAATTGGCGCTTATTCCAAAAGAAATACCCCAACGAAAGCCCCGCATACATCAATACATGAATTGACCGACCATATAATAATTGCTCAAAACTTACCCAGCGAAACGGTAAATTATAGTCCTCCGTGATATTGACAATTTCATGCGCCATCCTAGTTTTTACATCCAAGGATAAGGTCGTAAATGGCAAACAGGCAATGCCAACAAATACCGCCGGAAGCAAATGCAAGCCATCCAATATCCTAAAGGATTTATCCTCCGAAACCGTATGTTTGACGTAATAAAATAAACTGGGGCCCAGAAGAAAGGACAGCGGCAAAAAATGAACAAAACAAATCCCTTCCCAAAATTCACTCTTGCTATAATGTAAGCCAAAATAAACCAGGACAATCAAATTGCAGCAAAGAAAAAATAAAGCTAAAAAGATATTGGACCTATTTAATGAACTTAAATAGTACAAAAGTATAAAGGATGTAAACAGTCCAAAGACCGGAGCTAGGATTTCCAAAAATTGTAATTTCAACCCGCAAGGTACTAATATTCCCCAATTGCCAAAAATTTCCATAAAAACCATACACACAATTTTATATACTTTCACATTATACCTTAAGATTCATATTTTCAAATCTGAAAAATGCCAGTCATAATACCCCATATTTTATTTAATGGTTTCGGCCTTTTTGCCTATTCTCTTAAATAGTCTGCCAAGGTTCCCTTTGATATTCCCTCATTTCCTTTAATTTCGTCCTATCCATGATGCTCCCACGAATGAAATTCCTCCTGTTACTTGCCCTTTTCGCCCTACCTATTTCCATCCATGCCCAAACGAAATTAGTTTTATTAGGCACAGGAACCCCCTTTGCAGATCCTGAAAGGTCCGGACCTTCTTTGGCGATCGTGGTGGGAGGGCGTAGTTACCTCGTGGACGCCGGCCCCGGTCTCGTTCGACGCGCCACCGCCGCCTATAAAAAAGGATTACAAGGCCTCCAAGCAGATCAATTACGCACCCTTTTTCTCACTCATTTGCATTCCGACCACACCACAGGCCTCAGTGATCTTATTTTTACCCCCGCCGTTCTCGACCGAAATGCACCTCTCCGCATTTTTGGCCCCAAAGGAACTAAAAAAATGGTTCGGCATACCCAACAAGCATTCCAAGAAGACATGAAAATTCGAATCCATGGCTTGGAATTTGGAAACGCAATGGGCTACCAAGTACCGGTACAAGAAATTTCACCAGGACTAATTTATCAAGATTCCCTCATTCGGGTAAAAGCCTTCCGCGTCAACCATGGATCCTGGAAAGAAGCCTTCGGTTTCCGGTTCGAAACCGCTGACAAAATTATTGTTGTATCTGGCGATTGTACCTACAGCGAGGAATTAATCGAACATGCCAAAGGGGCAGATATCTTAGTACATGAAGTCTATTCCAGCATTGGCTTGAATAAACGGGAACAACGTTGGAAAAATTACCACAGTACCTTTCATACCTCACCCGAACAACTCGGTCAAATCGCCCAATTGGCCAAACCCAAATTAGTCGTACTGACACATCAATTGTTTTTTGGGACCCCACCAGACAAACTCCTTCAAGAAGTCAAAAATGCCTATGCTGGAATGGTCGTTCAAGGAAATGACTTGGACGTATTTGATTAATCCACTGGCAATTCATAATCCATGGGCAACAATTCTGCCATTCGCGCGAGGCCCATTTCACCCCTTAATTCCAAGGTGAATGGGTCTTGTAAATTGCCCATCGCATTGAATACCACCAGGCCTTTGGGGATTAAAATGGAATACGGATATGGCGCATCCATAAACACGGGACGGCTGACTCTTTTTTTGGAATACACGAGTTCGATGGCGTTACTAATGTCCAACAAATACAATTCCGTATCCTTAATACGTTTGATGTATTGAAAGGGGGTAAAGGAAAAATGCCGATTCGTCGACACATCATAAAAATACCCCCTCCTGCCCGCCGATAGGTCTTGCATGCCCGGTTTCAATAAATAGGCCTGAAAGCCTGCATCCTCCAAACGGCCTTCGATCATCGATTTTAAAAAATGACTCAGGGATCCCAAATATGCATCTTTTCGGTTTTCCTCCCATTTCTCCGCCTGCCGTTTATCCACCGGCTGAATCAGCTCATATCGCGCCAAACCCCGAAAGGATGTCAAACGTTTACTCACCTCCAAGCGATCCAATTCATACGTAATTATATAGCCCAAGGTTTGGTTTTCAATCACCAAAGGGCTACTCGCCGTGGCCACCAACAACTCATCCGTTTGACTAAAATCCACCGCCTCCCGATTCCGAATTTTCACCTGTTTCTTATTGTAACTTTCACCCAGAAATATCCGCTCAAAGGTTTTCATTTGCTTCTCCCATACCTTATCCCGAGTCGCTACCACCCGAATTTCATCCAAGGTTTTCGTATCCTCAGCCAAGCGTACGGCTAAATTTTTAGCCTGCTTGTCCACATCTAAAAAATCAATAAAAGGCGTATATCCGACCATCGAGGCTACGATCTTGTAGCGGCCAAAGGGAATATTCCTCAACTGAAATCGGCCTAATGAATCCGTTTGCGTCCCCAAAGTCGTTCCTTCCAAATAAATATTTACCCCCGGTATCCCGCCTCCCTTTCCCGCCAATTCGACAACGCTCCCTTTAACAGAACCCCTTTCCTGTGCCGAAATTTGAAGCGAAAAGAGGAGTATTGCCAGCATCCACGAAAGCCTACCAATGGAAAATAGTTTATATTTCATATCTAGTCGAATAATTGGATTCGTTTGTTTTGAATTATCGGTTTTGCCCAAAAACCAATGCTAAAAATATAGCCCAAACTAAGAAATAAGATCCCCATGCCCGTTTGTAAACCCCAATGATCCCCGATCCAACCCACCAAAAACGGCACAATCGCCCCACCAATTATTCCCGTCACAATGATCCCCGAAAAGGACCCATGGTGCTTATCGACCGAGTTTAAGGCTAAAGAAAAAATCACCGGATAAATGACGGAAGCAAAAAAACCGACCAAGGGAAATGCCACCAAAGCATAACCCAAAGGCCCCCAGAGCGCAAATCCCAACGAAATCATCGCCATGAACGTAAACAATGAAAGCACCACCCGACTATCCATGATTTTCAACAACACCAAACCCAAAATCCCTCCAGCCGTCATGAATCCCCAAAAATAGGCCACCGTATCTGCCCCAACCGTCTGCGGATCCACCTGGTGATAGGTCACTAAAAATTGCGATATCCAATTTGCCACCCCCTGTTCCGTACCCACATAGCAAAGCATAGCGAAAAAGTACAGAAGCACATATTTGTTTTTGAATAATTCGATATGCGTGGCGAGAGGTCCCGCTTTTTCCTCTTCCCTGAGGTCCACGCTTGGGAATTTGGATAGATAAATAACAAACATCATCCCGAGACAAATCACCACAAAAAGAAAATAAAGAGAAAGCCAAGATAAATTTTCAGGTAAATATGCAAATATGCCCGACATCCAATTGGCCTCCGTTTGCGCTAATTTTTTTTGACTTAAAAAATATTGATATACCATCGGACTCAAGAAGGAAGCAAATCCAAAGGTCAACTGCCCCATTACCGAATAAAATGCATAATGTTCCTCGCCTCCCGCCGTACGGAGAAGGGGATTTATGACCACTTGGAGCATCGCCATGCCGCAACCGATCAGAAAAAGAGATAAAATCGCCGACAAATAATTTGGAAAAATCACCATCAACATGGATCCCACGCAGGCCAACGCAAATGCAAAAATCATCACCTTCTTCTCATGATACACCTCCAAAAACATCCCAGCCGGAATGGACATAATGCCATAAGCAATGAAAAAAGCAAAGGGCAAAAGAGCAACAAGCGTTAGGTTTAGGTGGAAGCCTTGAATAATATCTGGAATCAGTGGACCAATGATGTTCGATAAAAAGGAAATCACAAAAAAGGTCAACATGATGATGAAAACGAGGTAAGGGCTTTTTTGCATGTATTAAATAGGTTTTTATGAATGTAAAAATAGAAGAAAGCACGAGAAATGTTCAGGTAATTGGAAAATTACTGCGAATTGGTTAACATTGATTTTTAAACCTATTATCCTATGAAATCTATTTACACCTGTGTGTTTTTATTATTTGCCTATAGCCTTTTAGCGCAAACCAAACCTCTTCGGATTATGTTTATCGGAGCGCATCCGGATGATTGCGACATCAAAGGCGGCGGAACAGCGGCCTTATTTGTGGAAATGGGGCACCAAGTTAAATTTTTATCAGTCACGAATGGGGATGCGGGACATCAATCGCAAGGCGGAGGAATGTTAGCCAAACGCCGAATCGCTGAAACCAAGGAAGTCGCCAAACGACTGGGTGTTTCCTACGATGTATTGGATAATCACGACGGGGAATTATTGCCGACCCTGGAAATTCGCCTACAAATTATTCGCAAAATCCGGGAATGGAAAGCGGATGTCGTGATCGCCCCGCGTTCAAATGATTACCATCCGGATCATCGTTATACCGGCGTTTTAGTGCAGGATGCAGCATTTATGGTAGGCGTACCGAATGTAGCGCCAGATGTGGAGCCTTTGCGCAAAAATCCAGTTTTCTTATATTTTCAGGATAATTTTAAAAAGCCAAATCCATTCCAACCGGATATCGCTGTGGACATCACGCCCGTGATTGAGAAAAAATTGGCGGGCCTTGATGCGCATCAATCCCAGTTTTACGAGTGGTTGCCCTGGATCGGAAATTATGAAGAAGAGGTACCCAAAGACCCAGCCAAACACAAGGCCTATTTATTGCAAAAACGCGTAAGCAAACCAAACCCCGAGGTGCAGAAAAGTTTAGAGAAATGGTATGGTTCTGCCCGCGCGGCGAAAATAATGTATGCGGAAGCTTTTGAGATTTGTGAATATGGATCTCAGCCGACCGAAGCGGAGATTCGAACCCTTTTTCCAATGTTAAAAGCGAATTAAAGGTAATTTTCTGCTGCTTTTTGTAATCTGTTTCGCATTTTTTGACGGAGAGCAAGGGGCTCCACCACCTGAATTTCATTCGCAAAACGCATGAGAAATCCTTCCAGTTCTTGGTTGATTTCCATGTACAAGCCCACGGACAATCCCTCCATTTTTTGGGATTCATGAATGGGGTATTTTTGAATGTATTGCCCGAGCCAAGGGGCCTCTGGACTAATCTCTAATCTCAGATGAACTTTTTGAACAGGCGCAGCCCCATGGGTATTTCGGAAAATTCCGAGGACATCCTTGAAGAAGTCGGCGGGATTAAATCCTGCCGGAATGCGGAGCTTGGCGGAACCTAATTCCTGGATAGATTCGATTCGATCTAGGGCGTAAATCCAACAATCCTCCAAACGAGGCCGTATCACCCCCGCCATTTCCTCCACTCGATAGAATAATAAATACCAGCCGGTATACCAACCGTTATTGTACTCTTTAATCATCAATGGCAAACCCCTTTTGACACTCGCTGGACCCTCTACCTCCAAGCCCTTATGTGTAATCGCGATTAGTTTTTTGGCATAAATGCAAGCGAGGAGGGTTTTCAATTGCTCCGAGCCGCTGCGTTCCCCCTCTTTGATTAATTGGATCGCTGACCAGGGTAATACTTCATGAAATTGTGCCAAATTATTCTCCAAACTTATCGCTCGTAATTTATTCACGATTCCATTACCAGTTCCTTCGGTGAATAAATGTTTGTTGAACTCAATAATCGATGCGATTTGATTTAATTCTTTTTCTGAAAAAGAGGGAAAAGCACTGATGTCGTCACGGATATAGCGATATTGTTGGCTCGCCCGGGAATATTTGATTAGTTCCCCATGCGCATTCTCCAAACTCGGATAACGCTCCTTTAGTTTCTCCTTTAATTCTCGTATATCCCGATTAAACGTCCTTTCCCCATATCCCACCTCATCCCACACATCCTTAAAATAGGACGACACATGCGCAAAAGTCACCGTAAATGTTTTGCGGAGAAACAAGTCATTTAATTCTTTTACGCGCTCCTTGGCCTGCATGGATGTATTTTTTGTGTAATGTATGAAATTTTTAGTAAACCGACAATTTGTGGCGGTTTGAAATAAGAATTTTGGGTATTCAAAAAAAACAAAAGCGATATGAAAAATGTAAAATCTGGGGTTTTGAGTTATTTGTGGTTGGCCGTTTACGTATATGCTACGCAGGGTTATTTGATTGCGATGGGAAAAAAATTACCGGTTCGGTCGATGTGGTTACAGGTGTTGGTGCTTGTGAACTTTATTATTTCCATTTATTTGATGGTAGCGCCTTATGAATTATTCGGACAAAGGACTTCGGATGGCATGCATACGTTGTTGCTTACCGCTTTCTCAATCTATATGATTGTAGGCTCAGGCTTACACCTTTTTTCGGCCTTGGAAACGGATTCACATGTTAGCCATTAATTTTTTGTGATTTTGGTACAAAATCGGCTTTTAATTCATGATTTTGGTACAAAATCAGGTTGTAGAAATTTAGTACATGGAGTAATTTAATGGAATCTTTTACAACTTATAAAACTTATATTATGAACCGGAAATTACTAGTCCCAGGCATGTTTATTGCCTTGGCCAGCCTCGTCGTAGCATGTAACGAAGAGCTGACTCAAATTAATCCGAGTGCCACTAAAAATTCTTTAATTAGTGATTTATCCCAACCCACTAATTCCATGAACAAATCCGATGAGGATGACCTTAAGGATTCTTACATTGTGGTTTATAAGGATAATATGTCAATTAATGCACTGGGTTTTGACATGAATGCCTTAGCCCAAAGTGATGGCGTAAAAGCGGATCAAGTTTATACCGAGGCCATCAAGGGGTATTCTGCTAAAATCTCAGCCTCTACGCTTGCAAAATTAAAGAAAAACCCGAATATCGATTTTATCGAAAAAGACCAAGTTTACACCATTAACACGACGCAAAGTTCGGTACCTGTTTGGGGCATTGATCGAATCGATGATACAGGAACTGGCCTAGATGGTAAGTTTACTTATACCAGTACAGGAACCGGCGTAGACGCCTATATTATTGATACGGGAATTTATACGAATCATACGGAATTTGAGGGGCGTGCTGTGAGCGGATTTAATTCGGTTGGGACTTCTTCAACAGATCAAAATGGGCATGGTACGCACGTGGCAGGAACTGTAGGAGGCAAATCTTGGGGCGTTGCGAAAAAGGTGAATTTAATTGCTGTTCGGGTGTTGGATGCCTCGGGTTCGGGTACGACTTCGGGCGTGATAGCGGGGATTAACTGGGCCATTACGCATCATACGACTAGACCTGCGGTTGCCAATATGTCCTTAGGTGGGGGTGCTTCTGCCGCCTTAGATGCTGCCGTACAAAGTGCTGTGGCAGATGGGATTGTCATGTGTGTGGCCGCTGGTAATAATACCCGGGATGCAAGTCTATATTCGCCATCGCGTGTCAGTGCAGCCATCACCGTGGGTTCATCGGGTGCTTATCCTTACCCAGGGGCTTTATACCCATATAACTCGTCCATCGGTTCTACCTTTAAATACGATGCTTATTCTTCATTTTCCAATTATGGAACCATCGTAGATTTATTCGCACCGGGTTCGGGCATACGGTCTGCTTGGTACACAAGTACTTCTGCGACGAATACACTCAGTGGAACATCCATGGCGACCCCTCATGTGACTGGGGTTGCTGCTTTGTATTTGGCATTAAACCCAAGCAAAACGCCTGCGCAAGTTGAAACAGAATTAAAAAACAACGCCAAAGCCAAGGTAACAGGTATGCCATCTGGAACTACAAATAAATTATTGTATTCTAGCTACTAATTTTCTAATCACCTTCATAGCGATGAATCCCCTGTCTTCAGGTCGGTTCATCGCTTTTTCTTTGTCCCCTTGCCAAATAATCTCTAAAAATCACTAATTTGTAGAAAATTAACCTAGACCATTTTCCTATGAAAAAGTTACTTGCCCTTTTTATTCTCTTGGGTGTTTTTTTTATCAGTAGCCCGATCCAATCCATCGCCGCGAAGCCCAAAATCATCAAAATCCTGATCGTTGACGGACAAAATAACCATGACCAATGGCCCAAAGTAACCGCCATGATGAAGCAATTTTTAGAACAAACTGGTCTTTTTAGTGTCGATGTCCAACGAACGCAATATACCTGGAATGGTGGCGCTTTGGTCAATCAATATAAAATTCCTGGCGTTCCTGCCACCACCGATCTGCCTAAATCCAAAATGGATTCTAGCTTTCACCCGAATTTTGCCGCTTATGACGTGGTGATTTGTAATTTCGGTTGGAATGCCGCCCCTTGGCCTGCCGAAACACAAGCGGATTTTGATAAATTTATCAAAAATGGTGGCGGCCTCGTGGTCATCCATGCGGCTGATAATTCCTTCCCTGAATGGCCTGCTTACAATCAGATGATTGGCCTAGGAGGTTGGGGAAATCGCACCGAAAAAGATGGTCCATATGTCTATTATGATGAAAACAATACCTTGGTGCGCGACACGCAAGCTGGTCGGGCAGGCTCCCACGGTCCACAGTCTGAATATGCCATCACCATTCGCAATCCGAACCACCCCATCACCAAAGGCATGCCTTTGACTTGGATGCATACCAAAGACGAAATGTATGACCGCTTGCGTGGGCCGGCGACCAATATGGAAGTTCTTGGTACCGCTTTCTCCTCCAAAGAAAACAAAGGAACCGGACGTCACGAACCGATGCTCCTCACAATCAATTATGGGAAAGGTCGCATTTTCCATACCCCGATGGGTCATGTGGATTATTCAGTCGCATGTGTAGGCTTTATCACGTGCCTGCAACGAGGTACTGAGTGGGCCGCCACCGGAAAGGTTAGTCTGAAGATTCCGACCGATTTCCCTACTGCCACCCAATCCAAATCCCGAATCTTTACTGAATAAGATTTTTGCCCAAAAAATATAGCTATGAAATCCCGTCGTAAATTCATTCAGCAGTTATCTCTTCCCGTAATCTTACTGCCTTTTGCTTCCGCTGCCGCTTCAGAAAAATCGCTTCCTTATGACGGACCCGTATTGCGTGTCGCGCTGTTAGGTTTAGGCGGTTATGCCCGCATGGTGGCGGATGCGATGCAAAATTGCCAAAAGGCCAAACTAGTCGCGCTCATCAGTGGGACTCCTGCCAAATTAGAAGCATGGGGTAAAAAATATAATGTGGCTCCCGAAAACCGTTATTCCTATGAAACGGTGGATCAAATCGCCTCGAATCCGAACATTGACGCGGTTTATATCATTACTCCGAATTCATTGCATAAGCCCTTTGCTTTGCAAATTGCCAAAACTGGCAAGCACGTCATCGTGGAAAAACCAATGGCGCTGAATGCCAATGAAGGGCAGGAGATGATCGATGCATGTAAGAAGGCGGGGGTTCAATTGTTGGTCGGTTACCGCATGCATTTCGAACCCAAAACCCTTGAGGTAGTCCGCATGCGTCAAGCGGGAGAATTTGGAAAAATCTTATTTTTTCAAGGACTTTCAGGTTTCATCATAGGCGACCCGACGCAGTGGCGCCTGAAAAAAGACATGGCTGGAGGAGGCTCTATGATGGATATCGGGATTTATTCGATCAATGGGGCACGCTATATGATCGGCGAGGAACCTATCTGGGTGACGGCTCAAGAAACGAAAACGAACCCTGAAAAATTCAAAGAGGGCGTGGATGAAACGATTCAGTTCCAGCTTGGATTTCCGAGTGGCGCGGTGGCTTCCTGTTTGTCGACCTACAGCCTAAATAACCTAGATAAATTCTTTTTGAATGGCACCAAAGGTTTTGCGGAAATGCAACCGTCGACAGGCTATGGCCCTATCAAAGGTCGGACGAATAAAGGAGAGTTAAATTATCCGCATGTGACGCATCAAACGGTTCAAATGGATGAATTTGCTTCCATTCTTTTGGAAGGAAAACAGCCACTAATTCCCGTGGATGGTGCGGAAGGATTACGCGATCTGAAAATTGTGGATGCGATTTATCAGGCAGTGAAGACGGGCAAAAAGGTTTCGTTGGGCTAAGATATTTCCTTCGAACAAATTTGCATGGTCATAATGCCGGCCAATAACGTGGGAATGGCGAAAAACCAAAAACTTTGCGTCATTCCCAAACCCATAGCGACCAATAATCCCCCCACAATCGGTCCAATAATCCCGCCCACACGTCCGGCGCCCACGGCCCATCCCAAACCAGTGCTTCGAATTTGAGTCGGATACATGCGTGTCGCTACGGCGTATAATCCCACAAATCCTCCTTGGACACCAAAGCCTAATAAAAAGAGAATGGCCAAGATGGCATTGGATCCAACAAACAGGCCAAACATGACCATAAAAAATGCGGTCGCAAAAAATATGTAGCCGATTGTTCGCTTTAATCCAAATCGACCCGATAAATAGCCTTGCGCTGGAATGCCCACGATCGCTCCCAAATTAAAAATCGTGCCGGAATAAATCGCTGCTTCCATGGAAAGGCCAGCGTTCGAAGCCAATTTGGGAATCCAATTCATTAAAAAATAGAGCGTACAAAAGGCAAGAAAAAGCGACGTCCAGACCTGCAAGGTTGCTTTTCGATAGAACGGATTTAACAAGGTGCTCACATGGATTTTTTCTTTCACCTCGTTTGTGATTTCCGGCAATATTTCCAGTTTGTCTATATCGAGTTTTGCATGGATTTTGTTAATCTCTTGCAAGGCATTTTTATGGCCCGATTTGATATAAAAATCTAAGGATTCCGATAAGAATAAATACAAAATAGGCAAGGCCAAAAACGTAAAATAACCGGCAAGTTCAAACATGTGAGGCCAACCAGCCGTCGCAATGATCTCCGCCGAGATCATTCCTGTGAAAACAGCCCCAACGGGATAGCCTGCGATTACCACACTCACCCAGAAGTCGCGAGATTTATTTGGCGTATATTCCGCCGTCAGGGCAGCTGAACTGGTTAGCATCGCCCCGATACCCAGTCCACTTAAAAAGCGAAGCAACAACAGACTTTGAATGCCCGTGGCCAATGACGTCAAATAAATACATATTCCCATCACAATGGCCGCAATCAGCATCATGCTTTTACGCCCAATTTTATCTGCAAATGGGGCTAGAAAGATAGCTCCCACGGTCATGCCCACGAGTCCGGAACTAAAAACCACCCCTAAATTTGCCGGTGAAATCTGCCAATCCTTGGCGATGGCTGGCGCCGTAAAGGAAATGATGAGAACGTCCATGCCGTCCAACATATTCATTAAAAAGCAAATGAATACCGTCAGATATTGCATCCCTTTCATAGTTCCCGTGTCGATTCCTAGTTCTTTTTGCATGGTTTATAATACTTGGTATACATTGATTTTAACTGCATTCGGCAGACGCTCCCCGGTACAAATGAACAACGTATTGTTCATCCATTCGTATTTCCCGACTGGCGCTTCAAATTTCGGAACCGCCCGAAAATAATATTCACTCACATCTACCTTTTCACCCCGCGCGATTTTCGCCGCTACCTCCGGGCTAGCCACGCGCATGCCTATGTTTTTAATGTAAATCAAAGTGCCATCGTCAGTTTTAAACTGATAATGCGCTTCTAATTCGGTGACGCCATCTTTGCGAACGACTTGCCAATCAGCACCACCCGTCAAAATTTCACCTTTCACCTTTGGACCCACCACGCTGCCACCTACAATCGGGATGATTCGCCGTGTGCCATGCGCCGTTTCACCTACCACGAGGGCGGGGTCTAATTTGACTTGTAATTCGCAGACAAAAACGAGACCTGGGGCTGTTTGCTGGGCGAAAATAGGTGCCGAACAGATTAGGATCAGCCAAATAAAAAAGGGAAATGGATGTTTTTTCATGTTAACAAATTTGGTAAAATTGATGCCTGATTCCCTCAGGACCTTTGGATCCCGTGGAAATAAATAGGCGATGGTTTAACCACGCATACGGACCTTCAGTTGTCTCAAACCGCGAAAAGGTGCGCATGTAGGGACCATCATGTTGGTGACGAATGCCGGTATTTTGTAAATAAATCAAATGTCCGTCGTGTGTTTCCAAGGTATAACGCGTATCGATTTCCACCACCCCATCGGGCCGAATGATCTGCCAATCTCCACCTCCCGTCAAAACCCTTGCCTCAAAACCCTCGCTCCAAAATCGACCGCCGGTCACCGGCACGAATCGCCGTATCCCACTCGGGCATGGGCCTAGTTCCTGTGCCTCACCGATTTCCACCTGTGCCTCACAGAAAAATAAGAGGTTTGGATCATCTAACATCGGCTTTTTGGTTAAGTGTTTGCATATCAAATCCTGCGATTTGCTTGTATTTTTCCATTATGTCCGCTAATTCTGAATGCGGAATTTCTTCTGGCTGAAAGCCCTTTGGAAAGCGTTCTTCCATGAGATCCATGATGAAATCAGGACCTTTTTGCCGATTTTGAAGGACCACTTGAGCCGTGGCGGGTACTCGTTCCGCATCGTAGCGCGCCAAAGCCGCCTCGATGTTCGGTTCTTCTTGTAAAGCCAAGCACAGGGCATCGGCATCTAAGATGGCTTGGGAGGCACCATTGGACCCAATTGGATACATGGGATGTGCGGCATCCCCGAGCAGTGTGACCCGCCCAAAGGACCATTGGGGCAATGGATTCCGGTCGGACATGGGGAATTCGAAAATTCCACCGTCGGTTTTTTCAATCATCCCGGGGACATCTAGCCAGTCGAAATTCCAGTCGGCATATAATTCCATTAACTTTTCTTTTCCTACTTGTCGATTCCAATCCCGCGCGGTGAGTTTGGAACCTTCCGTTTCTTTGACATTAGCAACCCAATTAATTACTTGCAACCCATCTTCATCCAAATGGTTTCCGATTGGATATACGACCATTTTTTGTTTCAAAGAACCAATCATGGCCATCGTCGAGCCACTTAAAAAAGGCCTTAATTTCGCGGTGCCACGGTATAAAATATTGCCTGAATAGACCACGGGTCCTTCTTCGGGATATAATTTTTTGCGCACTTCTGAGTTGATTCCATCGGCGCCGATCAACAAATCCGCGCGTTCATCCCGTACCCATGCGCCCATTTCTTTGTGAATAAAACGCGCTTGGACACCGTTTTCGTCTTGGCTAAAGCTGTCCAAATGACAATTTGTATGTAGGGCATCTTTTCCCAAAAGCGCCTCAGCTGCCTCCCAAAGAAGCATTTGAAATTTACCGCGGTGGATGGAAAATTGTGGCCATTTGTAGCCGGCATAGCGGCCACGCGCTTCGTTCCAAAATAATTGACCTAGCCGATTGGCATAGGTGAGTTCTTGAGTTTCAACGGCGATTTCTGTGATTTTGTCCTGTAATCCTAGATTTGTGAGTACACGTACACAGTGGGGCAGGAGGTTGATGCCCACGCCCAATGGACTGACTTGTTTCACAGATTCAAAGACTTGAACCTCAAACCCTGCTTGATGTAAGCGCATGGCGGTGACTAGTCCTCCGATGCCACCTCCGGCGATGATTATTTTCATAGGGCTTGCGCGGTAAATTGTTGCATCGTTTCGACTAAATATTGGACACTTTCGATCGGCATGCCGGTGTACATGGAGGCCCTAAAACCACCGATGGTTGGGAATCCTTTGATCCCATAAATGCCTCGTTTTTCGGCGAAGGTCAAAAATTGTGTTTCAATTTCAGGACTATTTCCATAGAAACATGCATTCGCTATTGAGCGTTTTTCGATTGGAGCAAGACCAGTAAAATTTGGATTGGCATCGATTTCCTGATATATCATGGCGGCTTTTTGTTTGGCCAATGCGTACATATTTTCCACGCCGCCATGTGCTTTTATCCAGCGAAGCATAAGCAATGATGAATATACGGGGACGGTTGGAAGTGTATGGTACAAAGATTGCTCTGCCATATGGGTTTTGTATTGAAAGATCTTGGGTGCCGGAATTTTATTGGGCGAATCTGGAATATAGGTCGGATTAACCAGCACGCAAGTAATACCAGAGATTCCGAAATTCTTTTGAGCGGACGCAAAAATGAGTGCAAATTTCTCAAAGGGGATCGGTCGACTCAAAAAATCCGATGTCATATCCGCCACGAGGGGGATTTTTACATCTGGAAATGTGTGCCATTGTATGCCGTCGATGGTTTCATTGGATACTACATGTAGGTACTTAGCTTCCTCGGGAATATCTAAGCGTTTTGGATCTGTTCGATGTACATGACAATAGGCGGAGGCTGCATCATAGGCTTTTTCAGACCAATAGCCCGTGTTCACAATCGCAATTGTATCATCCGGATTTACGAGGTTCATGGGAGCGGTGGATAACTGGCTCGATGCTCCACCGGGTAACCAAAGGATTTCCCAATGGCTAGGTACCTGGTACAATTCTCTGACTAATCGAGTCGCCTCTTCGATAACCTCTAAAAATGCGGGGGAACGGTGACTAATTTCAGCAATGGAGAGACCAGAATCATGATAATTGACGATGCCAGCGGCTAATGCTTGGAATACGGATGGAGGTAAAATCGCGGGTCCAGGGCTGAAATTGTGTTGTTGCATGTTTAAAAATACCGAAGTATATCAAATTAAGCAAATACAATTTCAGCCCAAAGAAAAGGAATTATTTGTTCCAAGCAATCAGGCTCTTTTTATTCAAGCGTTTTTGTAAGGCCGCATGGTAAATAAGCGGGAAAACTAATAGAATAAATAAGGTAGCTGTAACTAAGCCCCCAATAATGACCACGGCCAAGGGCTTTTGGCTTTCAGAACCAATTCCCGTACTCAATGCGGCGGGCAATAAACCGATGGCGGCCATCAGCGCGGTCATGACCACGGGTCTAGTTCGGGCACGAACGGATTGTTGGATCGCGATATGTAAATCAGGTTCCACCTTAGACTGATGATGTATTTCTGAAATTAAAATCACCCCATTTTGAACACAAATACCAAAGAGCGCGATGAATCCTACCCCCGCTGAAATACCAAAATTAATTCCTGTCAGGTGTAAGGCAAAAATGCCACCAATCAATGCAAATGGGACGTTGATTAACACATACCCGGCATCTTTGGCGTTGCCAAACATGATGAATAGTAGGACAAAAATGAGCACGAGACTGATGGGAACCACTTGACCTAGGCGGGCGGTTGCGCGGACTTGATTTTCGAATTCGCCGGCCCAACCGATGGAATAGCCGTCCGGTAAATGCACATTATTTTTTACATTTTCCTGAGCTTCGGCAATCGTACTTCCTAAATCCCGGTCACGAACCGAGAATTTAACTCCGATAAAACGCTTCGTATTATCCCGGTAAATGAATGCCGGGCCCGTGGATTTTTCTAATTCAGCGATTTCTTTCAATGGAATTTTAGTTCCGTGGATCGTCGGAATCATTAGGCGCATGATGTCCTCTTCATTTTTCCGGTATTCCTGTGCATAGCGAATTCGGATATCGAATTTCTTTTCCCCTTCGTATTTTGCCGTGGCTGTTTTTCCCCCGATGGACATTTCGATGACCGCTTGCGCATCTGCTTTGGTCACGCCATACATCGCCATTTTTTCTTCGTTCAGGTGAATGCTTATTTCAGGCTGGCCTACATTTCGCAAAATCCCCACATCTTTAACTCCTTCGACATGTTTGATTTGGTTTAACACCTGATTTGAAATTTCATCCAACGTTTGAAGGTCGTCGCCATAAATTTTAACGGCATTTGAGGCGTTCATCCCGGCGACGGCTTCGGCGACGTTGTCGATGATCGGTTGGGAATAATTGTAATTAATCCCCTGAAAATGCTTCAGCCTAGTATCCATTTCATTCACCAATCCATCAATGCTGAGTTTTCGTTTCCATTCCTCTTTAGGTTTTAAGTTTACCTGCATTTGGACATAATAAAAACCACTCGGGTCAGTTCCATCGTTACTTCGTCCCACTTGGGATAATACGCCATTCACTTCTGGGAATTGCCGCAATTCATTGCGTAGCGTTTTGACCATTTTCACGGTTTCGGGCAAGGAGGTGCTCATAGGTAATTTTGCTTCGACCCAAAGGGCGCCCTCGTTCAAGGGGGGTAGGAATTCTGATCCTAACCAGCGGGTAGAGAAAATCGAAAATACAAACAATAAACCCGCCGTAATCAAGGTAATATTTTGATGTGAAAAAGTCCAAAGAAAGGCTCTTCCCACTTGTTTATTAATAAAATCGATGAAGAAATTATGCTTTTCTTTGACATTTTTATTCAACAAAACCGAACTTAACACGGGCACTAAAGTCAATGTAAACAATAAGGCACCCAATAGCGCAAAACCCAAGGTATAGGCCAATGGCGAGAACATTTTACCCTCTACTTTTTGAAAGGCGAAAATGGGTAATAGGGCAGAAATGATAATCAATTTGGAGAAGAAAATGGCTTTTCCAAGCTCAGTTCCTGTTTTTTTGATTAAACTCATTTTAGCCAGTCGGTTGAATGCAGGCATTCCCACTTGCTGTGCCCGATGATCGAGGGCCACGAAAAGGCCTTCCACCATCACCACGGCCCCATCGATGATAATTCCAAAATCCACGGCCCCTAAGGAAAGTAAATTCGCGCTCATGCCTTTGAGTTTCAAACATAAAAAGGCAAATAATAAGGCAAGCGGAATGATGATGGAAACGATCACGGTGGTTCGCCAATCGGCCATGAACACAAATACAATGACAGTGACCAAAATGATGCCTTCCAATAAATTATGCATGACCGTTTTGGTGCAATAGGCCATCAAATTATCCCGGTCATAAAAGGTGACCATTTTGACGTCTTCTGGAAGTACTTTGGTATTTAATTCCTCAATTTTCGTTTTTAAACGGGCTAACACATCACTGGGATTTTCCCCTTTTCGCATCACGACAATTCCTTCGACAACGTCTGAATCGTCGTTAAGGCCAACTTGGCCCACGCGGGGCATATTACTCTCTAGGACTGAGGCTACGTTTTTTACCAAGAGTGGATTGCCATTGTTATTATCTACAATCGTATTTTCAATGTCGGCAACGGTCTTCACCAACCCGATTCCACGAACCACAAAGGCTTGTCCATTTTTTTCAATGACATCCCCACCCACATTCAAATTGGATTTCGAAATGGCTGTATACAGCTCCAAAGGTGTTAAATCATATTTCTGCAGTTTGGCTGGATCAATCGCGATTTCATAGGTTTTTTCCCGACCACCGAAGGCAACAATATCCGCCACACCAGGCACGGCGCGTAGTTGTCGGTCGATCGTCCAGTTTTGAATCGTCAATAATTCCCGCGAATCGCGATCTTTGCTTTGAAGGGTATATCGGAAAATCTCCCCAGTAGGACCGTAAGGCGGTTGTACATCGGGTTCAACATCGTCGGGTAATTTGACGGTGCGTAATAGGTTGTTCACTTGTTGGCGCGCAAAAAAATCATCCACATCGTCTTCAAAAATGATTTTGATAACGGATAATCCGAACATGGTAATACTCCGAACATTCGTTTTTCGTTGGACCGAATTCATCGAAATCTCAATAGGTGTCGTGACAAATCGTTCGACTTCTTCGGCACTTCGACCATTCCATTCACTGACCACGATGATTTGGGTATTCGTCACATCCGGAAATGCCTCGATAGGGATATTTAAATAGGAAATTACCCCTGCGATTGTTAACAATCCCACCCAGAAAAAGGTAAAAAACCGATTGGCAAGCGAGAAGGCTAAAATATTTTTAATGAACTTATTCATAGTGTACGTATTAAAATTCAGAATGTACGCGTAATCCCCATACCGAAAGTGGACCGCGGTCCTCATTATATCCTGGGTTTATAATCCACTGATAATCAGGTGTTAAAAAAATATGTGTATTCGGGATGGCCAAATTATAAAATGCTTCAATGATGCTTTCACGGCCATAGCGAAGATTTCCATCTCCAATCATGAATCCATTTCCGCCTAATTGCTGGTAACGCTGATGGCTAGATGAAAGGCCATTGGACACCCAGGCAATTCCCGCAAAGTCCTCCGGCCGTTTCCATAGGCTTCCCCATAGGTGAACTCCCAATGAAACAGCATCATCGATTTCCGTAAAGGCCCACGTTTCATTTTGTCCATCATTCCAGCCATAGCGCCCGAAAATTCCCAATTTATCCAAATAACTGAATTCGAAATTTAGGCCAATTCCGTATTTCGTTCGAAAATCTTTGCGGGTCGCGGTGATATCAGGCTGCTTGACAGGTTGGCCATTGGCGAGGTCGTAATTCCCCATGGCGGCTTGGTTTCGAAAAGCTAAAAGTCGAAAAATCGCCGACCATTCGTTGTTGATGGAAATAGGCTTCGTGATTTCGACATTGATTCCATTCGCCTTATCATATGCATAATCGAGATCGGGACCATTGGCGGAGGTTGGAACTGCTGAAAATGCAGCGCGTAATTCATAGCCTTTGCTCACATATTGGGCATAAATCCCGGAGGTGTACCCCCGGGTATTGGCTGCGTAATCCCAGCTTCCTTGGTTCATGAGAGACCAATTCATAAAATGCACGCGTGGATCGTGGGAATAGGTATTTAAATCGAAATAATCGCCTAAGCCAAATTTCCCCACTACGACCTTTAATTGAATGTCGTTTTTGAATTCAAAATTTTGTTCAACTAATAATCGTGCCACGTAGACCACCGGCTCCGGGTTTCCAATCCGAAAGGTTTCTCCATTCGTAAATCCCCCAAGGCCTTTGGCTTGAGAAAGGCCTTTTCCGCCGGAAAGTTCTGGGTTAAAGGTAAATTTGGAACCCTTCCAAAGTGGAACATCCAAAAACAAGGTAGAAGTTAATGACATCGCATTTTCTTCCTCATTGATTAAACTATTTGGGCCGGAATAGGCGGCCTTAAATGCTCCGTGATATTGATAAACAGCTGTTTGCTGGAAATGTAAATTAAATTTCGCGCGCGTAGAATCCTGACCAAGCAGTGTATAACTCGTTCCTAAAAAATACCAAAAAACGTATTTTTTCATGTTAGTCATTGAGGGCATCATAAATCAACATCCCATTTTTAGAGATTACCTTTTCACCTGCTTTTAAGCCTGATTGAATATATGTCACGTCGCCTAATTGCTTAAACACTTCTACTTGACGAGTTTCGATATTCGCCCGGTCCTTGAAAATCATGACCCAGTTTTTACTCTTATCAAAAAGGATCGAGGAGGAAGGAACAGCGATCATTTGTCCTTGGTCTTTAAACCTAACTTGAACGGTCGCATTCATTTCGGGTTTCAATTTATAATTTGAATTAGGAATCCGAATGCGTACTTTCATCGCCTTTGTTTCCGGATCGATCGCCGAAAATATTTTATCGATTTTTCCTTTGTATACATCATCTGGATAACTTAAAGTTGCCACATCCGCGTCATAGCCGATTTGAATTTTCGGGATATCACTTTCGTTGACATTCGCCATCGCCCATACTTCATTAATCTCCGCGATGGAAAATAATACATCGGATTTATCGGCCCGTAATTGCTCGTTTTGGTTGATGTCTTTTTGAATGATGAATCCATCCATTGAGGCTGTTAGGTTGTAAATGGATCCTTTTTTTAAATCATAAATGCTGAAAACCTCATTCACTCGGGCGAGTTCGGCTTTTTGTCGGTCTAATTCCCGTTCGGCAGAAATGACATCTTTCTCGGAATTCAATTTACTCTTAAACAATTCACGAGCCACTTGGAGGTTTTTTTCGGCAACTGCCACATCGCCTATCGCGTCTAAACGGTCTCGATCAAATCCCGCCACTTCTCCACTTCGAATCACCGCAAGTATCTGACCTTTGTGGACATAATCTCCAATCTCCACATTGATTTTGAGCACATTTCCTCCTACCATCGAATAGATTTGTGCCTCCTTGTTGTTATCTGCTTGAATTTTCCCGAACAAGCGAATTTCGTTTTTGACATCTTGGAGTCCAGACGTATAAAATTCACAGCGGGCCAGCATGGTATCACTGAGGCGAAAGGCTACGGCTTGTTCCGTTTCTTTTTTTTCTTGGCTACACGCCAAGGCTAAACTACCACCCATCAGGGCGATCATGATTATTTTTTTCATCTTAAAAAAGTTCTTTTCCTGTGCTTAATTTGATTTGTTCGGCTGAAGTAGCCAAGGCGATTTTAATTCTAGATATTTCCGATACAGCATTGTTGTAGGATTCAAAAAAGTCCACAAACTCGATTAAACTCACATTACCTTTTTGGAAATTTTCGGTCATTCCTTTCAGTGTAAAGTCAAAATCGTCGTTGAATAATTTGGTATTTTTTTGATATTCCCGAACGGTTTGTTGGAATTGATAAAACGTACTTTGCACCTCGGCTTGCACTTGGCTTTTTACACTTTCATAGGCATATGTTTTTGCCTTGATTTGCAGTTCGGCAGATTTGATATTTCCTTGGTTTTTGTTCCAAAACATGAGGGGGATGGCCATGCCAACGTTTACTTGGCGTTGAAATGCACCTCCTCGTTGATCATAGGAACTAAATAGGGTAATGTCGGGCTTGGCTAATTTTTGTTGGAGACTAAAATATTGCTGGGCAAATTGGGTATCTTTTTGGCTCAATAATAAGTCTGGGCGATTTTCAAATGCCGTTTGAATCAATAAATCCAACGAAAAAGGTTGAATAAAGGCCTTGATGTCTTCCTCCTTGATTTGGGGAATCACCATTTGTTTGGTTTGTAAAATGGTTTGCACTTTGGTTAATTGAGCAAAGAAATCAGAAAATATAGCCGCGCGTTCATTACTCAAATTCAAGTAAACTCCCTTTAAACGCACAAGGTCTTTTAAGGGAATATTTCCCTTGGTGGTTTGGACTTCATATGTATTAATGATGCCATCGAGCATTTTCATTTGGGTGTTGTATTTGCTGATCAACAATTGTTGCTGATTCAATAAATACAATCCTGTATGTAATTCGAATTTTAATTGACGTATCAAATCCTGAAAGGCATATTCAGCCAAGGCCACATTGGTTTTGGCCAATTCGATTTGTGCTTTTCGTTTGCCGCCTAAGAGGATTAATTGTTCGATTTGAACGCTTTGCTGGCCCCCATTTCCTACATGTAGTATTTGGTTGTTTTCTGGATCGATGGCATTAAAATCAAGTGTCAAAACAGGGTTTGGATATAGACCTGCCTGAATGACTTGGGCTTTTTGAACGCTGATATTGAGTTCATTGGCCAAGACTAAATAATTCGTTTTGAGGAATAATTGGTCGGCTTCTATGAGAGAGAGCGATAAGGAGTCTTTGTCGGCCAGCGCTGAAAAAGTAGAAAGGAATAGTAAAAAAAAAGTAATTAATTTGAATTTTCGCATGGTTCATTTTTCAATGTTGCGCAAATTCAAAACATTCGCCTTAAAATAAACTTAAAATCATTTATTTATCTCAGGCAGATAAATTGTAAAGGTATTTAGCCCGTCTTTTTCATTATGCTCATATTTGATTTTACCTCCATTGAGCGTAATTACTTTATTCACGAGCACTAATCCTAGGCCAAATCCCCTTTTTCCTTGGCTATTTTGGCCTCTGAAAAAATGCTGGAACAAATAAGGGATTTCCTTCTCGGCAATGCCTGTTCCAGGATTAGAAAACTTAATTTGTAATTCGCCACGTATCGCTCGAAAGTAGATTTGTGCTTGGGGTTTGGCGGAATAATGAATGCAATTGAGCATTAAATTTTGGATGGCCATTTGCATCAAATGAAGATTTCCCATGACAGAAAGCTTTTCTTCATTCTCAATGCCGGGATCTAATACGATATCAAAATTGAATCCTGGGTGTAGTTTTTGGGTGTCCGTGAGGCAATCAAAAACTATTTCATCCAGGCGGATTTTTTGGAAGGATAATTTGGCATGCGTTTCGACTTTGGCGATCTCCAAAAGGGAATTGATCATATCTCCCAACAGTTTCGTGTCCTCCTTTTGGTTTTTAATACCTAACCTAAATTTTTCAGGATCTGTTTCCTTTTCTAATTGCTCCAAATTAGATACTAAAATCGTAATCGGCGTCTTTAATTCGTGCGAAATATGATGAATAGCATGCTTTTGAAAATTAAAACTTTCCTTCAATCGAACCATTAAATCATTAAATCGTGTGGCAAGTACGTGTATTTCATCTTTCCGGTCAGGAATTTCCAAATATTGGTTCGGTGTCTCAATGTTAATAATTCTAAGTGTAGACGCCATATCCATGATGGGCTGACTGATTTGTTTGGCCAACACATAGGAGGCCAATAAAATCAAGCCCAAAAACAAAAAGAAGAGGACGATGAGCAAGTCTTTCAAATAGGCTAATTTCGAATAGCCAAAGGCATCATATGCCTTGGCAATACCATAATATTGCTTGCCATTAAAGGCGAAGGCCACCCCCACTAATTCGAATTCATCTTCTTGGCTATCAATAGTTGGATATTTAGGGCCTAAACGATCCAAAATCCCATTTGGGAATTTAATCACCGTATCATCAATGCTTGAATAAATTAATTTTTTTTGGCCATCAAAAATTAAGGTTTTTTCCTTGATCAGTTTATTGATCGTCGCATCGCCAAAATTCTGTAGCAAATTGTGATTTAATTCTTTGGTTTCTGCCAAAAGACTAATGGTGGAAATGATATGGTCCTTAATGCGTTGTTGGTATTCTTCTCTACGGTAATTTGAGAAAACCGTAAATATCATCAAAAACGTAATGCCCGTCACCGCCGTGGATAGCAGGGAAAAGTAAAATAATATGCGTTGCCTAATGCTCATTTTTTCCTAAATAATAGCCAAATCCAATTTTTGTTTTGATTAATGGTGTCTCAAAAGGCTTATCGATTTTCTTCCGCAGAAAATTGATATATACTTCGATGGTATTGTTATTTTCATCCAATGAACCTCCCCAAATATCACGGTTTAACTCTCGCTTAGTTACAATTTTACCATTGGATTTAGCCAATTTGATCAAGAGGTTGAATTCACGGGCGGTTAATTGAATTTCTTTGCGGTTCCGACTTACTTGCATTTGCGTACAATTGATTTTCAAATCCTCGATTTGCAGAATTTCATCTTCTTGCTGACTTCGCGCAGGGCGTCGCTTCATGAGGGATTTGATGCGGGCAAGCACCTCCTCCATGTAAAAGGGTTTGGTCAAATAATCATCCACGCCACTCTCAAATCCTTTGATTTTATCCTCCAATTCAGAAAATGCGGTCAACATCAAGATCGGAGTTTCGGAATTATATTCGCGGAATTTTGTACTCAACTGAAATCCATCCAAATAGGGTAGGCTGATGTCAAGAACGATGCAGTCAAACGAATTTGCCTGCATCGTCCGCTGGGCCTGCATGCCGTCAAAACATGCGGACACATCAAAGCCTTCTTTTTTTAAATATTCACTTAGGTTTTGACTGAGAATTTTATCGTCCTCTACAATCAATACATGATTTTTTTTACTCATTTATACCTTGTAATACTGTTCCCAACCCTTCCGAGGCGCTGGCCCTACGAGCATTTGGTTCGCCATTTTATTATTGGTAATCTGCTTCGTTTGACGGTCGAATAACAATTTCGTATTCAATCGCTGGGCCATCACACCAAGCGTAAACACCTGACTCAAGGGTCCCGCGATCGCGAAAGGCGACCGAGTCGTCTCTTGACCTAAACATGATTTTAAATAATTCGCATAGTGATTCGATGGGCTTTTCGGTACCTCGGGCAATCGAGAAGCGATCTCTTTTCCTTTTTCACCTAAAATCGAAAGGGTAGAACCGTGAGACCCGCCTTTGAAAGTCAAATCTTTGCTATAAATGATTTTGCCCGGATTTAATTTCGCCGGTTGGATCTTTCCATTACTCGCCGGTGGAATATTCGGATCTAATTCATTCACGCCATAATCGGCCGGAACCGGCGGGATGTTATTAATTCCATCGTACCACGTAATGTCCATCGCTGGCATGTCTTTCCGAGCTGGAAATTTAAACAATAGGGTCGTCGAAAGCGGATAAAAGAATGGATTATGTCCCTCAGCTTTTAGCATATTCACCTCCGTCGGTAATCCCAAATCCAAAAATTCATGCGCTGTGTCCATGATGTGTGCACCCCAGTCGCCCAAAGCTCCGAGACCATAGTCAAACCAGCAGCGCCATTGACCATTAATGAAATCCTTGTTGTAATCGTGTTTTTGTACCACCCCATTCCAAATGTCCCAATCCAACGTACTTGGAATCTCCTCCGCATTCGGAAATTTCGTCATCTTCGTATCCCAGCCATGCCATCTTCTCGCCGAATTCATATGGGCCGTCATGGCCGTTACGTCCTTGATAATGCCAGCTTCTTTAAACGCTTTGAATTGGAAATAATTGGCTTCCGAGTGGCCTTGGTTTCCCATTTGGGTGACCAATTTCGGGTATTTCTTCGCCGCCGCCATCATGAGTTCTACCTCTTGGAAAGTCCGCGCCATGGGTTTTTCCACGTACACGTGTTTGCCTAAGGCGAGGGCCATCATCGTAATCGGGAAGTGTGAATGATCTGGCACCCCGATGGACACCGCATCGATTTGATTACCCATCGCATCAAACATCTTCCGGAAATCCTGAAAACGAGGAACATCTGGGAATTTTTTTAATACTTCCAGGGTTTGCGGAGCACCCATATCCACATCGCAAAAGGCGACAAAATTAACCAAACCGGTTTTTGCATGAGCCAATACATCGACGCCGCCTTGATTACCAATGCCAATACAGGCTAAATTTACTTTTTCCCCTGCCGTGCCAAGGCCGTGCGTCAAGATATTCGGGAAGGCCATTGCTGCAGAAAACAATGACGTGTTTTTCAAAAAGGTTCTACGTGAATTCATTCGAGTTGATAGGTTTTAAAGAAACAAGTTAAGCAATTATTTTATAAAAAATCTGCCCGCATAGGACTAAATACGTCGATTAATTCGCCGGCTTCTAAGCAAAGCGCCCCGTGGATTTCCCCACTCGGTACAAAATACACATCGCCCGCCGATAAAACTTTCGAAATTCCCGAAATCGTGATTTCAAATTTGCCTTTCGACACATATGACGCCTGAGTATGTGGATGATGATGCAAGGTTCCGATGGATCCCACTTGAAAATCTACTTTGGTGAGCATCATGTCGGCATTATGCGCCATCACTTTCCGACGAACCCCATCCCCTACATCCGTCCAATCAATTTCTGAATCTACAATCAAAGTATTCGTTTTTGTCATATTCATTTTCAATTAATCAAATTTCAGGAATTAAATTTTATCTTCGTTACCATAAGCCAATTGTACATGTCTTCTACTCATCAAGCCCACCTAAAAAAGGTCCTCAGTCCACTCATGTTATGGGGATTAGGCGTGGGCTATGTGATTTCGGGCATGTATTTCGGATGGAACCTCGGCCTTCCCGAAGGTGGGACCTACGGCTTGGCCATCGCCACGGGCATCATCATTCTCCTGTATACCTGCTTTAGTTTTTCCTATGCCGAATTAGCCTGTTCCATTCCAAAAGCCGGCGGCGTGTTTGATTATGCCTCTCGAGCCTTCGGACCTCGCATGGGATTCATGGCTGGGATGGCCCAACTAATCGAATTTGTTTTCGCCCCACCCGCCATCGCCTTTGGAATTGGTGCCTATTTTAACCTGTTTTTTCCGGATGTGCCCGTGATGACCATTTCGATTGTCGCGTATGTGCTTTTTACTGGCCTGAATATGTATGGGGTGAAAGCCGCTGCGACCTTCGAATTAATCATTACCATCATCGCGGTGATTGAAATCATCATTTTCGCCGCGGTCACCTTGCCGCATTTTGAGGTGGCAAATCTGCAAAAAAATGCTTGGCCGAAT
The DNA here is from genome assembly GCA_947450365.1 of Cytophagaceae bacterium. Lineage (GTDB taxonomy): Bacteria > Bacteroidota > Bacteroidia > Cytophagales > Spirosomataceae > Aquirufa. The sequence continues at coordinate 144,680 of CANFVE010000001.1, forward strand.
GGCTGGACCGGCGTCATGGCCGCCCTACCTTTTGCGATATGGTTTTTCCTGGGGATTGAAGGGCTGGCGAATGTGGCTGAGGAAGCCGAAAATCCACAAAAAGATATTCAAAAGGGATTTGGCTATGCGCTGTTGACCCTCGTGATTTTATGTATCCTCGTTTTTCTTGGGGCCATCGGCGTGGGAGGCTGGGAGGCTATCGTGTATAAAAATGGTCATTCTGGGGATACCTCAGATTCACCATTGCCATTGGCGATGGGCCAAATTGTAGGTTCTTCGGGCTGGTTGTTTCATGTACTCCTGACAGTCGGTTTATTCGGTTTAGTGGCGTCTTTTCACGGTTTAATTTTAGCGGCGGGTCGTTCGAGTTATGAGTTAGGCGCCAAAGGCTTCGCCCCTCGATTTTTGGGCCAAATTAATGAGCGTTTTCAAACACCAGCCAAGGCCTTATTGGCCAATATGGGCATCGGTATCATCGCCCTTTTTACCAATCAAACCGCTGAAATCATCACGATCTCGGTGATGGGGGCTTTGACATTGTATAGTATTGCGATGTTGTCCTTGCTCCGACTTCGAAAAAAAGAACCCAACATGCTCCGGCCTTTTCGGGTGCCCTTATATCCATGGATGCCCTTGTTGGCTTTGGTTTTGTCCACACTTTGCCTTATTTTTATTGCCTTTTATCAGCCCACCTTGTTTTGTATTTACTTGGGAATCCTGACGATTTGTTATGTACTTTTTGTGTTGATCGTTCAACCCAAAACCTAAAACTATGACTGAAAATCAAATCCTCGATTATGTTCGCGAACATGCGGATCAGCGAGTTAAACTAGCGATCACCGACATCGATGGGGTGTTGCGCGGAAAATACATCAGTACCGAGAAATTCTTAAGCGCCGTGCAGGGTAATGTAGGTTTTTGCAATGTGGTTTTTGGTTGGGACATGGCCGATGTAGCCTATGAGAATTCCGCCTATACCGGTTGGCATTCCGGCTACCCAGACGCGCCCGTACGAATCGATGTCTCCTCCTTTCGTAGCATTCCTTGGGAAAATAACATTCCTTTTTTTCTCTGTGAGTTAATCGATGCGCCTACGCATTCGGCGGCTGTATGCCCCCGGGGCTTGTTGAAAGGCCTCATTTCCCAGGCCGAACAAGCCGGATTTACAGCGTTTTTCAGCCAAGAATTCGAATGGTTTAATTTCGAAGAAACCCCCAATTCCGTCCATGAAAAGAACTTTCAAAACCTGAAACCGCTTTCGCCTGGGATGTTTGGCTATTCGATTTTACGTAGCACCTTACGCAATGATTTTTTTGATGCGCTATTTGGCCAATTAAGCGCCTTCGGTATTCCTCTCGAGGGTTTGCATACGGAAACGGGCCCCGGTGTTTATGAAGCGGCGATTGCCTATTCGGGCATTTTAGAAGCAGCCGATCGGGCCGTATTGTTTAAATCTTCGGTCAAAGAATTAGCGTATAAAAAGGGCATTATGGCTACGTTTATGGCGAAATGGGATGAAAATCTACCAGGTTGCAGTGGCCATGTGCATCAAAGTCTCTGGGACACCCAACAAGAGAAAAACCTATTTTATGATGGGGAAACGGGGATGAGTGAATTATTCCAACATTATATCGCGGGCCAATTGCACTGTTTACCTCATATCCTGCCGATGCTCGCGCCAACCGTCAATTCCTTCAAGCGATTGGTGGAAGGTGCTTGGGCACCCACGACCTTGACTTGGGCCGTGGATAATCGGACTGTCGCGCTGCGTGCGTTGCCAGGAAGTAAAAAAGCTAGTCGTTTGGAAACGCGGGTGGTGGGTTCGGATGTGAATCCGTATTTGGCGATGTCGGCCTGTTTAGCCGCCGGATTGTATGGCATAAAACATAAATTGGCCTTGCAAGCTGCTACCGTGGGCAACGGATATGCGGATGAAAGCTTTGGTCGATTGCCCGGAAATTTACAAAAAGCAACCCAAGCCATGAAGGAATCCCCGGTCGCAAAGGAATTATTTGGGGAGGAATTTGTGAATCATTTTGTGGCGACACGTGAGTGGGAATGGGCCCAATACAGCCGAGTGGTCAGTGATTGGGAAAAGAAACGATATTTTGAAATTATTTAAGATGGATTTTACACAAATACGACAATTTAATTTTCCTACCGTGATTCGTTTCGGGGTGGGGGCAGTGAAGGAATTAGCACCCTATGTCACGAGCCAGGGATTTTCAAAACCTCTCATCGTGACGGATCCGGTCATCGCGGAATTGGGATTTTTCAAGCAAATTTTGGCGGATCTTACGAAGGCCGGTTTTTCGGTCGAGGTGTTTTCAAGCATCCATAAAAACCCGGTGAAATCTGATGTCTATGCAGGAACTGCCGTGTGGGATGCGACGGGTCGGGATTGTTTGATTGGGATTGGAGGAGGGGCGGCCTTGGATGTGGCGCGGGCGATTGTGTTGCAGGTGAATCACCGGGAGGATTTGTTCCATTACGATGATTTAATCGGCGGAGATGTCTATGTGACGAATGATGTGCCGCATTTTATTACCATTCCCACGACCTCGGGAACGGGTTCGGAAGTTGGTCGTTCGGCGATCATTGCCGACGATGAAACGCATCAAAAAAAGATTTTATTTTCACCCAAATTATTAGCCAAAATCGTCTTCGCCGATCCAATGCTGACCATGGAATTGCCGGCTTTTGTGACGGCGGCCACGGGCATGGATGCTCTGACGCATAATATGGAAGCCTATTTGGCCAAAAATTATCATCCAATGTGCGATGGAATCGCGCTGGAAGGGATGCGATTGGTATCGGAATCCTTGATCCAAGCGGTAAAAAAACCAAGCATTGAATCACGGTCCAAGATGTTATTGGCTTCGATGATGGGCGCGATTGCGTTCCAAAAAGGCTTGGGTGTTGTGCATTCTTTGGCGCATCCTTTGTCTTCCTTGTTGGACACACACCATGGCTTGGCGAATGCGGTAAATATTCCCTACGGCATGCGCTTTAACATCGCGGGTTTTGAGAATCGATTTGCGCGAATGGCGCAGACCTTGGGCCTTTCGGAGCATTCGGGGGACGCGGTGGTGTCTTATTTGTTTGACCTAAATACACAGGTGGGGATTCCGCATCGTTTGCGGGATATTCATGTCAAAGAGGAACATTTGGATACCTTGGCGGCCTTGGCATTTGCGGATTTTGCACATCCTAATAACCCTAAACCCGTTTCTCAGGCTGATTTTCGGGCGCTTTACGGCGAAGCTTTATAAGATATGGTGCGCATCGGCATTACGGAATCGGATACGAATTTCCTTAACTACCCCGCTTGGATTCAAGGGGATGGGGTGGAGGTTATTGTTCTTTCCTATAAGAATGAAAATAAGGAAGATTTTTCGCGTTGCGATGGATTTCTGTTGTCGGGTGGCGTGGATATGCATCCATCGGCCTATGGGAATTCGCGGGTGGATTATCCTTGGGCCACGAATTTTAATGGAGCACGTGATGCTTTTGAGCGCGAGGTTTTTCAATATGCCTGTTTACATGAAAAGCCGGTCTTGGCGATTTGTCGGGGCCTGCAAGTAGTCAATGTCGCACTTGGTGGTAATCTAATCCAAGATTTACAAGAGCAAGGATTTTCGAATCACCGAAAGGGTGCGGAGGCAGATCGCGAACATCTTATTTCTGTGGAGCCTTCAAGTTTATTATTTTCGATTGCCGGTCAGTCTCAAGGCCTCGTGAATTCGGCTCATCATCAAGGCTTGGACCGAATAGCCGAATCCCTTCGGGTCAGTGCTTGGTCAGATGACCGGGTCGTGGAGGCGATTGAATATAAAGATTTTGACCAAAAACCATTCTTTTTAGGTGTCCAATGGCATCCGGAGCGTTTACGCATCCAAGATTCCTATACACCTTTTTCCATGCATATCCGTCAGGCATTTTTGGATGCCGCAAAACCCTCCAACATATGAATATCATCAATCCCGCCACGGAAGAACTCATTACGCACGTGGATGCTGACACGTCCGAAACGCTGACGCTTAAATTTCAACGCCTTCATGCTGCGCAATCAGCCTGGGCGGCACGAACAGTGGAAGAACGTTCCGCGATTTTGCTTCGCTTTGTGGATTTATTGAAACAAAATATGGAAGCCTTGGCGGGGATTTTGACGGCGGAAATGGGGAAGCCTTTGCAACAAAGTCGGAACGAAATCAACGGCGCCTCCGGCAAAGCCACCTGGCTCGCGGAACATGCGCCGACTTACCTGGCCGACGAACTCATGTCCGTTTCTGAACAAATGACTGAAAAAATTGTCTATGAAGCTTTAGGGGTGATTTGTAATATCTCTGCATGGAATTATCCATACAATGTGGGCGTGAACGTGTTTGTTCCGGCGCTTTTGGCGGGAAATGCGGTGATGTATAAACCTTCGGAATTTGCGACGTTGACCGGTATGGAAATCGCTCGTTATCTACATGAAGCTGGTGTTCCCGAGGATGTGTTTATCCTCGCGATCGGAGAGGGTGAAGTGGGGAAATCCCTATTAGACCTGCCGTTTCAAGGATATTATTTCACGGGTTCTTATCCCACAGGCAAATATATTTACGAACGCGTCTCCGAAAAAATGGTGCCTTGCGTCCTTGAATTAGGGGGTAAGGATCCGGTCTATGTGGCGGATGACGTGGTGGACGTGGCAGGTGCTGCGGCGGGTATTGCAGATGGGGCCTTTTATAACAATGGGCAAAGCTGCTGCTCGGTCGAGCGCATTTATGTCCATGAAAAAATCTATGATGCCTTCGTGGATGCCTTTGTTCAGGAGGTGAATTCATGGAAAATCGGCGCGCCGACTGAAGAAGGTGTCTACCTATCTGTCCTCACTCGAAAAAATCAAATCGCCGTCTTAGAAGCTCAAGTGGCAGATGCGCTGAGCAAAGGAGCACGTGTACTCACGGGAGGTGCAGCGATGGAGGGGAAGGGCTATGGATTTGCGCCAACGGTTTTAGTCGATGTGCAACAACATATGCTTGTCATGCAAGATGAGAGTTTCGGTCCGATCATTGGCATCATGAAAGTTCATTCAGATGCGGAAGCGGTAGAAAAGATGAACGACACGGCATTTGGCTTAACGGCTGGTGTGTATTCAGCTTCTCAAACTCGGGCGGAAACCATCTTGGCTCAGGTGAATTCAGGCTCAGGCTATTGGAATTGTTGCGACCGCGTCAGTGCCGCACTTCCATGGAGTGGTCGGGGACATTCGGGATTCGGATCTACCTTATCTCATGTGGGCTTGCGGGCATTCACCAAGACGAAATCCTATCATTTACGGAAATAAAAAAGAGACGCCTAGGCGTCTCTTTTAAAAAAATAGCTTCGATTTTTTGCTGGAGTATCTCGAAAACATTTAATCTCCATGCCACCGGGCAAGTGCTCATTCGAAAATCGTCCACTCGTTCTATTTTGGGTTTGTTCTCATTCGAAAAAGTCCAATCCCCTTTTATTTCTATTTCTGCGAATTAATCCAGGCGGCTAATTTCTTTATGTCGCCTTTGGGCAAATTGCCCATGGGAGGCATCGGCGTTGAAAATTCTGGCCAATTGGACGGTTTTGGCATCGCAATCAGCGCCTCGATTTGCGCATTCGTATATTTCCGTTTCGCCACTTCCGTGTAGGCTGGACCCACCGCTTTTTCGTTTACCTTATGACAGGCCAGGCAGGTATGTTTCGTCAAAAGGGCTTTGGCCTCCTTATCTGAAATGATACTTGCCGCGATTTTCGGACCAGCTTCTTTTGTTTGATTATCCGGCGTATTGGCTTCCTTGCTAGGATCTGTCAGGTCTTTTTTCGCCTTTGGTTTTGGCGTTTGCAATGGGATATTGGCTTTGGCTCCCGCTGGAATGGCATTAAGGGTATAATAGGCCGTTCCGTGCAACAAAGGATTTCCTTCTGTCTCGGACCTAAGCCCCTCCGGAATAATCGTGTGGATATATCCTTCCCGTAAATTGTCTACGACCAATCGAACCTTCAATCCATCCGCTGACACTTGTGCGCCTCGAACTGGATTTTCTTTGCGATTCACCATCGGACTTCCATAGACCGGGTGGTATTTGTAGATGTAAGAGCTGACATCATAATTATTGATATCTGCGGCTAATTTCCGATTCACCGGCAAGGTAAATTCAATCTCAAACCCATCCGGCATCGCCCGAACGGCCTTCATCTCAAAAGGCATTTTACCACTAAAAATTAAGCGTTCCAAACCAAAATCTTCTTTCCCAATAGAACCCCAGCCGCGATTCGTACCGCCCACAAACATGCTATTGTCACTTCCCCAGGTCATTCGCAATACCCCTGAGCGGAAGCCTGACATAAAATCAAAGGACGCTCCTTGGTATTTTCCATTCACTTTTTCTAAAAATACGCGGGCGATTTTGGACATGCCTTGGTCGCCTACGAACAATTGACCCGCAAATGGGCCAAATTTTCCTTTCGTCTCATCTGCCAAAATTTCAGAGGTGGACACACCTAACACGCCATAAGGTAACCACACGGCAGGGGATTTAATCCCCATATTCGGTAAGGTTTTGGCCATTTCATAAATGGTCGTCATTGGCTTCGCTTCCGTTTCGACATACTCGGGTTTTACCAAGGGATTATCCCGTGGGTCTACCAAATTAAAGACCATTTCCTTCCGCATCTTCACAGGAGATTCCGGACGATCCGCCCAAGCCAATGAGGCTGGATGGCCTAAAAAATCCCCTTTTTGAACGTGTGAAATGAAACCTGATCCTTGCCAATCCCCCTGGTTATCCCCGTAAAAGAATTCCCCATCGATCATTCCAATCCCGCAAGGGGAACGCATACCCGCCGCAAAGGGCTCCATCTTGCCATCGGGACTGATTTTCATGGTCCAACCCCGCCAAGGCACGGTGGATTTTCCTGCCCACCAATCCGAATTTCCGAAGGCTACATTGCCTGTGATGTAAAAGGATCCATCTGGTCCAATTTTGGGACCATAGGAATATTCATGGTAATGACCTGAGATGGGCCAAGAATATACGGTTTCGTAACGTTCCGCTTTTCCATCCCCATTTTTATCGACCAGTCGGGTTAATTCCCCACGTTGCGCGCAATACAAAAAGCCATCTTTATAAGCCAATCCTAAGATTTCATGCAATCCGCTGGCGAATTTCCGGAAATAGGGCCGGGTTGAATTTGGGTTTTCGATGATGTAGACATCACCCCGACGCGTGGAGGCCGCCATATCACCATTCGGCAATAAAGCTAATCCACCTACTTCCAGCACCACCCCTTCCGGCGTGGCGATTTTGGCAATTTTATAATAATCCGTTTCTACCGGATTTTGGCCGAATACATTCAAGGCCACACATATCAAGCAAATAACTAATGTATATTTTTTCATGTCTGTCAAAGGCTAAGGTTACCAAAGAATGGAATAATGAACTTGCTCTGCGGCGGGCAAGGTGAGGACTTTTGAAAGGCCTTGGGTTTCGATACTGGCCCCAATCGCACGAATGTAATAGGATTTTCCGTCCAACACATAGGTGTTTTCATCCACCTGTTTGATGTCGGCCGAAAGTCCAATGCGTACCTTTTGGCCTGCCTTGGCATGTTTGATTTGCAAGGTCCGATCCAAATATTTTTGGTCCACAATGCGGATTTTATCCGTTACGTCAGCTCCGTTTTGTTCATACATAAAGGTCGGATTATCATCTTTATCCACTTCATAGCCTTTGATGGTGAATGGCTCTGAAACCACGTCGCTTTGAGAAAATACGTTTTCTGGGCTGCTAAGGGTAGGAACATTAGGTAGGGCTAGCACTACTCCACGCGGTCGGGAGGAGCCATCTCCACGGGAATCCCACATGGGGCTTGTATTTAGGAAATCGCCTTTCCAAATTTGGGCGATGGAACCATTATCCAAATCATAGGTATAATGTAAATTGGCTGGGTTTCCCACATTGACTGCGTGAACGACCCGTTTGTTTTTTTTGCCATTCTTGTATAAGTCCATGAAGGAACGGAAAATCGTCGGGTTATTTGCATCCATTAATATCGGATCATCGCTTGAAGAATTAAGGAAGGAGCCGAAGCTGTGGTAGGCGGTCGATCTGAATTCAGGCCCTTTTAACCAAAAGCCTAATTTATTTGCAGAGCTTTTGTTCTTTTTGAAAACGGTGATTTCGAGGTCAACTTTCCCGGCGGGCAGATCGACTAATTCCGTATGACGGCGATTATTTTCATTGTTGAATTCCTTAAAAATTTCGACACCGTTTAATTTGACCATATGTTTTCCACCGATCTCAAATTCCACTTGGTGTTTTCCTGCTTTAGGGATTTGAAAAGACGTTTTCAGGATTTCAGCAAAGCCGTAGGCTTTGGCGCTGACGTCCCAACTAATTTTTTCACTGACACCACTCACATCCGGTTTCTTGTTTTTAAATTCATCTGGAGACGTAAAAACACCATAAAAAACTTGGTAGCTGACCGGATCCATGGTGGCTGGTAAATTACTTAGGTCGGTGATTTGCATATTGCGAAAGGCCACTGCGCCGTGATCCCCTTGAATCATGATGGGGCCTTTGGCAACTTCCATTTCGGAAATCGGACCTCCGGTAGGACCGGTTAATTCCACATTTTCGTGTAAAACGGCTCCGTTTAATTTGACTAAAATGACTTTTGCATTCGCGATTTTGTTTCCTTGGGCATCAAAGCGTGGGGCTTGGAAGGAAATTTCCATGTGTTGCCACAAACCTGGCGCCAAACAAGCGTTTACGCGGGGCGCATGTCCCTCGTATAAATATTCTTGTGGGATGAATTTTCTGCGTTTATAAATACCCCCGCAATCGCCCGTTCCTGGATTTTTAATTCCCCAAGAATCCATTAATTGGATTTCATATCGGCCTTGAAGATAGAATCCAGAGTTCGATTCGGCGGCCATCATGAAGTCGAAGGATGCGTCGAAATCACCATATTCGGTGGTTGAGATGAGGTTCGCTTTGTTGGTTTTGTCAGGCATATTCACCAAAATTCCGGTACCGGGATTAAGGGTTAATACACCATGTTGGGCTAAATCGGCTTGGGCATCGCCGGCGATTTGCCAGTTGGCTTTGTTGGTATTTTGCCAAAACGACAAGTCCTTCAGCGGGAGGCTGGTTTGGGCTTGAAGGGCCATAGGAATCATTAGGACGAGCGTCCAAAGGCTTTTTTTCATGAGTAAATTGGAATAGATTATAATAAGCGTTAAAGATACGGGTAATTTTTTATTTGTTTTTCCAATAATTCGCCAAACTGGAGCCATTAATATTCATGACCGGACCAAATATCGCGGCGGGCAAACCCAAGGTAGCTACTTTATTCATGGCCATGGCCAATCCTGAGGCCAATCCTGCATTTTGGAGACCTACTTCGATGGCGATGGTTCGGCAATCCCGCTCGGGCAATTGACATATCCGTCCCCCCCAATAGCCCAGCACAAAACCCAGTACATTATGTAAAAAACAGGCTACTACGAGTAATGGCCCTACGGCCAATAGCGCATCCCGGCCATTCGCCGTAATGATGACAATGATGGCACCTATACTGAACATGGAAATATTGGGCAGTTGGTCCTGAAACCAAGCCCAGCGATTCCCCACCAACTTATTGTACACAACGCCCAATAGAATCGGAATTAAAATCAATTTACTGATTTCCCAAATCATGGCGATTAGGTCGATTTCGATCAATTGGCCCGCCAAATTTTTCATTAATATCGGGGTTAATAGGGGTGCAATAAAGGTGGCGATGGAGGTGAGGGTCAGGGAAAGCGCCACATTGGCCTTGGCCAAATACGACATTACGTTGGAAGCCAAGCCACATGGCATACAACCCACCAAGATAATTCCCGCCGATATTTCACTCGGGAAATCAAAGACTTTGGTCAATACCCAGCCCAATAAGGGCATGATCGAAAATTGGAAAAATACCCCTAAAGCCACGGCTTTTGGGGATTTTAAAACCTCTTGAAAATCACTGATTTGCATCGTGGACCCCATGCCAAACATGATTAATTGCAAGAGTGGAATAATAAAAACCTTAAATTTAAAATCCCCAATCCCGACAAACGGGGTGGGGAACAAGAGCGTGATACCTACGGCAATGATGATGCAAAGGGTGAAGTAGAGGCCTTTCAGCGATTGTTTCATAGAGCTTTGTCCATTTTGTCCTTAAATATAGCCAAAAACGAGTATACTTTTTGCTACATTTGCTTACCTATTTATCCATTTTACTGAACCTATGAAATACGTGCTTTGCCTTTTTTTGGCCCTACATGTTGTCCTCCCCTCTTTTGCGAAAGCACATCCCGATTTTATCAAAAGAGCTGATAAAGCACTGACCCAACAGAAACTGTATTCGGTCATGAATAAAGTCCAAATTCCCCCTTCGGGTGATAAACATGACTATATGAGCCAAGGGCCTTATTGGTGGCCTGATCCTAGCAAACCCAATGGCAAACCCTATATCCGAAAGGATGGTGTTCGGAATCCGGAAATCAAAAACATTACGGATTCTGATGAAATGGATGATTTAATCCTAGATGTGGAGGCTTTGATGGTGGCGTACCAACAAACCAAGCAATCTAAATATGCCAAATTTGCCGCCACCCTGATCAAAACGTGGTTCCTCAACCCGGCCACCAAACAAAGTCCGAATTTAAAATTTAGTCAAGGGATTCCGGGTATCAACGACGGTCGGGGAATCGGGCTCATCGAAACCCGATTTTTATTCAAAATCACCGATGCCGCCAACCAATTACAAGGCTCCGGCGCATGGAGCGCAGCAGATCATGCCCAATTAAAACAATGGTTTAAAGATTTTTTGACCTGGATGACCACGAGCGAAATCGGTTTAGATGAGGCTGATGAACACAATAATCATGGTACGTATTACGATGTTCAAGTAATCAATTTTGCGCAGTTTACGGGACAATTTGAGTTGGCCAAAAAACAGATTGAGGTAACGAAGGGCCGGATGGCATCACAGTTGCGCCCCGACGGATCCCAGCCCCACGAATTAGCCCGCACGAAATCCTTCGGCTATTCCCTGATGAATTTGGAAGGCTTTTTTATCATTGCCGAATTCGCCAAAAAACAGGGCATTGACCTATTTTCGTATCAAACACCCGAAGGTGCCAGCCTAAAAAAATGCCTCGATTTTTTAATTCCTTATATTAAAAAAGATCGGGTGTGGCCGTACCAACAAATCGCCGAAATTCACTGGGCCGACACCGAAGAATTATTGCGAAAAGCTGCCGTCATTTTTCAGGATCCCGCCTATGGGAGATTAGCCGATCAGGTCATCGCCCATGCGCCCTTGAAATTTTCTTCTGCGGATTTAGTAGACCCTTTTGTGGATGCGGCAAATTCCCGTTGGTTCTTTTTTAATTCCACAAGCCGGCCTTTTGGAATGGTTAATCTAAGCCCTGACAATGCCGTTCAAAGCGACTGGGGTGCGGGCTATCGCTACCAATTGGATAGCATCAAATGCTTTAGTCACATTCACGATTGGCAATTATCCGGCATTCCTGTCCTTCCGACCACGGGAGAATTCAAAGGCCATTTAGGCGCATCCGTTTATGGATCTCCTTTTTCCCATGCCAAAGAAATCGCCAAACCAGGCTATCACGAGGTATTTTTAGAGGCCTATCAGATCAAGGCCCAATTAACCGCCACCACCCGCGTTGGTTTTCATCAATATACCTATCCTACATCCGACAAGAGTCATATTCTGATTGATTTGGCCACGTTTTTAGGACCATCGGATACCCAAAAATCCTTCGTGAAACAAGTAAATGAACACCGCCTGGAGGGTTATGTAATTATGGCGCCATCCCTGCGTCGACCGAAGGTCTTGCCTGTGTATTTTGTGATTGATTTTGACAAGCCATTTGCTCAAATCGGGGCCTGGCGGAAGGGTGTTTTGGAAGACTTTAAAAATCAAGTGGAAGGAGAAAAAGTAGGGGTTTATGTGAGTTTTCCGACCAAAGCGAACGAACAACGCCTGATGAAAGTGGCCATTTCCTATGTGAGTACAGAGCAGGCGGCATTGAATTTAGCGACGGAATTGCCGCATTGGGATTTTGATCGAGTGGTCGAAGAAAGTCATTCGGAGTGGGATGCGTGGTTAGGTCGAATTAAAGTCGAGGGGAAAAACGAAACAGACAAAAAGCGGTTTTATACCGACTTATTTCATGCATTGCAGGGTCGACGGATCGTTAGTGATGTGAATGGAAAATATTTGGATATGACGGGGCCTTCTCCGCGCACGGGTCAGATTCCATTGGATGCGAATGGAAAACCGAAGTTTTGGCATCATAATTTTGATGCGATGTGGGGCGCCCAATGGACGATCAATACACTCTGGCATTTGGTATATCCGGAAGTCACACAATCCTTTGTGAATTCGATGCTCGCAATGTACGAGGATGGGGGTTTGATTCCTCGGGGTCCTGCGGGTGGAAATTATACCTATGTCATGACGGGGGCCAGTTCGACGCCCTTTATTGTCAGTGCTTATCAAAAAGGCATCCGGGGATTTGATGTGCAAAAGGCCTATGAAGGCATGCGCAAAAATCATTTTCCAGGTGGGATGATGAGCAAGGCGGGCTACGAACACAAGACTTTTGTGGGCGGTGGAATTGAATATTACATGGATCGCGGGTATGTGCCTCATCCGCTAAGTTCTACCCGTTATGGTTTTCACATGGATGGTTCTGCGCAGACCTTGGAATATGCCTATCAAGATTATTCCTTGGCACAAATGTCCAAAGTCTTAGGCAAAACAGAGGATTATTCTTTGTTTATGAAACGTTCTCAAAATTATAAGAATATTTACAAACCGGATTTGGGTTGGATGTGGATCAAAAATTTGGATGGAAATTGGGAAAAATCGGTCGATATTCTCCGCTACGACCATGGCTGGGAAGAAGGAAATGCGGCGCAGTGGACTTGGTTTGTACCCCATGATTTGAAAGGTCTAGCGGCCTTGATGGGCGGAAATGAGAAAGCGGTGGAAAAATTAAATCATTCGTTTGAATTGGCGGAAAAGCATGATTTTGTGTCAGGAAAATCACACGATAAGGAAACGGAGGAGGCGAACCGACGGGTGTATTTGAATTTTGGAAATCAACCCTCCATTCAAACTTCTTATATTTTCAATCAATTAGGGGCACCCTGGCTGACGCAAAAATGGACGCGTAAGGTTATCGAAAAAGTGTATACAGGTCTATCTCCGGATTTTGGGTATAGTGGAGATGAGGACCAAGGGCTGATGGGCTCCCTGGCCGTGTTGATGAAAATCGGGATTTTTAGTATGGATGGAGGCGTGGCGACGACGCCTTATTATGATTTGAGTAGTCCGATTTTTGATTCGATTGAAATTGATCTACATCCTGATTTTTATTCAGGAAAAAAGGTTCGGATAGAGGTGAAAAATAATTCGTTGGAGAACCGCTACATTCAGTCGGCGAGCTTCAATGGCAAGCCGATTAAATCCTGGATCTCTCACCATGACTTAGTCAAAGGAGGAAAAATTAGCTATACCTTAGGGGCTGAACCCAATAAAAACTGGGGAAATTAAGATGAAAAAGATTGGCTTTTTATTGTTTTTTATGTTGCTGGCGAGTTCTTTAAAGGCCCAAAGCAAAAAAAAATATGAGATAAAGTCGCCTCAATTTGGCTGTACGTTTGAGGATGGTTTTTTTGAGGCGAACATCATCGCTACCCAGGCGAAAAAAGTCCATCGATTTCAGACCCATGTGTATATTCAAGGTTGTCAAGTATTATCCATGCCCATCGAAAAAGTCCCTCAAGAATGGTGGGCTCTATTTCCTCCTACGGACATCGACGATGCCGGGAATACCCTCATCAAAGCCGAAAAAGGGATTCATTATGAAGTACATTTGATTTTGCCCTAAGTGTGGTCACGAGCATCCGATTACATTCACCAATTTTTAAAGATGCATTCAATGGGCCATGTGGCCAATGAAGCCCAAAGACTTACCGAGATAACCTGAAAAAGGAAACCCCATGGTAAGGGACTTTCGTGGTGATAATTTGGCTGACCCCTCGGTCTTTTTGCCGCCATACATCTTTGATTTTCCAGGTGCCCTTGAGACCGATTTCATTCAGATCTACCTTAATTTCTCGGGCCTTTTCATGTCCCCATCGGAAATAGGAGGCAGGGCTTTGCCCATAAAAGTCATGGTTAAAAATTCCCAAGGCAAAGTCGCCATTACTTAATTCGCGAAGCCAAATTTGGAATCCGTCCTTTTCTTGCACCAATCGACCTGCCTTACCCAAAGGGTCCTGGTGGATCGCAATGACTTCATCGTTTGACAACAAATTTAAGGTAAATGGATCTAGCCGTTCGATGGGGCAACCGATCAGCATCGGCGCAGCGATTAAACTAAATATACTGACATGGCTGTATTGTTCATCTGGCGATAGGCGGGTCGGATGCATCACAGGCCCGATGGACACATCGCCCAAAATCATCATATCCGGATCCGCCCAATGCCCTGGTCCTGAATAGGGGGACCATTTGTCCAGCGTAAAGGAAGTGTGGTAAAGGCTGGTCCAGGAATCTTTGATATCCGGGCCTGTCCGGTACATATTTGTCCATTTGACCCAGTCCTCCACTTGCTCAAAAGGGGCATTGTTCGAAATGCTAAATACGATATCCCGACCGGAATTTCGGAGCGCCTCGGACATGCGCTGGGTCGAATTCACATCAATCCGCCAATCGTATTTCAGGAAATCCACGCCCCAATCCGCCATTTGATTCGCATCTTGGATTTCGAAACGGTATTTGGCGATCCGACTAAAGGGTGGCCGATTCACCTTAATTACATCATGCGTTTCTCCACCTTGCGGAAAATCGGAGGAAGCACCTACATAGCCCCCGTAACTCGCGATGTAGGGGGTGGAATACACCCCACTTTTTAGGCCCATGGCATGGATTTTGGCGATCATGCCGCGGATGTCGGGAAATTTTTCGTTGGGTTGCAGGGCCAAACTTTTGGGATCGCGGATGCCTTGCCAGGCATCGTCGATGTTAATATAAGACCAGCCATGTTGGTTCAATTTTTTCGAAACCATCGCTTCGGCGGAGGCTAATACTTTTTCTTGGTCGATATGCGCCTCCCATGAATTCCAGCCATTCCAGCCCAATGGGGGTGTCAAAGCGATCGCCTCGCCAATCCGAATCTCCAAGGGGATACTCGATTTTCCAAAGGTATTGATCGCTTGAACGCGCATTCGGTAAAGCCCTATTTGGTCGATTTTTCCCGTGATGATGCCCGTCGAAGGATCTAGCTTAAGTCCGGCAGGAAGTCCCTCAGTGCGGAAGCGCATGGGCCGTTCGCCGGTAGCGGCGATGCTGTATAAAAAGGGATGTTGGGGTCTGGCGCCAACGAGTTGGGGGGAATTAATCCGGGGTGTTTTAGGCGGCTCGGGTGTGAGGATGTATTTTTTACCGGTATTTTGGATGTAGCCTGGGGTGAAATTTTCGAGGAGGAGGAGTCGGGCATTGGCCCAGTTGGCATAGGTCTTTTTATTCCCTACGCCCCCGACGGGGTCGGTGGTGAGCAAACCGAGTTGCTGGATCCCCCGCACATCCACATCCACGTCCACGGGGGCATCCCCGATCTTCATGTTTTTCTTTTCAAACAGCACCTTTCCATCTCCGAGCACATAAAAGGACAAGGGAATTTCTTTGTTGCCTTTATCTTCTGGACCCACGGTCGCCTGAAATCTTGTCGCTTTTTTATCTAACACAAAAGCCAATACCACCGGGGAAATAGCCCCCAGGCCACGGGTAAATTTTTGGCCTTGGATGCGTAGGGTATCTTTGATATAGCTTTGTTTGGCGATGACTGGCCTGAGACCTTCGGAATAGGTTTGAATGGGCAGGTCGTCTAACCAGAGTTGTTGCGCTTGTACAGAAATACTTAAGAAAATAAATAAAATCAGTTTCATGGGAGCTGTGGACTAAATCGAGTCGCGGCTAATTTTTATTGAATAGGTGTCAGACTCACGGTGATTTTTTCTTGGCTATTGGGCCTCATGGCGAGTTTAAAGCCGACAAATCGTGTCCCTAGATTTTTAACATCGTAGTCGTGCGTGGGTTCGGTGGACCAGGTTTCCCAGGTTCCTTCAGCGCCTTCGAGAGCTAATTTCACCTTTTTGCCTTTGATTTCGAGCGTGGCGGTTCCTTTGGGTCCCGGGATGAAATTCGCGGAGGTAAGCATCGTCCATTGGACTAGGGTGTATTGATCCCGACTGTTGATTTGATCTTTGATTTCGAGTTTTTGTTGGTTTACCAAAGCGACATTTCGCTGGGTAGCGGCCACTTGGTCCGCATAAAGTGAACTTAAATCCATCGCAATTTCCATGCGTGAGGGGTCTTGGCTGATCACTTGGATGTCGGCTTTTCCGTTGACTTGTTGGTATGCCTGATTCATCGTCAATGTATTATGCGCCAGGTTATTGTAGCGAAAGACGTCCCATCGCTCGGAATTTTGTTGGCTTCCCCATAATTTCACCCCTTTGGATTCGAGCGATTCATAATCTTGCATGCCAAAATCCATGGCCCAGCGTTCGCCAAGCGCATCAAATACAAAACTGCCCACATCCATGTGACCATGGTTCACGGAGGGCGAACCGGCCTTTACACCCACATAGAGCGCATTTGGATCCGTCCAAGAGCTTTGCATCATGGCTACGGGATTTTTACCAGCGCCTATGTACATGAGGTCCTTGGGAGCTTCATGCGAGGCTAGGGAAATCCCTGAACCCCACACCATCGCCATAGGCAACAGGCGGTCATTGTCTGATTTTTTCCAGTCCTGAATCGTATTGATTTCGGTGTAGAGGAGCTCGGGTTTTTGGGTTTGTTTCGCAAACCAAACCATCGCGGGATGAAAGGCTACTCCGCCGCCGGCGTCCGAATAATTGAAATTCTTTTTCGCTGGCCCAACCATGTGCAGGAGGTAATTCGCGGTCGCAAAAAACCCGGGCGTTTTATTGAGACCAAAATCGGAGCCAAAGGCTTTTTCAATCGCGTCGTTGAACAATACCTGGAAAGACGTTCCATAACCCCAATAGCCATATCCTTCGGGATAGGCGCCGTCGGGTGCGAAATCGGCCATGGGTAATTCAATCGATTTCAGGGCGCGCTGGATGATTTTTTGGGCTAATTCCGGTTCATCCTCTGCAATGGCCAGGGCGCCAAAGCTCATGCCCGCATTACATACTTGGTTCCAGTTATGGCTGGCTTTTAACCAGGAATTGTATTTAGGATCCTCGGAGGGCTTGATGCCTTTGTGTAAAATCGCCTCGCGAATGGTTTTTCTTGCTTCGGGAGATAATTCCGAGAATAACCAGTCATATCCAATGGCCATCGCCATGGTCATTTCGGCGACATCGAGGAAGTGGCTTGGGTTCCAGTCGGAGAATTTCGCCACATTCACGAGTTCTTTTTCGGCACGTTGGGCGTATTTTTTGTCGCCTGTTAGGCGAAAGGCGTAGGCGAGGGTGAATTGTCGGCGCAGCATCTCCCGGGATTTGTCGAGGAGCCGACGGCCGATTTGAATGCGTTCTAACAAGGGTTTATCCAAATACTGATCTGCATCTGTGATGACCATGTTGTGTACCTTTTGCCAAAGGGCATCTTTTTTAATGGTTTCTTTGATGCCTTTTTCTTCGTTTTTAAGGAATAAAATGCGGGGATGCTGTTGGGCTGCCTTCACCAATGTCAGGTTCTGAGCCTGGGTACATGCAAACGGAAACAGGAGAAGGATGATAAGCTTTTTCATAGGTTGGAATAGGAATGCCATAAGATTGGATTTCGAATGGGTACGTTTCGGATGACTTCTTGGTTGGTCGGGAAATGATCTAATTTTTTCCAAATATTCATTGCGGCCAGATCTCCGTGAATGCCAGCGAAAAAGAGGCATGGCTGGGCGATGGGCCATTGGTCGAAATACATCACATCCGCAGGGTAGGTCCATTTCGATTTGTCTTGAATGTAGGGGCTTAAGAATTGAATGCCTTTTTGGATGCCTCGGCCATCCGGCATTTTCCAATCCCAAACCTGCAGTACATGCGCCAGGGTGGCCATGATGTCGAGATTAAAAAGTGAATATCCGTAGGGTTTGGTACGCTTTAGTTCCCAAGGGAAGGAACCGTCGGCCGCCATTTGGTTCGGGATGAATACCTGCATGTAGCGTTTCCGACAAAAATCCACCATGCCGGCATTGCCCGTGAAGGAGGCGAAAACTGCGACTTGGAGGGCCCAACAAGTTCCATGGTTGTTTAGCGCATCCCGTTCTGCGAGGCCATAGGGATGGGTCGTCAACCAGTTGGTATATTCCTTAAACCAGGCTAGGCAGCCGGCATAATCGTCGGGAGAAATCTGGGATTTTAATGCCTCGAGGGCTTTAACCACTTCTAAGAAATGAATCGTATCAATGATGCCGATGCCCCGGCCCGTCGCTTTCCCTTGAATGGCTTGTGCATATAAAAGGGAAGGATTCATGCGTGTTTCTGGGTCGATGAACCAGGCGCGAAAATGGGGGATGGCAGCCAGGGCATAGCGCTTTTGTCCGCTTAATTTATAGGCGGAGGCGAGGGAGCCTACGATGTCGCTGAAACGAATCATGGCGAGGCGATGGGCGACAAAATTCTCGGGGTTCGTTTCGCCATCGCGCTGGATGTAGGGCCCATTGGGGTTTGCCGGATCTGGCCACCAATAATCACCCTCTGAATAAAAATCATGGCCCCCCCCGGCGGAACGAGGACAGCTTGTCGCGGTTACGGTAATCGGTTTAAGTCCAATTTGTTTATTGGCTTTCTCGATGGTTTTGGCGATCAGTTCTTTGGGATAAATGGCTGCATGCGTTTTTGGAAATACAAAAAAGCAGAGAAAAATTAAAAGGATTTTTTTCATTTGACACCGATGTTTTGGGCCCATTGGGTATATTTAGCGAGTAAATCATTGCGTTTTTTAGGCATGCTTTTGGCCAAATCATGCGCCTCAATGCGGTCGTTTTTTAGGTTATACAATTCCCACTTTTTGACCTCATCGTCCCAGACTAATTTCCAATCTCCTTCTCGAATGGCTCGGTTGCCTTGATGTTCCCAGGCGATGAAGGGATGTGGGGCTCGAATTTTTTGTTTTAAAATGGGCAAGAGGCTTTTGCCTTGTATGGCTTTGCTTGGCCTAATATGACTCATATCTAGAATCGTGGGAAACAGGTCCATGATGTGTCCTACTTGATTCGTTTGAAATCCTTTTTTGATGAGTTTTGGATAATGAACGATCAAAGGCGTAGAAATTCCGCCCTCATGCATCCAATGTTTGTACATTCGAAACGGCGTATTTCCGGCGGAAGCCCATTCTTTTCCGTAGGTGGTATAACTGCCTTTGGTACCCACGGGGCTTGTGAGGGATTTTTGATAGCCTTCCTCGCCGAGGTCGCGAACGGAGCGGTCGTCAAGGATCTCATGGCAGGCGCCATTGTCCGATAAAAACATAAATACGGTGTTATCCCATTCGCCTTTGGCTTTTACTTCTTGCATAATCCGACCGATGCCCTCATCCATAATTTGCATCATGGCCGCATAGGTAGCCATTTTATCGATGTATTCCGTTGGATTTTTAATCGTATCAAAACGCGCGATGGCCGGATCGATGGGAGGTAATTGGGAGATATGTAATAGTCCGGATTTTTGTTGACGCACAAAACGTTCTTCCCTTAATTTTTCCCAGCCTTTCTGATAGGTTTGGCGGTATTGGTCGATGACCTTTTGGGGCGCATGCAGCGGCCAATGGGGTGCGGTATATGCGACGTATAGGAAAAAGGGTTTTTCTTTTTTGGCGGTTTTTAGGTAATGAATGGCTTTGATAGAAATCGCATCGGTCATGTAGAAATTCGAATCGGGCGTGAATTTTTGGTTATCCTCGACGAGTTGACGTCTGGCCAATAATTCATAATAACTATTAGCGCCCGAAATGAGGCCAAAATAATGATCGAAACCCCGTTGGTTCGGCCAATCTTCTACTTGTTCTCCCACGTGCCATTTGCCTGACATAAAGGTTTGGTAGCCATTTTTGCGTAATTCCTCTGCGATGGTGGGCGTTTCTAAATTAAGGAAACCTTGGTAGGGTTGGTACGCCTTGGAATGATCGTATTTTCCCGTGTTTACCATAAGTCCCATACCCGCCTGATGCGGATACATGCCCGTGAGGAGCGAGGCCCTGCTGGGGCAGCAACGACCAGCATTGTAAAATTGCGTGAAAATCGCCCCTTTTTTGCCGAGCCTATCAATGTTAGGCGTTTTAATTTCCGATCCAAATATCCCAATATCGCTATAACCCATGTCATCCACTAAAATCACGATGACATTGGGAGCTGTTTTTTGAGCAAAAACGCTTGCTACGTTCAAGCAAAGTAGGCTGAAAAAAATATAGCTGATTTTCATTTCTTGGATAGTTTAAGTTCTTCCATGATGGCCAAGGAGAAAAAGGCCGAGGTATAGGCACATGTAATTGGAAACCAAGGTCTAAATGCGGCACCAACAGCAGAGTGGATGGTTTTTCCAATAATCCCCCCATAAGCTTGTCGGTCAGCCCCTTGGTATTGATTGGCCAAACACCAGGTTAGTGATTTTCGAGCCATGGCCAGGTATTTCGGTTCTCCGGTGGCCGCATAAAGCTGGTAGAGTAAATAACTCCACAAGGCTGTGCCTTTTTCGCTGATGCCAACTTTCTCCACGGGCTCATCCGTAATAAAGTTCCAATGACCATCGGCTTGTTGCCAAGCCTGCATCCGATTAGCCATTTTTTTTGCTAACTCGAGATAGGGTCCTTTCGGGTTGCTTCGATGCGCGGCTAATAATCCTTCCATGGCCCATCCGAGTCCTCGGGTCATTTTAATCGTGGGTTGAACGCCTGTTTTTTGATGCCAACCACGTTCCCATAATCCATCCGGCCGACTCAGTTTTTTCAAATGCTCTTGCATGTATTGATCCGTCATTTTGAAATACTTGGGGTCTTTCGTGATGGCATATAAATTAGCCATTCCTTCTGCGCCAAATCCGGATTCGTCGATGGTATGTTCTGAAAACTTTTGTTCATCTACATAATAATCTTGTGGGATAAGGCCATATGTGGACATTAACTTATCCGTTGTCTCCGCGAGTAATTTCGCGGCATCTAAATATGTTTGATTTCCCGTTTCGGCGTATAGGGGAATCCAAGCCCAACCGGAAAAGAAATTTGCATCGGAGGTACTGTAACATTGTTGGTACCCAAAATCTGGCAAAATAATATCTCTTCTCCAGCGGGAGAGCGGTACACCATACATGGGATGCGTGACGTCCATGATTCGGGCATTGATTGCCGACTGCCCTATTTTTTCAGCTGCAGCTAAAAGCCCGGAAGCGGAGGTTGAAATAGCTAAGTCCGCTATTTTGCGGGCGTTTAGAAGAACTTTGACGGCGGGACCTGAACCCCAAATCCAATGGTTGGAGCGATAACTTTGTGCATCCAAATCATAAAATAGATTCAGACTCCCATAGGTCAGGCTACTCGGATTATTGTTTTGAGAGCGAAGGATATAGTCCACGGATTTTGAGAGGGCTACTTTCAGATTTTTCTGAGTGAGTTGGCTGCCTGTGAGTTCCGACTTTCTTGTGGTTTTTGAGGACCAATTGATGGTATGTTTGATCGTTTTGGATACTCCATTTTCTGTAAAATGTAGGGTTATCGTACCTTTCCAATCGTCACTTAAAGGGGTAAAATGATAGCTGATGGCCCCATTTAATGGCTGCACGATTTGTTGAACATAAAAATCTTTAATCTGACGCGCTCGGGGTTCGATGTAAAGCGAGTTTTCCCAATCCTCCAAACGGTCTGCTTCCAGGGTGATTTTATTTGTATGGTGTTCGGCTTTTTTGAAAAAATGCTGATTCCATGCGGAAACGGTGGCCATGGAGTCCAGAATAATATGTCCTTTCATGCCGGGTGTTCGAACAAAATCGACCACGGGGTACCAGATTTCCTTGTTGGGTATGGGATTAGGTAATACGGTTTGAGGTTCGGGGTGGTCGCTTGAAATATCCGTGATCTTGGTGATTCGAGTATTTCGATCACTTCGGATTTGAATTTTTACGTCTTGAACATGCGCAGCTAGGTTGGCATGAAGGGTGATTCCAGTTCCTTCCTGGTTCCAAGACACCTCGTTTTTATTTGCTTGTGCAAATACTATTTCGGAGGAAAGTAGGAATAAACTGATGATGATAGATCTCATTTTTTATTTTTTTGACGGACAAGTGCTTCGAGGAAATAGTAATCGGAATAGACGATAGGTGCGTCAATTTCGAAGCCATTCGGTAATCCGCCTGTACTATGAAGTAATAACATGCCATGAGCAGATGCCACCGGAGCCAAATAGGCGGGAGAACTTAAGCTGCTAATGATTTGATCGGCATAATTTTGGTAATAGGTTTTTTTATAGGGTTGCAAGGTAGCCAGGTCATAAAAAGCCGAAGCCATTAATGCTGCTGCAGAGGCATCACGTGGGGCATGGGGAATTTTAGGGTCGTCATAATCCCAAAATGGAACTAAATCGAGGGGCATGCGTGGATGCTTCAATAAAAATTGGGCGATGTTTTCGGCCAAATGTAAATATTCTTTTTTACCCGTTTCCCGGTAGCACATGGTATATCCATAGAGCGCCCAGGCTTGTCCACGGGCCCAAGACGATTCATGTGCGGCGCCTTGGTGGGTATTTTTTTTCATGACTTGGCCCGTATTCGGGTCATAATCGATGACATGGTAGGAGCTAAAATCGGGCCGAAAATGGTTTTTCATCGTCGTATTCGCGTGGGAAACTGCGACCTTATAGAAAGCGGAATCTTTGGTCTCTTTAAAGGCCCAGAAAAGAAGTTCGAGGTTCATCATGTTGTCGATGATGGTCGGATTTACCCACTTATCCCGACTATGGTCCCAAGAGCGAATTACCCCCGTGTTTGGATTAAATCGCTTGATGTTGGTCCTCGCGGCTTGGATTAAAATTTCTTTATAAGCGGGATTTTGGCTAAGTCGTAATCCATTTCCAAAACTCGTATACATTTTAAAACCCATGTCGTGTGTGCCCGCATTCATCTTTTCTTTTTCAAGGGGCAGGGTGAAATTTTCGGCTTGAGCGGCCCATTTTTTATTGCCTGTTAATTCATAGAGGTACCATAATTCTCCACCAAAAAATCCGGAACACCAGTCTTTGGAACCCACTAAAATCAAGGAGTCATTCCGTACCGTACGAGGAAAGATTTTCTCTCCTTTCGGGATGGCGTAAATGGAGGCTTCGCGGAGGGCGTAGTCCATTTGAGATTCTAATTTCGAATAAAGGGGGTTTTGGGCATTTGCTTGGAAGATACAACATCCCAACAAAAGAGAAGTCAATAATTTCATATGAATAGGTTTAAAGCGAAGTAAATATAATCAATTAAAAAAAATAACTCCCCATTTGATTGGGGAGTTATTTGGCAAAAATCAAAAGCTAATTTATTTAGCGATGGACGGATTGTTAATCAATTCGACATCAGGTAAATATAACGTAAAGCGTGTTGGTGCTGGACGTCCCGCAGCGGTAGCCACAGCCGCCGCACGGCCCGTACGAACCATATCCCACCATCGTTTTAATTCATACATGAATTCATATCCACGTTCCGTAAATAGTAAGTCATCAAAGGCTTGTTTTGATAAACCCGCTGGGAAATCAGCCACGGCACTTGCCTTGGTTAGGTCTACGCCATAACCCCGACGACGAACTTGATTCACCGCATTATATGCATCCGCAGTAGGGCCATTTAATTGGTTTTCACATTCAGCAAAAATCAAAAGCGCCTCTGCATAGCGGTATAAGTAGAAATCATTTCCTGCTGCGGTTTCCTCTGGAGCTGCACCATCGCGGTATTTACCAAACATGTAAATAGATCCCGGAATCATATTCGCACGAATTTTGGCTCCATTGATTGTAATGGTATCCATTAAATTCCAAGTTCTACGCAAATCTTTTTTGTCCCATCCTTTGATTAATGGGCAATCACGCACCATTAAAGCAGAAATACCCCGAGCGGCTAAACCTGCTTGTAACGCACGTCCTTCGAAGGCGTAGGTCGGTAAGAAAGATCCTAACGCTTTTTGTTGAGAAAATTTAATTGCGAAGATTTCTTCAGAGTTCGTCGGGTTACTTGGTGAATATAAGGTCTCCAACGATTTCACTAAATCATATCCGTATTTGGCTTTGTTGTCAATCACATCCTTCGCCTTAGCTCGTGCATTGGTATAATCTTTTTGCCATAAATAGACATCTGCCATAGTCATTTTCGCGGCACCGATGGTTGCCCGACCCGTATTTGCTTCCGCTACCTTAGCCGGTAAATTCGCTTCTGCATAGGTTAGATCTTTCATGATTTGATCAATGATCGTTTTTGAATCCGAAAGGACAATCGCGGTGTTGTTTGAGTTTTCGATCGGCGTTAAACGCAAAGGTACTGGACCAAACATACGAACCAACCACCAATAACAAGTAGCCCGGATAAAATAAGCCTCTGCTTTGAAGGGTGCTTTGATGTTATCCGCTAGGGTTTTATCATCTTCGATCGTTTTAATGATCAAATTCGCTTTTCCAATCGCTTCGTAGAAAGTAGTCCAGCGGGCAGCGTTATCATTTCGTTGGGGTTCAAAATTATAATTCATATAATTCGTTCCTCCACCTACAGGCAATTGACAGAACTCGCTTAGTCCTTCAATGTCACGTGTAAGTGTGGATTCCCAGAGTCGACCTCTTGACCGAGAAAATGGTTCATAGGCACCGATGACAAACGCATCCAAAAGCGCCTTGTTTAAGGTGGAAATTTGGTAACGAGAAGGAGGGATTTCCTCTAGGTATTTGTCGCAACTCGACATCAATCCTACGACCAATAACAGTAGGAGTGGTAGGGTATATAATTTATGTAACTTTTTCATCTTGATTAAATTTTACGAATTGTTTGTCATTAAAAGGAAACGGATAAACCTAATGTAATGGTCTTAGAACCCGGATATGCACCGTTGTCCACGCCTTGTTGAAGCGAGTTACCACTAAATGCATTTACTTCTGGATCATATCCTTTGTAATTGGTAAACGTGAGCAAATTTTGGCCAGATAAATAGATGTTTGCCGACTTATAGTATTTACTAGAAGGCAGGCGATAATCTAAGCGAATATTTCTCAACCGAACATAAGAACCGTCCTCGATGAAAAGATCAGATCTACGTTGTACATCAGATGCCTTTGGTTTTGGATAATAGGCATATATGTCAGCAATCCGATTATACGCTGGGTTAGGGGTAGCCGAAGTAAAATACAATTGGTTATCAATGCTATTTCCTTGCACGCTTGACCAAGTCATCGTAAAGTTGAATGACTTATAGCGTAAACTACTGGTTAAACCAATGATCGACGTAGGATATGGACTACCAATCATCACGTTGTCTAATCCATTAATCACGCCGTCTCCGTTTACATCCACGAATGTTTGATCCCCTGTGGCACTAAAACCATTGAATTTCGGTCCGTAGAAAGCTGATAAAGGATCTCCTGTCGTAACACGCGAGTTACCTGAAGTTAAGGGCAAATTGTTTTTAGTAGCTACAACCTTGTTTTTGTTAATGGATAAGTTGGCGTCTACGGTCCAACGAAGGTCTTTCGTCGTGATAATATCCGTACCTAAATCCACTTCAAATCCTTTGTTTTCTACCTCACCCACGTTGTCAATAATGGTGTTATATCCAGCTGATGGAGGAAGTTGGACCGTGGCCAACAAAGATGTTGTATTCTTAATATAGTAATCCAAGGTCAAGCGATAGCGCTCATTTAAGAATCCTAAATCTAGACCTACGTTACTTTGCGTTGTCGTTTCCCAAGTTAAATTGTCATTCGGTAAGGTAGGAGAAAGACCTACAGCTAAACCTGAACCGGCACCTTGTGCGGTGTTAATGATGTTACCGAGCAATAGGGATTGATAGGGTTGGATCGCTGTATTTCCGGATTGTCCCCAGCTACCGCGAACTTTCATGTTGGAAATCGATGGAATGTCTTTAATAAATGCTTCCTCGGATGCACGCCATGCAAATCCTACCGACGGGAAGATCGCATATTTTTTGTTTTTACTAAATACAGAAGAACCGTCTTGACGTAAACTTGCCGAGAATAAATAACGGTCCATGTAACTCAAACGTAAGCGTCCAAATGCTGAAATCAAGCGATTTTCGATGATATCTGTAACGGGTTTGGATACACTTCCTGCCGCTGAAAAGCTATAGTTTTTCAAGTCATCTGAAATGTATTTAGAACCTAATAATTGGATGATTTCAGAGGATGAATTTTGAAGGGATGCTCCAACGATTCCTTCAAATGAAAGCTTTCCAAACATTTTTTTGTATTCCAAAAAGTCTTCAGCGACCAAGTTGGTGGCTGCCGTTGTTGTTAATTGGCCAATCCCCACACCGGAGCTCAATTGTGCCAATACAATCGGGAAATACAAATCTGCCCGAGCATTGAAATAATCAACGCCTAAACGGGTTGTATTGATTAATCCTTTTGCAATAGTCACATTAAAATCCATACCGCCTTGGAAACGCATCACCGTGTTGCGGTCTAAAGACTCACGCGTGAAGGCCATTGGGTTTTCTACGTCGATACCACTGAAGGAGAAGGGACGAGGGTTACCATAGGATCCGTCTGGATTGTAAACAGGAGTAGTTGGCGAAGCCAAGACCATCGCACCCACCCCATTTTTACCCGTGTAGCGGGTAGGTGAGTTATCGGAAGCGGAGAATCCATTGGATACCGTTTTCGAAGTAGTCATATAGGTACGAAGACTAACGCGATCGTTTACTTTCGTGGTTAAGTTGAAACGTAATGCACCTCTATAGAAATCAGAACCCAGGATAATGCCGGGTTGATTTAAATAATTACCAGATACATAGTATTGTGTTTTATCATTTCCACCTGAAAAACTTAGCGTGTGATTTTGTTGCAAGGCTGTACGCATGACTTGGTCTTGCCAATTCGTTTCAGCATTGGTTGCATTGCTAATTTCAGCCGGAATGGCTAAGCCGGAATTGGTATAATATTGTTTGAAGAAATCGAGCATTTGAACGCCAGTCATTAAGTTCAATTTCTTTTGAACTTGTTGGTGCGTATAGGAAGACTCATAACTTACTTGGTTTTTGCCAGCCTTACCGCTTTTGGTGATGATTTGAACAACACCGTTGGCTCCTCTAGATCCGTAAATGGCTGTTGCCGATGCATCTTTTAATACCTCAATGCTTTCGATGTCATTGGCATTGAAAGAAGACATACCATTCATGGCACGGTTGTCATTGTTGTATTGGGGAACCCCATCAATGACAAATAAAGGTTCGTTCCCTCCTGCAATCGACGTAACTCCACGTACACGAATGGAAATACCTGCGCCGGGTTGACCAGAACTTTGTTGCACCTGAACCCCAGTCATACGGCCTTGCATGGCACTTTCTACGGAGGTTACAGGCATCTCTTGGATCGTCGCTGCTTTGATGGATGTAGCGGAACCTAAGAAATCTACTTTCTTTTGAACGCCATATCCAGTCACGACCACCTCTTCCAAGGCCTTCGTGTCTGGCGCTAATTGAACATTCAAAATCGATTGTGATCCGATTTTGATTTCTTGATTCTTATATCCCACAAAGGAGAAAACAAGCACATCTCCTGCATTTACTTCGATGCTAAATTTACCATTGGCATCTGAATTTGTACCTGCTGTACTTCCTTTTTTCGCGATGGTAACGCCAGGCATCCCTACGTTATTTTCATCTGTAACAGTTCCGCTAATTTTTTGCGGGGCGACTTGCACGAGGCGGTCGAAAGCTGGGGCTGCCTGGACCGAGGATGGCCAACAAGCACCTGTGCCAGCGAGAACTCCAACGAGTAGAATTCGGCTCCAATTTTTTAATTTTTTTTTCATAGAATAGTGAAAGTTAAATGTAATTTTTTCTTGAAAGGGTTTACTGAAGATGACCTGACCTGTAGGTTTTCTTCTTTAAATTATACCAAAAAATATCGATTTAAGCTATTTCTAATCCTTTTTATTTTCCCGTAAACGTTTCCGTTAACGTTTACATTTTTTTTCAAACCTTTTTCTTAATCTATTTCGGCTTAGAAATAGGCAAGATATTTATAGAATTATTTGCCAGAATTATTAAAATTTAATTGGATTAAAAATAGAAAAGCCCACTAAATGATTTTAGCAGGCCTTCCGTTTAATCCATGTTTAATTTTATTTTATCACGAATTGATAAGCTCCTTTTATTGAAGAATCTTTGGATGTAAAAATGATTCGTTGGACCGGCCGGTTCGCCCATTTTGTTTTAAAACTTCGGTATTCGGGGCCTTCGGTGGATGGCAAATCGATCGCCATACTCCATTTTTTTGCGTCATATTGAATTTCGTGGGCATCGCCGGTGGAGGTTTTTAAGCCTAATTTTCCGGGGGTGCTGGTGTCGATGGAACACAGGGTCATGAAGGTTTGTTGGACCGGCTGCGTCAAAGCCCCCAATTCATATTGATCCTTCAATTCCACCTGGTTTTTCACTTTGTTAAATTGCAAGCTGCGTTTCCAGGTTTTGATTCCTGCCTCGACCGGATAGGCTTTGGCTAAGTCCAAGGTAATTCCAGAGGATTTGTCGGAAAGATTCGATTGAACTGCGCTGGCCTCGAAGTTGCGGCCCGCCTTTTGTCCTTGGCCATTAATGAGGGGCAGATTATGGTATTCCGACTGGGTAAACCATAGCGAATAGCGCTGCGCCGAAAAGGTACGAGCGGTGTAATTTCCCCGACCGGCATCGATGATTACGGGTTCTCCTTTGTCATAATACACAAAATCACCAATGTCATTGTGGTTATGGCTTTCCGCATTATGACCTCCATGGGCGGCGAAAAATTGACTGCCCTTGCGGGAGGTGATGACTTGTATGTCTTGGAACCAATAATCGCCTAAGGCCGGATAAGGCACTTTGTCTTTTGGCATAGTCGCATAGGCCATGAGATTCCATAAATGTCGGTGTTTTTGATAAGCACCGATGGCGATGGCAGGCTCAAATTGTTGATTCGCCCATTGTCCAAAAGCCATCAAAGGTGCATCATTCAAGGCTTTTCCAAAGCGATAGAGCATGATTCCGTCTGGTTTAAGGGTCGGGTCGGCATCCGCAAAGTTCACGAAATAGTCATTCGAGACATGCATTTTATAAACGTAGGATGCCATTTTTTGAATGAAAGGCTCTTGGTAAATTTGGCATTTATCCCCGGTGGCGGAGGCGAGCACTTGTAGTGCATCGAAGGCACTGGCGCCGGCGGCGAACCAATAGGAGGGTCCTTCGTCGCAACCTGCATCATCCCCAAGTCCATTGAAATACAAATCCAAATAATTCATATGGGTGTATAGATGCGACAAACGGGTTGTTTCGTTTTTTTCTAATAAAAGATTGGCGAGCATCACGTTGGAAATAATCCATGGGTTCCAGTTGTTGACCGCATTGGTTTTACTGAGCCAACCGTATCTTTTTTGATCCAAAATCGGAATCAATATTTTCTTATTCACTTCGTAATAAATCCGTTGGCGTAAAAGTTTCGAAATTTTATCGAGTTTAGGGCCCACGAAATAATCGGTCAAAGCGAGTCCAGCGGCGGTTTCAGCCCCGAACAAATCGACCGTCGGGTCTTCCACATCCGGCATTCCGCTACGCGCTTTTTGGACCGACAAATGCGCCGGAACACCCCAATAGGTCTCCTCGCAAATATTCCAAACATAATTCATGATTTTCTCTGTGAATCGCCCCTTGTCTTCCAAGGTTTCCGCCATGACTAATTCCATCAGGTTATTGCGTTTCCCGAAAGACACCTTGCCATGTTCTTCCCGGTCACCGGACCTTACATATTCCATGAGTAAGCTGGCGTCCAGGATCGGAATGGGAGCTTTTAGAATTTTTTCGGCGCGCTGAATTAATTCGGCCTGTTCTTTCGCTGGGATAATGGACATCCAAGCTTCGCGCGTTTTAGGATAGGGGGCATAGTCTTTTTGGGAGACAAGGGCTTGTTGGACCATCTCTTTGGAAAAGGCTTTGGCTAGAAAATTACGTGGCGTTACTTGCGCATAGGCGATTTGGGTCACCAAGAGGGCAATAAATAGGATCTGTTTTTTCATAGATATGGGATAAAAAAATATCCCGTAAGGTTTTCCTTACGGGATATTTTTTAAATAAAATTGAATTACCAGCCTGGATTTTGTTTCATGCTTGGATTCAATGCGATTTCATTGATTGGCAATGGCCATAAATAATCGCGGTTTGGATCGAATTTACGGAAGCTAGCGTCTTGTGTAATGATGAAATTGTCTTTCGTTACATTCACCTTCACAGTAGTACCAAATTCCTTAAAGAAATAATTTCCTAAGACAGGTTTTGGCAATTCGATTTCGGCGGTTTTCCAACGAATCAAATCCCAATAGCGGAATCCTTCTTGAGCTAGTTCCACACGTCTTTCCCGACGAATTTCATCCCGCATCGTTAAGCCGTTTGTCTTCGCAAAATCATTGGTTAATGCCGCCACACCGCCGCGTTTACGCAAACGATTAATGGTCAAGTTTAAATCAGCATCTGTAATGGCTTCGTCTAATTCAAATCTCGATTCTGCGTAGATCAATAACACTTCCGCATAGCGAATCAAATCACGGTCGATGAAGGAAGCTTGATTGTTCCAGTCTACTATGTTCCAGTATTTACGGAACGTGAAACCCGTTTTAGCAAAAACCAAAGAGGACATTGAAAAAACTGGATTTGTAAAAATATAGGAATCTCCTTTTTTCAAAATGTCATCACTTAAGCGAGTATCCCGATTAACAAAAACATCTGTCGATAAAACGGGTGCTTTGTATAAGGGTGATTTTTCCATCGGTAAGCCGTCAACCATCAAATACGAATCCACCAATGCTTTTGTAGGGCTCTTATTTCCGTTTTCAAGCGTTGCTCGGCAATAGTTTTGAGAAACCACACGATCCGTTAACGAAACTCCATATTGTTTTACCAATACGTTTTCTTTATTAGCCCGACCTTCCCCTTCATATTGGAAAAGATTGAAATAAGGTCCAGTGTATAAATCATGCTCCTTGCTATCCATCACGGCTTTCGCTGCATTGTAGGCCAATGTAAGATGTTTTTTCGCATCTCCATACTTATGGAATTTCGCACGGGTTCCTTCGAATAAGGCTACGCGTGCTTTAAAAGCTAACGCAGCAGTTTTAGCGATACGACCATAATCTGCAGTTCCTAATGCGGTGGCAGTAGGTAATTTCGCTGAAGCAAAATCTAAATCTGCATAGATTAAATCGATTACAGCATCCCGAGTTGCAGATCCTGCGGATAATTCAGGTGAGGTATCATCTAAGGTTTTGGTGATCAATGGAACACCCCCGTAACGTTGCAATAAATTGAAATAAGCCCAAGCACGGAAGAATTTTGCTTCAGCTAAATAGCGATCTAAGGTAGCCGCAGCTAAACCTGTTTTAGGGCCTTTTTCGAGTATGTTATTGGCTGCACGGATCAACAAATATTGGTTGTTGAAATCTGCCGTTGCCGTCGCCGGAGCGAGACGAGATCCGTCACTAATGTTGTTTGAGGCTAAGCCAAAGGCATCGTCAGACCAGTTGTCATCGGTATTAAAATCAGGCAAAAACGTGTAAAGGTAGTTGTTTGCTGTTTTGATATCTGTTTCAGATCTCCAGAACGTTGCATCGGAAATATTCGTTTCCGGAAGCCTCTCCACATCACAAGCTGTGAAAAATAGGATGGAGGCACTAATTGTCAGTATATTTTTTAATGAATTTTTCATTTCAATAATCGTTAAATGTGGGTTAATTAAAACGAAAGATTTAAACCAATCGAAGCCGTGGAGAAGTATGGATAATCATTATCCGCACTATTCGCTGACTCCGGATCAAACAAGGCGCCAAAGGCCCCCATCGCTGAAACAGTAAATAAATCTTGTCCCGATACGTATACACGCGCTCTCGAAATTCCAAGTTTCTTAGTAGTCGTAGATGGAATATTATACCCAAATTGGATATTTTTCAAACGTGCATATTGACCATTGAATGTCCATTTGTCTGATACACCAAAGTTGTGCGTCGCTCCAACGTATGGACGCGGGAATAACGCGTTTGGATTTTCAGGCGTCCAATAATCCCGGTGAATGGCCATGGCTTGTTTCCAAGTTACCATCAAAGGTCCTACAGATTCAGATCCTCCAATGAAATTCCGTTTTCCTACCCCTTGAACGAAGGCTGAGAAATCAAAATTCTTGTATTGGAAACCTAAATTAACACCGAATAAATACCGAGGACTTGTCGTTCCTAACATCAACAAATCTCCATAATCGGCCGAACTTCCTTTTCCAACAGTAATTTGCTTATCACCATTTTGATCCACATATTTTAAATCCCCAGCACCTGTACGGTTATCTTGGAATGCCCAAGCCTTTACTTCATCCGCGGAGGAGAAATACCCTGCTGTTTGGTAACCCCAAATCGTGTTAATCGGATACCCCTCAATTAAACTGTTATTTCCTCTGGATACCACGATACGGTTTGAGAAGGAAATCAATTGATTATCATTATCCGAGAAGTTCGCACCTACATTGTAGCTGAAATTCTCACCAATTTTTCCGCGATATTTCGCTTCCAATTCCCATCCCCACGATTTCAATTCACCATTGTTTTTACGTGGGGTCGAGATACCGATGATGCCTGGTAATTGTTGGGGCGTCAACATATTCCGGTTGTACTTTACATAATACTCAGCCGTTAATTGTAACGCATTTTTCAACAAACCAATATCCAAACCACCATTCGTCGTTTCGATTGTCTCCCATGACAAATTCGTCGATGGCAAAGAACCTTGATAGATGTATGAACTTCTTGAATCACCTAATACCAAGGCAGAACCCCGGGTTAATTGATTTACATAGTCATAATATCCTAAAGTACTACCCAAGGCACCCCCTAGGGTTCCCCACGATCCTCTTAGTTTTAATTCAGATAAGAAAGGTAATTGGTCACTTACCCATTTCTCACGATGCATATTCCAGCCTGCTGACACAGAAGGGAAGATTTTCGTACGTCCATCGGCGGCAAGTTTAGAACTTTCATCTTGACGTAAGGTGGCTTCTACTAAATATTTATCATCGTAGTTGTAGTTAAACCGACCAAAAATTGATTGAAATGCATAGGTTCCGATCGATTCCGAGTTTGTTTTCGTTTTGTCATCTCCTAAGTTCAAGGTAGGTAAATCATTACTTACCAAGTTCGTTGCTCCCGCATTTGTACTAACAAAACGATAGGCCTCCCACTGATATCCGGCGAATAAACCGATTGTGTGTTTCTTATATTTATAATCGTAATTCGCTAAAAACTGCAAGTTTACGTTGTTCGTTACATCATTCGTAATCGAATAGGAGTTCACCTGATTTACATAGCGGTTCACCCCAAAACGTCCCCATAATGGAACAGTACGTTTAAAGATGTAGCGATCGCCGCGGCGATATTGCGTTCCAGCCACCGAGCGAAGTGTTAAGCCTTTGACTAAATTCTCTAATTTAAAGGTGAACGTTCCATCGAAGAAGTTACGTCGCAAGTTATCATATCCACCCTCAGCTAAATCTGCATAGGTCGTGGCACCTGACCCGGCTCCATTGTATTGACCTAGTGGCGTAAAGAAAGGTGTACGTGTTCTTAAGCGATAGATATCGTAAATCAAACCTTGACCACTTGCGCCACGAGACGATTGTTCAGTTAATTCATTCGTATAGGCAATCCGTGAATCTAAGGATAATTTTTTGCTCAATTTAGCACTTAGATTTACACGTAAATTGTACCGAGTCAATTGATCTGGACCTACTTTAAACAATCCCTTTTTATTATAATAGCCTCCAGAAACCAAGAAATTTAAATTATCAGTACCCCCTCTGGCTGAAATATTATGCATTTGCATGGAAGTAGTTTTTTTCAATACTTGGTCTTGTAAATTTGCTTGATTGTAAAATAACCATTGAGTTGTATCCGTTGGATTAACGACCGCAGGAGTTCTGTTCCGGATCATTTCTAAATCGAATTCTGAATATTCCGCACCTGAACCTGAATTTTTACGAGCTAAATTGGAGAATACGGCCTCTTCTTCTAAACTCATACGTCCCGGAATGTTTGCCGCCCAATCCACCCCGGATTGACCTGAATAATCAAAGGTTACCTTTCCAGTTTTCCCTTTCTTCGAGGTGATTAAAATAACCCCACCCGCTGCTTGCGCACCATAAATGGCCGCGGCTGCCGCATCTTTCAAAATGGAAATACTTTCAATGTCATTTTGATTCATAGTCCGCAAGGTAATCGAGGGTACTGTTACACCATCCAAAATAACAAGTGGATCTACAGAACCGTTAGCTGTCGTAGCTCCACGAATTTGAATCCCCAAGCCCTCATTTCCCGGTTGACCATTCGTACGCGTAACGATCAAACCTGGGCTAGTTCCTTGTAAAGCAGATTGTAAATTGGTGGTAGGGCGGTTTTCCAACATTTTCGAGTCTACCGTCGATACAGCCCCCGTCATATTCACTTTCTTTTGAACCCCATAACCTACAACTACCACCTCTTCCAAGGCCGCAGCGCTTTCTTCTAAGGTAATTTCAATCATGGTTTTAGTGCCGACCGCAACTTCTTGGATCTCAAATCCGATTGAGCTTATGCGCAAAATCGTTTTTGAATCGACATTGCCCAATTGGAATTTACCCGTCGCATCTGTCGTCGTTCCTTTCGCTGAATTTCCCTTCACGGAAATCGATACCCCTGGAATTCCATCCCCTTTTTGATCTTTAACTGTTCCTGAAATGGATTTTGTTTGCGCAATTGCCGCCGTAGAAAACGCGAACAAACACACGAAAATCCATAGAAATTTTTTGCAGGTGACCCTGCTCTGGTAGATTTTTTTCATAGTTTGATTTGTAAATTGTTTGTAATCGAAAGCCAAATATGATACTTTTTTAGTAAATTTTATAATTAAAAGTATTTTTGTGTAAAATTATTTACAACCCTTACCTTTGTCATTCACCTATTTAAGTCACCATGAAAGTTTTAGTATTCATCAGTTTTATTGCTTTTTCAAGCTTCGCACAAAATACGTATAACCTCATCCCCTTGCCTAAAGAATTAACACCGGCAACCGGTCAGTTTATCATTAAAAAGTCTACTAGTATTGGTTATGCACATGCCGATTTCGCTCCGGTGGCCGCCTTACTCGCCCAACATATCCAACAAGCCAGCTCTTTTCCCATGGCTGCCAAAACCGGAAATGGTTCCACGATCCAATTTACCCAAAATAATTCCCTAGGAAACGAGGCGTATTCCCTAGAGGTTACTTCAAAAAAAATAAGCATCCAAGCCAAAACCGGAAAGGGAGCCTTTTATGCCTTGCAAACCTTGTTGCAATTAATGCCTGCGCAAATCTATGCGGGCACAGCGATCGCGGGTCCAATTGCAATTCCGAATGTCAACATTCAAGATGAGCCACGCTTTTCTTACCGCGGTTTGATGTTGGACGTAGGTCGCTATTTTTATTCGGTGGAATCGGTGAAACGCTTCATCGATTTGATGGCGGTCTACAAGATGAACACGTTTCATTGGCATTTGACTGAAGATCAAGGCTGGCGAATTGAAATTAAAAAATATCCGTTGTTAACCTCAATTTCTTCGGTGCGGAAGGAAAGTATGTTGGGCCATTACAAAGATCAAAAATATGATGGAAAGCCGCATGGTGGTTTTTATACGCAGGAGCAAGTGAAAGACATTGTAGCCTATGCCGCTAAAAAATACATTGAGGTGATTCCGGAAATAGAGATGCCGGGTCACTCAACGGCTGTGCTTGCGGCCTATCCGCAATTCGGCGCGAATCCTGATAAAATATTGCAAGTTAAAACGAAATGGGGCGTAGCCGAGGATGTGTTATTTCCACGCGAGGAAACATTTACCTTTTTGGAAGATGTCTTGACCGAGGTAATGGCCTTGTTTCCTGGCCAATACATTCATATCGGTGGCGACGAATGTCCAAAGGTTCAGTGGAAAGAAAGTCGGTTCTGCCAAGATTTGATCAAGAAATTAGGTTTAAAGGATGAGCATGAATTGCAGAGTTATTTCATTCGTCGGATCGATAAATTTGTTACATCGAAGGGTAAAAAACTATTAGGTTGGGACGAAATCCTCGAAGGCGGTTTGTCTCCAAACGCCATGGTGATGTCTTGGCGCGGAACCAAAGGCGGTGTGGAAGCGGCCAAACAAAACCACGATGTGGTCATGTCACCGAATTCCTATTTCTATTTGGATTATTACCAAGCAGATCCTAAAACGGAACCCATTGCGATTGGAGGTAATTTGCCTTTGAGCAAATGTTATTCCTTTGAACCGAACCTTCCCGAATTAAGCGCAGAAGAAGCCAAACATGTCGTGGGGATTCAAGCAAATGTATGGACAGAATATATCAGCAATATTAATTATGCGGAATACATGACCTATCCACGGGCTTTAGCGCTATCGGAAGTTTCTTGGTCGACGAAAGAATCCAAAAACTATACAGATTTCAAAAAGCGCTTAACGGGTCATTTACCTGCGATGGATGCGATGAAAATCAATTATTCGAAGGCTTTTTTAAGTCAGCCATAAGCTAGGTTTTACCTATAAAAAATCCCTTTGAGTTTTTCAAAGGGATTTTTTTTCTGGGTCGTGCATGTAAAAAAATAATTTTTGACTTGCTTATTTAGGTTTCCAAAGTTTACAAGGCTTTGATTTTTATCAGGCTTATGAACGAGCATGGGCTTTTTAGCCTATTTGATTTTGTTAAAATTTCGGATCCACAAATTCCCACTCTTTGATGTGGGAGGGACGATGTTGCTTTTTGACGATTTCATCCATTTGTTTTAGCAAGGAAGGATGCTCCTTCGCAATGTCATGGCTTTCGGAAGGGTCATTAGTTAAATCAAATAATTCCCAAGGGGCATTTTTGTCCTTTTTTAATTGGCTTTTTATGCCTTTGAAATTCCCGATGCGCACGGCCACTTGCCCGGATTTTTCCGGAAATTCAAAATATAAAAAAGGATGAGCCTTTTGTGATTTGCCTAATAAGGTAGGTAAAAAAGAAATGCCGTCCGTCTGCACGGGGATTTTTTGACCCGTTAAATCGCTGAGCGTGGCCATAAGATCGAATTGTACGGAAGGGTGGTCCGTTAAGCGACCGGCTTTGATTTTTCCGGGCCACCGAGCGATCATGGGTTCCCGAATACCTCCTTCATATAAATCTTGCTTTCTTCCTCGAAGTCCGCCGACGGAGTTAAAAAACTCGGTGTCCACCCCGCCTACATCAAAGGTCGCGCCATTGTCGCTGGAAAAAATTACCAGCGTATTTTCGTCGAGCTGTAATTTTTTTAACGTTGCCATCACGCGCCCCACTTGTTTATCCAAATACGTAATCATGGCCGCGTAGGTGGCCCGAGGATATTTTGTGGGTACATAACCTCCTTTTTGACTCGTGTAAATCGTTTCCTCAAATTTCCCTTGATAGGCTTTGATTTCCTCTTCGGGTGCTTGCAAGGACAAATGGGGTAGCGGCAAAGGAAGATACAGGAAAAAGGGTTTGTCTTGATTTTTTTCGATGAAGCTGAGGGCCTTTTCCATCATTTTGGTGGCGGCATAGTCTTTGCCTTTGAATTTCTCAAAATCGATGGAATCGATAGCTACTTTTTTGTTTTGGTATTCATGGACTAATTGGTAGCTATTCCGCAAGGTGTCCCATGTTCCATTTTCCCAAAGGTGGGTGGGATATAGATTATGGGCTTGTTTTTGGTCGAGGAAGCCATAGGCGTAATCGAAACCTTGTTGGTTCGGATTCCCTGTCGTATTATTCATTCCTAAACCCCATTTCCCCACCAAAGCTGTTTGATAGCCTGCATCTTTCATGAGTTTGGCGATGGTGAAGGTGTTTTCTGGCAAGGGCATTTGGCCTCCTTCTTTGTTGTCAGCAAATCCCCCCAATTCATAATTTCCCCGAATGTAGGAGTGCCCGGCATGAACGCCAGTCATGAGCATGCATCGTGCCGGGGCGCAGACAGGTGCACTTGTGTAATGATGGGTAAAGCGAATGCCTTCCTTTGCCATGGCGTCAAGAAAGGGTGTTTTGATTTTTGTTTGTCCATAAACGCCGAGTTCCCCATAGCCGAGATCATCCGCATATATGTAAATGACATTTGGTTTTTTCTGGCCCATGGCGCTGAGCGCAAGGGTCAAAAGCGAGAGAATGAATACCTGTCTCATGGATTAAGGGCCTTTCCAGCAGCCCGATTTTCGCTGCCTTTGATCTTTAATAAATCGTCACCGATTTCCGCGCGCGCTTGATTGCCCAAGGTTTGTAATTCGGCCAGTTTTTCTGGATATTTTTCACTGACATCATAGCGTTCGCCCGGATCCCTCCGTAAGTCATACAAGGCTTGTTTGAACGGAAAATCTTCCCGCAGGGGGCCTGGAAAACCATCTTGCCCCGGCATGAAACCCTCATGCGTCCGGCCCGGATGGGCAAATACTAATTTCCATGTTCCTTTTCGAACCGCTTCCAGGTTATTTGTTCGGTAATAATAATAGAATTCCTTTCGAGGTTCAGCATCCGTATTTCCTTGTAAGAGCGATTGTATATTCACGCCATCGATTTTTTTCTTGGGCAATGGGCTCTTGGTTATTGCGCAAATGGTTGGTAATAAATCGATGTTCGATGCTAAACCCGATTGTACCTGACCCTCGGGAATATGCCCTTTCCATTGGACGATGAAAGGAACGCGTTGCCCTCCCTCGAAGGATGTGCCTTTCGCCTCACGCAATCCGCCAGTAGACCCAGCATGATTACCAAAATTCTGCCAAGGGCCATTGTCGCTCGTAAAAATAACAAGGGTATTTTCGGCCAGGTGTAGTCGTTTGAGCGTTTGGAGAATTTGCCCCACTGACCAATCCATTTCCATCATCACATCGCCATATAAACCTTGTTTGCTTTTGCCTTTGAATGCGGCAGATGCGTTAATGGGCACATGAGGCATTGGATTTGGGAGATAAAGAAAAAATGGTTTTGCCTTGTTTTTTTCGATGAATTGGATGGATTCTTTGGTTAGGATTTGGGTGATTTGGGCTTGGTCATCCAGCGTTTTGATATAGGAAGCGGGTTCATTCCCTCGAATCAAGGGTAATTCTGGGTGAATTTTCTTGGGATTATTTTCGGGTCTTGTGCCATCATAATTCACGGGCCACATGTCGTTGGAATATGGTATTCCGACATATTCGTCAAAGCCATGTTGGAGCGGTAAAAACTCCTTCCGATCCCCTAAATGCCATTTGCCAAAAATACCCGTCCTATATCCATTTGCTTTCAATAATTCGGCGATTGTTTCTTCCTCGGCATCAATACCTACCTTGGAATTCGGGAAAAGTGCACCTGCGATCCCGATTCGATTTGGGTAACAACCGGTCAAAAGGCCTGCTCGGGAAGCTGAACAGACGGCTTGTGCCGACAAGAAATGCGTAAAGCGAACACCTTCTTTGGCCATCTTGTCCAAATTCGGTGTTTGGTATTGACTGGCGCCATATACCCCTAAATCGCCATAGCCTAAATCATCCATCATGATCAGGATAATGTTTGGTTTTTTTTGCGCAAAAGAAATGGTTGGAAGGCCTAATAAGGCTAAGAGCAGAATTTTTTTCATGATAGGTTTAGCTTGGGCGTTTGTTGCTGCCCTAGTCACAATATACGATTGTGCATTGGCACAATATTATTAATTATTTTTTGAACCCCCATCAATCCAAGATTTGATCTGGCTGATTTCGCAGGCTGAAAGGCTAGCCGTGGCGGATGGCATTGGGACAAACCCTGGGCTGTGTGCGATGGAACCGTATAATTTTCCATTGCTAATGTACTTAGTCACATTTGTATAGGTACTTAGGTCAATGGCTCCAGAAGGGGAGGTTCCGCTGTGGCAACCGGTACAATTTTGTTTTAAAATTGGAGCAACGATGGCCGCATAACTGATGTTTGTTGTCACACAATTTAAGGCAGAAGCATCGCATGAATTATTTTTGGCCCCTTGTTTAATCCATTTTGAAACGAATGCTAACGTTGTGGCATCAAATGGCTTCGCCGGTGGTGGAGGCATTCTGGATTCGCCACCCCCAGATATGCTTCGGTACAAGGAACTATTCGATGGGTCGCCTGCTCGAACTGTTTTCATGATGGACGTATAGTCCGTTAACTGAACGCCTTCTCGTTTACTGATGGCATCGTGGCAACCACTCATCGCGCAATTGGAAAGGATAAAGGGCAAAATGTTTTGCTTAAAGTAAACGGTATCCGGACTGCATGTGATATTTCCGACAGGGGCGGACGGTGTTAAATTAACGGCCACCAACGGATTGTAGGGATTTTTCGGGTTTAAATCGACCGCAATACTGCCTGATGGAAAGGAACCAATCAACCATTTTTTGATGGTTGCTAAATCACATTTGGATAATTGGCTGCTAATGGATGGCATGGGCTGGTATCCCGGTAAATGCATGATGGATCCATATAACTTACCATTGCTGATATAGGGAAGGATTTTGGCATAGCTGGATAAATCCACGCCACCTGAACTTTGAGCTGTGGTATGGCAAGCAATACAATTAGCCTCTAGAATGGGCATAATTGATTTTTCAAAATTGATATTGATGGTATCACAAGTTACGCTGTTAGGCACAGCCGTAACAGGAGTTTGCGGTGTGTTAACTGTGGCAATGGGAGTATTTTTATCCTGTAAACAAGAAATGAGAAGTAGAAATGAGAACAATAAAGACCCAATCTTTTTCATGATTTTACCTAATTTGATAGACGATTTTACTTTTCACTTGAATAGTCTCTGCGATTTTCGCGAAAACAATTTTAGGGATATCTACCTTATAATCTACTAATTTGACGTCAAATTGACCATTAAATGACAAGGTTTGACCTGTGGAAACAATCGTTCCTTTGATTTCAATCGGTTTGGTTACCCCATGTATTGTCGCCGTACCTACAGCG
This sequence comes from Cytophagaceae bacterium, assembly GCA_947450365.1. Classification (GTDB taxonomy): domain Bacteria; phylum Bacteroidota; class Bacteroidia; order Cytophagales; family Spirosomataceae; genus Aquirufa. Next base: position 186,005 of record CANFVE010000001.1, read on the forward strand.
GTGATGGCATAGGTACCGGGTACTTTCAGGTCCACGACTTCCTTGATTTTTCCTTTAAAGGTTGCCGAAGGATATTTTTCACTTTCTAAATAATTCTCATTAAAATGCTCTTGCATTAATTTATTGGGGAAGGTAAATTGCGTCACACGCATTTGCACTGCCACCTCATTATTGGATGTGTTTATGATGCTACTTACTTGCTTGTTGGTCGCATCGATATCCTCCAAGGGGGTCTTGGAAAAAAAGGAAACTTCCCCATTTTGTGCCATGTACAACTGACCCATGGATGAAAAACCAACCAAAATACAAGCGAGCAATAAACTTAATTTCATCTTCATCTTATTTTTTTTTCGTAGGCTCAAAACTAAAGGTACGGGCCATGTTAAACCCATAAAATATATCCCCATTGCTCCATTTGCCCATTGTTTGGCCGATGAAATGTTTTTCGATCATTCCTCTGGAATTAGATACGTGCAATTGAAATACGTGTCCGCCCGTCTCGATATCAAAACCCATCGAAAAGGAATCTTGGTAGGGGTTGGTCGCCGACTGACCTAGATTTTTATAGTATTCGGTGGAGATACTAAGTCGATTTGTGATTTTAAATCGCCCCCCAAAACCCATGGACATTAAATCATTGGCTATATCGGGACTCTCGGATTTGTTGTTATGTAAAAAAGTAGGCATGAGTTGCAATGACACCTTTTCATTCATTTTCCGGGCAATTAATAATTGTCCCATATAACTCTGCCTTTGTAAATTATTTGAATACCGCATGATATTCCCGGATGGGAGGGAATATCCCGTGGCCATGGTATTCGTCGAAAGACTTCCATAGGCCGTTAGAGTAATTGGCATTTGGTTGGATTGTCGGAGTACCTTGTATTTCGTATACAGGTCATAGGTTTTTTCAATCGTGGAGCGCCCGCCGCCAATCAGCCACTGGTCTGTCAACGCATATTCTAAACCCAAGCGAATTTTCGCCTCATCCAATCCCAAAAAATTATCGATAAATCCAGAATTCAAAGCTCCAAATCGATGCGAAATCCAAAAATTCAAATGCTTTTTTGCAATGGTTTCCACCGTTTGGCCGTTGATTAATCGGGTTCCTTTAAACGTTGCTTGCGTATATACCTTTTCTTTGGCCGATTCCTTTTCCAGCATGGCTAATAAATCGTCTTGCGCCCATAGGGGTAGGTATAGGAAAACCAGCAAGAATCCGAAGAGAAAATTTTTCATCGATGGCCCTATGAAAAAACGCGTAATGTTGTTCCCGACAAACTCGTTTGATAAGCCGTAATCCCTTTGCTACTCACATTATTTACTTTTGCGCCAGTTAAACTGAAGGTCGCACCATGTGCTGTACAGGCAAAACCACTTCCAGTATAATATACTTGGGCTTGGCCTTCATGCGAACAAATTTGAGTGACCGCCGCAAAACCCGTTGTAGCTGCAGACGTCCGAGCGATCACCACCTTATTGTAAATCAAATAATTACCTGCCGTATTTAATTTTGAATAGGCCGCATTGGAAAGATCGATAGTGAAATCTACGGGGCCAGAGGGCGAAACATCTGATTCATTTTGGCATGAACTGAGCGCGCTTGCTCCACAATAGACGGCTAATAACGATGCACCTTTAAATCCGAGTGATTTTAAGAATTCATTTCGTTTGATTTTATTTTCCATTAGAGTTTATTTTATGAATGAAGGCTATTTTACAAAACTACATATTTAACGGAATTATTAACAAGTGAATTGTCCATGTCGGTCAAAATATCTATTACTTGGTAAATTACGATGACAAGTTCACTATTTCCTCCATATTGGTTACATTTGATTTTTAGACCGGAAGATAGAATCCCATGATTATCGATTTCATTACGCGATATGCCCTTAATCTCCTCTTCACTTTTTTGGTGATTCGGTTTATTTATTATCCCAAATACCGAAATAAGGACTTTGTATTCACCTTTTTTCTTTTCAATTCCATCCTGTTTGTGCTTTGTTTTTTATTGGCGGAAGCCGATTTGAAATTCGGTTTTGCCTTTGGTTTATTTGCCATGTTTTCCATGTTTCGTTATCGGACAGTGACCGTGCCTATCGGAGAAATGGGCTTTTTTTTCTTGGTGGTCACCTTGGGGATTGTGAATTCGATTGCCTCATTAGCCAACTACGAATTGTTAGTCATCGCAAACACGATCCTTGTTTTTGTGACCTTCGTCTTAGGTCGCTGGTTGAATCTGACCCACGAAAACCATCAAATTATTCTCTACGATAACCTGGAATTCATGAAGCCTGAGCATAGACAAGCCTTGTTAAAAGACTTAACTGAACGTACTGGACTTCAAATTCATAAGATTCAAGTGATTAAAGTAGATTTTCAGCGCGTAGTTGCGCAATTAAAAGTCTATTATTATTCGAAAGAAAACGAGTCCAGTGGTACGGATCTGGAGGCTTAATTTTCTTTTTTTGATATGCCTATTTTCACAGGCAATCTGGGCACAAACGGATAGTTCGGCTATTCTAAAAGAGGTCGTCGTTCGAGGCCAAAAATCTGAAATCACCCAGGAGCCGGGTAAAAAAATATTCCAAGTGGGCGTAAACCTAACCAATCTCGGCGGAAACCTTTACGACGTCCTTTCGAATATCCCCTCCATTTACGTCACAAACGAGGGAACCATTCAATACCGAGGAAGTCAAAATTTAACCATTTATTTCGACGGAAAACCCTCCGGTATTTTAAATTCATCCCGTGCCAATGCGCTAAGTCTTTTTCCCGCCGACATGATCGATCGCATCGAAATCATCTCCAATCCTGGCGCTAAATATTCCTCCGAAGGAAGTTCCGGCATCCTCAATATCATCCTGAAAAAAGATGTCACCTCTGAAAGCCTTCGATGGAATGCCAATCTTGGCACCCACGATAAATACGCCACTTCCCTGTCCTGGGCCCGAAATTCAAAGAAATTCACTCATTTTTTGGACCTGAATTACAAGGAAAGCCAGCGCTATGATTACCAAAAACTCTACCGGGAAAATGGGTCTCTCTGGGGCTTGGCAAAAATCAATCAAGAAGCCAAAGAAACCAATCGAGATCTCAATTATTCACTTAAATGGTCCACCATGTACCGCATGGATACACATAAATCTCTATCCGGGTATTTTTGGGGAAGGTTTGCCTCCGACCACAATTCGGAAACCCGATACAATACCACCACATATTTCCGTGCCATGGATCGCTTATACCAGCGAGAATCCGACAAACGTGGCCAGGACCTCGGTTTCGATGTAAATCTCTCCTTTCAAAACACCGTCATCGGCAAAAAAGATGCGAAAATTGATTTTTTATGGATTACCAATGACGGGGATGACGGGAACGATTTCTTACAAAACTATTACTTCCAAGATTTTCAAACCCTGAATACGAATTTTCCAACCCGCATCGAACGAAGTAAAGCCGGATCCACGAATTATACACTTCTTCTTCAAGGTGATTTTAAACGTCATTTCGGAAAAACAAAATTTTTAGAATATGGGTTTAAATTGAATCAACGCCATTTTGTCAATCTATTTGATTACGAAAAATATAAAATTCCAATTTGGGAATTAGACCCCAAACGAAGCAATAACTTTGATTATTTGGAGAATATTCAAGCTCTTTATGGCAATTATTCAGCCAAAATGAAAAAAATCACCTGGGATCTCGGCCTGCGGATGGAAGCCACACAGCTCGATATCCAACATGGATTTTCTAAACTCTCCTACATCAATTGGTTCCCCTCCGCCTCCTTCCTAAAAGAAATTTCCGTTCAAGAATCATTTAACCTTTCCGTGTCTTCGCGAATTAGCCGGCCTAGTTACAGGTCCCTGAATCCCTTTATTTCCTTTGCGGATCCAATCAATCTAAACGCCGGGAACCCTAATTTACAACCTGAACGCGCATTTTTACTCGAATTTTCACATTCGAAAGACTGGAAAAATATCAGCATGTCGAATCAATTATTTCTCCGAAATATTGATGGCCTCGTCAGTCGAGTAAGAACCCAATTGGACGGCGACACCACCATGACCCGCTATGAAAATTTAGGTCATTCCAGATCCATTGGTTTTGAAAATATGCTGCAATTTTCCCCTTTAAAAGCCTGGAAAATGCAAATTACCAGCTCAGTTTATCAAATGGACCTGCAAGGATTTGTGAATACCTTAGCCATTCAAGAACAACGCTGGGCAAGTTCCGCTCGGTTGAATAATCAGTTTAAATGGGCGAAGGGGTGGTCAGGCCAACTCACCTATTTGTATCAGTCTGCCATATTAAGTCCTTTAGGTATCATAGGGGCCTATTACACCATCGATGTGGGGCTTAGAAAAGACTACATGAAAGGCAAATTAAGTGTGAATGCGCGGGTGAATGATCTGACGAATTCCCAAATTACAATTTACGATTCAAGGCCTTTTGGCATTGTTTCTGATTTGGAAAAGAAAAAGGAAACCCGCATTTATTACATCGGAATTTCCTACAAACTCGAAGGAAAGAAAAAAATCAAGGAATTGAATCAGCGAAAAGCGGTCAATGAAAAAGAGGCAGGAGATGACTAGGGTTACCCCAATCAAATCCCTGCCTCCTTCAAAATAATTGTTCGGCTTATTTCTTTGGCATCAAACGGAATACCATGCCAGGGTTTTCTGTACCCACATAAAGATATCCGTCAGCCCCTAATTCCACATTTCGCATCCGGCCAAGGTTCACTAATACTTTTTCTTGGGAAACAACCTTATTGTCCTTGATGACGCAGCGATTTAAATAATTAAAGCGCAAGGAACCAATCATTAAATTTCCCTTCCAAGCTGGATATTTATCGCTATTCACAAAGGTCAAACCGGATGGCGCGATGGACGGAATGAAATAGGAAATCGGTTGTTCCATGCCTTCCTTTTTCGAAATATTTGTAATCGGCTTGCCATCATAATTAATTCCGTATGAAATTACCGGCCATCCATAATTACGTCCTGGTTGAATGATATTAATCTCATCCCCACCGCGTGGCCCATGTTCTGTTTCCCAAATCGCACCCGTAAATGGATTTAGGGTTAATCCTTGCGGGTTGCGTTGCCCATAGGAATAAATACTTGGATGGAATTTTGCAGGATCTTTGCCAACAAAGGGATTGTCTTTTGGCACAGTGCCATCGTCATTCAAACGGTGAATTTTTCCATTGTCATTGTCCGTAAATTGAGGAAATTCCTTCTCCATTCCCCGCTCGCCCACAGAGAAAAATAAGTATCCTTTTTTGTCAAAGGCTATCCGAGAACCAAAATGGTGGAAGGTTTTCGTATAGGGAAGCGACTCAAAAATGTCTTGTGATTCCACCCACATGTTATTCTTGATTTTTCCGCGCACGATGCCCGTAGCAGTTAAAATCAATGCCCCATCTTTCTTGAATTTTGAATAGGATAAATATACCCATCCATTTTGCTCATATTGCGGATGCAAAGCGACGTCCAACAAGCCGCCTTGTCCCTTTGCCATCACTTCTGGCGTACCTTGGATGGCAGTTTTGTTGCGCTTTTGGTCTACGTAATACAAGGTCCCAGAACGATCTGAAATCAAATAATCGCGATTAGGCAATTGAGCAAAACCCCAAGGGCTATCAAATCCCGTCGCAATCGTATCCAAACTTACCGTCATGCCTTCGGACGAAAATACATTTGAACTAGGCTTATTCGCAAATTTATATTGTTCCACACCCGCCAAATTTTCCACGATTAAATCCGCTAGCTTTTCGATGTCCTTTTTCGAAAGGGTTTCCTTCCATGTTGGCATTCCCATGTCTGAATAGCCATTTGAAATACTGGCAATCAATTCAGCTTTTGTATTCCCATGTTTCCATTTACGATCCACAAAAGCTTCCACTTTTTCACCGTGGCATGAAGCACAATATTGGGTGTAAATTTTTTCAGTAGGTTCATCCACCAGCGGTTTTTTCGTCGGATTCGTCCAAGAAATTAGGCTTCCAACGCCTAAGATTAAAACTTCAAACAATAATAATTTTTTAAACATGGTAATCAAGTGTCTAGTTTGGACACGAAGCTAAAAATATTTTTTTAGAATTCTGTGATTTATAATAGGTTAAGACAAAGAAGAATTTTGTATTTTGCTTTTTGAAACCTGTTTACTCATGAAAATATTTTGCTTTGTCGGCCTGTTTATCAGCCTGTCATGCCAGCTCTATTCGCAAATACCCTCCAGCCCATGGCTTTCCGTTAACCCAATTAATTCTGCTGAAAAACGCCATGAAAGTGGTTTTGTGGAATGCGATGGAAAATTATATGCCCTGGGCGGACGTGGTGTAAAGCCGGTGGAGGTATATGACCCAAAAACAAACCGATGGGATAACCTCGGAATCGCCCCCATGGAATTTCACCATTTTCAGGCCATGTCGTTCCAACATGAAATTTACATCATCGGCGCCCTTACCGGTAAATACCCACATGAACAACCCATAGGCCATTTTTTGATTTTTAATCCGAAAACCAACACGTGGCGCGATGGGCCTTCTTTACCCGCCGATCGCCTACGTGGATCTGCCGGTATATGTCACTATAAAAATAAGATTTACATCGTTTCGGGCATACAAGATGGTCATTGGGCCGGACATGTGACCTGGTTTGATGAATATGATCCATCGACCGGGAAATGGCGAAAACTACCCGATGCCCCTCGCGCACGAGATCATTTTCAGGCGGCCATACTCGGCGATAAACTGTATGTGGCCGGAGGGCGGACGAGTCATGCGGCGATAGGGAAGGTGTTGGAACTAACCATCGGCGAGGTGGATGTCTACGATTTTAAAACGGGTACATGGAGTACCTTGGCCAATCCACTGCCTACGCTCCGTGCAGGAACCACCTCTGTGGTCAAAAAACCATATATCGTCGTGATGAATGGCGAAAGCGCTACCCAGGTGCCTGCCCATTCCGAAGTGGAGGCCTTAGATACGCGAACGGGTCAATGGATTCGCTTGCCCAATTTGTTACAAGGACGCCATGGGACTTCCGCGGTGTATTTGAATCATCAAATCTATGTGATGGCGGGAAGTGCAAACCGCGGGGGTGGCCCGGAATTAAATACAATGGAACGTTTAGCCTGGTAAATGATGAGATATTTGAAGATTTTTGTGCCTATTGCCTTCCTTGCCTGCATGCTCTATGTGGCGTGGAGTTGCTCGGATGCGCAGGCTTCCGACACGTCCATGCCGGACGTGGTGGATTATAATTTTCACATTCGGCCGATTTTGTCCGACCGCTGCTTCAAATGCCACGGTCCAGACGCAAACAAACGTCAAGCCAATTTACGTTTGGATACGCCTGAAGGGGCCTTTGCCGCGTTTAAAGATAATACTAAAGCCCACGCCATCGTGCCCGGCGACCCTTATGCCTCCGATGCTTTCACGCGTTTGATTACGAAGGATACCTCGGAACGCATGCCGCCGATGAAGTCGAATTTGACCTTAAGTCAGCATGAAATCGACCTCATCGAAAAGTGGATTGAACAAGGCGCCAACTATAAACCCCATTGGGCGTTCATTAAGCCCTTGAAATCTGAATTACCCGAAGCAGATGCCGACTGGGCCCGCAATGAAATCGATTATTTCGTCTATGAAAAAATGGCCGAAAAGGGCTTGAAGCCCTCCAAAGAATCCGATAAAGAACGTTTGTTAAAACGCGTATGTTTGGATTTGATAGGCCTGCCTCCGACCTTGGAGATGCAAGATCGCTTTTTAAAAGACACGAGCCCGAATGCCTATGAGAAGATTGTCAACGAGCTTTTGGCCAATCCCCATTATGGCGAAAAAATGGCCACACCTTGGTTGGATGTGGCGCGTTATGCGGATTCCCACGGATATCAGGATGATGGCTTGCGGACGATGTGGCCATGGCGGGATTGGGTGATTCATGCATTTAATGCGAATTATTCGTATGCGAAATTTGTGAAATGGCAGTTGGCCGGTGATCTCATTCCGGGGGCCAACAAAGAAATGCTGCTCGCCACCGGCTTCAATCGGAACCACAAAATCACCCAGGAAGGAGGCGTTATCGACGAAGAATACCGTGTCGAATATGTAAATGATCGAACGAGTACCTTTGGAAAAGCCTTTTTGGCACTAACCTTCGAATGCTCGAAATGCCACGACCATAAATACGATCCGATTTCCCAAAAAGACTATTATTCCACCTTCGCTTTCTTTAATCAGGTACCTGAAAAGGGGCTTTTTGGAACGATTGATGCCTCTTTTGCCGATCCGCCAAACATGCGGATTACGACACAGGACGTCAAAAAATTATTAAACTTTATCAATAAACGCGATACCTCCGCCGTGGATGTGATGGTGATGAAGGATTCTGTGAATATGCGGAAGGCCTATGTGTTGACAAGGGGCAATTACGACATGCATGGCGCCGAAGTAGGCGTGGGCATTCCGAAAAGTATTTTACCTTATTCTCAGCAGAAATACGGGGGGGATCGCTTGGGATTGGCAAATTGGTTGGTCGATGACGCGAATCCATTAACCTCTCGCGTATTCGTCAATCGAATTTGGGCACAGTTTTTTGGCCGGGGTTTGGTGAAGACCTTGGGGGATTTTGGGATGCAGGGGGAATTGCCGACGCACCCCAAATTATTGGATTGGTTGGCCGTCGACTTTAAAGCTCATCATTGGAATATCAAGCGTTTGGTCAAGCAAATCGTGCTTTCTGCCACGTACCGACAATCCTCCGATGTGCCCGCCGCCGCCCTGAAAAGCGATCCGGAAAACATTTATTTATCACATTCATCACGGATGCGCATTCCGGCCGAACAAGTTCGGGATCATGTATTAGCCTCGGCCGAGATTTTGAATGAGGAAATCGGTGGACCGAGTGTCAAGCCCTATCAACCCAAAGGAATTTGGGAAATTGCCTCCTCAGGACGGGGATCTTTAATGAATTACATTCAAGATCATAACCAAGATTTATATCGGAGGGGGATGTATGTGTTTATTAAACGGACGGTTCCGCCGCCATCCATGTTGATTTTCGATGCCAGCAATCGGGATCAATGTGAGGTCCAACGGGGTCGTACCAATACGCCTTTGCAGGCCTTAGTCATGATGAACGATCCGCATGTGATGGAAAGTTCGCGGGTTTTGGCGAGCCATTTATCGAAGGAAAATGGAAAATTGGAATCTGTCTTGGAAAAGGCATTTCGGAAAATTATTTGTCGGAAACCCAAGGCCAAGGAAATTGAAATTTTAACCCGCTATTTTGAAAAAGAGCAGGCAAATTTCAAGAATAACCCGGCTAAAATGGACAAATTAATGAAGATTGGAGAATACAAAAAGGATCCTGGGGCGATTCGTGCCTATACAGCGGCGCTGATGCAGACGATCCAATTAATTTTTAACATGGAAGAGGCTTTAATTCGCGTATAACCGGCAAGCTATGGAAAATGAATTTTTAAAAAATCAGTTCAATATCACCCGTCGGCACTTTTTCGGGAAAGCAGCGGCTGGGATTGGGGGTTTGGCGCTGGGGTCTTTGTTGGTCCCTGACCTCTGGAAAGGCGATGGCACAGATCCGGCAGGTTCCTTGCCGCTGGGCATGGCGCATTATGCGCCCAAGGCTAAGCGGATTATATATTTATGCCAAAACGGGGCGCCCTCGCAGTATGAGAGTTTTGATTACAAGCCTATGCTGAACCAACGGGCTGGGGAAGATTTACCTGCTTCGATTCGAGGAAACCAACGATTAACCGGCATGACAGCCAATCAAGAAAAATTTCCTTTGGTCGGATCCTTTTATGGTTTCAAACAATACGGGCAATCGGGCACCTACATCAGTGATATTTTTCCAAACATTGGCTCGATTGCCGATGATATTTGTGTGATTCGGACCATGAGTACGGATGCGATTAACCATGACCCTGCCTTGACTTTTTTACAAACGGGGGCTCAAGTGGGAAATCGGCCAAGCATGGGTGCTTGGATGAGTTATGGGCTTGGGAGTGAGAATAAAAATTTACCGGCATTTTGTGTGCTTTTGTCGCGCGGTCGGGGAAATGGCCAAGGGGTTTATTCCAAATTATGGACGAATGGATTCTTAGATTCCACCCACCAGGGTGTGGTATTTAGTAGTTCGGAAGATCCGATTTTGTATTTAAATGATTCGGATGGCATTGATAAGCAGGCGCGGAGGCGGATGTTGGATGAATTGGCAGAACTAAACCAATTAGGATTTCAAGAAAATGGAGATCCTGAGGTGGAGGCAAAGGTCCAACAATACGAAATGGCTTATCGCATGCAAACCGCTGTTCCGGAATTAACCGATTTGTCCAAGGAACCTGATCATATTATCAAGATGTATGGCCCAGATTGTTTGGTTCCAGGAACCTATGCGGCGAATGCCTTATTGGCTCGCAAACTTTCCGAATCAGGAGTTCGATTTGTCCAATTGTATCATCAAGGGTGGGATTCGCACGGAAATTTACCTAAAGAAATGGCCATGCAGGCGCAGGATGTGGATCGTTCGTCCGCAGCGCTGATTACGGATTTAAAACAACGAGGCTTGTTGGATGAGACCTTGGTGATTTGGGGAGGGGAATTTGGTCGGACGAATTATTGCCAAGGAACCTTTACCGTGGATACCTATGGCCGGGATCATCATCCGCGGGCTTATAGTATTTTCATGGCTGGAGGCGGGGTAAAGGCTGGTTCGGTATATGGAGAAACGGATGAATTTGGCTATAATGTGATCAAGGATCCGGTGCATATACATGATTTTCATGCGACGGTTCAGCATTTGATGGGCTTAAATCATGAGCAGTTGACGTATAAACATTTAGGTCGGCGATATCGATTAACGGATGTGTCAGGAAAAGTTTTACCGGGATTATTAGCCTAAATATGATAACAAAAATCTATCGGCTGAATGCCAATTTTCTGATATTTATTCAAGGCCTGTTGATTTTCGTGTTGGCTTTTGAGGATAAAATCCAATTGCCGTTTGGCTGGATAGGTCGCTTGCATCCCTTGTTGTTGCATCTGCCAATTGGTTTTGGAGTGTTATTGCTGTTACTTTTTGTACTTCAAAAAACCTTATCCTTGCCGGATTTTACGCAGATGTTCCGATTTGTCTTGCATTTGACGGCCAGTCTGACGGCAATAACGGCCGTTTTGGGATTGTTTTTGTCCAAAGAGGGCGGATACGATGCTGATTTGATTTCTTTTCATCAATGGGCGGGCATCGGCGTGAATGTATTTTATGTAGCTTTTTTATGGTGGGTTGAACGGGAAGGAAGCACGCCGAAGCAATGGCTATATGGCGCTTGCTTGGGTGTTTTGGCCTTTTTGGTGGCAGGACATGGGGGTGGTGATTTGACGCATGGAGAAGGGTATTTATTGGCCTCTGAGGATGCGAAGGGACCGAAGGCTTTGACGGATGAATCCATTTTATATGAGGCGGTAATCCAACCGATTCTAAAGCAAAAGTGTGAATCCTGTCACAATGATCAGAAAACAAAGGGCCAATTGAACATGTCGAGCATCGCCAAAATCCTGAAAGGTGGCAAGCATGGGGCAATTTGGAAAGCAGGAGACGCGGCGCATAGCCATTTAGTGGAACGGATGCTATTGCCTTTGGAAGCGAAAGAACACATGCCGCCGAAAGGGAAGGCGCAATTGACCGCTGATGAGCAATTGCTTTTGCAGGCTTGGATTCAAGAAGGTGCGTCCACAGACAAGTCGCTGAAATCCTATGCGGCTGGGTCGGAATCCGTTCGGCTGGCACGAAAAATCAGTGCCAGTGCACAGGCGATTGTACTCAGTTCGAAGACCTATGCCTTTTCGGCTGCTTCAGAAGATAAAATAGCGGCGGTGAATACGCCGTTTTGTTCCGTATATCCATTGGCCTCTGATGCGCCGGCCTTGCAGGCCGACTTTTATGTGAGCAAAAAATTTGACCTGAAAACCTTGGAGAATTTGAGTCAGGTGGGTGAACAAATCGTGGGACTTAATTTATCCAAAATGCCGGTGAAGGATGCGGATATGTCTTTGATGGCCAAATTCCCTAATTTGGAAAAGTTGATTTTGAATTTTACGGAGGTGCGGGCTGCGGCCTTGGGAAATTTGTCAGGGAATACCCATTTGCAATCATTGGCCATCGCGGGGATTCCTTCGAAAGTTCAGGATCTTAAAAATTTACTAGTTAAAATTCCGAGTTTGCGGGAGGTTTTTGTTTGGAATACGGGTTTGACGGCAGAGGATGTTTCGTTGTTGAAAAAACAATTCCCTAAGGTGCGTTGGGAGGCAGGGTATGTACCCAAGGATGAAAAGTTACAGATTAATCCACCGATTTTGGTGAATGAAAATTTCATTTTACGTCCGAATGAACAGGTGCAGTTCAAACATACCTTAAAGGGCGTTGATTTTCATTATACGGTCAATGATTCACTACCGGATTCGCTCGGTACCATGAAAACGCGCGGGCCAATCGTCCTAACGAATTTTACGAAAATTAGGGCGATGGCGACGAAAGATGGATGGCTCGCTAGTAAAGTCGTCGAATATAAATTCTATAAATCTCGTTTTTTGCCAGATACGGTGTATTTGTTAAGCAAACCGGATCCGAAATATCCAGCTCTTGGAGGCTCGTCCTTAAAGGATTTTGTCCAAGGTGCACGTGAAACGAAGGGGGTGCCGAATTTCACCTGGTTAGGTTTCAAAGACGAAGATTTAGACGCGGTCTTTGAATTTAAGCAAGCGAAACCAGTAACGGGGGTGACCTTCTCCTATTTGCGGAAAACGGATTCAGATGTCTTTCCACCGGTGAAAATTGAGATCTATGCAGGAAATGATCGCAATGCCCTAAAACCTGTAGCCACCGTAAAACCTGAAATACCTACCGAGCGAAAAGGATATACCCAAATGGGACTTAATATTCCGATAAAGCCTGGGTCCTATCGATTTTATCGGGTAAAAGCCTATTCACTTAGACGTTTGCCTAAATATCTTATGAAAGACGATAAAAAGGAGCCGGTAGAAAATCATGGAAAACCTGCGGGAATGCGTGTGGACGAGATATTATTTTATTAAATTGAATTTACATCCAATAAACAATATATGAAAAGAACGTTATACGTCATCTGCTTGCTGTTGGCAAGTCTCCCAACCTGGGCTCAAAAAAAGAAGGCCATCGATCCGGTGGAACAAATGAAAAGTAAGGTATTGCAACTTGTCCAAGGCAAGGAAAAGAATGTCCAAGAAATGGTGGATATGGTTTTCAGTTTTGGGGAGTTGGGTTTTCAGGAGGTGGAAACGTCGAAATACTTAACTGGGATTTTAGAAAAAAATGGCTTTAAGGTAGACAAGGGGACGTCTGGAATTCCAACGGCCTGGATGGCCTCCTGGGGATCAGGTTCACCTGTGATTGCCTTAGGCTCAGACATTGATTGCATTCCGAAAGCTTCGCAAAAACCCGGTGTTGCCTTTCGCGCGCCGATGGTCGATGGGGCACCAGGACATGGCGAAGGCCATAATTCGGGCCAAGCGGTCATCATTTACGCAGCTATCGCCGTGAAACAAATCATGGAAGAAAATCATTTGCCGGGCACTTTGGTCATTTGGCCCGGGGTAGCGGAGGAATTGGTGGCGAGTAAGGCTTGGTATATCCGAGATGGATTTTTCAAGCAAGTGGACGCCTGTATTTTCACCCATGTCAGTAGCGATTTCACATCGGAATATGGGGATAATGGCGGCAATGGTTTGGTCAGTGTGCAATTCGATTTCGAAGGCGATGCGGCCCATGCAGCCGGTGCGCCTTGGCGAGGGAAAAGTGCCTTGGATGCGGTGGAATTGATGGATATTGGTTG
>CANFVE010000002.1 GCA_947450365.1 Cytophagaceae bacterium
GGTTTGGTCAGTGTGCAATTCGATTTCGAAGGCGATGCGGCCCATGCAGCCGGTGCGCCTTGGCGAGGGAAAAGTGCCTTGGATGCGGTGGAATTGATGGATATTGGTTGGAATTTCAAACGCGAACACCTAAAACCTACCCAGCGCTCACATTATGTGATTCCGGATGGGGGGGACCAACCGAACGTCGTGCCTTCTAAAGCCTCCGTTTGGTATTATTTCCGCGAAAGAACCTATGAGGATATCCTTAAGAATTTCAAAGCTGGGATCAAAATCGCCGAAGGCGCCGCCATGATGACCGATACCAAAATGACCTATCAAATGCTCGGAACCGCCTGGCCTGGCCATTTCAATAAACCCATGGCTGAGGCGATGTACAAAAATATTCAGCGCGTGGGGATGCCAACCTGGTCCGAAGACGACGAAAATTTAGCCCTAGCTGTTCAAAAACTCTTAGAAGCTCCCGCGAAAGATAACCAAGGAAAACCCATCTACGGCATGAAAAAAACCTTGGATACCTTGAAAGGATCGGTCCAATTTTCATGGGGCGGTGGCTCGGATGACATTGCGGATATTTCCTGGAATGTCCCGACGATCGTGTTGCGCTATCCGGCCAACATCCACGGAACCAAAGGCCATCACTGGGGTGACGCTATCGCCATGGCCACACCGATTGCCCATAAGGGAACGTTGGCTGGCGCAAAAGCCACGGCTTTGACGCTCGTGGATATGTTTACAAACCCGAGCATTTTAGCGAAGGCAAAGGAGTATTTCACCAACGTGCAAACGAAGGATCAAAAATACATTCCCTTCATCACCGAAAAAGATCCTGCCCCCATCCACCTGAACAAAGAAATCATGGATCAATACCGGGATAAAATGCGGCCTTTTTATTACGACCCAACGAAATATTCCACCTACCTAGAACAATTAGGGATTAAATACCCAACCTTATCCAAATAGCCTACATGAAAAAATACACACTTTTATTTGTTTGCCTTTCCTTTTTTGCCCTCGCGCAATCGATTCCAAGTCCAAAATCTCATTTTGGTTTTGCCATCGGGGATAATTACCACTTGGCTACGTTTACCCAAACGGAGGCCTATTTGAAAAAAATTGCCGGCGTTTCACCACGCATGAAATTACAATCCATCGGCAAAACCGAAGAAGGACGCAATCAATACATGGTTATCGTGTCCGATCCGGCCAACATCAAAAACCTAGCCAAATACAAAGCCATCTCCCAAAAAATGGCCCGCGCCGAAGGTCTTTCAGAATCCGAAGCGAGTCAATTAGCCAAGGAGGGAAAAGCCGTCGTGTGGATCGACGGAGGCTTACACGCCACCGAAACCGTCGGAATTCACCAATGGATCGAAACGATGTATCAGTTTTTAACGCGAAATGATGAGGAAACCCAACGCATCTTGAAAAATACCATTATCCTCTTTGTGCATGCGAATCCGGATGGGCAGGAATTGGTTTCTTCGTGGTATATGCGGAATGCGGATACTTTGAAACGTTCTTACGCAAATTTGCCACGCCTATACCAAAAGTACATTGGGCATGATAATAACCGTGATTTCTACATGATGAACATGAGCGAGTCGAAGAATATGAGTCGCCAACAATACATCGAGTGGATGCCACAATTCCTGTATAATCACCACCAAACCGGCCCGCAAGGAACCGTGGTGGCCGGACCTCCTTATCGGGATCCCTTCAATTATGTCTACGATCCTTTATTAATCACGGGTATCGATGCTTTGGGGGCGGCGATGAGCAGTCGGCTTAATGCCGAGGGAAAACCAGGCTATACGATGAAAGGCGGTTCCGTGTATTCGACTTGGTGGAATGGCGGTTTGCGGACCACGGCCTATTACCACAATATCGTCGGGGTTTTAACCGAAATCATAGGAAGTCCCACGCCGATGAAAATTCCCTTGGTTCCACAGCGCTTAATCCCGAATAGTGGTTTGCCATTCCCGATTACGCCCCAAAAATGGTTGTTCCGAAATTCGATCGACTATTCGATTTCAATGAATTATGCGATGCTAAATCATGCCGCGCGCTACAAAGATGAGGTGCTGATGAATATTTATAAGATGGGTCGGAAATCAATCGAAAATGGATCCAAGGATTATTGGACCCTTTCGCCCAAAAAAGTAGAATCGATCCAAGAATTGTACCGAACGGACATCAAGAATCCTGAGGCGCGGATAGATACCTTACCGATGGCCTATTATGCGAAGATTTATCAAAACCCGAGTTTGCGTGATCCACGTGCCTATGTAGTGCCGGCGAATCAAAGCACTTCGGCAGTGGCGTTTATCAATATTCTGATTCAAAGTGGCATTCGGATTGAAAAAGCAACAACCTCTTTTCAGATCGCAGGGAATTCGTATCCGGCAGGTTCTTATGTGGTAAAAACGAATCAGGCTTTCCGTCCGCATGTGTTGGATATGTTTGAACCTCAAGACCATCCCAATGATTTTTTATATCCAGGCGGACCTCCGGTACGTCCCTATGATGCGGCGGGTTGGACACCGGCGTATACGATGGGGGTGAAATTTGATCGGATATTGGAGGCCGTGGATGGGCCGTTTGAGACCTTGCCTTATGGGGTTTTGGAAAAAGCGGCAGGAGGATTTCCAACGGGTAATTTTGCTTATTATGGCTTTCCTACCTTGGATAATGCTTCCTTTACATTGGTCAATGAGGCTTTGAAGGCGGGATTGGAAGTAACGAAAAATAAGGATCATTTTGTGGTTAAATCTACGGATGCGGCGAAAAAAATATTGGCAGAGGCTTCGTTGACATATGGGATTCAAGTGCAGGGTTTGTCGGCGAGCTCGGCGACGATTCCAGTGAAAACGCGTCGGATTGCTTTGTGGGATACGTATGGCGGGTCCATGTCGGCCGGCTGGGTGCGTTGGATTTTAGAACAGCATCATTTTACGTTTAGCCTTTTATATGCCAAAGAAATCGATTTAGTGAATTTAAAATCAAAATATGATGTGATCGTCTTTATGGGTGGAGCGATTCCGGGCTTAAAGGGCCAAGCGCTTAATCGGGAGGAGTATGAAAAAGAACCAAATGAAGCGGAAATTCCAGCGGAATATCATGCGCAAATGGGCAAGATTACGGTG
Source organism: Cytophagaceae bacterium (assembly GCA_947450365.1). Taxonomy (GTDB): domain Bacteria; phylum Bacteroidota; class Bacteroidia; order Cytophagales; family Spirosomataceae; genus Aquirufa. The sequence goes on from CANFVE010000002.1 coordinate 3,147, forward strand.
AAGTCCATTCCGTCTTTAAAGGCCTTTTTGGAAGCGGGAGGGGATATTGTGACGATTGGTTCCAGTGCTAATTTGGCCTATCATCTAGGTTTGCCGGTGCGGAATGCTTTGGTGGAAATGGTCGCGGGCAAGGAGCGTAATTTGCCGGGTGAGAAATTTTATATTCCAGGCAGTGTGATGCAGGTGGCAGTGGATCCGGATACGCGGGCGAACTGGGGAATGCCAGCGAAAGCTGATGTGTATTTTAGTATGAGCCCGGTGTTTAAATTGCAGCCGGATGCGGTTGCCCAACAGGTTTTAAAACCCTTGGCTTGGTATGCATCAGACAAAACCTTACGTAGCGGATGGGCCTATGGTCAGGCCTATTTACAGGATGGCGTGGCGGCGTTTGAGGCGAAAGTTGGCACCGGTAAATTATTCGTCTATGGACCTGAAATCACCTTCCGTGGTCAGACGCATAGTACGTTTAAATTATTGTTCAATCAATTGTATCAATAAACAAAAAAGCAAGGCATAAAATTTAATATGAATTCTAAGGTTCAAGCAATTAGCTTTGTAATCGATAAAATCCGCACATGAAAAAAATACTTGCCTATATATTGGCTAGCCTATTGGCTATGATTTGTTTGATCGGCATCGTCTTTTTTGAGAAAGATGTCCCCTTGGCGGATTTGAAACCCCTGTATGCGAATGAACATTCCAAATTCATTCCGATACTAGGCATGGATGTGCATGTGCGGGATGAGGGCCCTTTGACGGATTCGATACCCTTGATTTTATTGCATGGGATGTCGTCCTCCCTGAATACCTGGGACAGCGTGGCCTATTATCTAAAAGATCAAAGACGTGTCATTAGCGTGGATTTGCCTGGTTTTGGAATGACGGGGCCGAACCCGGTGAATGTCTATAATTTCAAGGTCTATAATCAGTTTTTGGATTCCTTGACGGCTCGCTTGGGCATCGATCGATTTGTGCTGGCTGGAAATTCGATGGGCGGAGCGATTTCTTGGCATTATGCGGTGACGCATCCGAATCGCTTGAAACAATTAGTGCTCATCGATGCGGCTGGATATCCCAAAACCAAGGAAAAGGGAAGTTTGGGATTTTTGATTGCTTCGACCCCCATATTGAATAATTTATTGCTCTATTTTACGCCCAAAACACTGGTTCGCAAAAGTTTGGAATCGATCTATTTTGATCAATCCCGAGTAACAGACGAGCAAGTGACTCGCTTTCATGACATCGTGGTGCGCGAGGGAAATCGGGCAGCGGCTTTGGAAATATTCAAACATGGATTTGGAAAACCAACGGAAAAAATCAGCGACGTCAACGTACCCACGCTGATTCTGTGGGGCGATCATGATGTTGTGATTGATGTATCGAATGCGGATCGCTTTGAAAAAGATATCCCGGGAAGTAAAAAAGTGATTTTTCCCAAGGTGGGTCATGTGCCCATGGAAGAAATTCCCCAACGTGTAGCACAAGAAATTAAAACCTTTGTCCAACCTTAATATGGCTCGTTATCTTCTCGTATTCCTATTTTTAAGTCTTCAGCTTCCCGCTCAAAACAAGAAATTTAGTTTCATTGCTTTCGGGGATATGCCCTATCGAGTGCCGGAAGATTATCCGAAATTCGAACGGGTTATTCAGCGAATCAATCAAGAAAAACCCGCATTCACCGTGCATGTGGGTGATTTTAAATCAGGTTCATCGCTCTGTTCGAATGACTATTTTGAGCGGATGAGAACCTATTTCACGACGTTCGAACAAGCGATGGTATATACGCCGGGGGACAATGAATGGACGGATTGCGATCGGAAATTGGCCGGGGAATATGTGCCGGAGGAACGCTTATCTGTCTTACGAAAGCTATTTTTTGCGAAACCTGTGAGTTTTGGGAAAAAGCCTATGAAGCTATTTTCTCAGGCGCAAATCCCAGGTTATGAGACTTATGTGGAAAACAATGCCTGGACGTATGAGGGGATACAATTTGCGACGATTCATTTAGTCGGCTCGAATAATCATTTCAAACCCGATTCCTTGGCGAATGTGGAATTTGTGGGCAGGGAAAAGGCGAATTTAGCCTGGTTGGATTATTTATTTGCGCAAGCGGAAAATCAAAAGGCCATTGTTTTGGTGACCCAAGCGGATATGTTTTACATGGGCATGAAGCCGAGCAAGGGATTTGAGAAAATCGTGGACAAATTAACCGTCCTAAGTCAGGCCTATAAAAAACCGGTTTTGTGGGTGAATGGTGATTCGCATCGTTTCATCACGGATAAACCACTGCTGATCAATAATCAAAAAGTCACGGTGATGAATTTCACGCGGGTACAGGTTTTTGGCGATGGCGAAATGGCGGCGGTGAAAATTACCTATGATCCGAAGGCTTCGCAGTTGTTCGTGGTGGAGCAATTGATGATTGATTAACGAGTTAGCCTCCTTTTACGCGGATTCATTTTATGTAAACTTGGTCATATGTCTTTCAAAAAAATAAGTTTCCTGTTTTTGTTGCTCGTTGCATGGGCAAGCCATGGGCAAGATCAGGCAAAAATTCGGGTGGATGTAGCCAAAACCAAGGATGCAATGAAGCCCATTTATGCATGGTTTGGCTATGATGAACCCAATTACACCTACATGAAAGACGGCAAAAAATTGTTGTCTAAAATAGCTGCCTTAAGTCCGGTGCCTGTGTATGTGCGGGCGCACAGTTTATTGGTCACGGGGGATGGGGTTCCGGGTTTAAAATGGGGCTCAACAAATGCCTACACCGAGGATGCCCAAGGAAATCCCATCTATGATTGGACGATAATCGATAAGATTTTTGATACCTATGTCCAACGAGGCATGAAACCCTTGGCACAAATCGGATTTATGCCGGAGGCCCTTTCCACGCATCCGGTACCGTACAAACATTTTTGGAAACCAGGGGATAATTACAATGACATTTATACCGGTTGGGCTTATCCGCCCAAAGACTATCAAAAATGGGCAGAATTAGTTTATCAGTGGGTCAAACACAGCGTGGCCCGCTATGGTCAGAAAGAAGTGGAAAGTTGGTACTGGGAGGTGTGGAATGAACCGAATTCGGCCTATTGGAAGGGAAGCCAAGCGGAATTTTTTAAATTATACGATTATTCAGCGGATGCGGTGAAAAGGGCATTGCCAACGGCTAAAATTGGGGGGACTGATATCACGGGCAACGGCATGAAATTCCAAGATGCCTTTCTAAAACATTGCTTGTTTGACACCAATTATGTCACCCAAAAAATAGGTTCGCCGCTGGATCTCATTTTATTTCATGCCAAAGGTTCCCCGAAATTAGATCAAGGTAGGGTAGTCATGAGTGCAAGGGCCCAACTCAAAAACATCGAGGATAATTTAAAGGTAATCCAAGCCTATCCACAATTGAAAAAATTACCGATTATTATCGGGGAATCAGATCCGGAAGGTTGCGCCGCCTGCGGCATGGCCACGAGCCCTCAAAATGCCTATCGAAATGGAACGATGTATTCGAGCTACACGGCGGCGACTTTTGCGCGGAAGTATGAATTAGCTAAAAAATATGAGGCGAATTTAATGGGTGCGGTGACATGGGCCTTTGAATTTGAAAACCAGCCATGGTTTTATGGTTTTCGGGATTTGGCAACCAATGGCGTGGATAAGCCGGTATTGAATGTTTTTCGGATGTTTGGGAAGATGCAAGGGGATTTTGTGGAGGCGAGTTCGGACCATGCCTATTCGTTGCAAATGGCCTTGGATTCAAGCTTCCGGGGGGAAAAAACTGATATCGGAACGCTGGCTACACGGCAAAAAAATACTGCCTCGGTTATGCTTTGGAATTACCATGATGTGGATAAAAAGGGGGAATCGACCCTGGTTTCCCTGGAAATAGCGGGCTTACCTGTGAGCTCGGCTACCCTGATGCATTATCGAATTGATGATGAACATAGCAATAGCTATGAAGTTTGGAAAAAAATGGGTTCGCCGAAGGAACCTACGGCGGGTCAGATAGCTGAGCTTGAAAAAGCGGGGCAATTGACCCCATTTAGCAAGCCCCAAAAAGTTTCGATTTCAAAAGGTCGATTAAGCTTATCGACCGATTTGCCTCGGCAAGCGGTGGATTTATATCAGGTGAGTTGGTAACGGGTCGGGAACAAATTTTCATCGATGAAATGGAATTGTTGGTCGGTTTATCCATCCATTGCCTAAAATTTCGCGTACCTTCGGTTTTTACATTCGCCGACTTCCTTCATGAAAAAATATTTACTTCTTATCTTCCTTTTGCTATGGCTGATTCCTAATGTTCTGGTTGCTCAAACCATTACTGTTTCAGGTATCGTCGCCGATCAATCGAGTCATTCCGCCATGGGTTACGTAAATGTCATCCTCAAAAAAGCTTCAGATAGTTCTTTTGTCACAGGAACCATAAGCGGAGAGGATGGACGGTTTAAACTGCAAGCAAAACCGGGTCGCTATGTTTTAAATATCAGTTTTACGGGCTATGTTACCCGGAAAATGCCCCTATTCGTTGGAAGTCTTTCAGAGTTTTTGGACCTATCTACGATTGAAATTCAATCTTCCTCGAAAGAATTGGTCGAAATTACCGTAACTGCCAAACGGGATGAACTGGACACCAAAATGGATAAAAAATCCTTTGCCGTGGATAATAACATCGCACAGGCCGGGGGTTCCGTGCTCCAAGTCATGCAAAATCTACCCGGCGTGACGGTCCAAGAAGGTAAAATTAATCTGCGCGGGAGTAGCCAAGTGGCCGTGCTTGTCGACGGGAAACAAACCGCCCTAACTGGTTTTGGCACCCAAGCCAGCCTAGACAATATTCCCGCTTCCGCCATCGATAAAATCGAAATTATCAATAATCCCAGTGCCAAATACGACGCCAATGGACAAGCCGGAATTATTAACATCATCTTCAAAAAAAGCAAACAAGAAGGCTTTAATGGCAAAGCCAGCCTAAGCACTGGCCTCGGTGCGCTTTGGATTAAAAAGGCAAATTTGCCTACGATTCGCGATCAGTTTACCGCAACGCCCAAAATGAATCCCTCACTTTCCTTAAGTTACCGCGGGAAAAAATTCAGCACTTTTTTTCAAGGGGATTATAACTACACGCCTACGCTCAACAAAAACGAATTCGTCACCCGGACCTATGATACAGGGGAGGTGATACGCCAACAAACCAAGCGAAACCGTCGGACCACCATCGGTACCCTCATGACCGGATTCGATTACCGCCCATCTGAACAAAATCTCTTCACCACCTCCGTCCTTTTTAGCTCTGAAAAGATCTTGGATGATGGCGATGAACCTTTTTTCAATCAGGATTTGAGTACTCGAAAAAGGCTATGGCAATTCCTGGAAGACGAATTAAAAACAACGGTAACAGCTACTTCCTCTTTTCAGCATAAATTCAAAGAAGCCGGCCATACGCTTCAATTAGGCCTAAATTACACCTGGCATCAGGAGGATGAAAAGTATTTTTTTACGAATATCTATCCGACCTATACGGGTTTGGATGCGTTTAAATTAATGTCGGATGAAAATGTCACCGACTTCACGTTGGATTACGTACGGCCCCTTCGCTACGGTCGGGTAGAAGCCGGGATTAAATATCGGTATCGATTTATCCCGACGAGCATGTTGTTCATCCCCGGATTGAATTCACCCTTGGATGTATCAGCGGGTGGCTGGGCCGATTATAAAGAAAATATTCCAGCACTTTACAGTAATTATGTTCTTGAAAATGAGAGGTTTGAGCTGGAGGCCGGCTTGCGGATGGAATTTGTGAATGTGCATTATGACATCGATCCGAAGCACAATACCTATAAAAGCGATGGCTATTCCTATGCACAACCTTTTCCTAACATGCGCCTTGGATATAAGTTGGATGATGCCAATAAACTGACTTTTTCATTTAATCGCCGCGTAGACCGGCCGGCTGAATTAGACATACGTGTTTTTCCAAAATACGATGATGCGGAGATTGTCAAAGTGGGGAATCCGGCCCTGAAACCTCAATTTACGAATTCCTTGGAACTTGGGTTTAAGCGTAATGTGGTCAAAGGTTATTTGTATTCGGCCTTATTTCATCGAATGTCAGACGCGACGATTACCCGGATTGCAAGTACCTTGCCGGGAACGACTTTGATTTATCATGTCATGCAAAATGCCGGACATAGTATGAATTCTGGCGTAGAAATGTTGTGGTCACAGGAAGTTTCCAAGGCCTTTAGTTTTCAATTTAATTTAATTGCCTATCGAAATCAAATCGATGCATTTTCGGTATTTAATCTGTATCCTCGGCCAAATTCCTATACCTCAGAAACCCAAGAAATTTATTCCGGAAGTGTCAAATGGAACGGATTAATCTCCTTGCCGAATCAATGGAACGCGCAGTTTTCTGCCGTGTATTTAGCGCCTGATTTGATACCGCAAGGAAAAATAGGTCAACGCTTTTCATTTGATCTCGGTTTGAAAAAATCAGTGAATCAAGGGAAGGGGGAATATTTTATCAATGCTACAGATTTATTGAATTCCATGGTGATTCGAAAAGATATTCAAGGAAAAGATTTTAACTTGCAGAGTGCCGATTATTACGAGACGCAAGTTATTCGAATCGGATTCGCTCAAAAATTCTAAACCTATGAAAAATCGTATTTTGTGGGCCCTTTTCTTGGGCCTTTTTGCTTTGTCCTTGCAGGCACAGCCTAATTTTACGTTTAAAATTCAAGTGGACGCGTCCCAACAAGCCGCTTGTCTTCCCACCGGCCGACTCCTCATTCACCTCACCAAACAAAAAACGAACGAACCTCGTAACCGCTCCGAATGCGCCATTGGTTTCACCACCCAAAACTGGAATCCTAAAAAAGAAATCCTTGTCAAAACCAAAGATAAATCAGTGAATGTCTATGGTTTTGAAAAAATGAAGCTCAAGCCGGGAGATAAAATTTATTATCAAGTTGTCTATAAACAAAACGAAAACGACGGACAAGAAAATGTCGCCGGTAACCTATACAGTGAGGTGGATTCGCTGGTGTATGGTGAAAAAATTCTAGGGGAATTGCACTTACAACACCTGATTCCAGAAGCCAAAATCGTCCAACATCGCTTCGTGAAATCCATTCAAATCGAAAGTAAATTACTGAGTAATTTTTTCGGGAAACCGAAAAAACTGAAAGCTTCGATTTTGTTGCCTTCAACCTATTACGATCATCCTGAAAAATCATTTCCCATCTGCTACCGAGCCAGTGGATTAAATGGGCGCTGGACCGCTGTGAATGGCCGGATATCCAATAAGGAATTCATGGACATGTGGTTTGCGCCCAATGCCCCCCAGGTGATTTATGTGTATTTGGATTCGGAGGGGCCTTTTGGGGATACGTATCAAGTGGATTCCGAAAACAATGGTCCTTGTGGCGAGGCGCTGATCAAGGAATTAATTCCTGCCGTCGAAAAGGAAGTGGGCTATGATCCATCGACGAAAAATAGATATTTGGCAGGATGCTCCACGGGCGGTTGGATCGTCGTCGCGCTCCAAGTTTTTTACCCCGATTTTTTCGATGGGGCTTGGTCCTACAGCCCAGATCCCTTGGAATTTGAGCATTATGGCTTGATCAATATTTACGAAGATGAAACGATTTTTTACAATCGCTTTGGCTATTTGCAACCCGGAAATCGGAATGTATATGGCGAACCTACCCGCTCAATGCTCGATTGGATTAGCAATGAAAATGTAAATAGTCGGACAAATACCTATGCCGTTTCGGGCGGACAATTCGGTGCCTACAATGCGGTTTTTGGACCAAAGGGCGCAGATGGTTTACCCTCGCTGATGTTTGATCCCTACACGGGTAAGATCGATAAGGCGATCGCCAAACAATGGGAGAAATACGATTTAAAGAAATATTTAGCGAACAATTGGGCCAGTCTAGGTCCGAAATTACAAGGAAAATTGTGGATTTGGTCGGGGGATTGTGACGGTTTATTTTCCAATGTTTCTACGCGCTTTTTTAAAGAATTTATCGATAAAACGACGAATCCAAAATCAGATGCCCAGATTTCCTTCACGGCCATGGCAGGACATTGTCAGGAATATAGCGATGAGCAAGTGATCAAAATGATTGCGGCCAAGACAAAAAAATAGAGGCAACGAATTGCCTCTATGGTAGCCAAATATTCATCTGGTGCAAACCCAGTTATTGCATTTTTTCAAAGCGGATATCTCGTTACAAAATGGCCGTCCGCATCATCTGTGCATTCGATTACATTACGGGCGTTCGCATCATTTGAGCCGTCATGCGCAAATCGGCCATCCGATTATTCCACGCATTCATTTACAAAGCGGGCGTCAATACGATATTGCGATATTCCACCGGTCCATGATCTCCTTGGATCATGATGGGGCCGGGTTCTCCTTCGTTACTATCCAAGGCCCCGCCGGTAATGCCTGGGATGGATTGGGTATAAATGATTTGTTTGCCATTACCAATCACGGTGACCAAACGACCCACGAGGGTAATATCAAAACTTTGCCATTCGCCAGGTGCTTTCGCGATGTTTTCAAGCGGTACGATGAAGCCATAAATAGCGCCTAATTGATCTTTTGCCGCTTCCATGCCTTGGCTATCGGCTACCTGGACTTCGTAACGGCCGCGTAGATAAACCCCACTATTACTTTCTTTTGGGTAACGGAATTCGATGTGCAATTTGAAGTCATGGTAGGTATCTTTTGTCCGAAGATTAGCGCCTGATTTTGGACTTTTTAAAATACCATCCTCCACGATCCATTGATTTTTTTTATTGATGGCTTCCCATCCCGTTAAATCCTTGCCATTAAAAATCTGAATCGGAGTGCCCCATGTAGGCGCTTTTTCGCGCCACAAAGCCGGTGCACGCACGCCTTTCCAGGTATATTTTTCGCCCTTGGGGGTGCTTAGAGTGCCTGACAATTGGTCGTTCTCGTAAGTTCCTTCCGCGATTAAATCTTGTTCGGCATCTTCCCATTGGGGTGGAATTTGAAAGGATATTTTGTTATCCTTGAAATTGATTTTGGATATCGGACGGGCACTTCCTCCTTCGCCCACAAAATGACCTGTTAAGGTTCGGATGCCTGAATGATTGATTTCAAGCCAAGAAGGAGCTGTTTTGCCAGGTGCTTTCGTGATGGTGATGTCCCAGCGACCCTCGATCGGTTCTTTGGCAAAAGCCATACAACTCAGGATCATTAAAAATAAAAATAAGATAAGTTTTTTCATGTGAATAGGTGATTTTTAGACCCTTAATTTAGAAAAATTCAGTCAAATTGTACGCTGTTTTATGGGCTATTTGACGAAAATAATTAGCCTTAAATTTGTTTCCTCCTGAAATCAGGATTAGTTTTAGGGCGAAAAATTTGAACCTATTCACTCATGAAAAAAACTGGATTGATGGCCCTTTTGTTGGGGCTTGTTGTCGCGAGCACCACATCATTTATCACTTTCAAAAAACCAAACCACTCCTTCGTTCCGGTAGCAGCCGAGGAAATTAAAGTGCCTTCTGGATTCAAAACGGAAATTATTGCATCGAATTTAGGGGCTACCCGCCATTTGACGATTTCTAAAAATGGAGACATTTATGCCAAATTATCCAAATTGAAAGATGGCAAAGGCATTTACCTGCTTCGTGATACGAATAAGGATGGCCAAATCGATGAAACAACGTTGTTTGGGGATTATCCGGGTACTGGGATTTTGATCAACGGTGGGTTTTTGTACGCATCCTCTAACAAAGGCGTATATCGCTATAAACTGAATGCACAAGAAGAAGTCATTGATAAAAATAATCCTGAAAATATTGTCGATGGCTTATTAGACCATGGGCGGGATAACGCCAAAACCTTCTCCATCGACAATGCACGCAAGAATATTTATGTGACAATCGGCTCTTACAATGACCCTTGTCGGATCCCAGGTACGGGAACGGGCATGATGCCTTGTACGATTTTGGATTCTGCGGGAGGTATTTGGAGATTTGATTTGAATAAATTGAATCAAAAATTCGGAGATGGTAAACGCTATGCGACTGGAATTAAGAATGCGGTGGGACAAACTTGGAATACAAAAACCAATTCGCTTTTTGTGACAGCGCATGGTCGGGGTGCTTTTCATGATTTTTATCCTCAATATTATACGCCAAAACAAAGTTCTGAGATTCCAGCGGAGACGATTTATGAGTTAAAAGAAGGCGATGATGGCGGCTGGCCGTATATCTATTATGACCAATTTCAAAAGAAGAAAATCGTAGCGCCAGAATATGGGGGGGATGGGAAAAAGACGGGTGGCGAAAAGGCATTGGATCCGACCGTCGCATTTCCTGCGCACATGGGCCCGAATGACATTTTGTTTTACACGGGAAAAATGTTCCCTGCGAAATATCGCAATGGGGCCTTTGTGGCTTTTCATGGTCAATCGGCCGAATTGAAAAAAGGCTATTTGGTGGCTTTTGTACCATTTGTGAATAATAAGCCGTCGGGCAACTGGGAGATTTTTGCCGATAATTTCGCCGGCCAGGATTTAGTTAAGCCGACGGGCCCGATTCAACATCGTCCTTGCGGATTAGCCCAAGGTCCGGATGGCGCCTTGTATGTCTGCGATGATTTGAATGGTTCGATTTTCAAAATCAGCTATAAGAAATAGTAACTGTTCGAAAAGGTCGCCATCTTCTTTGGAGGGTGGCGATTTTTTATTTGCGTTCACCCAAGATCCAAAGTGGTTTTTGAGGTCGTTCTAATTTGGATGGATTTTTAGACGCATAGGCTTGAATATGTTCTAAGGCGATGTCGATTTCGTCGGTGAAAAGGATGTTTTGGAAATCGGTGAATCCGACGGTTTCTTCTGAAATTAATTTTTCGAAATAGGCGCGCAGATGTTCATGGTAGTTGACCCCCATGACCACCACCGGGAAATTGCTAATTTTTCGAGTCTGAATGAGGGTAATCACTTCGAAAAATTCGTCAAGGGTCCCAAGGCCGCCGGGCATGACAACAAAGCCTGTTGAGTATTTTCGAAGTAATTCTTTCCGCACGAAAAAATACTTGATGTTCACAAAACGATCTAAATATGGATTGGCTTTTTGTTCGAAGGGCAATTCGATGTTGCAACCCAAGGAAATTCCACCCGCCTTTTTTGCTCCTTTATTTGCAGCTTCCATGATGCCAGGCCCGCCACCTGTCATGATGGCAAATCCAGCTTGGGATAAATTGAAGGCCATTTCCTCCGACATTTGATAATAAGGATGATCTTCTTTGAATCGTGCGGAACCAAAAATTGTGATGCAGGGGCCAATAAAGTGCAGGTTTCGGAAACCTTTGATAAACTGAAAAAAGACGCGAATGGTAAAAAATAACTCTTTCCACCGGGATTGGTGACCTTTTAAAAAACTCGATTCACTTGTCATCATCTATAATAGTTTTTCCTAACACGAATGGCGCATCGGTTTTGTCTCGCACCTCCTGAACGCGCACACCTGGCATTAATTCCACCAAGCAAAAACCACCGCCCGGCAAGATATCAAAAACGCCCAACTCTGTCACAATTTTTTTTACGCATCCGATGCCTGTCAAAGGAAGTGTGCAGGTGGAAACTAGTTTAGAACGACCGTCTTTGCTGCAATGTTGCATCGCTACGATGATATTTTTCGCTGATGCCACTAAATCCATGGCACCGCCCATGCCTTTGACGAGTCGGTCCGGGATTTTCCAATTCGCAATATCTCCCTGTGCCGAAACTTGCATGGCACCCAATACCGTCACGTCTACGTGCCCTCCGCGAATCATCGTAAAGCTCGTCGCGGAATCGAACAATGCGGCTCCAGGGATCATCGTAATGGGATGTTTGCCAGCATTAACGAGGTCGAGGTCTTCTTGGCCCTCTTCGGGATAGGGTCCGATGCCCAAAAGGCCGTTTTCTGATTGTAAAATTACATGTCTATCGACTGGGATAAAATTCGCCACGAGTGTCGGAATCCCGATGCCTAAGTTCACATAATCTCCCTCCTGAATTTCCTGAGCGATTCGTGCGGCAATCAGATTTTTGATGGGGTCTTCCGGCGGGATGAATAAATCATTTTTTTCGGGGTTCAAATCGGAATTTGAATGTCCAGAACCATTCCGAAAGATATCATGTATCCCATGGGCGCCATTATGGCTAGGGCCGTCGCCTTTCTTCTGAAAGGCAAAATGAGTTTTAGGAGAGGAATGTTCTACCTCAAAAATCCGTTGGACATATATCCCCGGTGTATGGATTTCATTGGGATCCAAAGAGCCCAAGGGTACCAATTCTTCTACTTCGGCAATGGTGATTTTACCGGCTGTGGCCATGATTGGATTGAAATTACGGGCCGTTCCGCGGTAGATTAAATTGCCATCGGGATCGCCTTTCCAGGCTTTGATGAGGGCGAAATCAGCATGTAAGGCTTTTTCAAGCAAAAAGGTTTTGCCCTCAAAAAGGCGGATTTCTTTTCCATTAGCCACTTCGGTTCCTACGCCTGCGGGCGTATAAAAAGCGGGGATGCCGGCGCCAGCGCAACGAATCCGCTCCGCGAGCGTTCCCTGGGGAATCAGTTCGAACTCAATTTCATGTTTCAAGATCTCCCGTTCAAATTCCTCATTTTCGCCTACATAGGAAACCATCATTTTTTTCACTTGGCGGTTTTCGAGCAGGAGACCGATGCCCACATGGTCATCGCCGCCATTATTGGAAATACAGGTCAGGTGTTTAACGTTTTTGTTGACAAGCGCCTGAACGGATTCTTCGGGAATTCCACAAACGCCAAAGCCCCCGAGCATGAGTGTCGCCCCATCTTGGATATCGGAAATGGCGGCTGAGGCATTCGGGAAAACTTTAGGCATGCCCATATTTCTGAAGGATGGCGATTTGACCCGCATGGTAAGCCGTATGAGAAACGATGCGCGCGAAGGCTTCTGCTAGCGTTTTTGTGCCAAATTCTTGTGTGTGGATTTCCTTTTCCCAATCCTCTTCTGTCTGCTTGGAGACGATGTCACAAAGGGCATCTCCGGCCTCTTGCATATAGCGCTGAAGGGCAGGCAGGTCGGTCCACTCCCCCGTATCTTTTTTGTCGATAACCGTTTTGGCTATCACCTTAATATCTGGGGAACCAAACACATTTTTACCAAAAAGCAATTCGACATCCGCGATGTGACGTAACAAAAATCCAATGGAATTTGGGGCATCTCCGAGTTTTTTCCCTAGATCCTCTGACGAAATAAGATCCATTTGCTTTTGCAATCGGGTTCTAGCTTCTGCCCATATGTCGAGCAGCTGACGAGTTCTTGTTTTCATATGAAGGCGAAATTGGGGATTATTCCTGAGGGAATTTATGATATATGTCAGCGTTACGGATTATTTCGCCGCTGGCATTCACGTCGATTTTTGGGTACCAAATGAGCAAAAGGGTATTTCCTCTCAGTGGAACACTGACTGATTTGGGATTGATGCGATTCGTCGCAAAATTGACCGTATCCAAGGCGATTTTATTTTTTCCTAACAACCAACGACCTAATTCCAAGGGTTTCTCCAAGCGCACACAACCATGGCTGAAATAGCGCTGGCTCGCTTGAAATAATTTTTTTTCCGGACTGTCATGCAAAAAAATGGTGAATGGGCTTTGGAATTGCAATTTTATGAGGCCGAGGGAATTGTCGCAACCGGTACTTTGCCGCAACGTGTATGGAAAGTTTTTAGGACCTAAGGATTTCCAATTGACACTCGTCGGGTCAATCACCTCATTTCGCGCATTCAGCACTTGAAACTGATTGTCTTCAAAATAATGCTTGTTTTTGAGGATTTTGGGTAATAATTCCTTCGCCGCGATACGTTTAGGAACATACCAAAAGGGATTGATTATCAGGGTGTGAAATCGGCTTACTAAAGTTCTTGTCTGATTTTCAGGTTTGCCCAGAACCACCTTCATTTTCATGATGGGCCGAGTGGCTTGAAAGACTTCAAGTTCCGCTCGGGGAATATTGACAAGCACCACATGTTGATTTTTTTTTAGGGCATAGAGCCAACGATATTCCTGAATCGCGTCCAATAAATCCGATTTTTTCCAAGGTTCCGCCTCGGTCCAATGTGCCAGCGCCTCGATTAATGAATTGACCTCCGGCACGCGTGTATACAATAATTTAGCCAAGCTTGCCAATGAATTACCTGCCCATGCGGCTTCGACCTGCGCCTCAAGCTTGGCGTCTTTGACGGGGTTTTTGACCCCGATAAAATCAAGGCTAGGGGCTTTATTGCCATAGCTTAAGTCTTCAAAAAAATGCAAGGCTATTTGCTTTATTTTTCCAATGAGCTGGAGTGAATCGGCCGGAGGGATAGCAAGGTTTTTGGGTTGGGCCAATAGCGAATCGATGCATCCATGCGAATAATCACTCGACCGAAGCGCCATCGAGGGCGCCGCATGAATCAAACTGTCCAATGTGCGAATGGAGGCTGTTTGGTCTAGTTTCGACGTATTTTTTTGACCAAAGGCATGTATTCCACTGGAAAGTAGTAGGGTAATCAAGAAGGCGCCAGCTCGTTTCATGGGTTGAAATAGTCCAAAATCGCCTGACTAATCAGCGCATGTCCACGCGCATTCGGATGGTTGACTTGGGACATTAATTCCGGAAGCGGAACGCCCTGATTCACCTGATTCCGAAAAATCCCATAGGAATCTACGCAACCGACGTGGTATTTTTGCGCCAAGGCTTTTATTTGATCTCCATGTTGGTCTAATATGCTGGCGGTATCGGAGATAGGTACCCGTTGGTCCGGAGAGGCCGTCAATAAAATGACCTTGATGTTTTTGGCTAAGGCCTTTTGAATCATGTCTTCCCAAGCGGCTTTGGCTTTTTCCAGTCCGGGGCCTCGGTCGTTTAGAGCATAATCGATGAACAGCACATCTGGGCGGTGTACCAATACTTCCTCGTCAAAACGCTTCGCGCCACTAATTGAATTTTCACCACCAATCGCGGTATTAATCAGATTGATGACGGCTAAAGGATAGTTATTTTTTAGGGCTTGTAGGACTTGGAAGGGATAGGCGCCGAGGGTATTGACTGTTGGCGTTTTAAAATAGCCCGCGGGTACGGAATGCCCATGAAATACGAGGTTGATTGTCCGGTTTTTGGGCCATTCGGTTTTCATGATGGCTTGAATGTCGGCGAGATAGGTTTTT
Organism: Cytophagaceae bacterium; assembly: GCA_947450365.1. GTDB lineage: Bacteria > Bacteroidota > Bacteroidia > Cytophagales > Spirosomataceae > Aquirufa. The sequence continues at coordinate 18,381 of CANFVE010000002.1, forward strand.
TGATCCGCCAACTGAGCCATTGTGACATGAGACAGGAAGAGACATACGAAAAAGACGAGACGAGTTTTCATGGGCTAACAGATTTATTTCTTCAAGTTACTAAAAGCCAAATATATCCATTCGCATTATGAGATAAATTCTTTTTTATCTATTATTGTATCAATTATACACAATAATAAACCTATTTGTAACTAATGAAAAAAACTAGTCTATTCACTGGACTTCTTTGCCTATTTTTGCATGGCATGATGGCTCAAACTGATTTTACATTACCTGTTCAAACGACGATTGAGACGGGGACTATTGAAGGGAAATTCCATACCTTGACGGGAATTCAAACCTATTTCGGGGTACCTTTTGCGAAGGCACCGGTGGGAGCGCTTCGTTGGAAAGCACCACAGCCCGCTGCCGCCTGGAAAGGGGTGAAGGAAACGAAAGCCTTTGGTCCACGTCCGGTGCAAGCCATGGTGTTTGGCGATATGAATTCGCGTTCCGCGGGTTTAAGTGAGGATTGTTTATATCTAAATGTGTGGACTCCGGCCAAGCGGACAGATAAAAATTTGCCTGTTTTGGTGTATTTTTTTGGTGGAGGATTTTCGGCGGGGGATGCTTCGGAGCCACGCTATGATGGGGAGGCGATGTCGAAAAAGGGGATTGTGGTGGTGACGGTGAATTATCGGTTGGGTATTTTTGGTTTTTACGCACATCCAGAATTAAGTGCTGAGACAGCGTATAAAGGGTCGGGAAATTATGGCTTGATGGATCAGGCTTTTGCGTTGCAATGGGTGCAAAAAAACATTCAGGCTTTCGGCGGGGATCCGAAGAAGGTGACTATTGCCGGGGAATCTGCCGGTTCCATTTCCGTGAGTGCACAGATGGCTTCGCCTTTGGCTCGAAATACAATTGCCGGGGCGATCGGCGAAAGTGGTGGGGCGATTAACCCGACCTTGTTTCCTGTTCCTTTAGCCCAAGCCGAAAAGGAAGGAAAAGAATTTGCAGATAAAGCCGGTTTGAAAACCATCGCGGACATGCGGGCTTTGTCGACCAAAGAGCTTTTTGAAATATTTAAAGACTCGCGTCGTTTTGGATTTTCGACGGTCATCGATGGATATGTGTATCCGAAAAGTTTGCCGGAGATTTTTAATGCGGGCCAACAAGCCCAAGTGCCTCTCTTACTCGGCTGGAATTCTGCAGAAGTTCCAGGTAGCGCATTTATGCAAGGAAAAGCCTTTACAGTAGATAATTACGCTGCCAAAGTGAAGGAAGTTTTTCCCGCGGATCATGAAACAGTGATGAAATTATATCCGGGTACTACTGAGCAGGAGGTGGAATATTCGGCTACGGCCTTAGCTGCCGACCGATTTATTTCCTATAGTACATGGAAATGGTTTGACCTACATCGGAAAAATAGCAAGCAACCGGTATATCGTTATTTATACAGCAAGCTACGCCCGCCTTTGGTCGATAAAACAACCACCGCTGCCTTAGCCGGCGGAACGGTTAAAGCAGATCCGAATGCGCCAAAACAACGTCCGGCGATTGGTGCGCCGCATGCCTGCGAAATCGAATATTGCATGGGTAATTTGCATTTAATCAAAGAATTTGCCTTTACTCCAGAGGATTATAAAGTCTCGGAAACGATGTTTACCTTTTTTGCGAATTTCATTAAAACGGGTAATCCGAATGATGGGAAATTGCCTAATTGGCCGATGGCCGCCGCGCAAGATAAAAATCCGCCCGTGATGGTCTTGGATGTCGAATCTAAGGCCGTAAATGCAAAAGACGACGCACGTTATGAATTTTTAGATCGTTTTTATAAAAACTAAAACCATGAAAAAAAACCTATTAACAATTGCTTTCCTTGCCCTTTGTTTTGGCACTCAAGCGCAAATTACCACAGGCGAGGATTTTGCTGTGGTCCCGACGGACAATGGTAAAGTACGCGGATATCTCCACCAAGGCATTTATACCTACAAGGGAATTCCATATGCTGAGGCTGCGCGATTTGAAGCTCCGCATAAGCCGAAGGCCTGGACCGGTGTTCGGAGTTCCTTGACCTACGGGCCGGTTGCGCCCTTGTTGGACCCGACCGTTGCCGTACAAGACGAGTCCGAATTCGTGTTTAATCATTCTTGGGGATATCCAAACGAGGATTGCATGCGGATTAATGTCTGGACGCCGGGCATTCAGGATGGCAAAAAACGTCCGGTCTTGTTTTGGATTCATGGCGGTGGTTTTACCTCGGGTTCGTCCCAAGAATTGCCTTCAACGGATGGGGAGAATTTAGCCAAAAAGGGAGATGTTGTGGTCGTTTCGATTAATCATCGCTTGAATATTACGGGCTATTTAGATATGTCGGCCTATGGCGATAAATACAAAACCTCGGCGAATAACAGCGTCCTTGATATGAAAGCGGCCCTCGAATGGGTGAAAGCGAATATCGCAGCATTTGGGGGTGATGCCTCGAATGTGACGATTTTCGGTCAATCCGGCGGTGGTGCCAAAGTGAACACCCTGATGGCCATGCCTTCAGCCAAAGGATTATTTCACAAAGCGATTAACCAAAGTGGGGCTTTTCGTTCCAATATGTTGGACAAAAAAACTACTCAAAGCATCACCGCTGAGGTATTAAAAGTATTGAACATCGCGCCAGCTCAGGCGGATAGTTTACAAAAAATCCCATTTGCCCAATTGGCTGCGGCTGGGAAAAAGGCCTTGGCGGTTGTAGCGGCTCAATTGAAAGCAGCAGGTAAGCCGGTGGGAGCTTTTGGATTAAGTTGGGGACCGAGTTTAGATGGAGAAGTGCTTCCCTACCAAATTTCTTCTCCCGAAGCTTTGGCCCTATCTAAAAATATTCCTTTAATGATCGGAACGGTAAAAAATGAATTTATGCCTTCCTTGGGCGCTGGATTGTCGAATGCGAGTATGCCTGAGATCGAGGCCTATATGAAAAAGCGCTATGGTGATAAGGCAGATGCTGTGAAATCAGCGGTGAAAAAAGCCTATCCGAATGATACCAAACCCTCTGATTTAATCGATGTGGATGTGATGTTTCGTCCGGGGGCCGTGGATCAAGCGAATTTGAAATCAGGATTTGGGGGTGCGCCGGTGTTTATGTATTTGTTGACCTGGCAATCGCCCGTGATGGGTGGGAAGTATAAGGCGATTCATTGCATCGATTTGCCTTTTTGCTTTAACAACATCGCCCGGAGCGAAGAAATGACCGGCGGTCAAAAAGACGCCTATGTATTAGCAGATAAAATGAGCCAGGCATGGATTAATTTTGCACGCTTGGGTAATCCGAATCACAAGGGCTTACCGACATGGCCTGCCTATGATGCCTCAAAAACGCCTACCATGCATTTTAACAATACCTGTGAGGTGAAACCGCAATTGGATCAAGACTTATTCAAATTGGTCGTCCAATAAGCTGAATGTAAATCATGAGAAAGACCCGCCGAAAATCGGGTCTTTTTTATTCGAGGGCAGCATGTTTGCCGGCAATGAAACCCGTGGTCCATGCGGCCTGAAAATTAAATCCACCCGTAATGCCGTCAATATCCATGACCTCGCCTGCAAAAAAAAGGCCGGGGTGACGCAAACTCTCCATGCTGTGTGGGTTGATCTCCGACAAATCAACACCGCCGGCAGTTACGAATTCTTCTTTGAAGGTGGTTTTTCCTTGGACGCGATACCGGTCGTTGAGGAGGCAATTGACCAACTTATTGATATTTTTCTGACCGATGTCCACCCAGCGCGATGAGGGGTCGATCGAGTTTTTGGTCAATAAAAAATTCCATAGGCGCGCCGGAATCGGAAAGGGATTTAGATTTCCGAGCATTTTTCCCCCATGGACTTTCATGGTTTCCGCAAATGTCTCTCGAAGTGTGGGTTCCTTTTCTTGGTCGAGCCAGTTCACCAAAATCGCAAATTGATATTCCTTATCGGCCAAAATACGTGCTCCCCATGCGGATAATTGCAAAACCGCCGGGCCACTCATGCCCCAATGGGTGATCAACAAGGGTCCTTGGCCAAGCAGTTTTTGCCCTTCGATTCGTAAGGTCGCTTTTTCCACTACCAAGCCCATAAATTCTCGGATGGATTCGTGGGGCATATTAAAGGTAAAAAGGGATGGCTGGGGAGAAATGATGGTATGTGTTAATTCGGATAGAAAATCGAATCCGGTGGATTTGGGTTGGCCCCCTACGGTGACAATGACCCGATCGGCAAATTCAGATTCCTCCTTGAATTTCAATTCAAAACCGCCTTCTAGCGGGATGATGGCATCAACGCCCCTGTGTAGAATCGTTTGAATACCTAATATACGGGATTCAGCAAGGAAGCAATTGATGATGCTTTGGGATTCGTTGGATAGGGGAAAAATACATCCGTCGGGATAGGTTTTTAAGGCTACGCCGCGTGACTCAAACCACTGGACCGTATCCTGCGCATTAAATTGCTCAAAGGCCTTTTTTAGAAATTTTTCTCCCCGTGGGTAATTGGCCGCGAGAAGGCGATTGTTAAACGTGGCATTCGTGACATTGCATCGCCCGCCGCCGGAAATCTTTACCTTTCCCAAAAATTTCGATGTCCTTTCATAGATGCGAACGTCCATGTCAGGATTTTCGATTTTAGCTGAAATAGCTGCAAAAAAACCGGCTGCGCCGCCGCCGATGATGGCAATCTTGGTCAAGGAATTTGGAATTAAAGGCCTGCGTTTTTACACGCAGGCCAATGGGTTGCACAAAGGTACCCAAATTCTTTATTTTTTCTGTTCCGCCAAAAAGCTAATTAAGGACGCAAATTCTTCGTAGGAAAGTTCATTAGCTAAACCCGTGGGCATCATCGAATTTTCCATTTCCTTGCGTTGTGCGATATCGGCCACTTTAATGTTGGTAATCTGACCAGTAATATCCCGCATCGTGATTCGTTCAGGCGTTTCTGACGTCACAAAGCCCATGTATTCTTTTTTGTTTTTGGTGGTGATGAGCACCGTGGCAAAGCCCTGAGAAATCGATGCGTTTGGTTTTAGGATGGATTCAGCGATTTGTTCTCGGTTCATAATGGCGCCAATTTGCCCCATATAAGGCCCTTTGAGGGCATCTCCCGCCTTTAAACTGTGGCATACCACGCAGCCTTGTTTGGTGAAAATAGCCCGACCATTCATCGGGTTCCCCGTAATTTTGGCCATGGCCAACATCACGTCTTCGATGGAAGCATTCCCGATTTGCCCTTTTTTATTGCGAATCGCCTCTAAATCCACCTTACTTTCATCCTTTGCCACGAGTACTTCTGAATTTCCTAATTCGGTTATATCCATTTGGAACTTCTCATTTAAATCCGCGAAATAGGCTTTATCCGAACTAGCGGCTTGATTACGTAGCAAAAAGGATTTGATGGAAGCAGAACCTTCCCATTCCACCGGTCGGTAATAGGGGCCATGGCCATTCGGTTTCGTGCTCCACCAAAAGTCCCCCGCATAGGGGCCTTCTTTTTTGTACAACCGGGCAAGGGTTTGCATGATTGATTTTTTGATTCCCGCATTTTCAGGTTTCGTATAGGCTTTTATAAGTCCATTCACCACTTTTTCACTTGGCATGTAGCGCAACGCCCAAAGCGCAATGCCACTATTTTTTGATCCCACGGCCTTTAATGCCTCATCTTCTGCTTGTAAACTGATTAAGGCACGAACGGCTACGTGGGCCGGAATGATGCTCGAATTCGGCGTAGCGTGTGGGCCTTCTTTGTCTTTCGGAGGGGCAACGAATGAAGCCGGTAATTTCGTTTGCAATAAAGAGGAGATGGCTTCCCTTTTTCCCAATCGGCCTAGGCCTATCGCCGCGGCAACTTGAATGCGAGGCGATGCATCCTTTAATCCGGCGATGAAGGGTGCGAGTGGCACTTGCTTCGCCCACGCTTTGCGGTCTGATAAGGCGCGTAAAGCCAATTCCTTCACATTGGGGTCCCCAACGAGGCTAAGTAAGGAAGGAATTCCGGTTTCCCCAGCGAGTTGGGCATAGGTAAAAATACCCGCTGATCGCGCGGCTCGACTTTGTTTTTTGTCGGCCGCAATCGCCCATGCGATGGCTGAGGCTTCTTTTTTATTGCGAGTGAGCAGTTCTTGTTGGGCCACTAATCGACCCACCGCACTCGTTGAACTTAACAGTTTTCCTAATTCGGCTACGGACAATTTGCCCACTTCTGGAAAGGCCTTGTAGGTCCAGCCTTTCGGTACCGCCCGCACCACAAACCCTTTGATGGGACTTCCTGAAAAACCAGCGCCATCCCAGGCGGCTAAATAGAGTCGACCGGAACCATCCACGTCGAGGTCGGTGATTTGCTTCAATTTAATAAAATTCTCATCTTTTTGTGTATAACTCGCCCCATCAGGTTGCACGCGGTGGATATACAACATGCTATTTCCCCAATCGGCCATCATCGGTACTTGGTTGTATTTAGCAGGCCAGGTCGGTTCATCCATAAATAAGGATCCTGTTCCAGATCCACCCCCTACATCCACGAGCGCGGGTAAGATTTCCTCTGTAAAATGTTTAAATAAAAGGGGATAGCCATATTCACCGGATTGAATGTGGTGACTGAAACGGATGTTCCAGCCTGCGCCATCGTTCGTATTGTCCCGCGTAAAAATATTCATATAGGGATCGATGGCCACGTCATAAATATTCCGAGTACCATGCGTATAAACTTCCATTTCCGTGCCATCCGGACGGACCCGAACGATTCCACCGCCCAGCATCGTCATTTGTTTGCCACTGCGATCGGTGGCATTGTAAAAACCAAAGTCCCCCACGGCGATGTAAATCCATCCATCGATGCCCATGCGGATTCCATTGGTCGAGTGGTCAGTCCCCCGATTTTGAAGGAATTTAGGTGAACTGATGTGTTGGATCAATGGCTTCGACGGCCCATCCGCCTTTCCATCATGATCCGCATCTTCAAATACGACTAAATCCATGCCTGAGGCTTTGCCAGTTTCTTTTGAAAATACGGTATGAAGCACATAGACCTTGTCACCCACAGAAAGAATGCCTCGAGGATTATCTACCTTGGCGAATTCCGTGCTTTTGTCGACTTTCCCATCCTGATTTTGGTCTTCTAATTTTAAAATATATCCTAAACCTGGTGTTTTACCGAGGGACCCAATTTTATCAATCCCCACAAAGACCTCACCGGTCGCGGCCACAGCCAAACAAGCTGGACTGGGAGCCAAATCGGAACTCGCGAAATTAGACACAGTTATGTCGTTTTCAGGCCATGCATTCGCATTTTTTAGGGTATCTACACGAACGAATTTTTTGGTTGGGGATGATTTGGGAATACTTATTTGCATGCCCCACAAAATCAAAAAGGCATACAGGATGCTTAATGAGAGCTTAATCATAGATTGGTAGGTTTAGAATTTGCGTGCTAATTTGGTAAAAAATAATGAATAAACATGCTTTTCCCTATATTTGTAGCTATTCTAAACCTATATGATTCATGGATTACCGTAAATTAGGCCAAACGGACATGCACGTGTCCATTCTTGGCTATGGGGCGTCTCCCTTGGGAAATGTGTTCGATGTGTGTGATGAACAAGAGGGGATTGATTCTGTGCACATGGCCATCGATCATGGCGTCAATTTTTTCGATGTGGCTCCTTTTTATGGAGAAACTTTGGCGGAAACGCGCTTGGGTCGGGCTTTGAAAGGGAAGCGTACAGAGATTTATTTGGCTACCAAATGCGGGCGATATGGTTTGCGTGATTTTGATTTTTCGTATGATCGGATTATTCGAAGTATTGATGAGTCGTTAGCGCGTTTGCAGACGGATTATGTGGATTTATTTCAATTGCATGATATTGAATTTGTGAGTCGCCAACAAATCGTCGAGGAAGCCATTCCTGCCATCCAACACATCAAAGCCTCCGGAAAAGCGCGTTACGTCGGCCTGACAGGTTTACCCGTTCGGTATTTAGCCTCGTTGGTGCGGGAACATGCATTCGATACGGTTCTTTCCTGGGCCCATTATAATTTGATTCAAGATGAAATCATGGATGAATTGGTGCCTTTGTCGAAGGAAAAGGGATTTGGGTTGATGAACGCGGCGCCTTTGGTTCAGCGTATTCTTTCTGATGCCCAAATTCCCGCCTGGCATAATGCCCCTGCGGAGGTGAAGGCGATTCAAGGTCCTTTGTTGGCCCTCTGTCAAAAATACCAAGTTTCCCTGAGCGATGTAGCCATGCGCTTTGCCATGGATCAGGAAGCTATTTCGACCACGATTGTGGGCATGTGTGACATGCACATGATTCAAAGTAATTTGCGGGCTTTTCATTTACAGATGCCAGATGGGATTTTGGAGGAAATTGCGGCCTTGGTGGCACCGATTAAAAACAGGATGTGGTTTGAGGGTTTACCAGAAAATGATTTAAGAAATTAGTTATGAAGGCATTATTTTTAACGGCCATCGGGGAAACCGAGGTGCGAGATATCGAAAAGCCGGAGGTGACAGCGGGCCAATTGCTTTTGAAAATTAGCAAAGTTGGCTTTTGCGGAGGCGATTTAAATGGCTTCAAAGGCTTATTTGAATTGCAAGAATATCCGAATGTGTTGGGCCACGAGGTGGGGGCGACGATTGAAGCGATCGGCGCTGAAGTTCCGGATGGTTTTCGAGTGGGTCAACAGGTAACCGTATATCCCTATTTGAATTGTGGAACTTGTATTTCGTGCCGAAAGGGACGCCGGAATGCATGCCAGGATAATAAAACGATGGGTGTCCGCCGACCGGGTGCGATGACACGTTACATTACCTTGCCTTATACGGATGTCTATGTTTCGGAGCATTTATCCATGACCGAGTTAGCTTTGGTGGAACCATTGACCGTGGGATTTCATGCGGTGGCACGGGGACGCGTGACGGCGCAGGATCGGGTGGCGGTGATTGGATGTGGCATCGTGGGGATGGGAGCGATTGCTTCTGCGGTGAATCGGGGAGCGGAGGTGATTGCCCTAGATTTAGATGAAACGAAACTGGCCATCGCGCGGAAAATTGGTGTGGCGCATACGGTGAATACGAGTCAGGAATCTTTGGAGGAGGCTTTGGCGCGAATTACGCAGGGAGATGGGCCGGATGTGATTATTGAGGCGGTGGGTAGTCATATTACCTATCGGGCGGCGGTGGAGGCGGTAGCCTACACGGGTCGGGTGGTGTGTATCGGATATGCCAAAAAGGCCGTTGAATTTAACACGGGTGTTTTTGTGCGGAAGGAAATAGAAATAGTAGGCTCTCGGAATTGCACGGATGAATTTCCGGAGGTGATTGCGTATTTGGAAGCGGGTAAATTTCCGGTGGAGGAGGTGCTTAGTCGGGTCGTACCTTTATCCGAATCAGGAGCGGCATTAGCCGACTGGGCAGCAAATGCGCAGGGAATTGTCAAAATTATGGTGGACTTAGATGCGGAATCGGATGAGTAGATCAAGTGTGACCATCGCCTTGGTGCCTGAAATCAAGCAAGGACCGTGGATTTATTGGCATAACCTAGAGACCTCGATACAAAAAGCTGCAGCCCTGGGATATGACGGAGTGGAATTATTTACGGCATCTGCGGATGCGGTGGATGTTTCGGTATTGAGGACATATTTGGAAGAATATTCGATGCGTATTTCGGCGGTGGGGACTGGCGCCGGTAAGGTGATTCAGGGCTTAACCCTCACGGATCCGAATCCTGAAATTCGTCAAAAGGCGATGGATTTTATTGCCGACATGGTGGCGTTTGGGGCGCAATTTCAGGCTCCGGCGATCATCGGTTCGATGCAAGGAAATGCAGGTTCAGATCGGGCGGAGTCTTTGGCCTATTTGGCGCAGGACTTGAGGGAATTGGGGGCATTGGCGCTTTCCTTGGGGGTGTTTTTGATTTATGAGCCCTTGAATCGCTATGAGACGAATTTGTTTAATCGATTGGAGGATGCGGCGCAGTTTTTGGAGGATGAGGGGATCCAAGGCGTGGGTTTGCTGGCCGATTTATTTCATATGAACATCGAAGAAAGCGATATTGCGGAATCGATTCGTCGGAATGCGAGTTGGATTCGCCATGTGCATTTTGCGGATAGTAATCGTCGGCCCATCGGAAATGGCCATACAGAAATGAATTCGGTAGCGGAGGCATTACGAGACATTGGCTATGACGGATTTGTTTCTGCGGAGGCTTTTCCTTGGCCGGATTCGGAGGCGGCGGCCACCCAAACAATGACAGCGTTTAATCAATATTTTAAAAAATAGATATGCAAAAATTTTGTTTAGCCTTGGATTTAATTGACGATGAGGCATTGATTCAAGAATATGAAAAATACCACGCACCAGGAAATGCGTGGCCTGAGGTGACGCAGCATGACATCGACGCGGGTGTTTTAAACATCGAAATTTTCCGGACGGGGAATCGGATGTTTATGATTTTGGAAACAGATGACAAATTCACGTTCGAGCAAAAGGCTATTTTTGACCAAACCAACCCGAAGATTGCCGCATGGGAGGAATTGATGTGGAAATTCCAAAAACCATTGCCTTGGGCGAAAGAAGGACAAAAATGGATTTTGATGGATCGTATTTTTAAATCCTAAGATTTGTTTTCAGCGCTTATAGGAGCTTGGCGATTTTTCACTTCGTCATAATGCGCTTCATAATCTTCGCGCAAGATATTCATCCAACGGTCCCAAAATAGGAAATAAAGGCTATAATTTCCTTTGACATATTTATGGTGCATGTTGTGATTCACTGACGTATTCATCCATCTTCCAAACCAGTTTTTCGAAAATCCTTTGGGATATAATTCCCAGCCCAAATGGCCATATACGTTGTACAAAAAGGAAAACAAGAAAAAGAAAAAAAGATGCGTTTTGTGCAAAGGCATTAGGAAAATAAAGATGACAAAAATCCCCACCTCAACCACCGCTTCTCCAAAACTAAATGAATAAGCTGCCCACGGCGAGGGATTTGTGGACAAATGGTGTATGAGATGCATTTTTTTGTACAAGTACTTCGTATGTAATAATCGATGCATCCAATAAAAATAGGTGTCATGCAAAAAGGCCATGATAGGGAAGGCAAGGAAATAATAAAACCATCCTCTTTCAGCTATTTCATCATATAATTGCGTGTAGGGTTTTAGCACCGGATTTTTAAAAAATAGAGTAGGAATTAAGGCAAAAAGGCCTATTGCGAAGAGGGAATTTAAGATTTCGCGGCGGTAATCCTTGGCCAGAGGAAATATTTTTTGAATCTTCTTATAACTCCATTTCGACTTATAAATCACATAAAATAGCAAGAAGAAAACGCCTGCAATGATGAAATAGCGACTTAGAATTTGAAGTAAAAAAAATAAATATTTCGTAATGGACATCGATGTGGTTAATCAATTAGGCTCAAATCTAAATAAAAAATCAATATCCTAAGACATAATAACGGTTAAAATTATAATCTAAAGGGTTTAATTTGTACGAAATCCATACACCATGGAATAGGAACTTTGGGTTCCATCGCTGGTTTTGATGCACCAATAATAGGTGCTTGCTGCGTTTACATTGACCGTAAGAGATGCGGTCGTTGATTTAATGGAAGTGACACTTCGGTTTGTGACTTTGGCTACATCGGTATCGATGAAAATTTCATAGCTTAGTGTTTTGCTATCAGGATCTGAACCTAACCAGGTTAAATTCACCTTTCCTCCTATGGCGCTGATGGATGAGCCCGATGTGGGATTAATTGCCGTAGCTGGAAAAGGGGCGTAAGTTGATGTACCATCGCCGGCTAAATAGAATTTCCAAACGGCACTGGCGGCAGTTTCTTTGACTTTGTTGGATTTGGAGATGATTTGCCAACTATACGGTACGCCTTTGTTCAAGGTCATTGTCGTCTTATCCCCATTCACGGTTTTCGTTGAACTCGTGAAATTCAACAGATTCGTCACTACCAAATCGTAATAATCCGTATCCTTTGCCACGCCCCACGAAAAACTTACATCGGCCCAGGTCTGACTTACACTTTGACCTTCCAAACAAACCGTTCCATTCGCCGGTAATGCCAACGTCGCCGCGACGGGAGGAGGCGATGTCGTCACGGGAACCACATTTTCCCCACCTGATGAACAAGCGAAAAACCACAGACTCATGAAAACCATGATGGCTATATGTTTCATATTTTCGCGATTTTAATGCGTTGGTCTACCGAATTTCCTTTGACCCGAATGAGGTAGGTACCCACGGGAACTTGGCTGATGTCTAGGGCAACTTCTCTACTTCCATCTACCGGAAAGAGGCCTGTTTGAATGCTTGCTCCTTGTAGGTCATGTATTGCGATATCCACCAGCGTATCTAAGCCATGAACTAGGATGTGGAATGGACCTGTGGTTGGATTCGGATAGGCTTTGACTTCTTCTGAGAAGAAAAATTCTTCCACATGCATGCCTTGGCAAGATAGGTCGGTACTGACTTGGATTTTCACGGCACCCGTAGGTAAACTTCCGGTCCAAAGGGGACCATTGACCCGATACGTGGCTTCATTGACCTGCACGCGGAATTGAGTAGCGCCGGAAAGGCTTAGGTCGATGGTTTGATTTCCGAGGTTAATCACGGATTGGACGCTTAAGGTTGCCGGTTCGGTGATTTTTAGGTCAAAGGCTTGTTGGTAATTCTTTTGCCCGTCGATTGTCGCCACGACCGAATAATCCCCGATGGCCAAACCTGCCACGCTTGCGGAATTTGTACCTTTTGGAATCGCTATGGTTTTTTCAAATTTATTAGGCCCTTTTACGCTGAGTATATAGGCATAATTACTATTCTCTATCGTACATTTAATGGCTCCATTGCTCGTGCCTGCGCAAGTAGTGGCGATGACTTCGACTTTGTAATTTGTGGCAGGGAGGGTGAAAACGGGGCAACCGTTAATATCCACCAGGGTACCCAACGGTGTATCTGGGCATAAATCCAATGGGTCCGCCACTCCATCTTCATCCGAATCGATGTAAGCGGCCTTGATGATTGGAATCGATGCGAAATCCGTATATAAAATGTCTTTCACCAAGGTTTTGCTTCCGCCCATCCATTGGGTAATGAGGGAACTATATACTTGACGGAAGTCAAATTGCCGATCCATTTCATATGAATAATTCGTATTTGAAGGTATCAGGGGATTTACGCCGCCGACGGTCGGGTCTAATTTATTACCAAAAAGGATGATGGGAGAAACGGATCCATGGTCAGTTCCACCGGTTCCGTTGGAATGCACGGTCCGACCAAATTCTGAAATACACATCCCCACCACCCGGTCCGATTTGTTCATGGCATCCAAACTTTTCATGAATGCGGCGACGGCATCGTCGATTTCCTTTAACAAATTCGCGTGGGTCCCTTTGGTTTTATCTCCTGATTCCACCTGATTTCCATGGGTATCGAACCCGCCGATTTCAACTTTATAAATACGCGTATTCAAACCTCCTGAAATTAATTTGCTGACGATTTTTAATTGGTCCGCCAAATTAGACCTCGGAAATGTATAATCTGTTCCTTTTCCATAGGTTTCTTTCAATACTTTCCCGTAGGCGTTGGATTGCTTGCCCATGAGTTGCAAGTATTTTAATTTTTCACCCAAAGGCGTGGAAGGATAGCTATTATCAAACTCGTTGATAATCTCATAAAAATCACTCGGATTCGATGAAACTACGCTCGTAAAGGCCTTATTTCCGGTGAATAAAAGGGAAGAGTTCCAGCCGATTTCGAGGGCTAAGGGGTGTGGATACAGTTCCGTCGGGTAGGCATCCGGAAAATTCGGGTGTTTTTGTTCAAGGTAGCGGGCGGCCCAACCGCTATTCACGTATTTCAAGGCATCCGAACCTGAATTCCAAATATCCATTGAACGGAAGTGGGAATAACTTTGGTTTGGGTAACCGACCGACTGTATGACCTTCAAGCGGTTTTCCGTATGCAAGGATTGCAATCCTGTTAATGAAGGATGAAGTCCTAGGTCGGTGCCTTTCAGGGGCAGAATTTTGTTGTCCGGCAGCATGACCGTGGACCGAATTTTATTTAATTCGGACAACTGGGTCATCGGGATTACTGTATTCAAGCCATCATTTCCACCACTCATTACAATGATGACGATGATGTTTCCTTCGGCGACGGTATTCGCTAATAGGCTTTGGGATCCAAAAGATTCGGAGGGAAAAGAAGAAAACAGCGCCGGCATTGCTGCTGCGTGGGCCATTTGATGTATAAATTGTCTTCTTTTCATGTTAAAATAGGTGGATTTCGCCCATTTGGAATAGGGCACCAAACATATTTTGAATGCGATTGGATATTGTCGACCGGGTTTCGTCGGTCGGTTTTGTCAGATGGCTTTGGTACAATTGCGTAAAATAGGTTGGAGTTACGCCATCAAGTGCCTTTGTTCGAATCCGTAAACGAGCCGCTTGTGAAATAGGTACGCTCATCAATCGATTGATGGTTTCGTCGACAACATCATCAATGTTGCTCGGATTTTTTAAACTTGCCAAATATTTAATGGCGTCAATTTGAATATTCACATTTCCTTGTGAATCACCATTCCCTATCCATTTTCCCCATCGACCAATGCTATTTCCCCAATTGGCGCGTTTGGCAACCGTATCTGAATTAATCCAAAATAAATCATACACGGGTGCTTGGTAATAGGCAGGCCAACCGGATACGCTTGGTGGATCGGTAAAATTCAGGCCAATATTGCCCAATTCCCATTGAAATGACCGGTATTTATAAAAATCTCGATTTAAGTCTGTGGTGTAACGGGCAGGGATATCGGAAGCTAAATTGAAATTGATATAATTGAATTCAAATTCCTTCATGATTCCAAAACTGAATTCAAGCGGGGATTTGATCATGGAATTGTAAAAAGAACTGTCAAAGAAATGAGCGCTACCTAGAAGGGCTTTTAGCGGTACCATTAACTCGAAATTATTTTTTCGTAATAGATCGGCCATTGGCGTGATAACATTTTTTTCTACGGTGTCATCGATGATGGGATAACAGAAAAATTGGTATAAACGTCGGCATAAATACATCGCACATTCGTTGGTTCCAAAAATCATGTCCAAGGCATCGTCCAATTCTTTCATACCATCTTGCCCTTGACGGCCTTTGATTACCCGATTGCCATAAAATGCGGAGAACTGTTTATCACCAGAATCGTGGTTCCAGGCATTGAAAATATTTGTAATGGGTCCCATTTTGTCATTTTTACTTGGGACATAATATTGCCAACCCACAAGTAAACGAGCCATTTCAGTCACATCTTCTTCCGTATATTTCGAATTGGGCCCTTTCCCTACCGTAAATAATTCTTGAAGTTCCCGCGCGTAATTTTCGTCGGGTTTATATTTTTGGCTGTTTTGAAGATTTAAAAAATCGAGCATGAGTGGGTCGAGTGTGACCTTATACATGATGGATTTGTAACTACCAAAAGCAGAATCAAAAAGCATTTTATAATGCTGATAGAGCATCTTCACGCTTCCCTTGCCGCAGGCCAATAAATTATGTAAGAAAAACACCATGCGCCAGTGAATGGAGGTGTTTTGCTCAATCATATTTTTGAATAACCAGGAATCATGGGATTGGTGGCGTGGCCAAGGGGAGCCGTTGGGTTCCGGAGCAAAGACATATTCTTGTCCGGCGGGGATGTAATAATGGCCTTGTTTTTCGGTTTCTTCTTTGGTGATTTCGTAATCGTAATCGTTGACCGGTACCTTCGGAGTTTTGTCGGCTTTGAAAATTAAATCCAACGATTGACTCAGGCTGAGCGAGGAAATTTCTTGTAGATGTTTACTCGAAAAACCTGTTAAAACACGATTTAACAGATGTTTTTTTTGGGCATTTTCCCATATTCCCGTATAGGGTTCGAGACCACTAGTTACCTGTGTTCGAGAGGCTCTAGCTTGCTCTATTTGTTTTAAGTCAACTTTTTCTTTGTAGAACTGGTATACCAAATCTACTGAATTTGGTTTTTTCATATGTTATAACGTATTCAAATATAAATGATTAATTTCGAAAAAAAATCATTTTCATTGAAAGGTCGATTTATGAAGAGAGATCAATTCCTCCGGAAAACATGTCCCGCATTTATATTGACCGCCTTGGCGAGTTCGGAATTTTTGACCGCGTGCAAGGGTTCGGCTGAAGGAGAAATAAGCCCAGCGGGTTCGACGCCGCAACCTGTAACTACCCAAGAAGAAAAAGATTATTTGGCTCGAAAAAAAGCCATCGGGACGAAGGGATATTTACAGGAAAATTCAGTGGTTTATGTCGACCTCGCGAATGCCACCTATGCAGCTTTGTTGACCGCCGGAAATTTCGTAAACGATCAGATGAATGGGGTTTTATTGCTTCGAAAGGACGAAACGAACCTGTTAGCTTTGGATAATTGCTGCCCGCATTTAGGTAGCCGCAACCAATGGTCTTATGCCGCCAATAAATTCACTTGTGCCAACCACGGAAATTCCTATGGCACCGGAACTGGTCAAGTCGCGAATTGTAATTCCAACTCAGCTTTTGGCAACTTAAAAGCCTATAAAACTACCTTGTACAAGGATTTATTAACGATTACCTTTGCCTAAGGCTTATTTCAAACGCCCGTCTTCCACTAGGATTTCATAGACATAACCTGCCCCAAAATCCTTATTTAACACCAATTTTCCTTCAAAGGCCACCTGAGCACCTAAAGGAATGTTTTCATTCGAGGTGATAGTTAAATCACATAATTTTCCATTGAATTTGGTTCCATCTTGAATGTGATACCAGTTTTTATTCATGATGCCATAGTTCGCCTTAACGCAAGTTCCTGCCACAAAAACCGTTTTGCCTTGATATTTTTTACTTTTCCCAAAAAGGTCTTTTAAGGCGAGGGTACCGGCGACTGGTTTAAAATCCTTGGGCGTGGGGGCGGTTTCCGGTCCGTGGTTATGTCCAGGCATTTCGGCAATCGAACCCGGATGCGCGGCGGCATTGATGATTTCGGAAACGAGGTAAATTTTATCAAATACACGTTTATGTTCTACGCTTTCAAAATTGGTCTTTAATAATCCGCCTTTGTAGAAATATTGTTCTCCTACTTTAGCCTCTAATTTTGCAGTTGCAATCCAAAAAGTCTCCGCGTTTTCTTTGACCTTTAAATAGGTATATCGTTCCGCTTGTAGGACTTCGGTGACCTGAACTTGGTGCATGTCGCCCATTGGATTTTTGGCGGTAACAGGAACGCTGCTGCTCGGGGTGGCTGGACTTTCCGTTTTTGTATCTGCGACGATGACCTTAGGTTTAGAATCGCAGGCGATTAGGGCCCATGTGGCGAAGGAAAGAGTATAAATATAATTTTTCATATGCTTATTTTTTATTTCTAAATCGTTGGGTTAAGGTAATATAATAGCGCCCATAATTCACGGTAGGTTCAAATGTACCCTCATAGGAAAGCATGAGAGAAGTCCGTTTTTTTGTGTACATATTGGCTGAAAAACTGATGATGTCTTGTAACATGTTCGGTTGTTCTTTATCTACAAAGGTATAATCTACTTTTCGATAACTTAGTTCTGTAGATAAAAATCCATTGAATAAATCTTTATTTAGGGTGACGCCGTAAATGGTTCCGTTGAAATAATAGGTATTCATCCAGTTCGCATTTAGGTTCAACATGGCTTTGAGTCCAGGCAATTGGGAAAAGCTGAGGTTGGCAACATAGTTTTTTGTGGGTTCCGTTTTGTTGGATTGGTAGCGGTAAAAGCCGGACCCATTGGCATATATGAATTTGGAAACTTTATAATTGACTTGTAGGCGGAGACCTTGGCGAGTTTCTTGGTTGATCAATTGATCCAAATAGCTCCGATAGGTTTCATAATAAATAACATTTCTCCGATTGTCATAGGAAGTAGTAAAACTAATCCGCTGGCTGGGTTTATAGCGAAGAGATACATAGGTGGATGTTAGATTAATTTGGTTGGTAGCTACACTGTCGATGCGTTGGTATAAATCCACTTCGACGGAATAGAAGAAATTTAGGTTTTTAATCAATGAATTATTATGCTGAAAATAGGCGAATCGACGGTCGGTTGCCGCTTGGTTTTTTTGTTCGGCGATGGCCAAACTACTTTGCATGGGCCCCTGTTTATTTTCAATCTCATGGGCGATGAATCCTCCGAATTGAATCAGGTTGGGGTTAAAGCCGTAATCATTTTGATCGGGTCGGGTACCTCCGAAAGCCCCAAAGCCTATTTTTTTTAGTTTAGTTTCAACCTGTATTCCGTCAATGGCCCCCATATTGGCCATTTGTAGGCTTAGTTTTCGACCTACCGAAACGATAGTTCGCTTGCCAACTTCATGGCTGAGCGCCAAGGAATAGATTTTGAAATCGTCGCTATTAGTCAATGAATTTTGATTTTCACCCAGTCGTTTGGAATAGATGACATAGGTTTCAAAGGAGGTTCTTCCGCCATTGATTCGGTTAATATCAAAGGAAAATGTGGATCGAATTCGGTCAAAATCCCGTCCGGCGATGTCCCTGCTTCCATTGGTTGATACAGAAATACGTCCGTCAAATGTTTGTTTCCGTTCGATGGGGACTTCTACTTTTGGTACGTCTTCTTTGGGGCTTGCAAGTTTAGGGGCCTCTAGTTTTGCTTCGGCTACGATTAATCGATCAGGTTCTGCGATGCCAAGAGGCGTTGCTTTTTCATGAATTTCTAACTGAAATGCCACGGGCGTACCTATGGGGATTGTTTCTTTGGTTAGCGGAATGGTGACACAGGATTTGGAGGAAATGGATTCGACCAGGAGGGCTTTTTTCCAGGTATTTTGAAGAAAGATTTCGAGAGTATCTTTCACTTGGATGTTTTTGGTGGATTCGAAACGGACATATACTTGTTGGATCGATACATAAGACACCTTTCCCTCGACCCGCGAAAACTCTTGGGCTTTCAGGATACTGCTGAATAAAACGAACAAAAGAATGAATATTCTCTGTTTATTCATAGGTGTTAGCTTCGTCCAGTCGGGTGGCATGAATAGCAAGCGGTGCTTACATACGTATACCCTTTTACTTGACGGTGATTACTATCGGTTGTTGTTTTTTTATGACAATTCAAACAATTAAAGGTGCTAAAATTGCCAGTGGTGGTATGGCATTCATTGCATTTGGTCCAAGTACCTCGGTGTGTCCCGCTGTAGATTGGGAAATATTGGGCATCATGGTTAAATGTGCTAGGTTTCCAGGCTGTTTGGCTGTGACAAGAGGCACAGTCGGTCGGGAATCCTGCCGTGGCATGATTCGGCGTGGCCGTATTGTAATTAGTCGCATGGCAGCCATAGCAGGTGGTAGGCGCGGTGCTGATATTTCCTGTTTTGTGACATGCGGCGCAATTGGAGGCAATGGCGGCATGGGCGCCTTGCAAGGGATAGACGGTTGAATGGTTGAAGGTACTTGGTCTCCAGCCTGGGTTGGTCGTATGACAAGAAGCGCAATTGGTCGAAATGCCTAAACTCGCATGGGGTGGACTTTTGGATGCTATAAAAGCGGCATTGTGACAGGCGTTGCAATCCGTCGGGGTATTATTAAATTGTCCATTTTTGTGACAGGAGGTGCAGTTATTCGCGATAGTTGCGTGTGCGCCGGTCAAGGGATAAAAGGTACTATGATTAAAGGTACTTGGCCGCCAGCCGGGGTTTGTTGTGTGGCAAGAGGCACAATCTGTGGAGAACTTTCCTGTCACGTGGTTCGGATTTTTAGATCCTTGATAGGCGGCATTGTGACAGGAATTACAGTCCTTAGGCGTATTACTAAATTGGCCATTGATGTGACATGCAGTACAATTGCTTGCAATGGTTGCATGTGCTCCGGTCAACGGATAAATGGTATTATGATTAAAGGTACTCGGTCTCCAGCCAGGATTGGTTGTGTGACATGTCGCGCAATCGGTCGAGAATTTAGATGTCACATGGTTCGGGTTTTTAGATGCTTGATAGGCGGCGTTGTGACATGAATTACAGTCTTTAGGGGTATTGCTGTATTGGCCATTGATGTGACAGGCGGTACAATTATTCTTAATGGTCGAATGGGCCCCGGTTAACGGGAAGAAGACATTATGGTCAAAGGTAGCTGGTCTCCAGCCTGGATTGGTCGTATGACAGGACGCGCAATCCGTGGAGAATTTCGCTGTTACATGGTTCGGATTTTTAGAGGCTTGGTACGCGGTATTGTGACAGCCATTACAATCTTTAGGGGTATTTTTAAAGATACCGCCTTTGTGGCAAAGGGTGCAGTTCGTTGCGATGCTGGCATGCGCCCCGGTCAATGGATATATGTTGTTATGGTTAAATGTACTCGGTCTCCAACCTGGATTTGTCGTGTGACAGGAAGCACAATCTGTCGAAAATCCAGACGTCGCGTGATTCGGATTTTGAGCAGCTTGATAGGCGGCATTGTGACAGGCGTTACAGTCAGTTGGCGTGGATTTTACATCCCCTGTTTTGTGACATGCGGTACAATTCGCAGCCACGGTCGCATGGGCACCTGTGAGCGGATAGACGGAATTGTGATTAAAGTTACTGGGTCTCCAGCCTGGATTTGTACTGTGACATGTGGCACAATCTTTCGAGAATCCGGCCAATGCATGGTCGGGATTTTTTGCACTTTGGAAATTTGCGGTGTGACAGGCGGCGCAGTCGGTCGGCGTGGTTTTTACATCCCCAGTTTTATGGCAGGCGGTACAATTATTTGCCACGGATGCATGTGCACCGGTGAGCGGATAGACTGAATTATGATTAAAGGTACTGGGTTTCCAGCCCGGATTTGTACTGTGGCAGCTGGCACAATCTTTTGAGAATCCTGCCAATACGTGGTTTGGATTTTTCGCACTTTGGAAATTGGCGTTGTGGCAGGCGGCACAGTCGGTCGGCGTGGTTTTCACATCCCTAGTTTTATGGCAGGCGGTACAATTATTTGCCACGGATGCATGTGCACCGGTGAGCGGATAGACGGAATTATGATTAAATGTACTAGGTTTCCAGCCCGGATTTGTGCTGTGGCAGCTTGCACAATCTTTCGAGAATCCGGCTACTAAGTGATCGGGATTTTTGGCGCTCTGGAAATTGGCCGTGTGGCAGGCGGCGCATTCTTTCGGTGTATTTTTAGTGCTGGAATTCGTATGGCATTTGGCACAATCATTCGCCACCGCAGCATGTCCGCCGGTGAGTGGATAAAATTGATTATGGTTAAAGGTACTAGGTCGCCATCCTGGAGCTGTGGTATGGCAGGTCATACAATCGGTCGATAAGTCTAAGGTCACGTGATTCGGTTTGCTCGACTTTTTGTAGTTCTCGCTGTGACATGAATAACAATCTTTGGGTGTGTTTTTATAGGTGCCATTTTTGTGACATTCCTTACAACTCACATTGCTGTGCGCACCCGTTAAGGGATAAAATTCCTGATGCGGTGGGAATTTGGCCGGGGACCAGCCTGGATTTGTTGTGTGACAACTCGCACAATCCGTAGAAAGCTTTAAATCCTTGTGATTTGGATTTAAGGCTTTGTTGAAATTATCCTGATGGCAGGCAAAGCAGTCCGTCGGGGTATTGCTATAATTTCCCCCTTTGTGACATGCCGCACAATTATTAGCAATCGCCTTATGGGCTCCCGTTAACGGAAATATAGCATCGTGATTTGGGAATCTTGCAGGTGCCCAGCCTGGGTTCGTGGTATGGCAAGAGGCACAATCGTTCGATAAATTTAATTTGATGTGGTCTGGATTTTTAGCCGCTTTGAAATTTGCTGCATGACAACCCGCACATTCCCGAGGCGTATCTCCATAATGCGTACCCGTATGACATTTCTTACAATCCTGTGCTATGGCAGCATGCGCACCGGTCAGTGGGTAGACGGCATCGTGATTTGCGAATTTATTGGTGTTCCAATCGGTGGTTGCGGTATTGTGACAAGAGGCGCAATCCGTCGACATGTTTAATTTAACGTGATCCGGGCTTTTGGTATTTTTAAAATCTTGGTTGTGACAGTCCACACATGTCGACCCAATCGGATTGAACCGAATTTTACTATCCGCCTTGTGACATTCCGTACAGTTTACGGTTTTATGTACGCCCACAAGCGGGAAGGAGGTTTTGTCGTGCATTTTGGCAATGTTCTCTACGACCCAACTTTGTGTACTGTGACATCGTGCGCAATCATTCCCCACCGTCTGATTGTGCATATCTTGGTGGCAAGTAACGCAGGATGAAGATGTTTTTTTAAAGCTTAAATCTGTGTGACAGGCCTTGCATTGAATAATTTTATGTTGGCCTTCCAAACCAAATCCTGTCGACTCATGCCTGAATTTCGAAGTTTTACTGAAGGTCCAAGCCCCTGAATCGTGGCATTGGGCACAATCCATTTTAAAAGCCTTCCCATGAGGAGACTGCCCTTGGAGTCCAAAGGTCACTAAAACCAAGAAAGAGATTATAAATGACAATCTATGCATTCGTATTTCTCAATTTTATACAGTCGGATACTCGGGTTATTGGCTAATGTCGCTTTGTGACATTTCGCGCAGGATACTAATTTATGTTGGCCATCAAGGCGGTAATTCGTTGTATTATGGTCGAATTTTGTGACAGTCCACGCATTTACCGTGTGACATACCGCACAATCCGTTCGACCATTGTGCTCAAATTGTTTTCCGTGCACGTCTTGGTGGCAAGTCGCACATTGCTGGCTTAAGCCTTTGAATAATTGTTCCAAGCCCTGTTCGGTTTTAACCCAATGACAGGATTTGCATGCCACGCGGCTGTGACCTCCAGCGAGTGGGAATTTGGTTTTGCCATGGTCGAATTGTATACTAGACCATTCGGAACTTGTATGGCAAGTCGCGCAGGATTGCTTTGGGTAATAGGAAGAATCTATTTTTCCTTCATGCACATCGCTATGGCAGGCAACACAAGTCGTTTTCAAGTTCGCGAAAACCCATTTATTACCTGTTTTATGGCAAGAAAAACAAGGCTGTGCCACATGGGCGCCGTCCAGCGGAAAGGCGCTCTCCTGATGTTTTTCAATGGTATAAAGTGATGGCGAAAAGGACTCTACTTGATGGCACGAAGCACAATCTGGATATTTCGTTTTCTTGATCGCAAAATCCCCATTATGCCCATCTTTGTGACAGTCCATGCAGGTATTATGCGCTAATTTATCCGTAAAATCAGCTTTGTGACATTGCTTGCAATCAACTTGGATGTGTTTGCCTTTTAATGGATAATCTGTTTTATCGTGGTCGAATTTTCCGACGAATTTCTTATTTTTCAATAAAAAGCTCGTTTGATTATGGCATGATTTACAATCATTTCCCAATTTACCTTCATGAACATCTTTGTGACATGTCACACAGGAAATGTTTTTCTTGTTTTTGAAATCTTGAAAAGAGGACGATTCATGACATTTTTTACAGGCAATATCATCGTGTTTTCCTTCTAATGTAAAGCCCGTTAAGCTGTGGTTAAATCCTTTGCTAGGGGATATTTTGTGGAAGGAATCGCTGGTGTGGCAACTTTTGCAATTCGTCCCAAATTCACCTTTATGAACATCTTTGTGGCAACTCGCACATGAGACATACGAAACTCCTTTATATTTTGTCCAGGATTTTCCGTTTCGCATTTCGGTTTTGTGGCAAGATTCGCAGGATACTTTTTGATGCGCGCCATCCAAAGGAAAATCCGCTTGGTCGTGGTTGAATAATTTAGCCCCTTTGAAATCCTGCGTATCGTGGCATGTTGCGCAGTCGTTGGAAAGTGTTTTTTGATGCACGTCTTCATGACAGGATGCGCATTGGGTACTTAAACCCAAATACGTGTTGGGTTTTTTCTTGAGAATCGGATTTGCTATGTGGGAAGGCTGATGACATTCCTTGCAATTCTGGGCTTTTGTTTTGTGTGCTCCCTTGAGTTCATAGCCGGTAGAATTGTGGTTGAATGTTTTTTTGTCTAAGCGAATGAGTTCAAAATTTTCGCCATGATGTTCATTATGGCAGGAAACACATTCCTTATTTTTCACGAGCGCGGACACGTGGAAACCTTTGTTTCGGGCGATTTGCTGCCCTAAATCTTTATGACACGTCAAACATTTTTGATTTACTACCTTATTTCCGATGGTGTGACATTGCGTACAATTCGCAATACCATCCAAACCCGAATGGGCTTTCGATAATTTGCCGGGAGACAATTGGGCATAACTCATTTGAGCCAAGAGCATCAGGCAAAGCAGGAGCAAGCCGAATTCGAGGTCCATATGTTGGGCTATATATCTCAAACCTTTTTTGATTTCATGGTATACCCAAAACGCTGTGTAATGTCAATTCCTGCCTTTTTTAAAAATTCCGTAGGCAATTCCCCCCCTGCAAAAATGAAAACCATGTCATTGGCAATCGTTTCTGTTCGGTCGAACAGGTTCATGACCACATCCTTTTCCCGTATTTCCTGAACCGTACTCGCGTATTCCATTCTGATTTTGCCGGATGCAATGGCCTCCTCAATGTTCACGAGGTTTTTTGGTTTTAGTCGATTAAAATGTTCGCTCCGGTAGGAGAGGGTTACTCGATTTTCATCGGCCAACAACAACGCGTTTTCAATCGCCGAATCCCCGCCACCCACAACTAAAATATCTTTTCCCTGAATCAATTCAGGTTCTAGCAAGCGATAAGCCACTTTTTCTAATCCTTCTCCAGCGACGTTTAATTTTCGAGGGCTGCCGCGCCGACCGATGGCCAACAACACCTTTTGTGCCGTAATTTTTTCCCCATTTTCTGTTAACACCACAAAGCGATGATCTTCCTGTACGATTTCGCTGACTTTTGTATGTTCTTGAATGTGGATTTGGTTTTCCTTAGTCACTTTTTTCCATAAGTCCAAAAGTTCTGTTTTACTCGTTTCTGTCAATTTTATTTTTCCATAACCAGGCAAATCCATCGGTGAAGTCATCACCACTTTTGCCCGAGGGAAATTAAATACCGTTCCTCCCACAGAATCTTGTTCCAAGGTCTTAAAACGTAAACCCATTTTTTTCGCCTGCAGCGAAGCCGAAATCCCAGCAGGCCCCGCGCCAATAATCAGGACATCCACATCCGCCTGAATCTTGGCATCGATGGTTTCATGAATATTTTCCATGGCTTGTTTGCCCTGTTCCACGCTATTTTTAATTAAACCCATGCCCCCTAATTCTCCAGCGATAAACATGCCCGAAACGTTCGTTTCAAAATTTTGGTTGACATGTGGCAAATCCACCCCCCGCTTTTCCGTACCTATTTTGAGCGAAATTGCCTCCACGGGACAGGCATGAAAACAAGCCCCATGGCCTACGCAACTTGACGCATTGACCAAAACGCCCTTCCCATTCAAAATCCCAATGATGTCTTTTTCTGGACAGGCCGATACGCAGGCAGCCCCTCCAATGCAAATATTTGGGTCAATGAACGGATATAAACTGACAGGTTCATATACCCCGTTTTCTTTCGCTTGCTGGATTTTCTGCTCCACCACCTTGGATTTGTTCGATTTGATTTTGACATAGAAAAGCATCACCCCTGCGCAGAGCAATATTCCCAAACCATAAATCACAATTTCTTCGACTAACATCCTATTTTAAAAAATCCAACGGTATCCAAAAGCCAACGTTATTCCCACGTGTACTAACATGATCACCAACATCACAATCGCAAATGGCAAGTGAATCACATGCCAATAATTAAATAATTTTTGCATCACATGTAAGCGCTCAATTTTCTGCTTCATCCCTAATTCATGACTCACCAATTCCATGACATGTATCAAATTTTCACGGTCTACCCGTGCCTTGATTAATTGTTTACGTATGGCTCTTTTGGTTTGCCAATCCGCATAAAACTGATAAAACAAATTATTCCCTTCGCCTGAACGATTAATCAATTCCGTGATATGTTGCCATTTTTCAGCGCCTAAAGCCTTTTCCAACATAACTGAAAATTCACCTCGCATTTCACTGATTTCATGTAGGCTCAATTCCCGACCTTGCAAGGTTCTCGGAATTTGTAAATAAATAAAACGACCCACCACCCCACTGGCAACCACCGCTACCATACTCCAGAAACTAATGGACACCAATCCACCGAATTTGAAGGACGTATGAAACAATACCAAAATAGGCCCAAGTGTGCACAAAAAAATATGGAATTCCAGCCAATGTTTCAGCAGCCAAATGCCCGAAAGCGATCGCATGTATTTTCGTGCCTGATAGCCAAAAACCCCCACGACCATCATCAGTGTGCCAACGATTCCCATCCCATGTCCCAGTGGACCGCTCGGTTTTAAATTGGTATGATCCGGGTGATAAAAACGCTCCTCGATGGCCGTTTGGTAATAGGGCGAACCGATGTAAAAAAGGTAGCAAGTTACCCCAATCACAATGCTGGCCATAGTTCCCAAATAGATACGATGTGCGGTTTTATTCATGTTAGGATTTCATTTGTTTGTTGAAATTCCGATACGCAAAAGCACTTAAGATCACCAAGGTAATCGTTGTATAATACACCGCCGGCGGCATAGGCACCGGATCACCAGCCGCATAGGAATGCAAGCCAGATAAATAATAATTAACCCCTAAATAGGTCATAATCACCGTGGCAAAGCCAAATAGGGATGCAAAATTAAAGGCGAAAATTCCCTGTAATTTGGGGATAAAACGCATGTGCAAAATGAAAGAATAGACCAAAATCGTCACCAAAGCCCAGGTTTCTTTCGCATCCCAGCCCCAATAACGGCCCCAAGATTCATTTGCCCAAACACCTCCTAAATAGGTTCCAATGCTAACCATGGCAAGACCGCCCAACAAGGTAATTTCACTGATAATCGTCAATTCTTTGATTGTGCGTAAAGTATTGGCTTTGTTTGCCGGTTTCATCAAAATCATGAGGACTAAATTCAACATGCCTAATACCGCACCCAGCAACAAAAATCCATAGCTTCCCGCCTCCAAAGACACGTGAATGGTAAGCCAATAAGACTTTAACACAGGTACCAGTGGGGTAATTTCGGGGTCTAGCCAAGACATGGATGCCACAAATAAGATCGTAGCCGCAAGCGTCGCTGTCGCCGCTAAACCCCCTAAAGATTTTCGAGAAAAGAGGGTTCCGGCCAGCATCGTTGTCCAACCGATGTAGATCATGGATTCATAACCATTCGACCAGGGCGCGCGGCCAGAGACATACCAGCGAAGCCCCAAGCCCAACGTATGAAAGAAAAATCCCAATACCATCGCATACAGCGCTATGCGTGTCCAACGCGCTCGTTTGTCGGTTTTTTTCACCGTCATGTATAAAAAGCCACCCGTCAGGACTAAACATAAAATGCCATAATAGCCCTTCAAGCGATTGAAAACATCCAATGAATTCAAAAATAACTCAGCTTTAACCTTTTCATCAGAGGGTAAAATATCCGGATTTTCGGTCTTCTGGAGATCTGAGATTTGACTTAAAAAGCCATTCGCTTGCTGGAAATCCCCTGAATTCACCCCTTCTGAAACCGCATGCAGGTAATTGCTGAACATGGTTTGCATATCCGGATTCGGATCGGCTGGCGAGCTCCATGTATGTGTGCTGTCGCTCGGATTCGGAAACAGGCGGAATATGCTTCCGGAGAAAATCATATTCACGATATTCACTTTTTCGTCCAATTTAATCAGTGCCTTTTCCTTGGTTCCTTGTTCCTTAGGTATCATCGATTGGGCCGCGCTGACTTGTTCTTGTAACAGATATTTTCCGTCTGCCCCAAAAAACGACGCATAGCTCGCCATGTTCGATTCGATGTGAAGGATTTGTTTGATTTCAGGATTATCCGGCACATAAATCAGATTCGTTTTTTCCCAAGTCGCCGGATTCATGATCATCGACAAAATGATTTGATCAGCGTTTTGGTCGAAAAGATGTTCGGTGCGCGCGATTTTACGAAGCAATTCTCCATTGTAACTGTTCATCGGTTTAATCCGACCATTATGGTCTTGCACCAAAATCTTACCAAAATTCGTCGCATGTTCAAGCGGAATGGCGGTGGTCATTTGTCCAAACGTCAAGGTCGAAATCGATAAACCAAGCCCCAGCATCACCACGCGCAAGGCTGCGTTTTGGCTTTCTTTTAATTTGGCCATCAAATGCGAGAAGCGACTTTTCTTATCCACAAAAGACATCATGAGCCCGACGGTCAATAAAAAGTAGCCCAAATAGGAAATCCAGGTTCCCCAGAAATCATGGTTGACACTCAAATACGTCCCTAATTCATCCTGATCAAAGGACGATTGGAAAAAACGATAGCCCTCATAGTCCAAAATGTGGTTCATGTAAATGCGCTGATCGAATTGAACTGCCTTTGCTGGATCCTGCAAAGTCACTTCGGAGGCATAGGAAGAAGGATTTTCTGTACCGGGATAGCGTTCCAAAATAAAATCTTTGCAAAGAATCGAAAAAGGAAGGGTTTCTACTTTCGCGCCATATTGCAGGCTCATTTTCATGTCCCCAAAATCCAAACTCTGTGGCTGACCTTCGTCGCCTTTTTGACCGATCAGCATCGTTTTTTGGGTTTTCCCTTGGACGCTCACGGTGATTTGGGCGCCTACTTTGCTTTCATTGGTGATTTTAGCTTGTTCGGATTCCATGGACACGCGGCCTTTGGGCATGAAATCTCCTACGACAAAACTCGCGCTTCCCATCGTATACAGGGAACGAAGCATCAGCGGATGTGGCGTTCCCCCGGCTAAGTCGGAAACTTGTTGAGTCGCCATAACCCGTTGGTTTATACTTTCTTGCGTCACAAATTGTAAGTTTTGCCCATCGTAAGACACGTTAAATGCGCCAGGAATAAATGCCTCGCTAAAATTGTACAAGAGTCCATGCCACTCACTTTGTTCCCCTTTTTTGAGGAAATATTCCTCGCGGCCCATGTTACCTGCGATGACGATTTTCAACACAGGAACTCCATTTGAGTCTTCAATGATTTTCTCTTTTGGATTGGGAATGATGTCCGTTACTTCGAGGTCAATGACTTGATTTTCAATTTGGTATGAACTTTTAAACTGATGATTTCCCAAACTCGAAAATAGTACGGATTCAGCAAAGGAATAGGTTTTGTCTCCGAGAACAATTTGGCATTTTAAAAAATCTTCAGCGGATAAATACACGTGGCTACTTTCTCCTTCACGGATGTGCATCATGCCCTCCGTACCGAAATAGCGGGTCACCGCAGCTCCGATGACGATAATGATGATGGCGCTGTGAAAGCAAAGAGAAGCCCATTTTTTCATGGGGATCATTCGGTAGCGAATGATATTCATGGCGATACTTAGGCAGAAAAGTACTAAAAGTGCTTCGAACCAATGGCTTTTGAAAATGACGTCTTGTGCGGAACTTGTACCAAAATCATTTTCGATGAACGTCGCGATTCCGATGGCAGCGGCGAATAATAAAAAGTACATGCCCGCGGCACGGGTAGAGGTTAGGCTGTTGATGAATTTTTTCAAAAAAGAGAGTAGCATGAACACATAGCTTTATGTTAATAAATTTACCGAATAAGCTCCGTTTGAACACGTTTGTTTTTGTACCAAAATCGCGAAAAACGTATTTATTTTTCATTTAGGCCCTTTTTTTCTTTAAAATTTTCATTTTCAGACCACGGTTTTTGTTTGAAAATATTAAAATTTTGGATTTTGGTACATGGCTTTGCCCTTGCTTAAATGAGTCCTAGGTTGTTGATTCGGAATATTTGTCTAATTTGTTGGCATAAAAACCTATTCCATGAAAAAAATATGCTTGTTGGTCATTTTATGTTTAACCCAATTTTCCTTCAATCCTCCGGCACTGACTTGGGTCGCCATTGGCGATTCGATTACCTATTTAAATGATCATACCAATGAAACGGGCAATCGGATTTCAAAAGGATATATGTCGCAGGTCGTGGAGAAATTGCCGCACATTCAATTTGTCAATAAAGGCTATAATGGCTGGACTGCCGTACGGATCGCCACAGAATTCGACCAATTAAATATCCCCCGCGGCGATGTATATTCCATCTTTTTAAGTACCAATGATTGGTGGGGTTCCAAGCCCCTCGGTACCTGGGAGGATTACTTGAATAACACCGGGCCAGCCACCGTTCATGGCGCCTTTCGTGTCATGCGGGATAAGATTAAAAACATTAATCCAGATGCCAAAATCGTGTTCATAACCCCGATGCAACGTGTAGATTTTGTCTACATCAATAATTTTAAAAATAATGCCTATGGGTCTTACAAGTCTAAAAATGGACAAAATTTAGAAGATTTCGCGAATGCAATTGTGAAGATCGCGACGTTTGAAAAATGTCCTGTGGTGGATTTGTATCATATGAAATCCCTGGCGCATAAAAAACTTGTGAAGTTTAAACGCGTGAAGGATCCAGCCACCGGGGCATATCGAAATTATGGGTATCCGGATTTTATCGATGTGCCCTTCAATCCTGCCACAGATGAATATCCATATCCCGTGGAATCTATTGATATGACGTACGACGGTTTACATCCTTCGGATGCAGGCTATACCGAAATATCGAATGCCTTGGTGAAAATCCTGAAGCGCTTTTAGTGTATTTGGTAATTACTGAATAGTACTTCGATGGTGCCTTTCTTTTTGATTTTGGAGGGATCTTCCACTTGGCTATAGCGATTGATATCCGTGGCGAGGCCTTTCGGAATTTTAAATTTTTTCACTTCAACGGTGACCAGCATTCGGTCGGGAAGACCTTTGCTAGCTGATGCCCCATAAAAATAATCACTAACAAGGGTACCATTCGTTCGCGTAGTGACTTGTGATTTAAGAATAAGAAGTTTGGCAGCGTCTACCCATAATTTTGCGAGAACTAAATCGCCTTCATTATCTAGCGGCAATAGCGTGATGATTTCAGTATCCCTTCCTTGCAGATTTTCAGTACCCGTTGCGATTGCAGTGAATTTTTCCGCTTGTCCAAATAATTTAGGCAATTCAGAAAAGCCGTTTTTGGGTAAAATGGAAATTCCGGCCGCTTGAATTTCGAAATGGGTCGGATAGGTAAAAGACACTTTCGCCTTCACGGGAAGAATGCGAATTAGAGGAATGTTTGGTTTGATGGTCGCTTGAACTTCATAGGATTTTACCGACTGAAATTTTTTGACCAATTTCATGAATAAGGCCGTGGGTTCTTTTGCCTGGAGGCCAAAGGAAAACAATAGAAAAGCTAGGATGATACGCATATTAGACAGTGATATCTTTTCGGTGGAAGGTAAGTAGGGAAATGCCGATGAGTAGCAAATTGTGTCCCACTAAAATATAAATTGAATTTCTGATTGATTCCCAAGGCATTGGGTCTTCAAAAAATGAACGCCAAGAAGCCATGTGCGTCGTAAATAAATAAGGTCGGATGGGATCAAAAATTGGCACGTCAAGCGTCCCTATGATGGTGAATAATAAGATAATCGCCATCGTACTGACAATCGGCCCGATCGAATTATCTGAAAAACAAGATAGTGTAATCGATAATGAACTGACGGTCAATAAGGCTAAAAAGGCCACACAAAACCCTCCTGCATAGCGCCAATTTACATCATCAGCCTGCAAAATGACCAATCCATCTGAGTTTAAGACCATTAAATCACCGATGCCAAAGAGCCATTGGCCTACAACGACCGCTAAAAATCCCAACCAAAGTACAATCAATAAAGTATAGATTCCTCCGGCAAGGAATTTAGAAAGCAATAATTGGGTTCTGGAAATGGGTTTGCTGACCAGGAGTCGTAAAGTCCCCATCGCTGCTTCGCCAGAAATCAGGTCCCCTGTTACCAGGGCTACTAAAAGCGGAATGTGCACGATGAGCATTTGGAGGACAATAAAGGCGACCAAATTTCCATTCAGTAAATTTCCTTCAAAGCGCAGGGTTTGTTCGAACGATGAGGTCACGAATGAAATCATGGACATCCCGTCGGCTTTTAAAGCGAATAAAATAATGCCAACTAATCCTGTAATGGCCGCTAATCCCAGGTAACTACGGGGTTTAAGGGCAATTTTGATTAATTCATTCCGTGTGCTGCGTAGAAATATCATGCGTGTAGGAGGTTAATGAAATAATCTTCAAGCTTGCGCTTGGTTTCGACCGAATACACGGGAATCCCGGCCGATACGAGCGCCTGATTAAAAGCAGGAATGTCCGATTTGGCCATGCTGACTTCAAAACCATCCAAGCCTAATTTTTTAGTATGACTCGTTTTCGGGAGTGTATGACAAAGTGTTAAAGCCGCATCTAAGAAGCCAGAGTCTGTCTGCACGCGAATCACTTGTTCTTGTTCGTTCAGCAATTCTTGTACAGAACCTTCCACGATATTTTTTCCTTGGTGAATGATGACCATGCGGTTGCACAAAATCTCCACTTCGGATAAGTTGTGCGAGGAAAAAACGATCGTTTTATGTTGTTCGGTTTTCAAACGAAGAATTAAATTCCGCATGTCGATGATCCCCTGGGGATCTAAACCGGTGGTCGGTTCATCCAATACGATGAGGTCTGGGTTATGCAATAGCGTTTGGGCGATGCCTAAGCGCTGGCGCATGCCGTGGGAAAATCCGCCGACTTTATCTTTTTCACGGCCTTGTAAACCTACGAATTCAAGCATTTCGTAGATCTCTTTTTTGGTCGAAGGTTTCCCGGATATGTTGGCAAATAAATCTAAATTCCGATAGGCCGACAGGAATTTGTAAAAATCAGGTTTTTCAATTAAACATCCCACACGTGCTAAAATGGCAGATCTTTCCTGCTGAAGATTTTTCCCGAAAAGCTGAATACCTCCTCTGTCGGGCTTAATCAGGGATAACATGCAGCGCATGGTGGTACTTTTGCCGGCGCCATTAGGTCCTAAAAAACCATAGACGTCGCCTGGATGTACCTCCAAACTCAGGTCTTTGACGGCTTCGAAATGTCCGAAACGTTTGGCCAAATGGCGGATGGATATGATGGAATCAGGCATGTAGTTTGAACAAAAGCGTACTAGTGTAACGGCGAATAAAATTAATTGTTTCGTTGGACTATTATTTTTTATAATTTTAGGCTACATCAAACCTTAACACCTATGAAATTTCTACTCATTCCTTTCTTTACATTTATTTGTAGTTTTTTTCTCTTGGCACAAGGACCCAAGGTATTGGTGGTTACGGCCCATCCCGATGATGAAACGGGTTTCTCCGTCACCATGTTTAAAATTACACATGAATTAAAGGGCATTGTGGATATGGCCGTGATGACCGATGGGGGAGGAGGATTTGCAGATTCGCAAATTGGCGCGCTGTATTATGGGCTTAATTTGACGGATTCGATCACCGCTCGGAATCATTTGCCATTGATACGTAAACAAGAAATCCTGAATGCAGGTAAGATATTGGGCGTTCGGAATATGTATTTCATGGAGCAACCGGACGATTGGTATACGCTTGATATCAAACCCTATATTTCCGGAAAGAATTGGGATATTCCGATGGTCCAACGAAAAATGGATCGCATTCTCACCGACCAAAACTATGATTTTATCATCACAATGTTGCCGCATTCAGGTCAACACGGCCATCACAAAACTTCTGTCATGATGGCTTTGCGCGCCGTGCAGCGCTACCAAGGTCCTAAAAAACCGATTATTATCGCCGGTAGCCCGATGTCCCTGACAAGTAAGCCGATGGAATTTACCATGCTGGAAGGCTTTCCCGAAACTAAAATCAAGGATGGAGCGCCCCAATTTACGCTGAATCGCGCCTTTCGCTTGAAGGAAAATGATAAGGTCAGTTATAAAATCGTCGCAGATTGGGTGATTGCTGAATACAAATCTCAAGGAGCCATTCAGGAAAATGGGATACATAAAACGGATTTTGAGGTTTATCGCTATTATGACCTGAATGATTCGAAAGGAATCGTGAAGGTGCAGGCTTTATTCGATCAATTAGCCAAAACTGGATTTGCCGCCCCGGAGGCAAAATAGAAACGTTTGATTTATATATAAAAAAGCCCCACAAAAGAATTGTTTGTGGGGCTTTTGAATGAATAGGGTGTTTATTTTACGCGTTGGTAGGTTTTAAATCCAACCGTTTTGTTTTTGGTATCAGCCGTTTCTTGTGTGTACTCATCTTTGCCGTTGAAGACGACTTTGATGTCATATTTACCCACAGCACCGGCTAAACTACTTTTATCCAAATTTTCAGATAAGGCACCATCTTTTAAGGTAAATGTTCCGTGGCCTACCACATTTTTGAATACTTGTTTGGTGGTGTCTGCTTTGTAACGAGTTGCCCACATGAAATGCCCGCCAGAATAGATTTTGTATTCGTTGTAGGTTTGGTCGGTCGTGTCTTTTCCACTGACAACGAGGTTTTTACTTTGTTTCCAAACTCCATCCAATTCAGATGTACCGGTCGTTGGAAGGCTCGTATATTCCTCGGTCAATTTCCATTTTTTACCTTGAATCATGATTTCAGGAATAACTTGCGTATAGCCTTTTTCACTTTTGGTGATTTCTAAATTAAAGGTACCCGCTGAGTCTAAGGCAGCCGCATTATAAATATTTTTCTCCTCGATTTTGGAACCGGCCAATGTATAGGATCCTAGCCCAAAAGAAGCAGCTGAATCTTTGCCCATCGCGATGTAGAAATAATTTTGGTCGGTGTAAATTTTAATTTGGAATCCGCCATCGCTCGCTTGGTTTATCGTCTCCGTTTTACCGTCAGATCCGATTTGTTTGTCCATCGAGTAAACACCTGCTTGAGATTCTGTTTTACTTTCTTCTTTGCTGCCGCAGCTGAAAAGACCTAAGCCTAGCGAAATGCTGAGGGCCATTAATACAATTTTTTTCATGGTAAATAGGTTTAAAGGGTTGAAATGAAATGTTAAACTACGGAATAAGTTTGCAATCATTGGTATTTTTAGAAGAATTTAATTTCCGATTAGTTGATTTTTTGTCCAAAAATCAGTGAAATCAGGATTTAAAAGCCCAATAATTGCTTTTAGGAATAGTATAACGTTATTTTATGTATTAATGCCTTTTGCAGGGAATATGCCGAATAATCATTCGTTGACCTGCATAA
The DNA here is from genome assembly GCA_947450365.1 of Cytophagaceae bacterium. Classification (GTDB taxonomy): domain Bacteria; phylum Bacteroidota; class Bacteroidia; order Cytophagales; family Spirosomataceae; genus Aquirufa. Next base: position 53,560 of record CANFVE010000002.1, read on the forward strand.
ACATTTCAACCTAATAGGAGTTTAAGAACCATGCGCTGGATCTGTTTGATTCTTTTGGGGATTTATTTGGGGGCTTGTCAGGAAGCGCCTGTGGAAACCTCGATAAATCCTAGGATGGATTCGGTTTCCATCACCCTGTTGGCACTCGGGGATTCGTACACGGTAGGCCAAGGGGTGCAAATCGCTGAGCGTTTTCCGGCACAATTGCAAAACATTCTCCGCAACAAAGGAATCAAAACCCGACATATCGGTTATTTGGCCCAATCCGGCTGGACATCCACGGATTTAGATGAGGCTTTGAATGCTAGTAATCCGGGGATGCATGATTATGTATCCGTTCTGATAGGTGTGAATGATCAATTCCAAGGCTTGGATAGTGTTCAATATGCGAAAAAATTGACGAATATTTTAACGAAAGCGGTGGGTTTAGCGCAGGGGATTCAGGAGCATGTAATTGTGCTTTCGATTCCTGATTATGGGTTGACGCCCATCGGATTTTTGTTAGACACAGCTAAAATTCGTCGGGAAATAGATGGCTTTAATCGGATTAATCAGCGGCTTGCCAAGGCGAATCAATGTCGCTATGTCAATATCACGGAAATCGGTCGGGCCGCGCGAAATAACCCCAAATTTACATCCGCAGATGGCTTGCATCCGTCCGCGGAGGCGTATCAACGATGGGCGGAGGCTATTGCGCCTAGCCTCCGATTGTAAACAAATAAGGCCCTTAAATTTTCGCTTGCAGTTTTTACTTTCCTTTTTTCTGTGCCGCCATCCATTCCATGATGGTAACAGGCTTGCCGTTAAGTTTCACGGCACTTCCGTCTAGATCCGTTCTTGGGAGATTTTGGTGTAAATAAACCCAAGACCAATGGCCATTGTACTGAAATCCGGAGCCACCATATTGATTGGTGATATCATTGACATGGTCATAATACGTAAAATGCACGTTTTTGGCCCCTGCGGTTTTTAGGCGATCGAAAACGGGAACGACGGTTAGATCGGGAATGGTCGTGCCATCGTCTTTGGAATGCACGAACCACATGGGTACGTTTTTGATCTTTTGGATGTCTGCATCCGTGATGTATTGCGAGCGGTAGGCGAGCGCGCTGATGTAGCCAGCCGCGAAATAATCAGGGTATAAAAGGATAAGTTTTAGGGCCATGTACCCACCGTTTGAACAACCTCCTACGTAAATGCGGTTCGGGTCGATGCTTGGATTTGCGCTGACATAGTTTTTAATCAAAGCCATTAAACCTTCATTATATACATCATTTTCCTTTCCTTGGGTTCCTACGCCTTGGGCATTGTGCATCCAAGCGCCGGGGCATTGAGGTACGAGCACATAGGCGCCGTCAAAGATTGTTTGAATTTCGGTATCTACGTAATTGGCGGCTTTATTTCCCAATAAGGGCACCGTTGGGTCCGTACCGCCTTCTCCACCGCCGTGTAACCAAATAATCAAAGGGGCTTTATCCTTTTTGTTTTTAGGGGAATAAGTGGCATAAGACATGGTTTTGTCTTGGTAGTTGAATTTTTTACTGAGGTCGAACTCGTCGATGAGCGGCATGATTTTGCCGGTCGATTTATTCCAAATTTGTTGCGTTTTTGTCTGGATAATCGTCAGGTTATAATCAACCCATACGTTACCTTTTACACGAATATATTGAAAGGGTGAAGCGATGGGGAGGGAGGGACCTACGCTGAGAACAAGTGTGATATTTCTGCCGGTTTTGATTCGATCGCCTGTTTCATTGGAGATATAAGCGGAAATGACTTCCCGTTTTCCGCTGCTTTGTTCCGCGGGGATGTTTGTGCCGTCTAATTTTCGTTGGACAAACACGCTAAAATCGGCCGCGTTTACTTTCGAAGTGGTATCGGGTAAGGAAAGAATAATTTTATTGACGGCGGGGCCCCAGTCGAAACCTTCGACGACCATTTTATAGGTGCCCGGCTGGGAATCAGGATTGGCGCTGGCCAAGTATAAGCTACTGAAAAACGCAGCCACAAGGCTTATAAGAGTTTTGATTTTCATAGGAATAGGATTTTAATGGGCTTAAATTATAAAATTTGTGCTGAATTTAGAGGGATTGTGTAAATTTAAAATTATTTGCCAGTTGGATGAGTTCTACAAAAATGCGTCGTTTTATTGGGTTGGGTGTTGCCATGGTGCTGTTGGTGCATTTTTTGTTGATTCGTCAGCGGGTGGAATCCTATCCGAGTTGGGGCGATGATTGGGGATTTATTTTATTGTTTGATACCCAGCTAAGCGAAGTTTTTTCTTCTTTTTCATCCTATCTCGTTTCCTTTCATGGAGGCATTCATGCCAATATTTGGGCAAAGGTCCATGTGATTTTATCTAGCTTATTTGTTTCAAAATTTAGCTACACGGCTACGATTTGGGTGGCGAATCTGTGGCTGCTGCCTATTTTATATTGTTTGGCGCGGTATGTTCGTTTGAAAGGACATCAGAGTTGGCATGTGTTGGGAATTACGTTATTGCTGTTTTCGTTGAAGGGCCAGCTGGATAATTTTTCGTTAATTGGTGTTTTCCAGCATGGCGCGACGGTGGCCATGGTCGTGTTGATTTCCTATTTGATGACGATTCAAAAACGCTATATGGCCGGCGTTTTAGTGGCCAATGCGAGCTTACTCATGATTTCTACGGAATCTTTGGGGATCCTGTTTTTTGCCAATGTGTTACTGGGCCTAATCAAACATCAGCACCGCTATTGTGTATGGGTATTGAGTGTGCTGAGTGTGATATTGTATTACAAAGGCATACAGATTTCTTCGGATATGTTGGGCATTCTGGGAGGGGCCATTCATCTCAATATGGGTTTATTCCCGGCGGTATTTATCTTTTTGGGTGGGATCATTTCGCGGGTTTGGGTGGCTTTTGCGCTAGGTGTTATCTGTTTTTCGGTGCTGATGTATCCGGTGTTTCGTTCGATTAAATCCGTGGGGAAGGAAGGGAATGAGCGGATGTTGTTTTTGCCGATGATCTTTTTGTCGATGTCCAGTATCGGTTTTTTGATCCATTTAGGCCGAGGCGTGGATGCTTCCGGACAGGTGAGTTATGGGGTTTTATTGGCCCCTCGATTTTCCTTGTATCATGTGATTCCATTGGTTCTTTTGTATATCGGATTGTTAGAAATTCGACCCATTTTGGCGCCGCGCATACAGGGATTCATGGTGCTGGGTGCCTTGGGTTTTTATGGATTGAGCATGTGGACACAATTGCCCTTGTTGCAGGTAGACCAACGCCGGATTTTAACGGACGCCTATGTAATGAAAACCCAACAAACCTGTTTATCCTATCCCATGGATCACCTATATGCCAAACGGATCGTCGGGAAACCCTGGTACACTTGGCCAGATTTTTCTGAAATCACGTCATTGGATAAGCAGAACCCAGTTTATTACACACGAAAAGAGGAAGGGGAGATCACACAAATACGCTGCTTGACACGCATGGATTCCCCTTATTTTGCCTTATTGGCCGGGGATAAAAAATATGTCGTTTCCGGACATTCGATCCCAGGAAATGCATTTCAAATCGATTTGAATCGGATTCAATTAGCTCAATTAGGTGCGTTTCGAGTGGTGCAAATGTTTCGGTAATGTGGGTTTAGAAAGGTTTGCCAAAGGAGGGTTTGCCAAAGTTCCTTTGGCAAACCTAGCCCGCAGGGCTTATTCCACAGATTAACCTTCGCGAGAAATCAGCAGATGGGAGAAGGTTTGCCAAAGTGCCTTTGGCAAACCGAAAGGACAAATTACTTTGACAAACCTACAGGACAAAATCCTTTAAAAAACCGACAAGCCTGTCCAATCTAATACGTCCCAGTCATGTCTTCCTCTACGCAAATGATGTAATCTGCTTTGCCCCAATGCTCCGGGAGGAGGGATTGAATATCTTTTTGACTCACGGTGGCGATGGTCGCGATTCGCATATTAGCTCGCGCCTGTTTTAAATACCACATAATCCCCTCATGAAATTCGGAGTGATAGGATCCATGGTAGTGAATAAATAATTCATCCATATTCAAATGCTCCAAAATCGAATGGGCCATCGTCGCATCTTTCAGCGCTTGCGCTTTCGCCATGTTTGGGGATCCATGATCTCCCATCATCGTGAGCATTTTTTGATAGCCGGGTAAATTGGGATCATAGGCAATCGGTAAGCGGGCGACCCAGGTTTTTTCCAAGGGCGACAACGTGTTTAATGCCTCAAATCCGCCCTTTGATACCATACTTGCCAACTTTCGCGGCACGTTGGTCGCCACAAATCCCACTTTATTTTCCTTCGCATAATTCACCAAAGGCGCATAATCGGTCTTGTAATTCTTCCACAAGCGTGCCAAGGAATCCAAGCCTTTGGCCGTTATTTTCTCCTCCAAATAGTGATTTAAGGGCTGTTGGTTATCCCGTTCAAACATCTCAGCGCCCAACAAAATCGCTCGCCTTTCCCCACAATCCTTCGCTATTTTTAATTCTAACCAATGGCTGATCGGATTATTATGAATCTCACCAAATAACACCACCTCTTGCTTCAATAATTCCTTCAACATTTTGCCATAGCTTACTTGCTTCCCTGTGGCATTATACAAAATATAAGCAGGTTTATGCTGAGCAAAAATGCCAAATGAGCATAGCCAACATACAATTATCCCAATCGCTTTTTTCATCTGATTTTTTCAATTCATAAAGGTATATTTTTTATCAAAAAAATGATAAATTAGGTTTCTTATTTTCCATCGATTCGTTACTATTTAATGCTCATGAAAAACTCCAATCGTCGCAATTTTTTGAAATCATCTTCCCTGGGTACCCTGGGTTTGGTCAGCGGAATCGCTGCTGAAAAATCCCTGAATGTCTCAAAAATCCCGAATCAAGCCAAAAAATCCAAACGTGATTTAATGGAAGATGTATTACAGCCCGGCTCCGCCTCTTCCTACATTCCCGCCGGATTTTTTATGCATTTCAATAAAAAGGGGGATGAAGCCGTAAAAGCGCATTTGGATTATTTTAGAGCCACTCAAATGGATTTTGTAAAAATTCAATTCGATGGCATGAGCTTGCCGCTCAATGAGCAAATAAAAACGGCCAAAGATTGGTATAAACAACCCATCATGCCCGCTTCTTTTTTTGAGCCCATCCTCTATGTGATCAAAAACATGGTCAAAGAAACCAAATCCGAAGCCATGGTCATCCAAACCCTATACTCTCCGTACCAAATGGCTAAACAGGCCGTACCGTGGGAATTATTGGTAAAACATGTGAAAGAAGATCCGGAGGCGGTTTGTCGGGGCATGGAAAACGTCACCCTTTCCATCCTCAATTTTGTTCAAGCTGCGGCTAAATTAGGCGTCGACGGTTTCTATACCTGCGCACAAGGTGGTGAAACGAATCGCGTAGCAGATTATCAGTTGTTTAATCGAACCATTAAAAATTTCGATATGCTGCTTTACAAAGAAGTAGCCCAATTAGTCCCTTATAATATTCTACACATTTGTGATTATGACGGTGAATACGAAGGGTTTGAACCTCGTTTCCAAGATTATCCTGGTCAAATCGTGAATGTGCCACTCAAGGCAGACGGGAAAGATTTAAGCCTCACTAAAGCCGCGCAGATTTTTCAAAGACCTGTCATGGGAGGACTCGACCGCCATGGGGTCATTTCCACCGGAACCGTGGATCAAGTGAAAAAGGCTACTTTAGAGGTTCTGAAGGATGCACCTGCCCAATTCATTTTAAGTGCAAATTGTACCGTTGCCTCGAACACCCCCATCGAAAACTTGCGCACCGCCATCCAAACCGCACACAATTACCGTCAAGGCTAATCAAGGATTTTCATAGACCAGGGTCACTACCGATTCCCGTGGGAGTGATACCTGGTTGCCCTTGATTCGATGTGCGGCTAAATTCTCTGATGCAGAAGTTACATAACTCATCATGGATTGCCTTTTTCCTAATCCCGGAATTTTCAAGTCGAAAGCATCGCCTAGGTTTACGAGCACAAGCACCGTTTGGTCATTCGTTTGATAGCCACTCACAAGCGTATTTACCCGATCTATTTGAACTTCAAATCGTTTCATGCCCGGTCGAACAAATCGCGCATAATTGCCAAATGCCCAAAGCGTCTTCGAATCGTATAGCCCCGCATCGTATTTATTCGCATCGTTTTCACCCTTTTGGCCCCCGTTCATGACATAAATCAATCCATCCTTATAATCATTCGCGCTTACCGAAAGCCACCAACTCCATGAGCTCGCCTGTGCATACACCAAATCCGCATGGATCACCTTGGCTACATACAGCGCTGTTTTCATCCCCAAGTCCATTCCGTTTCCCTTGATTTCTCCTGCATTATCGCCCAAAATACAATATTCACTTTGCCAAAAATTCACGCCATGTTTCGCTGTCTCGAGCTGCAGATCTTGTCTTTTTTGAATTAATTGGGCCGATGGCGAGGTGGTGAAATAACTATGCCCGGCTACCACTTTTTCCACGGAGGCTAAATTTCCTACGTATGCTGGACTTTCAGCTTGAAAAAATTGCTCAATCTGATTGTCCTGCTGCGTGGCGCTTCGATTCGTGTTTTTTCGGTACAAATAATCCAATTGACCCGCCTCCGGAATCACAATCTTCGTTTGCAATCCCTTTTTCCGAATTCCTTCATCTAACTGTTTGACCGCCCATGCGATATCTCCGTTGTTTATCGGCGTTCCCTCTTGCGAGGCATTGCCTGATTTTCCCGCGGCCCAATCCCACTGAGGTTCATTAAATGGGCTCACATAGGTAAATGAAAAATGGGTAGCGACATCAACTAAAAAATTGACCCAATCGTGTATTTTTTCACGCCTAAAATTCCATTCACCTAATTTTCCACTTCCGAAAGCGAAGCCATTTTGCGTCATTTGAACCGGCGAGGAATTCAAGAAGCCGAGGGTATAGGGCACTTGATATTGTTGCGCAGCTTGAAGAAAATAACGCTGCCCGATTTGTTTCTCAAAATTCAATGACCCATCTGTCCCATAAAAACCCTCCGCCCGCCGCCACTCATTCGTAATCCGACTCTCCTTTCCCTGCTCCGCGCTTCCCGCACCAATATTAAATCGCCATTGGCTAAGGCCAATGCCCTTTGGATTTCCGTTCGCATCTTTTTCTAAGCTGAAAAGCCATTCAGCTATTTGCTTTTTTTTCTCCTCCGGATAATAACGGCCGACCATGGCCAGGGACCAACAATCCGACGCCCCAAAACTATGTATCGTTTGATACGTTTGTGAATAATTCAATCGAAGGACCTGCCCATGTCCCGGCACGTAACTACAAGCCATAACTAAACCCATGTAAGTCAGTCGCTTAAATAAATCCATAGTTTTAATCATTCTTCATATTTTTTGGGGAATTTAGTGAAAATTGACGCGCAACACAATTTGTCGAAAGTGACTTAGTAAGCCCCATGCATGAATAGCATTCGTTAATAAATTCGGTATTCCAGATTTCGCATTTATCTCCTTACTAGAGTTATTCATCCCCCATGTGAGTCTTCCCATCGAAAAGCATATGGATAATTTGCCATTCTTAGTAGCTTGCACTTTCAATTTACTCATCAACCTATGCCACACCTCATCCGCCTTCCCCATCTAATTTTTGCAATTTTTCTTGGCCTTTTTACAGCGCTCAGTTCATGTACCAAAACCGATACCGTCACGCCGTCAACCAACACCGTTACCACCACCCCAACGACACCCTCCAGTTCCTACACTAATTTATGGATTCCACCCACCTTGAGTGGAACAAGCTTTAACCTGACCCTCGACAAATCCACAAAACAATTTATGAGCGGAGCGGTCACCAATACCTATGGCTACAATGGTGCCGATTTTTGGGGCCCTACGCTCATCATGAATAAAGGGGACCAAGTTCAAATCAATGTCAAAAATAATTTAAGCGAAACCACCACAAGCCATTGGCACGGTTTCCATATCCCCGCCGAAATGGACGGTGGCCCCCATCAAACCGTAGACGCCGGCACCACCTGGAGCCCCAGCTTCAAAGTCATGAACAATGCCGCCACCTATTGGTATCATCCCCATTTGCATGAATTAACAGCGAAACAAGTTTCCTATGGCGCCGGTGGATTTATCATCGTTCGCGATCCCGAAGAGACAGCCTTGCCCTTGCCTCGTAGCTATGGTGTAGATGATATTCCTCTGATGTTGACCAGCCGTCGGTTTACCGCCACCAATGCCATCGATTATAGCGGGGCTTATGGGGATTACCAACTCAGCAACGGCATCCAAAATGCCCAATTTACCTTCCCCAAACAAGTTGTTCGCCTTCGCATCCTGAATGCCGAAATCGAACGAGGGTATAACCTCGGGTTTAGCGATAATCGAACGTTTTATATTATTGCCAACGATGGTGGTTTATTGGATGCCCCGGTTCCTGTAACCCGCGTCAAATTAGTCGTAGGCGAACGCATCGAAATCCTAGTCGATTTAAGCAAAGATGCCCAAGGTTCTAGCCTCGATTTAAAAGCTTATAATGCAAATCAAGGTTTTGGGTTTGGGGGTAGCGAATCGGCAACGCAAGGGCAGTTTGGGAGCTTACTGAACAACAAAGACTTTAATCTCTTGCACATCAATGTCGGCCCTCCAAATACCACCGCCATTACCTCCGTGCCCACGACTTTGGTCAAAAATACCTATTGGACGGCTGCGGATGCGACTAATAGTCGGACGATTACCGTCACCGGAGGCCAGCCGAATGGCCCTGCGTTCACCTTCGATAACAAAGCCTACGATCACCTCGTTTTCAACCAAACAATTAAATTAAATGCCATTGAAAAATGGACAATCGTTAATAATAACATTTTTGGCCATTCCTTTCATATCCATGATGTGCAATTCAAAATCCTTTCTCGCAGTTCAGGCACCGTCGGAACCCATGAATCCGGCTGGAAAGATACAGTCTACTTGCCCGTAGGGGAATCGGTGACGGTCATCACAAAATACGAAGATTTTTCATCCTCGAAGAATGCTTTCATGTACCACTGCCACTTTTCCAACCATGAAGATGGCGGGATGATGGGCCAATTTTTGGTTGTCCCCTAATTTTTCAAGGAGAAAATCGGCAATCAATAACAGCGCTCATAAAAGCTTGATTGCAGATATGAATTTGACAAGCTATTCTCGAAGCCCCCAAGCATTCCATGTTTCGGGTTGGCTAAACTCCGCTTGAATCGCAAATGAGGCCGGTTTCAAACCCACATAAAGAATGGCTCTCTCTCCTTTCTTCAGTGATAAGCGAATGCGAGTTCCTTCTTGGGACCAAGCCTTCGAAGAGATTCCTAACACCTGAACTTTTTCAGTGAAATCCGTTTGTAATACGCACGGTTCACCGGCCTGGCTGATGACTTCGATGAATTTGGTTTGTCCATTTTCTCTCCGCGCAGAAACCAAAAACCCGCCCTCTGCTTTTAGATGATAAAAGGATGCATCCTTCCAAGTATAAGGCATCGCAGGAAATATCCGAATTAGACCTGAAAAGCATTGGAAAAGCATATCCAAGATGCTTCGCGAAGCGGAAATGGGAGACTCAAAGGTCGGGTTTTCTCGTTCACTGTACATCGTATTCCGCGTGGCACTAGGAATTCGAGAAGGTCCTGGTGGTTTCCCGAATCGAGGAAGAATTTGCAGAGAACGATTTAACCATGTCAAGGCCTTATCTCCATCTCCCAAAGATGCCCAAAGCGAAGAAGCTCCGGAAAATTTATACATGCAATTATCCCCGTCTAAATCCGTGAAATGTTGGACCGATGTTCGCATCATAGAAATGCGTTCAGGATCCTCAAACACATTCATTTCATACAAAGGGAATATGGAAAACAAATGGCTGTAATGCCGATGTGGTTTTGAAAAGGGAACGTCCTTTCCGATCATAATCCCGTTTTGATCAATCGAATAATCGGCCATATTCGCTAAGCGATCTTTCCAAATGGGGATATTGGGGTCCTTAATCTTCAATCGTTCCGCCGTCGAAAGGAGCGTAGCAAAACCCCATCGAGCTAACGCAATGTTTAAACTGGTTTCCTTGGCATTCCCATATTCATCCGAAAAAGTATAGGGAATGTGGTATTTCCCATCGACTTCTTTGTGAAGAATGCGGACATAGACTTGATAAGCCCGACGCATCATGGGATAAATTTTTTCGCGGAGGCGTTGGTCGTCCATCGTCCGGCGATTATGTAAATAATACATCTGCATCAACCAAGGCAGAACAATGATATTAATTTCTTGCTCATTTTTCGGGTCATCCGATAAAAACAAGGGGGCAAATAATTCATCATAACCCACCGGATTGCGAATGGCGGCACAATCCGCCTGAAATTCGGGTGGAACATTCGCGATTAATTGGTCCTGATGCCGATCGATCAATTGGTACAAATTATCCTCTAAATCACTGTGATTCGTGATGCCGAAGGTATAATAGGTTAGTTGCACATTTAAATTCATCCACAAACAGGGCCATTGAGTCGGTTTAAACCAGGGACCCATTAAGTCGATGACCGGTCGGTTCGGATGCGTCGCGCTGCCTAATTTGTATAATTGAATCCAATAAAAACTCTCCAATCGGGCTTCTGGAATGGAAACAAAACTGGCCGGATAATACGCATGCCACCACGCTCGATGACTTTTTTCCATCTCGGCCATCGGAATTTTTAATCCGGCCTGTATCGTTTTGATGGCATCCTCCGCGGATCCATGCGCTGCCTGCCGATGTTTCGCCCAACGATTGGCTACGGTCAACAAAATCGTCCGTTCGCCCGATCTTGATTTTTGTTCAGTCCAGGCCGTCGCATAATCATCTCCCATCAACAGGGTTTGCGTGGCGCCTTGAATCTTTCCTGTTTGGAATTTTTCAAAGGGTGGATTATGGACATAGGTAAATCCTTTTTCCCCACCCAAAGGCTTTTTAACAATGAAGCGTGGGCTATCCGCTAACTGGGGCCTGAACTGAATATTGGCCTCGTTTTCAGCACCCGTCGCTTGAACTTGTAACACGATTAATTCGTGCGCGGAGGGGACAAAGCAACGAAAGGTCAGGCTTCCGGCACTCGTTTTTATTTGCCCGCGGATTTCCGCATTCCATAGATCCGTGCGTAACTGGGAACTTAAAATTTTCCCCTTGGGGCTTAGTAATAATTGACCGATCGGCAAACGCTCTCGGCCATAGGCAACCGGAGTTTCGAGAGATCGGTGGTCGTATACGTCGGTCCGACCAATCTCAAACCGAAGGGTATTCGCCAAGCTATCATCTTGAAAAACAATCGTCCCTAATATCCCATTCCCTACAAAAGCGCCTTCAAAATAATCCTTCGGAATTTTATTCCAGATGAGGTCATGTTTGGCGAGGTATGAAGGCCAATTGACCCGCAATTCCACCCCAGGTTTGGCATGGGTCCTCCCTAAAATCAGTGAAAAGCTTACAAGAAAAATCAGGAAACAGGTCCTGGGGAAGGAAAAATACATTGGTTGAATTAAATAGGTTTATTTTAATGTCCAAAGATTGCCATTCTTTTTGGATAGGCCAAATACATTCCCAGAGATCATTTTAAAGCTAATTCGTAACCAAACAAAATACGAATGTTTGTACCGATTTACCAAAAGGGTACAAGTTTGGAGTTTAAAAAAATATTTGTCGAACGGAATTGAATACTTTTGATTACCCGATTCCTATGGAATCAATAAAAAAGCAATTCGAGTTTCGATTCTGATATGTAGACTCGTGTGCTTTGTGTTCTAAATAAAATATAGGCCCCTTCATTGATTTTGAAGGGGCTTTTTTTTGTTTGTTCCTTACATCAAGTGTTTGATACATTTTTATGATGTATATTTAATCCAAAATCTAAACCTATCACATGAATCTATTTCGCTCGCTTTGGCTGGTGGTCTTTTTTTGCCATGCTGCCTTTTCCCAAATACAAAAAGCGCCTGCCTATCCGCTCGTTGTCCATGACCCTTATTTTAGTATTTGGTCTTTTACAGATCAAGCCAATGCCTCGGTGACGAAACATTGGACGGGGACGGATCATTCGTTGGTAGGATTATTGACCGTCGACCAAAAAACCTACCAATTTCTCGGTTCTTTACCTTTTCCGGTCGAATCAGTCGTTCCCATCGCCGAGCGCTCTGTGCCGATTCCCTGCCAATACACGGAGGATGAACCCGCTGCGAATTGGACGGAAGCGGGCTTTAACGATGCTTCCTGGAAATCAGGCAAATTGCCTTTTGGCAAAGGTTATTCAAACACCTGGGCTACTTCCTGGCCGTCTAAAAATATTTGGGTACGTCGGACATTCCAATATGAAGAAGTGGATATCGAAAAACTGATTCTGTTATTGCGGCACGATGATGATGTGGAGGTATACTTGAATAATCACAAAATCTATTTCTGTCAAAATTGTAATACCAAGAAAATCAAGGCCATCGAGCTCGCGCAAGAGCTTAAAAAATACCTGCAAAAAGGAAAAAATATCCTGGCGATGCACGGAACGAATTTGCGGGGCAACGCTTGGTTAGACGCTGGTTTTGGGAAACAAAAAAATGCGAAGCAACTAAATCTTGCCAAACAAATTTCCGTCGAAATGACCGCTACACAAACCAAATATGTGTTTGCCTGTGGACCCGTGCAACTAAATCTAACCTTTACCTCCCCATTGATTGCCTCAAATTTAGATTTACTGAGTCGCCCTGTGTCCTATGTGGACATGCAGGTGAAATCGCTCGACAAGAAAATTCATGACACCGAGCTTACTTTTGCCATGTCCACAGACGTCGCTCGTAACGAAACAAACCAGGCGCAGCAAACCGTATACCGCAGCGCAGGAAATCTTCGATATGTGAAAACAGGCGTAATAAACCAACAAATATTGGCCAAAAAAGGGGATGACCTTCGCATCGATTGGGGCTATGGCTATATGGCCACGACCCAGTTGGATCATCAACTGAGCACCAAATCCATCACCGATCTCATTAATCTCAGCGAAGGAAATCAGCGGGAAAATGCCAGCGCTGCATCTCAAGTTTTTCTGTGCAATCAATGGCGCACCCAAACGGGCGCGATGGGCAAAAAAACAAATTTTATGTTGGCCTATGACGACTTGTATTCGATACAGTATTTTGGCAAAAACCTACAGGCTTGGTGGGTGAAAAAACACCAAACGATGGAAAATTTGCTCAAAACTTCAGATCGGGAACACGAAAAGATCATGCAGATTTGTGGGCAATTTGATAAAAAACTCGTGGCAGATGCCCTTTCCGCAGGCGGAAAGGAATATGCGGATCTTTGTGTGGCTGCGTACCGACAATCCCTTGCCGCTCACAAACTAGTCCGTGGCGAACACGATGAAGTGTTATTTCCGCAAAAAGAAAATTTTAGCAACGGTTCCATTTGGACCGTAGACGTAACCTATCCTTCTGCACCGCTCAGCCTCTTGTACAACACAGACTTGCTCAAAGGCATGGTGGAACCCCTCATGTATTACAGCGAAAGTGGGCAATGGAAAAAACCGTTTCCAGCGCATGACATTGGGACCTATCCATTGGCCAACGGCCAAACCTATCCCGAGGATATGCCCGTGGAAGAGGCCGGTAATATGATCATTCTGACGGGTGCCATTTGTAAGGAAGACGGTAATGCGCGCTTTGCCAAGAAACACTGGGAGACCCTAACCCGTTGGGTGAATTTTTTAGTGAAAGATGGCCTGGATCCGGTGAATCAATTGTGCACAGATGATTTCGCCGGACATCTAGAACGGAATGCGAATTTATCCTTGAAGGCCATCAATGGCATCGGGGCCTATGCTCAAATGGCCAGAACGCTGGGTATGAAATCCACGGCGGATTCGATGCAGCGCATTGCCCAAGGTTATGTTAAAAAATGGATGCAGATGGCCGATGAAGGCGATCATTATGCCTTAACGTTTAATAAAAACAATACTTGGAGCCAGAAATACAATTTGGTTTGGGATAAATTATTGGGCTTGCATTTATTTCCAAAGGAGGTCTATCAAAAGGAAATTGCTTATTATTTGACGAAGCAGAATGAATACGGCTTGCCCTTGGATAGTCGGAAGACCTATACGAAAAGCGACTGGATTATCTGGACGGCTACTCTGGCGGATACTCCTCGTGACTTTCAAGCAATCATTCATCCTATGTATAAATTCATGCAAGAAGGTTCTAGTCGGGTTCCTTTCAGCGACTGGCATGAAACCAAAACGGGTGCGCATGTAGGCTTTCAGGCCCGAAGTGTGGTGGGTGGATTTTTTATCAAATCCTTAGAAAAACATTGGGCAAAAAAATAAGTCAATGATGAAAAAAATCTTGTTTTTACATGTTATCCTAGCTTTTTCAGGGACGCTGATGGCGCAATCGAATGAGCTAAATCTGATTAAAAGTCGGATTGTGGCGGAATTATTTGCCAATCCGGCAGATGATCGGCAGGTAGGGCAAGCGCTTTCTCACCTGCAGGGCGATGGGAGTTTTACCAATATCGATTATTCGGATTTAAGTACGACGGCTAGTTTTCCGCATGGTCGGCATACGAGCGATATAGCCCAAATGGCCAAGGCCTTTAACAGTCCTAAATCTACCTATTATAAAAGTCCCATCGTCAAGGACGCCATGATTCGGGGCTTGCATTATTGGATTCAAAAGGATTATGTAGGGGATAATTGGCACGACAATCAAATCACCACCCCGACGAATTTAATCAATGTGGTCGTGGCCATGGGTCAAGATTTGCCTCTTGATCTTTTGGACAAATTAAAACCGATCATCGGTCGGGCCAACATGAGCGCTTCCGGCGCCAGACCCAGCGGTGACCGCATCGTCATTGCCGGAATTTTAGCGAAAAATATGCTTTTTTTAGGTAATGAAACCGAATTTAATGCGATTATCCGCATCATCGAAAGTGACATGAAATTTGCCAATGGCGAGCGGGGCATGCAACAAGATTATAGTTTTCACCACCGCCCTGACCGCGTTAATAATACCATTTCGTATGGCTACACGAAATTCGCGAATACCTATGGGGAATGGGTGTCCTATGTCGCGGGGACAAAATTTCAATTTTCGAAGGAGAAAATTAACCAGTTGGTCGATTATTATTTAGATGGCGTCTATAAGCAATTAGTCTATGGTGTTTACGAAGATGTGGGCGTGAAAAATCGGGATATCACGAATAAATCGGCGCATCAACCGCGAGGAACCCTGGAAATCGACCGCATGCTGGCTGCCACCGACCACCGAAAAAAGGAATTGGAAGAAATCAAAGCCTTGCGAAAAGGAGAGGCGAAACCGACGGCTTCCTTTGCCAAATTCTTTTGGCAAACGGAACATTTTGTCTTCCAAAGACCTCATTTCTACACCAGCGTCCGCATGTTCTCTACCCGCAATCAAAACATGGAGCAGCCCTATAATGGTCCTGGGAAAACCACTGCCCATCGGGCCGATGGAACGAATTATTTGTCTCTGACCGGAGATGAGTACCAGGGGATTTGGCCTGTTTATAACTGGCAAAAAATCAGCGGAACGACCATCATGCAAAAACCTGAATTGCCCAGTGCCAAAGACATTCAAAAGGAGGGACTCACGGATTTTGTGGGTGCGGTGACAGATGACCGCTACGGGGCAGTGGCCTTTGATTTTAAAAGTCCACATGATTTATTGGAAGCGAAAAAATCGTGGTTCTTTTTCGATGAGGAATATGTCTGTCTAGGGGCGGGCATTAAACCGAAAAAATCATTGCCAGTCTATACGACGATCAACCAAGTGCTGCTTCGAAGTGACGTGCGCATGGAACAAAATGGGATTCGCCAAACGCTACCGAATGGTAATCGCGCCGTGGAACGTGTAAATTGGGTCCTTCAAGATCGCGTGGGTTATTTATTTCCGGAACCGACGACGATTCATATTTCGAACCAAACGGAAAAAGGTCGGTGGTCTGACATCACCGACCAAAAAAACATCAGCCAAGAAATCATCAGCGAACCTGTATTTTCGCTTTGGTTCGACCATGGGGATAAAATTAACGCGACCGACATCCACGGCAAACGCCTGTTGCCCCGTGCCCCTTCATATGCCTACATTGTCGTACCCAATGTGACGGAGGAAGCCCTCGCCGCATCGAGTGCTAGCCATCGGAATATCGAAATTTTAGCGAATACCGAACAGGTGCAAGCCGTCAAGCATTCGAAATTGGGCCTGGTGCAAGCTGCATTTTACCAAGCAGGCTCGGTGGACTTTGCTCCGGGGCAATCGATAAAATTAGGTAGTCAAGGCATGGTCATGTGTCAGTTGAAAGGGAATAAAATCACCCAACTGACTGTCGCAGATCCTTCTCGCCGACTGTCTCAAGTCCTGATTACCCTACCCGGATTATACATAGCTAAAGGTGCCTTTCCTGATAAGAAGGAAAATAAAACCTTGTGGATCATCGATGTTCCTCAGGGTGCCTATGCTGGAAAAAGTGTGACCATTTCGATACCTTAACCGATGGAAAATACAAGTCGACGACATTTTTTAAAAACCAGTTCTTTGCTTTTAGGAATGCCTGTTATTCCCATGATGGCGCCGAAAAAACCTCTTTTGTCCTTCTCCACCTTAGGCTGTCCAGCTTGGAGTTTTGATAAAATTATTCAATGCGCAGTCGAGCATGGTTATCAGGGTCTTGAAATCAGGGGCATTTTAGGGGAATTGAATTTGCCCAATATTTCGATGTTTTCGCCTGCACATATTGCGTCCACGCGGAGGCAGGTGGCGGATGTGGGATTGCAAATTATTAATTTAGGTTCCTCGGCAAATATGCATTTCATCGAAGCCACCAAGCGGAAAAGTAATTTGGATGAGGCTAAAAAATTTATTGAACTAGCTCAAATGTTGAATTGTCCATTTGTGCGGGTATTCCCAAATGATTTGCCTAAAGACCAAAATGAGGCAAAAACGGTGGATATCATCATTCAAAGCCTACAAGAATTGGGGGAATTTGCGAAGGGGACTGGGGTGAAGGTGTTGCTGGAATCCCATGGCAAAGTCATTCAAAGTGACATGCTTTTGCATATTATGCAAAGCGTGAATCATTCGCAGGTGGGCTTGGTATGGGATTATTTCAATATGTGGTCGGTCACCAAAGAGGACCCAGGTCTTGTGTATACTCGCTTGAAAAAATACATTCTGCACACACATATCAAGGATGCCAATATGCAAGCAAATGAGGAGGAATATACGTTGATCGGCCAAGGAAACGCTCCGCTACACGATGCGCTTCATGCCTTAAAAAAAGGGGGATATGAGGGCTATTATAGTTTTGAGTGGGAGAAATTGTGGCATCCGGAAATTCCGGATCCGTCGATTGCGATTCCGCATTTTGCCAAAAACTTTAGAAAATATTGGGTCTGAAGATGAAAGAGAAACAAACGTATGATGCCATTGTGATAGGTTCGGGGATCAGTGGCGGTTGGTCCGCCAAAGAACTCACTGAACGGGGCCTAAAAACATTGTTACTGGATCGCGGTCGGGACGTCAAGCATGTGGTTGATTATCCTACGACCTTAACGCAACCTTGGGAATTCAAACATGGTGGCCAAGTGCCTTTGGCACTTAAAAAGGAATATGGAATTGCCAGTAAAAACTTCATTTTTTCTGAGGCGACAGCCCATTTTTTAACCAAAGATGAAGAACAGCCTTACATTCAAGATCGACCCTATGATTGGATTCGGGCCTATCATGTGGGAGGCCGATCTTTGTTGTGGGGCCGCCATACGCAGCGCTGGAGTGATTTTGATTTTACGGGTCCAGCGCGTGATGGATTTGCGGTGGATTGGCCGATTCGCTATCAGGATTTGGCGCCATGGTATAGCCATGTGGAGAAATTTGTGGGTATTTCGGGAAATAAGGATGGCTTAGAAACCTTGCCTGATGGGGACTTTATTAAACCCTATGAATTGTCCTGTGTGGAAAAACATTTTGGGAAGGTTGTGCATGAAAAATATCCGGATCGTCATGTCATCATCGCCCGGACGGCCAACCTTAGCCAGGCGGATAAAATTCATCAATCTGTCGGAAGAAGCAAATGTCAACACCGCAATTTATGTGAACGTGGTTGTCCCTATGGAGGCTATTTTAGCAGCAATTCGGCTACCTTACCGGCGGCCTACCAGACGGGAAATTTGACCTTAAAACCCCATTCCGTTGTTCATTCGATTATTTATGATGAGCAGAAAAAGAAGGCGGTGGGTGTGCGGGTTATCCATGCGCTCACGCATGAAGCGGAGGAATATTTTGCTTCCGTTATTTTTGTCAATGCGTCGCCTTTGGCTACGAATCAGATTTTATTGAATTCCATTTCCTCCCGTTTCCCGAATGGATTGGGAAATGATTCGGGGATTTTGGGTACCCATATGGCTTTTCATAGTTATCGGGGGAGAATTACGGCGGAATATGATGGGGATTTGGGCTTTACGACGGAAGGTCGGCGACCTACTTCAGGCTATATTCCGCGTTTCCGAAATGTGTACAAGCAAGAAACTGATTTTTTACGAGGTTATGCGAGTAATTTATCGGCGAGCCGGGTGGTGGAAAATGCAAAGGATTTATTGGGAGAGTCCTTGAAGAATCAGTTATTGGCCCAGAAACTGGGAAATTGGCATATCAACGTAGGTATGATGGGTGAAACCATCCCCAAAGCCAGTTCGCAGGTTCGTTTGGATGCGGAGGCGAAAGATCCATATGGCATTCCGCAATTAAGGGTGTCGATTGGATATGATGCAAATGACGAGAAGATGCTGAAGGATTTTCACCAACAATTCACCGAGATGTACCAAGCCGCCGGTTTTAAAAATATCCAGCCGATTGACACCAAACGTCTTCCTGGAAATGAAAACCATGAGATGGGTGGGGTACGCATGGGGCGGGACCCGAAGACCTCGATGTTGAATGCCTTTAACCAATTGCATCATTGCAAAAACGTTTTTGTGACGGATGGTTCCTGCATGACTTCGACGTCTACCCAGAACCCATCCTTGACCTATATGGCCCTGACAGCCAGGGCGGTAGATTTTGCGGTGCGGGAGCGGAGGAAGTTGAATTTATAATTGAACACATGCGGAATAGAAATAATTTCTTCATATTTACTTGAGTTTACAAACCTATTTAAGATGAAAAATACACGTAGAACCTTTCTGAAAAAGGCATCGTCTGGCGCCTTTGTATTAACTCTTGGAGGCGTGCTTCCTTCCTTTTCCGCGAAAAGTTACCAAAATATCCAGGGTGCAAATGAGAAAATACGGGTGGCATGTATGGGGGTAAATAGTCGCGGTTTGGCAGTTGGGAAAAATTTCGCCCATCAAAAAAACTGCGAAGTGATTCATGTCTGTGATGTGGATTCAAGGGCAGCGGATATTTGCATTGATGCGATTGGGAAAATCCAAGCCCAAAAACCCCGTGCCACTCCTGATTTTAGGATAGCCCTAGAGGATAAAGATTTGGATGCACTGATCGTGACAGCCCCAGATCATTGGCATGCGCCTGCCGCTTTATTGGCCTGTTCGGCAGGTAAACACGTATATTTAGAAAAACCATGTAGCCATAATCCGAATGAGGGGGAGATGCTTATAAAATCTGCGGAAAAACATAAGCGCATCTTGCAAATGGGAAACCAAAGGCGCTCTTGGCCCAATGTCGCCGCAGCCATTGCTGAATTACATGCAGGGGTGATTGGACGCCCATATTTTGCCAAAACTTGGTATACGAATAATCGTGCATCGATCGGAATCGGAAAAGAAACAGCGGTCCCATCTTGGTTAAATTATGATTTATGGCAAGGGCCCGCACCAAGAAAGGCATTTAAGGATAATTTGATTCATTATAATTGGCATTGGTTTTGGCATTGGGGAACGGGAGAAGCGCTTAATAATGGCACGCACATGGTGGATTTGGCACGATGGGGTTTGCAGGTGGAATACCCGACAAAAGTTAGTTCTACCGGAGGACGCTACATGTATCAGGATGATTGGGAAACACCAGATACCCAGGTGATTAATTTGGAATTTGCGAATAAATCCATGATTTCATGGGAGGGAAGAAGTTGTAATGGAAAATCCGTCGAAGCCAATAGCGTTGGGATTATTTTTTATGCGGAACAAGGCAGCATGGTCATCGAAAGTGGAAATTCCTATAAGATTTATGACCTGAAAAATAACCTGGTGAAAGAGGTGAAAAATAATTTTACAGTGGATGCTCGTAATCTTTCTGATCCTTCTCAAAACTTGGATGCACTTCACATTCTCAATTTTTTTGATGGCATTCGCCTAGGAACTCGTTTGAATTCAGATATTGTGAGCGGGCATCAAAGTACGCTTCTGGTCCAATTGGGCAATATTTCCCAACGCGTAGGTCGAAGCCTCCAAATCGATCCGAAAAACGGCCATATTTTGAATGATAAGGCTGCTATGAAATTTTGGTCTCGTACGTACCAACCGGGTTGGGAACCCAGCCTATAAACATGGAATCATCTGTCAATTTACTCGAAAACCAAGAGCAATTTTTAAGTAAACGCCTCTATTCCCTGGACGCTTTACGGGGCTTTGATATGTTTTGGATTATTGGCGCCGAAGACATCATTCATGGCTTAGCTGCTTATACCCATTCCCCATTTTGGGAAGCATTTTCAGCCCAATTGCGCCACCCCGTTTGGAATGGTTTTACCATGTACGACTTAATTTTTCCGCTATTTATTTTCTTGGCAGGGGTATCTACGCCCTATTCGATCGGGAAAGCCTTGGGAGATGGTGTGGCAAAACACATCTTATTGCGTCGTGTGATTAAACGAGGCCTTATTCTGTTTGCTTTAGGCCTTATCTATAATAATGGCTTGACCTTGAGGCCTTTGGCCGACATTCGATTTTCGAGCGTTTTAGGTCGAATTGGTATCACGTATATGTTGGCCAATATGCTGTACCTCTATGTGAAGGAACGCTGGTTGGTCATCTGGTTTGCGGGGCTATTAATTGGTTATTATGTACTATTGAAATTCTTTTCTGCGCCTGGATTTGCTCCGGGGGATTTAGGTATGGAAGGTAATTTTGCTTCCTATGTAGATCGGATGTTGTTGCCGGGAAAATTAAGCCTGGGTATTCATGATACCGTGGGTTTATTTAATAATATTCCCGCCATAGGAAATGCATTAGCGGGAATTATGGTCGGAAATTTTCTTAAAAAAACGAATTTGGGTGGTCGGGAAAAGGCCTTATATCTCGCTTCAGTGGGTCTTATTTCATGCCTGATGGCGCAGGTATGGAATTTGGATTTTCCGATCAATAAAAACCTATGGTCAAGTTCTTTTGTCCTACAAACAGTCGGATTGAGCTTAGTATTATTTGCCCTATTTTATTATGTGATTGATGTATTAGGGTATAAAAAATGGGCATTTGCGTTTCAGGTTATCGGGGTGAATTCCATTTTGATCTATTTGTCTGAAAAATTTCTGGAATGGGAATATACAGCTAAAAAGCTTTTTGAATGGGCGTATCAATTGGCCGGCGAGTCCCTAAGCCCCATTTGTATAGCCACGGCTATCTTATTCATCAAATGGCTTTTTCTTCGTTTACTTTACCAAAAGAATTTATTTTTACGCGTTTAATATAACCTATGACACCCTATTTTATTGCTCATACTCCCCAAGAACTCGGAATCGCCGCAGGTCAACGCGCGGCTTCATTAATCAAGGAAACAATTAACCAAAAGGGTTCTGCTAATATCATTTTAGCCACAGGAACAAGCCAGTTCGAAACGATACGGGAATTAATCAGTGACCCAGAAATCGCTTGGGAACATGTGCAAATGTTTCATTTGGATGAATATATTGGATTGCCCATAACGCACAAGGCCAGTTTTCGAAATTATTTACTTGAGCGCTTCGTAAATTTAGTTCCTACCCTCCAAATGGCACATTTGATTCATGGCGAAATTGATCCTGAAGCCGAATGTAAACGATTAGGAGCGCTCATTCATCAGCATCCAATCGATGTGGCGCTCGTCGGAATCGGAGAAAATGGGCATTTAGCGTTTAATGATCCACCTGCAGATTTTGAGACCGAAAATCCGTATATCGTCGTGGCCTTGGATGAGGCTTGTCGAGCCCAACAAATGGGCGAAGGCTGGTTCGATAGCCTCGAAGATGTTCCTAAAAAGGCCATCAGCATGTCCATTAAACAAATCTTGAAATCCCGTCACATCATTTGTTCGGTCCCAGGTGAACGCAAAGCACAAGCCGTTAACGATTGCCTGCGCTCAGATATTTCGCCTCTTTTTCCCGCGAGTATTCTGCAATCCCATCCGAATTGTGAGGTGTATCTAGATACTGAATCCGCTAAGCTTTTGCCTCATGCATAATTCCTCGGGCCGACTTAAAATTTTCAATGGCCAGGTGATAGGTCCAGATGCGATCCATTCAGGCGCCTGCCTGCTCGTAGAGCATGGAAAAATTGTAGGCATTGAGCCTATGGATACGGAATTTCCAGAGGCTAAAATCGTGGATGCGCATGGCAATTATATCTCACCAGGTTTTATAGATATCCATGTGCACGGAGGTGGAGGTAGTGATTTTATGGATGGTACCGTGGAGGCCTTTTTGACGATCGCCCAAACTCACGCGAGGCATGGGACGACATCTCTTTTGCCCACCACGCTAACCAGTGAAAAGGAGGATCTAATTCAGACGTTGGAGGCTTTTGGAAAAGCTGAAAAAATGAATTCCCAAGGGGCGAATTTTATGGGAATGCATTTGGAGGGGCCCTATTTTGCGATGTCCCAACGAGGCGCTCAGGACCCCAAATACATCCGAAATCCTAATCCTGCCGAATATGAAGAAATTCTGAATAG
The DNA here is from genome assembly GCA_947450365.1 of Cytophagaceae bacterium. Taxonomy (GTDB): domain Bacteria; phylum Bacteroidota; class Bacteroidia; order Cytophagales; family Spirosomataceae; genus Aquirufa. The sequence goes on from CANFVE010000002.1 coordinate 76,512, forward strand.
CTATTCGTGCATCAAACGATGGAGTGCCGCACCTGAATTACCAGGAGCCGTGGATTTTGGAAAATTTGTGACGTCTAAAGGGGTTTTAGCAGCCATTGCGCATACGGATGCGATTTACGAGGAGGTTTTGGAAGCCTACGAAAAAGGGGGATATTCATTAGCGACGCATTTCTATTCGGCGATGTCTGGAGTGACTCGAAGGAATGCCTATCGATATGCGGGGGTGGTGGAATCAGCATATTTGTTGGACGACATGAACGTGGAAATCATCGCTGATGGTGTTCATTTGCCAGCGCCATTGTTGAAATTAATCTATAAAATTAAAGGTCCCCATCGGATTGCCTTGATTACGGATGCGATGCGTGCGGCGGATATGCCCGCCGGAAATTCAATATTGGGTTCGCTGAAAAATGGCTTAGAGGTCTTGGTCGAAGATGGGGTGGCAAAATTACCCGACCGGACGGCTTTTGCTGGAAGTGTGGCCACGGCTGATCGATTGGTGAGGACGATGCTGGATATGGCGGAAGTTCCTTTGTTTGAAACTATCCAAATGATGTGCCATAGTCCTGCGAGGATTATGGGAGTAGAATCGCAAAAAGGAAGTTTGGCCAAGGGCAAAGATGCCGATATCGTTTTATTTAATGCAGGCATCGAAATCCAAGAAACCTTTGTGATGGGTCGTTCTATTTATACAAAAGCCTAATCCAATTCCTTTATTTTAATGTTCCGAAAGGCGACATTGTGCCCATGGTCTTGTAGGAGAATATAGCCCTCCTTTCGTTGATCATAGCCGGGGATATCTTTGAATTTACTTTGTTGGAAACCCTTTTTAAACTCGGCGGATTGTCGGTCCACCGATACGATTAATTTTCCATCCAAATAATGTTCGATATGGTCACCCTTGACAATGATTCGGGAACGATGCCAACGGCCGACACGTACATCCGCTTTATTCGGAGCTATGATGTTGTATACGGCTCCTGTTTTATGATCCTCGGGCAAGTGTTTATCGTTATAAATGAAATCTGGATCATCAATCAGCTGATATTCATATCCGATCAATGAGCTAGAATTTTGTGGTTTTTGTGCTAGCTCCTCCACAAAATACTTGACCCCTGAATTACCTAATTTTCCTAATTTCCAATCGAATTGGAGGTCGAAATTTTTGTATTTCTTGCGTGTGATGATGTCGCCCCCATCGCCTGATTCTTTGCCGGCAGAAAGTTCCCCGAGTAATTGTTGGTCCCGAATGGCCCAGCCATGGGAGGGGAATTGGGATTGGTAAGCACCTCGCCAACCCTCAGATGATTTCCCATCAAACAATAGGGTATATCCATTCGATTTTTCGTGTTGGGTCAAGGTGTTTTGTTGGCACGCGAAACAACAAACTGATACAAGTATGAAATAGGTTATTTTTTTCATGTGGTTAGAGATTAATGTTGGAGTTTGATTCGGGCGCCATGTTTCCTTTTGCTGCGATCGGCAGCTTCCATAAAGGCGAAAATCTCAAGAGTTTCGGCTTTTTCCACGGGTGAAACTCCACTTTTGAAAAAGGAAATGATTTGGATCAAAAGAGGGTCATAGCCATTATAGGGCCCTAGGGTTAAAACGCCTGATTTGCCAAATGCCGTACCACCATATTCTTGTTTTCCGGCTTTTAGACCGCGGAAAGTTCCAATTCGGCCATCTGCCCAAATGCCGGTACATACTTCTTGGTCTTCTGATATGCTTCGTTGGACCGAAACGCAACCCGTCCCCATGACCGAAAATAGCATTTCGACGCCATGAATGCCATACCAAAAAAGATCTGGATGTGTTTTTTCGAATTTCATCGGGCTGTAGGTATCCGCGCCCAATACGGCACCGATTTTCCCTTGTTTGATTTCTGGCATTCCCGTAGCAAATCGCAACGATGACGCGGAAAAAATGGGTACTCGGTATTTTTCAGCTTCTTGGAATATCGCCTTGGCATCGGATAAGGATGCGGCAAACGGCTTATCGATGAAAGTGGTTTTACCAGCTTTAAATACTTCAATGGCTTGTTCGAGGTGCAAGCGGCCATCGTTGGTTTCAAGTAATACATAATCCACCTGGTCTACAAGCGCTTGGATGGAAGAAACGATTTCCACTCCTAATTTTTTCACATCTTCTGTGTAGCCTGGAATCCGCTCGGTACTGGAAAGGATATCGCGACTTCCTTGAGGATAAGCCGCCACAATTTTAAACCCGTCATACATGGGATTAGCCGTGGATGCATTCAGCGATTTTGTAAAAGCCACGCTATGCGAGGAATCGAGCCCGATGATGCCGATTCGTTTTCCTTTTTCAACAGTTTCAGAATATCCTCGGCTTACAAAGGGCAAGGCCATGCCAGCAAGGGCCAAAGGTTTGATGAAATTTCTTCTCGTTACGTTTGTGTTCATAGCATATTTATGGACGAGACCAATATCTGATTTGATGTCCTTTCACCGCATAAAAAATCAAATATAGGTAACATGGAATCAATACGACATAGGCCATTTGTAGATCATATATATCGGCTAAATAGCCATAAATTAAGGGAAGGATTGCATTTCCACAGAGTCCCATGATGAGAATCGATGCACCGATTTTAGTAAATTTTCCCAAGCCATCCAATGCCAAAGGCCAAATACCTGCCCAAATTAATGAATTGGACAAACCCAATAAAACCACAAACCAGATACTGATATCTGCCTGCAAACCTGCCAACTCGATCGTACCATGGCTAATTAAAATACCACAACTAAACAGTAAACCCAAGCCAGTGCATACACGAAGGGCATTGACCTGGCTAATGAAACGGGGAATCGCAAGGATGCCTACGATATACCCGCATATCGTGGCGGCTAAGGTAAAGGATGGGAAAACTTTCGCTTCCATGAGTCCGATTTGCATCGAACCTGCATAACCGATGACCGTGTCGATGGCAATAACCTGCGTACCTACATGTAAAAAGATGGCAAAAGCACCTAAAATAAGATGAGGGAATTGTAGGATACTTTTCTTACTGGAGTTGGTATTCAAATCGGTATTAGGTGCCTCATCCGTGTCAATTTCAGGCAAAGGTGAAAAACGGACCCCTAGGCCTAATAAAAACAACAGGATTCCTACACAAAAATAGGGAAGCTTTACACGGGAAATGAATTCATCCAAAGCTATTGCGCGCGCAGGACCGGTCATATGTTCGAGTTGTTTAAATAGGTCACTGTCGGTTGCCTTTAATATGACGGCTGCAAAAACGAGTGGGGCTAAAATTCCGGCACCTTTGTTGCAAATACCCATGATGCTGATGCGTTGGGCCGCGCGCTCTTTGGGACCTAAAAGGGTAATGTAAGGATTGGCGGCTGTTTGTAAAATGGCCAAACCCGTTCCTAAGGTGAATAAACCTAGGAGAAAAATGGAATAGGTACGTCCCATGGCGGCTGGAATAAAAATAAATGCGCCGATTGACATAATCCAAAACCCTAGCATGATTCCTTTCTTAAATCCGATTGACTTCAGCACATAGGAGGCCGGAACGGACATGATGAAATAGGAAATGTAAAAAGCGAAGGTGACCAAATAAGCCTGAAAATTGCTCAATTCGCAAGCAATTTTAAAATAGGGAATCAAGATGGAATTCGCCCAAGACACGAAGCCGAAAATAAAAAACATCATGCCGATGAGCAAAATGGAAATTTGAGTATCTCGTTGGCTTAAAGAGCTGACGGGTACGGCTTTGTTCATCATGTTAATTAGGTTTTTCTAACAAAAATTAAGTTAGGAGGATTTTTTTAAAGAAGCAATTTATTGCCCGGAACTTCCGACTAGGCAGCACCTGATCCAAGAATATGCCATTGATTTATTTCAATAAAAATTCTTATTTTTAATTTCATTTTTAAACCTATTAAAATCATGACAGTATCTAGACGAAGTTTTTTGGAAAAAAGCGCGCTGGCAAGTAGCTTTTTCATCGTTCCGAGGAACGTATTGGGTGGCAAAGGTTTTCGTGCGCCGAGTGATCAATTGAACATCGCCGGTGTCGGGATTAATGGCAAGGGGATGTCGGATGTGAATAATGCCTACAACGAAGGCGTGAATAACATTACCGCCTTGTGTGATGTGGATTTAACCCGGGCAAAACCTTTATTTGATAAATATGCCAAAGCGGGCCGTTATCAGGATTGGCGGGTGATGTTGGAGAAAGAAAAAGGCATCGACGCCGTGACGATATCCACTCCAGACCATAACCATGCTGCCATCGCCATGGCTGCTATGCAATTAGGCAAGCACGTATACGTGCAAAAGCCGATGGCTCACAATATTTTTGAGGTACGGACGATGACAGAGGCCGCTCGGAATTATAAAGTTGTGTCCCAAATGGGTAACCAAGGGGCCTCGAGTCCAGGGACTCAGCAAGTGGTAAAATGGTTTGATGAAGGCATCATCGGAAAAGTACATACCGTAAATATTTGGACGAATCGTCCGATTTGGCCCCAAGGAATTCCAGTTCCTACGGGCAAGCATGATAAGCCTACCGACATAGATTGGGATGTATGGTTAGGGCCTGCTTCCCTCGTGGATTATAATCCAGCCTATCATCCCTTCAAATGGCGAGGATGGTGGAATTTCGGAACAGGTGCCCTCGGAGACATGGGGTGCCATTTAATCGATGCGCCATTCCGCGCCTTAGGTTTGGGATACCCGACCGAAGTGGAGGCCAGCGTAGGTGCGGTCTTTGTCGCTGGAAATCAGCCGGAATACATTCCAGAGGGATGTCCGCCATCGGCAGCGATCCAATTAAAATTCCCTGCATCCAAGAAAAATAAATCTGCGGTGACGATGAACTGGACCGATGGCGGAATTCGGGGTTTCCACCCAGATTTAATTCCGGCAGATGATTCGATTGGAACCGCGGATAATAGCAATGGGGTGATTATGATGGGTTCCAAAGGTGTCTTAGTCCATGCGACCTATGGCTTAGAACCGCGCATTTATTTGAATAATGGGCAAAAAATCGAGATGCCGAAGCAAGAACCCAATAACCTCAAAGAATATGGCCATCAAGCCATGTGGGCGGAGGCATGTAAGGCTGGATTTAATAGCAAGGAGCATCAAAGTCTTAGCTCTAAATTCGATTTTGCGGGTCCTTTGTCAGAGACTGTATTAATGGGTAATTTGGCCATTCGAAGTTTTAATGTGCGCACGCCGATTCCGAATACGAATCGCTTCAACTACCCAGGTCGTAAGAAATTACTTTGGGATGGTCAAAACATGAAAATCACGAATTTCGAAGATGCAAATCAATTTGTGAAACGGGATTATCGAGCAGGTTGGAAATTATAGGCCTATGAAAAAGTATTTGTTGGCTTTTTGTCTGTTGCCTTTGCTTTCTGTGGGCCAACAAGCGCTCTTTCTCGGGGCTTGGGGCCTGGAAGATGCGCAAGGTAAACTCATGTTCCTACTTACCGATCATATTTTTAGTTTAAATCGCTACCACATCGCGGATAAGAAATTTCTGGGAAGCGAGGGTGGTACCTGGCGTAAAGACGGAAATGACCTGATTCTGACCTATGAATGGTCTTCCTCGGATACGGCTAACGTGGGCAAGGAATTCAAAACTAGTATTCGCCTTTCAGCGAGTGAATTGCGATTAGGATTGTTTTCCAAGGCGCTTAAAAAACTGGATGCGGGTTCGCCAGGGGCATTGATGGGGGAATGGATTATCTCAGGAAATTACTCGAATGATGTGGTTGCCAAACGCCCGAGTCCTTTTTATCCGCGTCGGACCATGAAGATCCTAACTGGAAATCATTTTCAATGGATTGCCTACAATGTGAAAACGAAAGAGTTTTTTGGCACCGGCGGAGGAACCTATACCACATCCTCCGATGGAAAATACGAGGAAACGATCGAATTTTTCACGAAAGCTGCTTCTAGTATCGGCAAACGTGTCACCTTCGATTATTCGTTTAAAGACGGCGATTGGCGACATAAGGGTCAGAAATCAACCGGCGGACCTTTGGACGAATGCTGGACTCCACGGAGTTTTTATGTGAAGTAGGTAAACCTCTGGATGGGCTGACAAAATCCTCTTCGATTGATGCATGTCGATCAAATGACAGGTAAAATTAATAAAAAAAATCCCCTCAAGAAAAGGGGATTTTTTTATTTTAAACGTGTAGTTAAAAATCAGATTCGGATTTTAAATAATTGTTAATCCGCGATGCTTTGATAGACCATTTGGCGGAGGGCCATGTGATGATCGATTGTGTGATTGCTTTCTTGGGTCATGAAGATGGCGATGAGTTTCTCTTTCGGGTCAATGAAAAAGTGGGTATTATTCGCCCCAGACCAATAAAATAGTCCGGTCGAGGCGGCTGTTAGGGTAGCTGCTCCGTTCGTCACAACGGCGAAACCGAGGCCCCAACCGGTACCCGGCATTTGGAATAAATTTCCTGTATGATTGGACGTCATTAATTCGACCGTCTTGCGGCTCAAATATTGTTTGCCTTGGTAAGTTCCGCCTGCCATGACCATTTGGCAAAAAGTCGCATAATCACTGGCCGTCGCAAAGAGGCCATTCACACCGCTCCACACCTTTACATTTTCGAAAGGGGCTTGCATTTTGGAAACGCTTAATACACCATTGGCGCCTTTGGTATGGAGTGTGACGATTTTATTTTGTTGGTCTTTGGGCACATTGTAACCGGTATTTTTCATGCCCAAAGGTTCGAATAAACGAGTTTTCAAGAATTCGTCGGTGCTCATCCCGGAGAATTTTTCAATCAGAGCGCTCATGACATCTGGTCCAGCGCTATAATTCCATTGAGTGCCGGGTTGGGCCAATAAAGGAAATTTAGTGATGTTGCTTACACGTTCTTGGATGGAGGTGATGGTTGGTTTAAAATATCCTGCGCGGAAACGTCTTTCAACGGGATTCGGGCTTAATCCATGGGTTAAACCGGAACTGTGGCTCATGAGCTGGGCGATGGTGATTTGTGATTTTAAGCTATCGGTGGGGGCATCGGGTCCATCTTGGTTGCTGCGCACGACGCGGAGATTTTTGAATTCCGGAAGGTATTTGGATACGGGGTCGTCTAATTTAAAATGCCCTTCTTCATAAAGCATCATGAAAGCCACGGAAATGATGGGTTTGGTCATGGATTGGATGTAGAACAAATCATCTGTTTTCATGGGGCTTTTGTTGTCAATGTTTTTATAGCCATTGGCCGCCAGGTGTACGACTTTTCCGTTTCGAATGACCATGGTGACGGCGCCGGGGATATTGCCTTTGGCCATTTGGTCTTTTACATATTTTTCGAGGCGAGGGAGGCGGTTGACATTAACACCGGCGACGATGTTGGGAGCTTGTTGGGCTATTAATGAGGATTGGCTAATAAGGCCAATGAAGAGTAATAGGAGTTTCAAGTTTTTCATGTGTAGTTTGGGTCTATGGTGGTGGGAAAATGAGTTAAAAAGTTTATGCACGTATGCCTAGGGTAAAAGGTTTATGTTAAGATTGAATGGAATGTAGGAGTGAATTTACTTGGTTTGAGACGACATCGATATCATATTGCTCACAGGCAAACCGAAATCCCTTTTCCTTCATTTGCTTTGTTTGGTCGGGGTCTTGGATACACTGGAGAAGGCAATCGGCTAGTTCTTCTTTTTCGATATCAAAAACGATGCCTGCATGCGCTTTTTGGATATCCTCGGCGATGCCGACTTGATTGGCGAGAATCACGGGCAATTGGCAATACATCGCTTCCACCGCGGAAATCCCAAAATTTTCAGAATAGGAGGAAAGGACAAATAGGTCACTATCCACCATGATTTGTTTCGTTTCTTCCCGATTCAGCATGCCTGTGAAACGAATATAGGGCCGAATATTCAGCGCATCGATTTTTTTCTCAAGGGTCGCTTGGTAGCCTTTTTCGTCTCCTCCCGCGATAATAAAGCATACATCTTGGTTTTGTTGGATGAGTTGATAAACGGCGTCTAGGGTAATTTCAATGCCTTTAATTTTGGCGATTCTACCAAAATGCAAGATAGCGATGCTTTCTGGCCGAATAGCTAATTGAGTTCTGAATTTACCTCTGGAAGGTAGGTTTTCGAAGTCTTGTTTTTTGACAATATTGGGAATAATCGCAGCGTTTACTTTGATTTTCAAGAATTCAATAAGTTTTCGATGTTCTACGTTTGTGGTGAAAAACACATGCCTGGCGTGGATCAACATGCGTTTGACATAGAGGAAATACAAGGCTCTTTTAATGAAGGTAGAATTTCCGTGAAACGATTCTGGGTTAAAGGTTCCGTGTGTAAAAACGATGTAGGGGATTTTATAAAAGCGGGCAACAAAAAAAGCAGCCAGGAATGGGAAATTCCAAATGCCTTGTAAAACGATTAAGTCGTAATTTTTTGCCTGTCGAATGAGCCAAGAAATCAGTGAAAATGAAAAGGTGAAATTCGATGGCCCAATGAATTTTTTGTAGATTTTGGTGTGGGTGGGACTGAGCTTGTTTTCGGTGTTGTAGGTGATGGATGTTAATTGATCTTTGTCGAGGCCTTGTTGGGTCGTCAACGTAGTCACCTCATGGTTTTTTTCTAAAATTTCAGTAAAAGTAAGCGTACTAAATATGGGCCCTCCGATGGATATAGCTGGAAAAAAGGAAGGGGATATTTGCAATATTTTCATTTGGAAATGTAACGTTTGGTCTTGTTTGCTATTGCTGTTTCCGTTTTTGAGATAATTTACTTTTGAATGCAGCTGTAAGACGAATGCAAATTAGAAAAATAAACGTGGAAAATTAATTACCTATTATTTTCCTCCCAAGGTGGAAGTGGTAGGTCTTTTCTGTTTTGATGGATAAAATCAAAGATGTCTTTAAAATATTGTGCCCCTGATTGATCGGTAAAACATTTGGCGTAACGTTTGATTTCAGAGGATTCTTGAGCCGATAGTGGACCATGCTGGATTTGTTGGCGCAGTAGCTCGATAAATTCGGATGGATGGTGATAAATACCCCCAACGTTTGAAAATTTCACAGCCGTACTCGAACCACATTGATCACTTACAATGACAGGTTTTCCAGCCATTAATGCCTCTGTCACCACGACGCCCCAGCCATCGTGGGTAGAAGGTAAAACAAGCAAATCGCCGGATTGGAGGATACTTGGGATATTCGACATGTTGACTGCCGGATTAAAAACAACTTTGGATTTTAGCGATGCTGAGTTTTCGACAAATTCGATGAGGTTATTTTTTTCAGGACCATCCCCGTAAATTTTTAATTCAAACGTAAGGTCCTTCAAATGTTCCAATGCCTTTAGTAGGCTGATGACATTTTTTCGTTTGGATACATGTCCGATGAATAAAATCGTGTAGACGTCATGTTGTGAATAATCTACCTGAAAACCCTTGATGAAATACGTGAAATCTATGATCCGATTCGCGGGAATGGAAAGATTAATCAAGCTATTTTTGGTTCCGGCGCCGATGGCGAAAAAATAATCGGGCTGATGCGAATATAGGGGGCTAAATAGGATTTTATATTTTAGGGTTTTCGGGATGTAGTTGAGGGTATTAAATTTTACTCGTTCGATCATGCAAATCCATTTTGCTTTGGATTTTTTGATGTGTTCGCCAAAGCCTGTGGGAAGGTATTTTTTGGAAATGCCATTGGTTAAATGAATCGTATTTTCATTAAATAGTTCATCCCTGTATAGGTTCAAATCTTTTTTTGCATCGACTATTTTCAGGTTATGTAAAACATCCGCATCGACTTCCCAGCCCTGGTTATCTCTGGAATCTTCATCAAAGCCATAGGTGAAATAATAGACCTCCTTGCAGTATTTTTTTAATGCATGGGCAAAATATATCATATGTGGCGATAGGATGGGTTGCCAAAAAACAAGCGTTACGTTTTTTAAATCGCTAGGGGTCATGCTGAATATGAAAGATCGCCTTTGGGTTTATTGGCCAGTTTCACTGCTAAATTAGTGGATAGGCTCGTTATTGTTGGGGTAATAGCGAATATTTTCTCATTTGTTCATGCATGACACGAAACCAAAGGGGAGGAATAAGTGCCAAAATAATCATGCCGGGATAGCCGGTGGGCATTTGAGGGGCATCGTCGAAATGCCTTAATACTTGGTATTTTCGGGCGGCTAAATAATGGTGGTCGCTGTGCCGGCTAAGTTCAAATAACATCAATCGACCCAGGATGTGATTGCTATTCCAACTATTTGCCGGCTGTACCCGTTCGAATATATGCTCCTTCACTTCTTTTCTCCTTAAGCCATAATGCTCAATGTAATTGACGGTTTCGAGCAATCCGGCACCTAATAATGCGGAGGCAATGAAAAAGCACATGATGGTAAAGCCAAAGCTGAAAAAGATACACGTTAAAAATGTAATCTGAATGATTTGAAATAAAACCATTTCGTTGAATAACCAGGGCAAATTGCGTTTTTTCTTTCTGGCTTCATCGATGGCAATTTTCCAAGCTTCTCGCTGAGTGCCTATGAATGTTTGAATCCAAAACGAATAGAGGTTTTGTTTGTAGGAAGCGCTGCTGGGATCCAGTGGCGTGGCTACATGTTTGTGATGGCCCTTATTGTGCTCGATAAAAAAGTGCATATACAGGCTCGTGAGCAGGAGGGTTTTGGCAAGAAACTGTTCAAAAGGCTTGATTCGATGGCCTAATTCGTGTCCCACATTGATTCCAAAGGCGCCACAAAGTAGCCCCATGCCGATAATCCGGCCCAAACTATCGAGAAAACGAAGATTGGATTGAGAAAAACTAGTTAAAAAAAGGTACAGCATGGCCCCATGGGCGGGAACGATGGCCCATAAAAGGACATCGTACATGGGATTGGATTTGGCGATTTGTTCTTCTGCATCACTTAGATTTATGGGTTCAGGCTGCAAGAATAATTCGGCTAGAGGAATGAAGGCAAACATAAAAAGCAGGGGACCCCAACAGTATAAGCCCGTTCTGGTAAACGCCAAATAGCCGATGCCAAATAAGACAAAGGGACATAGATACCGAAAACAGCGGGTGAACGACGCCAAGGAATGTTCAATTTTATTTGATAAATCTACAAAAAAACAGGAACATTTTTAGAATTGAGAAATTTGAAGAATAGGATTACTTGGGGGATTTTAAAAAATGAACCCCTGGATGTATGATTTTATAATAATGTCGAAAATCAGTTGATTAAGTTTATTATTTGGTTCAAAAGCTTTTGGATTTTGTCCATTTTTTTAGAATTTTTGTCTAAGTTTCTAGTTCTATATTTTATACTGCTTAGCCTCATGTTTGAATATGTGCCGTATTTATCCTTTTTGACGAGTGGATTGGGGCTATTCTTTATTGCATTTCTTGGCATTCGATTTCGGCAGATTCCGTCGGTGTATGGACTTATGTTCATCATTTTTGCGTTGGTGTTTTTGGAGTTTTACATTTATGCCTTGACGTCTAAGCATATTTACCAAATGCTTTTTTTGCTTCGTACGCCCAATATTATACGGGCCTTTTTGCCTATCGTTTTATACTTATATGTGCGCGCGAAGTTGCATCCACAGCATAAAATTGCAGGATTTCAATGGCTTCATTTTGTGTTTCCGGTAGGTGTTTTGATAGCGTTGATGCCAGATTTATTCATGTCGACCGAAGCCAAAACGGCGATTTTGGATGCGTATTATCGGCAAAATAATTTCTTTATTTCGACCCCATCGGGATGGATTCCGGCGGGATTTGTCCAACCGGTTTCCATTTCTGTTGGGATTATCTATGGAATCGCGAGTTTGCTAATCATTCGTCGGACGAAAAAAAAATATGGTGCGGATTATGTGTATGTAAACCGACAAAACCTCGTGTGGTTAAATCTGTTAACTTGGGCAGTTACGGTTTATTTTTTATTGCAGTTGTATCAGTATGTAAACCTATTTTTGAACAATTCTTTTGATCCTCCTTCTCAAATCATCAAATGTTTATTGGGAATCACCTTGTTTTTCTATTTCATGACTACGCCGAATGTTCAGGAAAATATGGACGGTTGCATCATTCCCGTGAACAAGCCTTCCCCAAGTCCCCAGGTGATTGAACCGACCTTACTGCCTGAGTTCAGTCAGGATGCGATGGCGATACAGCTAGACCAACAAGTTAAGGTATCCCAAGATTTTTTAAATAAAGATTTTGACCTTCCTCGGATGGCCGAAAGTTTTGAAATGTCACCGGTAAAATTATCGAAGTTGATCCGAAAATATTACGGCATTTCATTTACCGAATTCACGAATCGCCTTCGGATTCAAGCATTTCTCAAACAAGCCACGAATCTCAATCCCTACACGCTAGAAACCCATATGTACCAAAGTGGTTTTTCAAATCGCTCCACCTTTTATGTGGCGTTTAAAAAATATGTGGGGGTGAATCCCAGTTTTTATCTGCGCGAAAGGCCTTAATTGATTCCAGATCAATCTCCTTGTTTTGTCAATTTTATTTGTCATATTGGCCTCGGTTTTTGACAATTTAAAATAACTTAACAACCTATTTCGATGGAAAAATATGGCCAAGTGCTTCTTTTCGTTATGCCTATTTTTTTAAGCATGATTCTTTTGAAAAAGGCCTATGAGAAATTTATTAAAAAGCAGTCCATTAATCCCTTGGACACCGTCAGCAGCCTGACCTCGGCGATCACGATGATCACCAAAAATGTCCTTGGTCTAAGTTTTACCGTACTGAGTTATCAATGGATGGAGGAACATGTTGCGCTTACGCATCTTCAGACGACTTGGGCAACCTACCTGATTGCCTTTGTGGTACTTGATTTTTCGCATTATTGGATTCATCGGATCGAACATGCGAATAATTTTTTCTGGAATAGCCATATCGTACATCATAGCAGTGAGGAATTTGATTTGGCCTGTGCGGTACGCCAACCGATTTCGTCTTTTGTCAAAATTTTCACCCTGTTCATGTTGCCCGCCGCGCTGTTGGGTGTATCCCCTCAGGTGATTGCGACTGTCACGCCTATTCAATTTTTTGCCCAGTTTTGGTACCACACGAGGCACATTCATCGCATGGGATTTCTAGAATATTTGTTGGTAACGCCTGCCCATCACCGGGTGCATCATGCGATCAATGAGGAATATTTGGACAAAAATTTATCCCAAATCTTCATCATCTGGGATAAGCTGTTTGGGACCTTTCAGGAGGAAAGGCCAGATGTGGTGCCGGTGTATGGTATTACGCGACCGATGCGGACATGGAATCCGATCAAGATTAATTTTGTCCATCTATGGCTATTGATGCAAGATTCTTGGCGCGCTTCCAATTGGGGTGACAAATGGAAAGTTTGGACGAGCCCGACGGGCTGGCGTCCCGCGGATGTTGCCCGCGCGAACCCTGTATTTAAAATCGAAGATGTCTATCATTTTGATAAGTATTCCTTTCGACGTTCGACAGGTTTCATGGCGTGGATTTGGTTTCAACTCGCTGTTTTATTGGCTTTTACAGCGTATATGTTAGGTCATATTGGGGCGATTGGCTTTCCGTTAATGTTTCTCAATGGTGGATTTATCTTCGTTTTTGTGTTTGCGCTGACTGATTTTATGGATGCCAATCGATCGTTTATTTTGTGGGAGGCATTGAAACTGGCCTATGGATCTATTGTGCTGTGGTATGTGGGCGATTGGTTTGGTATGGAGGCAAATGTGGTCGATTCGAATAGGTGCTTGCTGGGTTATTTTGTGATTTCGATGGTTGTCACGCTTTTGTTGGCCAAGTCCTTTCAATCAAATCCGGTAAATCAGAAAATGGGGGTTTAATTTGGTTTTGGTATGAAAAAAAGCAGAAAAATTGGTCTTGTATTGGGAGGGATTTTGGGCGGAATCTTGGTGTTTGTATTTTCTTTGATTTCGTGTCGTGTGGATAAGACACCCTATTTCCAGACGACTTATTATCAAAAAACGCAAAAACGATTGGATAGTCTTCAAAAAACACGAACGCAAAGTGAGGATTTTGTAGAGGCAGGATTTTCGAAGGTGAGTATTAGTCCGAGCGTGGGTTTTGTGCAGGATAATATTTTGTTGGGCCAATTTAAGGAAGTTCCGCTGGCTGGTTATGGGGCTCGGAAAGGGAAGGGGGCGACAGGTATTCATGATAGTATTTTTGTGAAGGCGGCGGCGATCAGGGTGGGGCCACAATTGGCGGTGATTGTTGGGGCAGATTTGTTGATTATGCCTCCCAATATCATCGATGAGGTTACGTTGATGCTCGAGAAGAAAGGCGTTCACCGTCATCAGGTTTTTTATTCGGCTTCACATACGCATTCGAGTGTAGGGGCTTGGGGACCAGGTTTTGTGGGTGAACAATTTGCAGGGCCTCCGAATCCGAATATCAATCAGTGGCTTGCCCAACAAATCGCTTTAGCCGTTACCGGTGCCATTGCGGATCTTAAACCCGCTCGGATTGGGAATGGTTTTTTTGATGCGGCACCCTATACGCGCAATCGACTGATTGGTGAATCGGGAACAAAAAATAATGACTTTACTTTTATTTCGATCCAACAAACAAATGGGCGAAAGGCCGTCATCGGATCCTTTGGCGCACATGCCACCACCATTGGGGCCGATAATATGCAATTTAGTGCCGATTACCCCGGTTATTGGCAACGAAAAATGGAACAGGGTTCCGTCGATCTCGCTATTTTTTGTGGAGGCTCCGTGGGGAGTCAAAGTCCCGCTGGGAAGGGCGAAGGCTTTGATAAACCAAAAAATCTGGGTGAATCGCTGGCGGATAGTTTGCAGGTTCGCTTAACGCAGGTGCCATTAGTAGAAAAACTGAGTGTATCCACGATGTCTTTGAAAATGGATTTGCCTGAATATCATATTCGATTAACGACGAATATCCATTTAACAAGCTGGCTGAGTAAAAAGTTGATGCCCTATCCTGAACATGTGTATTTGCAAGTGATTAAACTGGGGAATTTGATTTGGTTGACCACACCTTGTGATTTCAGTGGGGAATTTGCTCGGCAATTAAAAGACGCCTTGGCTGTCAAAGGATATCAAGCCAACGTGACCAGTTTTAATGGCAGTTATGTGGGCTATATTATTCCAGGAAAATACTTTTATTTGGATGCCTATGAGCCGAAAACGATGGGATGGTTCGGACCTTACATGGGCGAATATACGTTTGAATTACTCCGTCATTTAACTGAAATTGTTACGCAGCCAGTTCAAAAAGTCAGGGCAATGTAGGTCTGCCACTGCTCGTGTTTCATGGATAGATGAAAAGTGCTTGGTTGTTTTGAGTCGGTGTGACATATACATGAAAGGGACCTGGAAAAATTTTGGCCCTGCGACATGTATATATGAAAAGAGCCCGGAATTGGCCCTTTAACATGGATATATGAAAAGAGCCCGGTACACTACCGAGCTCTTCGTCAAATCATTGGGAATCGTACACGCTTCGTTTTTAAATTCCTTGGTTTGGTAAATTATGAAATCGAAGCTTTTTCGTAATAACTTATAATTTGGGTTCCCAGCCTTTTTCATATTCCCGTCCCCAAAGCTTCATTCCTTCCTTATCCAAAATATGGCCATCGGCCGGATTTACTTGGAACGATTTGCCGATCCGGTAGGAAATATTGGCATAATGGCACATCATTTGGCTGATGGCGCCCTCTTCGATAGGCGAGTTTAATTTGGTCTCCGTTCCACGAATCACATTGAAGAAATTCGCCACGTGGGTATCCGTCATGTCGCCACCGCCGCCAAGCGCATTGCCGGCTTCGGATCCGTTCGACTTGCTATCTTTGATTTTCTTTCCACTGCGATCGAAAAGCGTATAGCCTTGTCGGTTGACAAACACCGTTCCTTCACTCCCATATATGATGGTTCCTCGATCGCTTCCGTAGGTTTGGTATCCGGACCGACTTTTGCCATCCCATTGGATTACTTTGTTTTCAGGAAAACGGAAAGTGGCTTCCATGGTGTCGTACATGGTCCAGCCGTCATTTTTAAAATGCCTTTTCGCCGCTTCTACTTCGACTTGATTCGGGTATTTTACTTGTAAAGCCCATCGAGCCACGTCTAATTCATGCGTCGCATTATTTCCTGTTTCGGCAGTACCCCAATGCCAGCCGTACCAATGCCAATTATAATCCCAGGTTTCCGAGGTGTACTCACGATGTGGCGCGGGACCTTGCCATAAATTCCAATCCAAACCTTCTGGGATAGGTGCCTTTTTTTCGTGAGGCACTTCGCCGCGCTCGTTGGAATAAAAGGCAACGGCCTTATACACGTCACCAATGACTCCTTTGTGAATTTCGGCAATGATTTCTTGGGATTCTTTGGCAGAACGCTGCTGGTTCCCCATTTGAACTACCTTACCATATTTTTTCTGAAAAGCCACGAGCAATTCCCCTTCGCGAGGATTTTGGCTACATGGTTTTTCGATGTACACGTGCTTGCCGGCTTGCATCGCCATCCAAGTACCCGGTGCGTGCCAGTGGTCAGGGGTGGCATTGAAGATCGCATCGACATTTTTATCGTTCCAAACATCGTGAATGTCATTCACCAAAGTTGCCTTTCCACTTACTTTTCCTTGCAAATCGCGGCCTACTTTTTCGCGTTGTTTTTTCATCACATCGCAGATATAGGCGACATCGACGTTGTTCTTTTGATTTTTTAGCGCGCCATAATACGCACTGACCCGACGGCCACAGCCCATTAAAGCAACTTGTAAGCGGTCATTTGCCCCAATAATTCTGGAATAATTTTTGGCACTGAAACCATTGTTGATATTTCCTAATGTAATGCCAGCGGCACCTAAGGCAACTTGTTGGATGAATTTTCTACGATTATTTCGCATGAGTAATTGTTTAATAGGTTTTTAAAACTCCCTTTTTCAGGAGTCATTTAATTTTTCAAAGCTTAAAAATAAGAAATTTTGATTATCAATGAATTGATTTTTTTAATCAGTTTTCCTTCGAAAATTAAAAGTGAGTTCCTTTACCTTTGGCAAACCGGCAAGGATTGCCAAAGGTAGGGCTAAAGGAAGGGGCCAAAGGAAGGGGCCCTATGAAAAGGTTAGTTCGTCATGAAAACCCATTTGACCTCTTTTACATATCCCATGGGTGCGATTTCAGGTTGATTTCCTACGAGTTTGCCTTGTGCATCTTTTTGAACCGAGAAACGAGTCAACGAATAAGCCCCCTTTTCAAAATCAAATGTTTTACCATCATCGTCATATAGCATAAAGGAACCAGGCGCTTGCCCATAATGCCGTAATTCCAATGGCCATTTTTCGCCTGATTTCGGCGCCTGGCGATGCACAGGAACCATGGGGATAATCCCCCCATCCCGGACAAATAAAGGTATTTTTTCTAGCGGGGGCTCTATTTTAATTAATTGATTTTCTCCCACAAAAGCACCCGTATAAAAGTCAAACCATTTGCCTTTTGGTAAAATAACTTGTCTCGTTTTCTCACCCGCAAACATCGGTGCGACTAAGATATCATCGCCCATCATATATTGATCCTTGATGTCTTTCCGAATAGCCATTTGATACGGATTATTCGTGGCGTCAAATTGCCCCCGCTCCATCGTCGACTGATCCACAAATCCATCAACCAATTGCATCGCCCGAAATGGCGGTTTCCCCTCTCTCCGATACGCAGCGAAGGTGGTATACATGTACGGCAACAAGCGCATGCGTAAATTCGCCACCTCCTTCACCGCATCCGCCACCTCAGGAAATGTCCAGGGTTTGGTTCCATCCGCCCAGGCATTAATCATCGCCATTGGTGAAAAACAGGCCGATTGCATCCGACGAATCCATTCCTCCGCCGTTTTTGACGCACGAACCTCCGGCGTCCACAGAACCCCAATAAAACTACTATTCACCAAAGCCGTAATAAAATCTTTGTGGTTGTAATAATCATTGTAAATCACAAAGGGCAAATGTGCCGCCCCCGCATTTGAGGCCCGAACCAATCCATAGGTGCGTTTATTGATTTCTTGATACCAATCTGCCGTCATCTGTTGAACCATCGATCCGTACATTTGCCGCATTTGCTCCGCACTTGTGCCCGATGGAAATGTCGCCACATCCGGCCAAACCCAATTGTCATAGCCATCCACCTCATCGATTTTGTAGCCACCCACCCCGATGTTCAAATGGTTTTTGGTAAAGTGATCTTTGTACAATTGACGAGTTTTTGCCAACGTAAAATCAGGCACCAAGCCATTCCAAACCGTATGAGATCCCGTTAAATTTTTCACCAAAGGATACAATGAAGACTTGGGTGACACATAGGGATTCAACCATAAATTAGCCGAAACGCCCTTGGCGGCCAATTGATCCAAAAATAATTTCGGACTCGGAAACCTTGTCGGATCCCATTCAAATGTACACGGATAGGACATGCTATGCCAGCCGGGTTCCACGCCGATGAAATCCAAGGGAAAATCATGCTCCTCAAAACTCGCTACTTCCTTTAAAATATCATCTTGGGAATATAAGGTAGGCACCCGTTGTGTAAAACCCAAACCCCATTTAGGAGGTAAATACCCCCCACCATTAAGTAAATTGTAGCGTTGAACCACCTGCATCGGGCTTGGTCCCGCAAACACATAAAGGCTTGTCCCGTTTGCTGGAACTAACACTTCGACAGCATCTGAATAGGGTTGTGCGCTCCATTTTTTATTGGTATTTCGGTCCTGTAATTCGGGCGGATTTTTCGAATCGACCCGCACGCCAGTCCCCGCATAGACCGTGATGTATTGGGCCGCATCGATCAATACGCCATAGCCTTTCGAGGAAACATAAAATGGAACGGGCGCATGGCTTCGCCCATTATCTTTTCCCCCAAAATGATCCATGTGCAGGTTTAATATCCGGCCCCGCTGGTTCACCGACTGAAAATTCAAGCCTAGCCCAAACAACTGCTCATCGCGCTGCAGGGGAAATTTCAAATACGTTTTGCCCTGAATGATTTTAATTTCAATGGCTCCTTTGTCTAGGGGGAAGGTGGTTTTTGGGAGTTGCTGGAGCGCAGACAAATTCACATGGCCACCGGCGGCTTGAAGCAGGCTATGTCGTTGGGTTTGCCCCACCACCGCTTTCCATATGCCCGGATAGGTCTCTTTCCATACCACAGAGGTCTGGGCCCGTAGAATCGTTTGCGACAAAAATAAGATGGATAGTATTTTAAGAATTTTCATAGTGATTAAAATTAAGAGATTTTTTGTTTAAAATTTCCTCTTTTCAAGTAAGAAGATAGAAATTTGAATAAACCGGTAGACATGGTCGATTCTAAATTGATATTGGAAGAAGCGGCCGCAGCCGCGGCAGCATCAGCTACCGCAGCTCCTGCCACCAAATAAGGATTAAGCCTGATTTAATCGAATTTTAAGAGGTCTCTAGGCATAGAGGCCTCTTTTTGTATCAACATCGCTTAAAACTTAATTGAAAAAAAATGCTGACCTAATCATACTTAAATAATAGAAGAATAATCTTACCTTTCCTTTTTACTTTTAAAAATATACACATGAAAAGAATTCAAGTGATTTTGACGCTCGATATGGAGAATCTGCCTTCCAATTTTTCAGAAATATTGAAGGAGGAACAAGCCATTGTAGCCGCGTGGAAGTCGGAGGGTTTTCTGGAACATTTGTTTTTACGAGATACAAAAAATGGGGCGATTCTGATTTTTAAGGATAAGGAGGAAACAGAAGTGAAAACGCTTATGGAAAATCTTCCGTTTATGAAAATTAAAAAAAGTGTTGAATATTTTAATTTGATTCAGCAATTTTAAATCAATATGTCAAATCGAAAGAACCTGAATCTATTGCCATAAAAAATCTTTTGTATGAATCAGCGATTTACCTTCATTCTATTTTTTTTAGCTTCTTTTCATGCGTTCGCCCAACAAGGGTATTTCATCAAAAGCAAAGACCAAACCGAAATTTATATCGAAGAAAAGGGTCAAGGGACGCCCGTTGTCCTACTTTCCGGTGGCCCAGGACTTAATCCTTATTATGTATATCCCATTCATGAGAAGCTAAGTACACAGGTACGTTCGATCATTTTACACCAGCGGGGTACCGGTAAAACCATCATGCCCCGCATCGATTCCTTATCCCTTTCGCTCGACAAATACATCGAAGACCTCGAAGCCCTTCGCATTCATTTAAACGTAAAAAAACTCATATTAATCGGACAATCCTGGGGAGGAATGCTTTCTATGGAATATTGTTCTCGCTATCCAGAAAAAGTCGAAAAATTAGTCCTCGTTGGTTCCGGTAGTCCTAGCATGAATTTTACCAATTATTTCTCAGATAATATCAACAGCCGACTTTTGCCCGAAGATTTACTCGAAAATCCCGGATTAACCCGTTTGTGGCCCGGCTATTTTTTTGATCGCGCCTCAGCATTAGCCACCAAACCTGGGTTAACCAATATCAGTGGCCAAGCCGGTATTAATAAAATCATGGTCGGTGATTACGCGGCCAAAGAGGAAAAACGATTGGCCAATTTGAAAAAATATAAGGGGCAAGCGTACATCATTCAAGGCTATCAAGATCCCGTCTCATTCGCGGCCTATGAAATTAAAGAGCATATTCCGCAGGCTACATTACTCTTTATCAAACAAAGCGGCCACATGCCCTGGTTTGAAAAAGAACCTGTTCAAAAACAATTTTTTGAGGTCTTATTGGGCTCACTGAAATAGAGGATTGAGGCCTAATTTGATCTTGTCCCAACAATTCTTCGTGCTTTCTTGTTAATAAACCAAATTCAATGCTATGTCCCACTGGAACACCGAAAATAATTCGCTCATTAAGTCTTTTCAATTCACAAGTTTTGAAACGGCCATGCGATTTATGCAAGAGGCTGTTCCCTTTATCTCGGAAACGGATCATCATCCGACTTGGTCGAATACCTACAATCAAGTGCATATTTCCTTATGTACTCATGATGCAGGTAATGCAGTGACGGAAAAGGATTGGGCATTGGCGCAGTATTTGGATACTTTATTTTTGAAAATCAACTAAGCTAATTACCTATGAAAGCATTTTACATCGTTGCGGGTCTTGGTATTGTATTTCTTATGGTACAGTCCTACAAATTGTTGAGCAATACCCTTAAAACCGAAAATCAGAAATACCGATTAATCCTCAAAGAGGATGGTTTCGAGATACGCTTTTATCCTTCGGCTACCTTTGCCAAAATAAACAGCCCCGGAACGAATTATAAGTCGGTGGCTAGCAGTGGCTTCAACAAATTAGCCGGCTATATTTTTGGTGGAAATGACCAAGGAAAAAGCATCGCCATGACCGCGCCTGTTCGCATGGAAATGAGTGACAAAGGTTCTACGATGAGTTTTGTCATGCCCGAAAAATACCAAGCGTCCGATTTACCCAAACCCAAAGATGCCAGCGTTCAAATCGTGAAATCTAGCCCGCAATATGTGGCAGTTATTCGATTTGGGGGCTATGCAGATGATGAAAAGATCAAAGAAAAACGGGATATTTTATTGAAATTAATTCATAACAAGGGCATTAAAGTCGTTGGGGAATATACGTTTTTGGGCTATAATGCGCCATTCCAATTTTGGGGAAGAACGAATGAGGTGGCTATTCCGATTGAGTGGAAAGAATAATTTGCTCTTGAGCCTATACCCATTTCAACTGAAATTTCTTACATTCGACTATGAGAAAACTGATCCTACTTTTTGTCTTAATTAGCCTAAGTGCCCAAGCCCAAATCGCTGATAAGATCCAATCCATGAAAGCCTATTCTGGCTATTTTAATTTTTACCACGACGAGGCAAATGACAAAATTTACCTCGAAGTCAATAAGCTCAACCAAGAATTTCTCTATGCCTATTCACTCGCGCAGGGGGTTGGGAATAACGATCTGGGGTTAGACCGTGGCCAATTAGGCAATGAGCAAGTCGTGTATTTCGAAAAACAAGGGAATAAAATTTTCTTGGTCCAACCGAATACCCGCTACCGGGCAAATACAACAAATCCGCTAGAGAAAATATCGGTTCAACAGGCCTTCGCCAAATCCATCCTCTTCGGGTTTAAAATCGAACATACGCTCAACGGCGCCTACCTCATCGATTTCACCGATTTCCTCATGCAAGACGTGCATGGTGTCCTAAAACGCCTGTCCATGGCGAAACAAGGCACCTATGCTCTGGACAAATCCAAAAGCTCCCTGGCCCTCGAACATACCAAATCCTTTCCCAAAAACTCGGAGTTCGAAGCGCGTTTAACGTTTGCCGGCAATGGAACTGGCCCTGAAATTCGGTCCGTGGCACCCAACGCTGATTTTGTCACCGTAGTCGAGCATCATTCCTTGATCGAATTGCCGGATGCCCATTACCAACCGCGTCTTTTTGATCCTCGTTCCGGCGCTAATGCCATCACCTTTCAGGATTATGCCTCCCCGGTCCAAGAGGTCATCGAGAAAAAATGGATTACCCGCCATCGCTTAGAAAAAAAGAACCCAAATGCCGCTGTGAGCGAGGCCGTAAAACCAATCATTTACTATTTGGACAATGGTACCCCAGAACCGATTCGTTCAGCGCTCATGGAAGGAGGCCGCTGGTGGAACCAGGCCTTTGAGGCCATCGGGTACAAGGATGCCTTTCAAATCAAATTACTGCCCGAAGACGCCGACCCCATGGATGTGCGCTATCACGTGATTCAGTGGGTACATCGTTCGACCCGTGGCTGGAGTTATGGCGCCAGCATCTCTGATCCACGAACTGGAGAAATCATGAAAGGCCATGTGAGCCTGGGAAGCCTTCGGATTCGCCAAGATTTTTTAATTGCACAGGCGTTGATGAATGCGCCTTTTGGGGTGGATGGAACAAACAATGGACCGATGCTCGCGATGGCCTTGGCTCGGATACGCCAATTGGCCGCGCATGAAATCGGTCATACCCTTGGTTTTGCCCATAATTACGCAGCTAGTGCGCGTGCGAATACCAGTGTG
The DNA here is from genome assembly GCA_947450365.1 of Cytophagaceae bacterium. GTDB lineage: Bacteria > Bacteroidota > Bacteroidia > Cytophagales > Spirosomataceae > Aquirufa. Next base: position 99,533 of record CANFVE010000002.1, read on the forward strand.
ATGGATTATCCTCATCCTCAAATCGATTTTAAAGGGGATCAAATGGATTTTTCGCATGCCTATGATACCAAAATCGGAGATTGGGATAAAGTATCCGTGGATTATGCCTATGGAGATCACAAAAGTCAGACAGATTTAAACCGAGTGCTCGACAATGCCTATGAAAAAGGACTTCGCTTCATCACGGATGCGGATGCCCGCAATCCTGGCGGCGCTCATATGTATGCACATCTTTGGGATAATGGAACGACGATTGTGGATGAATTGAAACACCTGTTGGCCCTCCGTCAAAAAGCCATAGCTAATTTTTCGGTAGCGAATATTCGGCCTAACGAAACCTATTCGCACCTCGAAGACGTGTTTGTTCCGCTCTATTTTTTACATCGCTATCAAACAGAAGCCGTTTCGAAAATCATCGGCGGTTCGGAATATAATTATGCCGTTCGAGGGGGCAAGGAACTCGTGCTTTCCCCAGCGCCACTTGCTCTTCAAATGGACGCACTTCATGCAATCACGAATACCTTGGATGCAAAAACGTTGGCCATTCCCAAAGAAAAGCTTGCCTTATTTCCACCCCGTGCGTTCAATTATGACCGCTCGCGCGAATCCTTCAAAGGGAAAACGGGAATTACCTTTGATCCCCTCGGGGCGGTGGAGGCTGCGGCGGATTTTACCTTGGACTTTTTATTGCATCCAGATCGGTTATCGAGATTAGCGGGCAATAAGGCAGTAGATGCAAAACAATTAGGGCTTCAAGAAACCCTGGCATGGCTAAATCAGTCCACGATCTTCAAAGCACAATCGGATACCTACCTGCAAGCGACGCAAGAAACGATCAATTTCAAAGTAGTTTCTTCGCTCTTGAATGTCTTGAATGCTCCAAGCATTTCCCCACTGGCCGCCGCTCAGGTGCACGAATCGGTCCAACAGATTCGCGCCCATTATGGAAAACATGCAAGTGCGATGGCCAAGTACATCGTTCAAACCATCGATCAATTTAAAGCCAATCCCAATGACTGGAAACCGATGCAAACGCCAATCATCCCGGATGGCGCGCCGATCGGCATGGATTGTCTAGATTAAGAATATAAATAAGAGAACAAATGACGAAAGTTTGTGTAATCGGTGCTGGACCTTCTGGCATTACAGCGCTAAAAAATCTGATTGATCAAGGATTAGATGTGATGTGTTATGACTTTAATTCAGACGTAGGGGGCAATTGGATTTACAATGAAAACAAAAGTCACTCAAGTGTATTTGAAGCTACCCACATTATCAGCTCGAAAACGCTTTCGCAATATGAAGATTTCACCTTTGATGATTTTGAGCCGGGGCTTCCTGATTATCCATCGCATGACCAATTAAGGCGATATTTTCAGGCCTATGCTGCGAAATTTAAGTTGTATGCACATATTCAGTTTAATACCCAAGTTCTATCCTGCGAACTAAATCCAGAGAATCAATGGGTGGTTCAGACGGTCAAAGAGGGTGTAACTAGCACTGAACTATTTTCCCATTTGGTGGTGTGCAATGGACATCACTGGTTGCCTCGATTCCCTTCTTATCCGGGGAATTTTACGGGTGAGTATTTGCATTCACATGATTTTAAAAAAGCGGCACCGTTCAAGGACAAACGTGTGCTGGTGATAGGAGGAGGAAATTCGGCCTGTGATGTGGCGGTGGAAACGAGTCGGGTGAGTGCGAAAACAACGATTAGTTGGCGCCGCGGCTACCGCATCGTTCCTAAATTTTTATTCGGAAAACCGAGTGATGTGGTGGCTTCTCGATTTGCCTTTTTACCGACGTGGTTAAAATTTTTCTTGTCAGAATTATCCGTCAAGATTTTTTCGGGTTCTAATAAGCATTACGGCCTCCCTGAGCCGGAACATGCGATTACGGGCACGCATCCGACGATCAACGAGGAACTTTTATACAAAGTTCGCCACGGGAAAGTATTTCCCAAAGGCGACATCGAGCGTTTTGACGGTAACATGGTTCATTATAAAGATGGGTCTTTGGAGGAATTTGATACAATTATTGCCTGTACGGGCTATATTTTGGAACATCCCTTTTTTCGAAAAGACTTTTTAAATTATAGTGAGGGGGATGTGCCTCTGTATTTGAAAATGCTGCACGACAAATATGAAAATCTATTTTTTGTGGGGATGTTTCAGCCCTTGGGATGCATTTGGCCGGCGGCGGAATTACAAAGTAAAATAGTCGCAAGGGCTATTAAGGGCCTTTGGCAACGACCGAAAAATATCGCTGAGTTATGCCAACGAGAAGTCACCCATCCCCATTTAAAACAAATCAAAACCCCACGTCATACAATTACCGTAGACTTTCATCTATTTACGAAGCAACTCAAAAAACACTTGCCGAAAAATTACCTAAGTAAAACCGCACGCGGATGAAGGAAACTATCGTTTTTGTTCATGGAATGAGTCACGGGGCCTGGTGCTGGGAGGAAAGTTTCATTCCTTATTTTGAAGGTTTGGGTTATCATTGTTTGGCCATGAATCTACCTGGACATGACATGCCGGGCGCTACGAAGGCGATTCACTATTCATTGGATGCCTATGTGGAGGCTTTGTCAAAAACCGTGGCTACGCTGGAGAAAGATCCGATTATCGTGGGGCATTCGATGGGCGGGATGATTCTGCAAAAATACTTGGTCAAAGGCCGTTGTAAAAAGGCGATTTTATTGGCTTCTGTGCCACCCTCTGGGGTATTATGGCCAAGTCTACGGGTTTTAGCAAAGCATCTTGGCGGGTTGAAATACCTATTTCAGTTAAACTTATTAGGTGTTTTCAGGAAATACCCGAGTTTGATGTTTGGCTCGAATCCGAAGACAAAAGACTATGTGGATAAGATGTGTGCAGAATCATTTTGGGCCTATGTACAATTGATGATTCCCTTTCGTCGGCTTAGGAAAGGAATACCGATGCTGGTCATGGGCGGAACGGAAGACCAGTTGATTTCGGTGGAGGAATGCCAACAAACGGCCAATGCCTATGGGGCTGAATTGGCCATGATGGAAGGAGGTTCGCATGATTTGATGCTCGATTCGAATAGCCGAAGCTATGCGGATCGGATGCATGACTGGTTGCAGTGCTGAGTTAGCTCCCTAATATCCTTTATTGGTAAACATTAATCGATTAACGGATGAGTCATTAAAATTATGTGAATAATCAATACATTTATAAAACCTTGAAGAGCCATGATCCGATTATTTTTCTTTTTTAGTGTTACTTTATTTCTTTTGGCCTGTAATATGGAAGGAAAGGAGTTGGCTATCCTCAATACGCCCCTTTTAACTTTTAAGGATCCTGAATTTTACCTGAGTCTACCTAGGCAAAAATCTTTTTTTCAGAAAATAGACAAGCCGGGTCAAGGGGTTTCGGGTTCTATCATTCAGCTGTTTCCCGAACAAACATTTCAAAGCATGGATGGTTTTGGGTTTACTTTGACTGGCGGAAGTGCCCAAGTGATTCAACGTCTCGAACCCGTAAAAAAGGCTACTTTATTGCAAGAATTATTTGGTAAAAATGGGATATCTGTATTGCGCATCAGTGTGGGGGCCTCGGATTTAGATTCGAGCGTATTTACCTATGAGGATGTGGAAGGTAAATTCAGCTTGGAAAAGTCGAAGGCGGATTTGATTCCCGTACTCCAGCAAATCCTTGCCATCAATCCCTCCATCAAAATCATGGCCTCCCCGTGGTCTCCACCAGCTTGGATGAAGGATAATTTGTATAGCAAAGGGGGCTCGCTGATGGAAAAATACTATGATAGCTATGCAAATTATTTAGCGACTTACATTCAGGCTATGGCCAAAGAAGGCATTCCGATTTGGGCGCTTACGCCCCAAAATGAGCCATTGAATCCGGGTAATAATCCAAGTATGTATATGACCTCGAAGATGCAGGCAAATTTTATTAAAACAGCCTTAGGTCCTGTGTTTCAAAAGCAAAATATTCAAACAAAAATCATTGTCTTTGACCATAATTGCAATCATCCTGAATATGCGATTGATCTGTTGAATGATCCGGAGGTTCGAAAATATGTGAACGGATCTGCATTTCATTTATACGAAGGGGAAATTTCTTCGCTCAGCAAAGTGAAAGCCGCGCATCCAGATAAGGAGGTGTATTTTACGGAGCAATGGACGGGAGCGAAGGGTGATTTTACGGGAGATTTTATGTGGCACGTGAAAAATGTCGTTTTGGGTGCGGTGAATAATCATGCCAAAACAGCCATTGAATGGAATTTGGCTTCAGATCCGAGCTATGGTCCGCATACGCCGGGAGGTTGTACGGAGTGTTTAGGCGCCTTGACCATCGATGGGCAGGAAATTACGCGAAATCAGTCCTATTACATCGTGATGCAGGCGGCCCGATTTGTGCCGGCGGGATCCGTTCGAATTGGGGTTTCAGTACCTCAGGGGATTCAGGCAGCGGCTTTTCAGCGACCAGATGGGAAATTGGTTATCCTGATTCAAAATGAAGGTGCCAAAAAGGACATTAGCTTGGATCGATTGAATTTCGAGCTAGCAGCAGAATCTGTGATGGCTGTTGTGCTTTGAGAAAAAAATAATTGCTGCGGAATTAGGCCAACGATTTCCGAAAACATCCCGTGGCTTTTTCATGTTTAGTCAACATGGAAAAATCGCCAATGAATGTGGTTTGGTTTAAGCGTGATCTTCGGTTTACCGATCATGAGCCCTTATATCGGGCCTTAGAGGAGGATATCCCGGTCTTATTGGTTTATTTCTTCGAGCCATCCATGATGGCCTATCCCGATAGTGATGTGCGGCATTGGCGATTTGTGCACGAATCCTTAATGGAGATGCAGGGTCGTTTGGAGGATCGCAAGGGTCAATTGTATATATTTCATTCGGAGGTAATTCCTGTATTTCAAGCATTACAAGAGCAATATGAGATCAAGACCCTATTTTCTCATGAGGAAATAGGGAATGGGCTTAGTTTTCGAAGAGATTTGGAAGTCCAACGATTTTGCGTTCACCAAAAAATTACCTGGAAAGAGGCGCCCTCTGGGGGCGCGATTCGCAAATTAAGTTCTCGTAAAACTTGGAAAAAACAATGGGAGGAGACGATGCGTCGGCAACCGTTTTTGGTTCGTGAGACGAATTGGAATATGTGCGCCTTGGATCCTGTTTGGTATGATCAAATAAAAGGACCGGCCCTTCCCTTGGAATTCACCCAGCGAAATCCGGTCTTTCAGGAGGGAGGGGAATTTTGGGGATGGAAATACATGAAGGGATTTGTGGAGACTCGGCATGTTGGATACAGCGCCTCGATCAGTAAACCAGAGGCAAGTAGGCGGTCATGCAGTCGGATTTCGCCTTATTTGGCCTATGGCAATTTGAGTATGCGAATGGTTTATTTGTATACGCTTCAGGCCTATGAAACTGCGAAAAATAAGCGCGCGATGCAGAATTTTATTTCACGGCTGCATTGGCAAGGGCATTTTATACAAAAATTTGAAGATGAGTGTCGGATGGAATATGAGCCTTTGAATAAGGCTTATTTGGGCCTTGAGAAGCCTCGGGATGAGCGGCTCATTCTGGCATGGCAAATGGGGAAAACGGGTGTGCCCTTGATTGATGCTTGTATGCGTTGTGTCGTGGCCACGGGCTATTTGAATTTCCGGATGCGGGCGATGGTTGTTTCGTTTTTTGTATTTAATCTCTGGCAAAATTGGCTTGATTTAGCCCATTTTTTGGCGAGGGCTTTTCTTGATTATGAGCCGGGGATCCATTACCCGCAGATTCAAATGCAGGCTGGATTGACCGGAGTTAATACGATTCGCATGTATAATCCGATTAAGAATTCGTACGATCACGATCCGGATGGGATTTTTATCAAAAAATGGGTGCCTGAATTAAAACAGGTTCCGGGGAATTTGGTGCATGAGCCATGGAAGTTGACCGCCATGGAACAGGAATTATATGGAGTAAAGATTGGCATCGATTATCCGGAACCGGTGGTGGATTTACAAGCCACTCGGAAAATGGCCGCGGATGAAGTTTGGGGCTTACGGAAAACCAAAAAGGCGCGTAAAGAATCCGAACGGATTCTGAAGAAACATGTGAATTAGTAGCCCTTTGGCAATCCTTATCAATCCTTTGGCAATCCTTACCAATCATTTTAAAGCACATGGTAATGACAAGGTTTGCCAAAGTTAAATACCCCTAGAAAACCAGTTAGGAATCCTAGGGGTATTATCACTTCCATCCGATTGTCGTTTAATTAAACGTTCCCACGGCATATTTCATAATAGCCGATTGTTTGATATCGCGTAATTCACTTAACTTCTTCGTGAATTGTTGTGGAGTCAAATTAAAGTAGTTTTTGGCTCCATTGATATAAATCTGGCTTGAGTCAAAATCCAGTTTTGATAAGTCTTTTAAGAATGTAACCGCAGTATATTGCCCAATACCATCTGAGGAAATAGGAGCAAGATGTTGCCATAATGCCCATTCTTGGATGTTGCCAGCTTTAATTCGGTCCATTTGCATCAATTTGAATTTCTTTATGTAGTCAAGATACATTAGGTTATTGCCAGGCGTTGGTTGAATCGATTCTACAATAATCAATGAATTCAAGTCATTAGATGGACCTGTCCATTCGATAGATTTAGTAATCTTATTGCGAATAACTGATTGAACCTTATCTGTATCGTCGATTAATGTCGCTAAACTTGGGTCGGCTTTGACTAATTCAGCGCCCATGGCGTCGGGATACTGCGTGATGGCATTTAGATCCGTCGACGCGTTTAGTGAAACGTAATCGTAATCTACGGATTCTGATTTGTATTGGTTGAAAACTGTGTAAGCAGCCCAGCCGGTAATTAGCCCAAGCGATTTACGCTTTTGATGAACAATTTTCCAACGTTTTTCTAGGGCAATGGCCTCCTCAAGTGTATGGCCCGGCTTCAACTTGTGATAGGCAATATTAATGTAGGTTGTTTTGTTTTGCGCAAACGTAGAAACGCTTAGGGCAAAAAACGCGACGAGTAATAGGCTGAGTTTTTTCATGGTTTTTGATTGATTTTTAGTTTGGTGCAATTAGTGACAATCGGAAATTTTATCTAAAATTTTGAAGAATAATTTTGTACCCTTTTTCATTTTTGGGAACATAAAGGTGTAATCTTTGGCAAACCTCGCAACTGAAATTCACTTGGGTTTTATGGGTTAAGGATTGCCAAAGGGCGCAACTGAAATTTACTTGGGTTTTGTGGGTAAGGATTGCCAAAGGGCGCAACTGAAATTCACTTGGGTTTTATAGGTTAAGGATTGCCAAAGGGCGCAACTGAAATTCACTTGGGTTTTATGGGTTAAGGATTGCCAAAGGGCGCAACTGAAATTCACTTGGGTTTTATGGGTTAAGGATTGCCAATGGGTACCTAAAGGCCGGTAAAATTGCTATTCTGAATTTTTTTGGGCAAATTAGAAACGATTTAACCTTATTTCTCTAGTCACGTTTACTAATCCGAAAAAAAATACTTCTCTTGTTTAACGTGCAAAAAATCTATTTTACCATCATGAAGCCCAAAGCACTAATTTTTTCTGCTCTCTTTTTATGTCTACTTCTTTTTTTTGAATCATTTTCTCTCATCGCGCAGCCAAATAAAACCATCGTCAAAACCCAAGGTGGTTTGGTTAAAGGTGTCCTCAATGCCAATAAATCCGTGGTGGCATTTAAGGGAATTCCCTTTGCTGCGGCGCCGGTAGGAGATCTTCGTTGGCGTGCCCCACAAGCCCCGCTTCCTTGGAAAGGCATTCGAGATGCGGCCCGATTCGGTGCTAGCGCTATGCAAATCAAGCAAGGTTCTCGCAATCCTTGGACGGAAGAATTTATGGTACAAAATGACATTAGCGAGGATTGCCTATTTTTAAATATTTGGACGCCAGAGACAAAGCCCTCAAAAAAACAGGCGGTTCTTGTGTACATCCATGGCGGAGGTTTTGTCGAAGGTTCCGGTGGGGTGGATGTGTATGACGGGGAGGAACTTGCGAAAAAGGGGATTGTGGTGGTGACGGTCAACTACCGACTCGGCGTATTCGGCTTCCTCGCGCATCCAGAATTATCTGCCGAATCACCGCATGGCGTATCGGGAAATTATGGAATATTGGATCAGTTAGCAGCCTTACAATGGATTAAAAAGAATATCGCTGCTTTTGGTGGGGATCCTTCCCGCGTCACCATCGCCGGTCAATCCGCCGGAGCTAGTTCCGTAAATGCATTGATCATGGCACCTCAAGCAGCTGGATTATTTCATCGGGCAATTACAGAAAGTGGTACCAAATATTCCACAGGGGCTCAAACCATTCCTTCCTTATCCGATGCAGAAAAATTAGGCTTCAAATATGCTCAAGTAAAAGGGGCTAAGTCAATCGCTCAATTACGTGCCATGTCTTCGGAACAATTGATGAAACCAGATACGACCAAACCACAAATTCGCTTTGGTCGGGTGATCGACGGCCATTACCAGCCAACGGATATGCTTACCCTATTTGCCCAAGGAAAACAACATGATACGCCTTTTTTGAATGGATATAATGCTGATGAAACGATGTATGTAGGAAATAAAGATCAGGATTTCGTAAAAGTTTATGGAGCCCATAATAAAATGATAGAAAAAAAAGCGGGCCAACAGCAATCTCTTTTAAATGCCCATTTGTGGTCGGAGCATCGGGCCAAAACCGCTAAAACGAATGCCTACACGTATTTCTTCACGCGTGCGATCCCATGGCCGGAACACCCGGAATTCGGTGCCTTTCATACGGGCGAAGTTCCCTATGTATTTAATAATCTCAAAATGATTAAGCGCCCATGGACTTCCTTGGATACCTTAGTCGCGGAGCAAATGTCCTCCTATTGGGTGAATTTCGTGAATTCAGGAAATCCGAATGGAAAGGGATTGCCAAATTGGGCAGCCTATCAGCCACAAACCAAGCAAGTCATGGAAATCGGTACTCAAACAAAGATGATTCCCATCACGGATAATCAGGAACAATACGAATTTTTAAAGTGGCAATTGATGCAAGTTAGATAGATTGTCAGAATAAAGGGTGAATTTTAAAAATCCCTGAATGCATTAAATTGTCCAGATAATACCAATCATTATTAATTCGTCACCATCCCCGGCTCTAACAAGGCGCGAGGTCTATTGCTTTCACCCGGCTTGGGAATTGCTCCAGATTGTATGGTTTTATGGGCATCCTTTTTCAATTGCATAAACGATTTTTCTTGAACGCGATTGATAAATTCAAAAGTGTCATTTTTCCGAATGTATAACTCGGATCCTTTTTCCCCCATGCCCCAATCCGTATATCTCCAGTCTTTGTGAATGAGGGTTTGTCCCACTACATCTGTTTTCGTTTTGGGGTCATAATGAAAAACTAGACTTTGGGCATAGGTCGATGCATTCGTTTTTCCTTGCATATAGGGAACGAGTGATTTGCCATCTAATTTTCCTGGATTTTTTTCTCCACTTAAGGCTAAAAGGGTAGGGTATAAGTCCACTAATTCAACCGGTTGGTCCAAGACTTTCCCCTTCGGTACCCCTGCCCCCGCGATGATAAAGGGTACCCTCGTAGAGGCGTCAAAGGCACTTAATTTTGCCCATAAACCTTCATGATCTCCTAAATGAAAGCCGTTGTCCCCCACCAAAACCACCACCGTATTTTCCCACAGGGATTCCCGATCTAACACATCCAGTAATTCGCCTACATGCGCATCCGTGAAAGAAATACAAGCATAATACCCTTGAATTGCGGCGGCTCGAGAATCGGGTTGGGCGAAGCCTGACAATTCTGTTTGCATCGCCACCGCAGGTATATTAATCATTTTGGGATCTTCGCGAATCTGGATTTTATCAAGCGGATATAAATCAAAATATTTTTTGGGAGCAGTCCACGGCAAATGCGGTTTATGGAATCCAGCGGCTAAAAAGAAAGGTTGGTCTTTCTTGGCGACCACCAGGTCCTTTATCGTTTGCATATTTAAACCATCTCGTGTTTTACGCCCATCCGTGGTGAGCACATATGCCTTGGGTCTTCCATCGCCTCCTCCATAACGGGTGTCTATCGCTGCTTTTTCTTCGGCATCGATGCTGGCCTCATCGGTGTAAAAATTCCAAGATAAGTCATCGCTCATTTTGGCATTATGAAAAACTTTTCCGGCTCCAGCCGTATAATATCCTTGGTTTTTAAAATACTGAGGCAATAAAACGGCATCAGGTAATGCCTTTCTTGCAGGAACGTTTAAGACATAAACGCCGGTATTTTCGGGTCTTTTTCCACTTAAAAAAGAAACTCGGCTCGGATTGCAAAGAGGATATTGACAATACGCCCGATCGAATCGAACACCCATGGCAGCTAATCGGTCAATATTGGGAGTTTTTACTTGTTTGTTACCATAGCATCCCAAACTTGTATTCAAATCATCCACGACGATTAAAAGCACATTGGTCTTTTTCGGACTTTTTTGGGCTGTTGACATAAATGCAATTCCAAGGCATACAAAGCCCAACACGTAAGTAGATAATTTCATAGGATGTAAGTAAATAGGTAAGGTAAATCAACGAGTTTATTAATCGTTTGATCGTTCATTCAAGGCTTTTCGTTGAATTTTTCGGATAGCCGATTCAATCGATTTTTCAGGTTCTATAATATTATATTCTCCCCAAAAATCCGGGTCAGCTAAACTACGCACTTTATCTGTCATGATGACATTGGAATTTAGCTTTTGCGTCGTCTGCTTGTCTTGGATGTCTTGATTTTTCCAATCTGTGACGGCCATTTCAAAGGTGGTGTTGTAAACTGTATTAAAAATTCGTCGGTCCCAATTTAATGTAAACGACAAATCGCCTCGAGAATAGGCAAAAATCCATTTGCCATCTTGTTTTCGGTAGTTAATTTGGTATCGCACTTCGGTTGGATACAGGTCAACCCCCGCGGGTTTTTTGCGCGTAAATATCAATCCCGCCTTGACTTTATCCTCTACATTTAATTGGAAGGTAACGTTGATGATGGCAAGGCTTTTTGCATCGATGTACATTTTGCCGAAGTAAAGCGGATTTTCGATGGTTGGTTTTTGTTTGAAGGCTAAAACCAGCACCTGGTTGTCATCGATTTGGGTAACCTCCTCCAAACTAAAATCATAGATATTGAAAACCTCTTCTGAAAATATAAATCGGGGATATTTAATGATATCGATAAATAAGGAGGAAAATGGCCCTCCTTGTAATTTAAAATTGACGGTGTCTAATTTGACATAATCGGTATTTTTTCTGCCCTTGAATAGATTGATTTCATCCTGTAAATCTACTGAAAATGGCTGCTTTTGAATATGTAAAATGGACTCAGAAAGGGAGACGTAGGTGCGTCGTTTTCGAATGGTTTCTCGATAAAAACCCGTCATATCAATGGGTTCATCCCCATAGTTTTGTAATCGATTGTTTAAAACGCCCAAAAATATATGTCTTGCATTGGTCATTTTAACGACCACTTCTTCAAGGAGCGTATGGCTAGGCTCCAAATACAATACATTTTTTTCAGCCTTTAATTCTTGGATGGGAACCACCTTGTTTTTATATCCAAGAAATGAAATGATCAGGTTTGAATGCTGCTTTTCGGTAGGAATTTTAATGGAGAATTTCCCTTCACTATTGCTAATGGTCGAGATGGATGTCCCAGCGACACTAATGCTTGCAAAGATAAGTTCGTTTCGTGTTTTGCTGTCCAAAACGCTTCCTTTGAATTGCTTGAACGCACTTGAATCTGCAGCAGGTCCGAAAGAGCTTCGGGCTTCTGCCTGCAAATGAACTAGAAACAAGATGAGTATCCCGATGATTCCTCGAAAATAAACGTGCAGCTTAGTTTTCATACGTTGGATCTAGTATACTTAATGATCAAAATGTTAATCAGTGGGTTGATGCGTAGAAATGGTCAACCTGTTTTCATTCTTCTATGTACTCGGTTTTTATCTGATTAGCAAAGTAAAAAACAATTCCATACGAAACTCAAATATATGAAATGAATTTTTTGGAAAAGTAGTTTGTTGGCCTAGCCCTAAAACAAATAAATCCACCCTTGGGAGGTGGATTTATTAAGTTCAATTATTCAGCTTTTAATCAAGCCGAGAATTTTCGGGTTTGAAAATTACTTGCTTGCCGGCGCCATAGCAGGAAGGTCAGAATTATAAATATCTCGGTGGAACATTAATTTTCCTTCAACTCTTTTCCATAGAATTAGGTATTTACCTTTATCGATTTCCTTGGCACCCTTCGCGAAAATTTTATAATTGCCTTCTTCGGTAACATAATTCTCATCCCCCCAAACTTCCGCGGTGGTTAATTTCACCGAATCGATACCTGCTTGCAAATCTTTGGAAATTCTACTAACTAAGGCAGCTCTTCCCTCCACGGCTGGTGCATTGGGGTTCATCCATTTGGTGTCCTCTGTATAAAGATTGGCTAAACCGACTGAATCTGATTTACTGACAGCTGTTTCAAACGCCAAATTGGCCGCAGCTATTTCTTCTTTGGCAGAGGCTAAATCGAATTCTGCTTTTTTTTCTGTTTTGCTTTCACATGCCGTAAACATCACGGATCCTAGTAGGATGGGTAAGATTAATTTTTTCATTTTTTTATTGATTAGAATTAAGATTTGTTCTAATTACCAACAATTCAGTCTAATATGGAAGTAAACAAGAAATGACTTTGTTCCTTTTTGTATTTTTGGGAACAAGGTGGAGGGGATTTTATTGATGACAAGTTTTGAAATCGTTGTCAATTAAATCAATAATTTGAATGATACCATGATTTCGGTTCGCTCTAAAAACGCTCATAGGTATTTCAGGAGACTAAATTTCCACCAATCTTTCAGCTCCTCAAATCACCCATAAGAATAAGAGTAAATGTCTACGCAAAAATCCCGGCTAAATAGTACTATTTTAGGTGTAAATTGTACTAACCCCCTAATAAACTAGACTAAATTTTAAAAAGAGTTTAGAACCAATTAAATTAGGGAATTATGAAAAAAGAAAGAAGAGTTTTCAGTCCAGAAGATCGTTTAGCGATCCTTCAAGAAGCACAAAGGGAAGGAACTACAGCTACTTGCCGGATTATAATTTAGCACCAAGTCTATATGCTAAGTGGAAAAATAAATACCTTTCAAAAGGAGTTGAAGGATTAAAGCCAGCTTACAAGCGAATCGATCCAGAGCTTAGGGCTTTAGAGGAAGAAAATGAACGATTAAAAAGAATCATTGCCAGACAAGCCTTGGAAATTGAATTTAAATCAGAGCTTTTAAAAAAAAGCCCTGTGCTAACCAAGACAAGAAGATGATCGTTTCTCAATACTTTCAGCAGGCTCCTACACGCATGCTTTTATCTTGGTCAAACCTTCCTTCTAGCGTTTATTATTACAAGTCTACAGGTGGAAAACCTGGCGTTAAAGCGAGTTCTCATACATGGAAACAAGATGGTGATTGGGTCGAAAATCAAGTGGTTATCGAGCAAATTAAAGACATCCTTTCACAAGAGTTTTGTTGCTATGGCTATGAAAATGTAACAGGGGAATTACGCAAGCTTGACTATTACATTAACAAGAAGAAGGTTTATCGATTAATGGACGAACATAACCTGCTTTTGGGTAAAGTGATACGAACGAGCGGTAAGCGTAAATTTGTTCAACATCGTAAGATTCAGGCGTCCTATCCAATGGAATACCTGTGCTTAGATATTAAATACGTCTATGTACACGGCGAAAAACGAAACTTTTTCTTGCTAACAATCATCGATGTATTTTCTCGAAAAATCGTGGATCAGATTTTTCAAAAAAGCATCAAGCAGATTGATGTATTCAATGCTTTTAGGCGAATAAACAACGTATACGGAATCAAAGGAGTAACCATTCGAAATGACAATGGATCACAATTTATTGCCAACAACGTAAAGCAATATCTTCGCAAAGCGGAAGCCAATCAAGAGTTTACGCACATAGCAACGCCCGAAGAAAATTCCTACATCGAAGCCTTCCACTCCATCATTCAGCGGGAAGTTATCGATCGTTACGAGTTCAGTGGGTATTTTGACGCAAAACAAACCCTATTAGCACATACGATCTGGTATAACACACGTAGATACCACAAAGCAATCAAAATGACCCCCAACGAAAAATGGAATCAGCATATCCACATCACAAACCAAAAACGTGACGAGCAAAATTTAGTAAAAAAACAACATGAAACCGGTGGTGATTCAAACCAAGATTATCAATACCTTAGACAAAATTTAAACCCAAAAACAAGTAATTATTACACAACTATTTCAACAAATGTGTCCAAGTAATAAGGGGTTTGTACAACAATTTCTGCTAGGGTAGAGGAGCCTTTACTTGAAAAACTACGTTTGCTTTTGAATAAGAGGTATAATTTTAGGAAAGTACCGATGAACTCATTGAGTTATGTAATTCGAAGAGCTATTTTATTGAAAATAAGAGAACTTGAAAATACCACCGTTAAATAAATATTATTGGCAATCTGTACTGTAAAGAATATAAAATTATATATTTGAGAAATTTAGTTCTGAAATATTTAAAATAAATACAGTAGGAAGTGAATTTTGTATTGAATGGGTATTTCTGTCTTATTATCCATGGGTTTTAACGAGATTTCTAGGTTAAAGCTTCTCAAACAGTTTATTTCTTTTGTAGGATTTTAATAAATGGCTATTGCCTATTTATAATAATGTTTGAATTAGGCTTATGATAACTTTAATTTCATCGTTTCTAATTTTATTTTCTTTTCTATTTCAAGAGACAACAGGTGATTGGATTTATTCAGGAACATCAGATGTCGGCAATGTTTTTTATTATAATTCTAAATATGTAAAAAAGGAAGGTGAAAAAATTACAATCTGGAATAAAATGGTTTTAGATAAACCGAAAGTTAAAGATGGGAAGCAGTTCAGTTATGAATTGACTTTGGAGGAATGTAATTGCAAAAATATGTCAACAAAAATTCTTGTAGTGGGACAATTTTCAATTAAAGACGAATTATTTAATTCGGTGAATTATGAAAATGATGAAGAGCGAATTGCTCCTGAAGGCTCAATAGTCCACGGATATATTACCCGGATTTGTAAAAGATTCAATCAAAAGAAAAAACCACAAATAAGATAAATAATAGTATGATAAAACTAGCTATTACACAATTGCACTTTAAATTATTTACTTTAAAAAAAATAATATCATGAAAGAATTTATTACCACTATTTTGACTTTTGTAATATATATTGCCTCATTTTTGAGCTATGGATTGGGTATTTTTCATTCGTTTAAAAAACATGGTGTAGCAGATGGAATTATTGGCACTATTGCATTTCCATGGGCAATATATCGGGGAGCTGAATTCTGGTGGCATGATGAAACTGGCGATGTTGTTTGGGAAAAAAGACTACCCAATGATATGTATAGTTTAGCCTATTTTATATCTAGTATTGGAGAAAGTAATTCTGAAAAAATTAAAATTAATGAGGAGATTGAAAAATTTTCAGCAAAAATAAATAAATACCCAGATGATAAAAAAAAGTTCCTTGCTACCGGTACAAGAAAGCTAATTCTTTATACAAATTCACTCGGTAAAATTTTTTTAATTTCATTAAACAATTATAAAAATAGCGGAAATATAAGCTTAGAAACCAATGTGTCAACCAAAAATTTAGAAAATCAATTATTTACCTATTATTTGAAGGATGTCGTTGATAACTCACAAAAGGCAATGGACGAAATGATTGGAAATTTAAAAAAAGATTTACCAAGTGATAAATTGTTAATCGATGAATCACAAATTAATTCTTTAGAACAACAATTAAGGTTAAAGATGGAATATCAGACTAAAGAATCCAATAGAATTTTTAAATTAATATTTAATGAGGACCTCTAAATACGCTTAAACAAATTTATATTTTTAAATAAATGGAGTACTTTCAATTAACTATTGGAGCAACAATTACCCCTCTATTAATTGCATACTTAATTTATGTTAAGGATAAGTATATTAAAAATGATTGTAAATTATTGCTTCAATTTTTCATAATCGGGTGTTTACTTTCTATACCTGCTGTAATAATTGAATTACTTTTAGATAAACCTTTTTTACATAACAATATTTTAAAATGGTTCATAGGGGTTGCCTTGGTAGAAGAGGGTTTAAAATATATTGTACTATTAAAATTCAAGTCATCGTTAATTGACATTTATGACGGAATAAAGTATTCTACAATTATGTCCATGGGTTTTGCTATGGTTGAAAACGTATTATATGCTATAAAAAATACAGAAACAGGCTTTGATGTTGTTGCTCTTAGAATGTTTACTGCAATTCCAGGACATTTTATTTATGGCTTAATAATGGGGTATATTTTATGCTTAGGCGACACAAAGATTAAATATAAATCAATATTAGTTTTTGTTTCACTCCTAATACCTGTAATAATTCATGGAGGCTATGATTATTTTATTAGCAACAATAATTTTTTAGGACTCTTTATTGACATAATAGCTTTTATATCATTTTATAAACCATTTAATAATTTTATAAATTTTAAACTCTCTTGATTATGAAAAAATACTTTTTATTCGATGACGAACCAATTTCAGGTGTAAATTATGTTAGAAGAATGCTGGTTGGTTATTTTTTGATAATTATATTGATTGGTTTCTGGATAACTGCTGCAACGGCATATAAACGAGCTGGTGCTTTAGGTTGGAAAAAAGAGGTGAGGATAATAGTTGCTATACTAATTCCAATTTTAACAATTTCTAAGGCATTGGGTAAAACCAAAGGTTATAGTGATTTACCAATAAATCTATTTGATATTTTTGCTCTCATTGCTTTAGTGTTTCATATTATCCTATACTGGAGCAATGGAAATAAGGTGCCAGAAAATGTAAAAGAGGAAATAATTGAAATCAATGATATTAATGGTTTTGGTTTGGAGAAAATAGTTATTACTGAAAAGTACTTTGCAAATAAACTTCACTTTAAACTAGATGCAGCTTTAACAAACTCTTTTACAAGGTTTAATCTCAAAAACAATTCTACTTGTTATTTGAATTTCCTTGATAATAACAATAATGAAATTTGTTCCATAACACTTCCAAGAGAAATATTTAAAGTAAATAATAACAAATTTATTAAAAACAGGAAATGGTCTTATGAATCTTATTTGCAAATAAGCGAGGAAAAATTTTCAAGAATATCAACTTTTTCTTTAACTCCATTAATTCCTAGATAAAATACCAATGCCAATCTCTATTGAATTTATAAACCTTATTATTAGAAAATCAACCCTTGAGGAAAAGTATAAGGGTAGACTTGAGCAGTTCATTAAAGATGTTCCCAATAAATCATTCAGGGAAGATGATGAACTAGTTCGTTATGGATGTATGAATGGAAATACTTTAGAGAGATTTATTGATTTAATTCTTGAACGAGGTTTAGAATATAAAGACAAGAATACTATCGACTTTGTAGTTATCAATGCTCTTTCAGGTGCAACTTGGGATGTAGATTGGCTGGAATATGATTTAGAGAGTTGTTGGAAATTGGGTTAATTTAAAACAATAAAAAACTAAAATTATGATTGGAGCCATTCCTAACCCGATAAAAACTCATATTGTCAGCTTTCCAATTGAAAAAGTGAAAGTTGCAGTTGAAAGAATTACTAAGATTTCAAAAAAATACAAATTGACTTCGAGTAATACTGTTTTCAATCAAACTACTTTAGAGGCGTACGAGCTTTTAAGTTTAGGGGTATATATTGATATTAGCTTATCAGAAATTGCTGAGAATAAAACGCAAATAACGGTTGAGGTTAGAAGAAAAATAGGCTCATTTAATCAATCTTCTGAAGTCACATATGCCAATATTCATTTAAATAAAATTTTCGAATTTTTAGGCAAAGCAATAGAGTTAGATGATTCAGCGTTTTCAGATTTCCAGAAAGAGGAAGTACAGTTCGAAATTAAAAAGAAGAAAGATGAAAAATTCATATTTGTCTATTTGCTCATTTCAATAATAATAATTGCATACTTATTAAGTAAATAAAATAACTTCCCAACTTTGAAAATTCCCTCCCCCCTCATTACCCAAATAATGTTTTTTTAGCCTGTCATTTTACCACTTTTAACACTACCCCCTACAACCCCCGTTATTGGCAACATAAAGCACTGGGGTTCTATTGCGACAAAGACGCTCATTACCCGACGATAACACCTTACAAGGCAAGTATTATGCTACTGCAGAGTTGACTGCGTCGGCTTATATATGTTAATCAACGACTGGTTCTTAAAAAAGGGAAACGAAAATACTGAACCGGGTGGATAGAGGATTAAGAAACCTAAATCCCAAAATCGCGCGCTTCTTGTTGAAAGTGAATATAAACCAGGACCGCTACTCAATAGCACAAGTACCTTAGTTTTGGTGATTAAATCTTTTGTTTTAGCTTTGCAATGAGCAGACGGCTCACCCTTACTATTTAATGGAATTTATCTAAAAAAAGGGACTCCACAGAGACTCAAGATTTTTGGGCATAAAAAAACACCTTCTATTTAGCGTAAAAGGTGTTTTGATAAAATTGAGGTGGTCCCACTAGTTGACTAATTTAGTAGACTAATGAATCTAAAACGTATCAAAACCGAACCAGATTAATCTATTTGTATTTTTTCAGTGTCTTAACGGATTATAATTCGTTTAAATCCTATTCCTGTGCTCTCTTATTTGCTGCTCGATTTTAAAATAGAATTAATTTATTTTATTTAAAATGAATTAATTCTGACACATTAGGTCAATCAAATTTTTCTAGCTTAATTTTCTATATTTTTATTTCAGCATGTTTAATTTATTAAAAATATTATGAATTATGGCGACGATTATTGACCTATTTACTCAAGAAAGTAAAGATTTGATTTTTTATAATTTTCCTGAATTAAAAAATCAATTTAAAACACTCTGGTATCCCTCTGCTTATTATGATTTTCGGCCAATAAACTATTGGCAAGATGAAGAAAATATGCTGTTTGTGCATAATGATATTTTGGCACTAAATGAATTATTTACTCTTGGACGTCCCAATCCTATTTTTAGACCTGGAATTTTCAATACAACTGGAATGTTAACTTCTAGTTATGGAATTATAAATATTGTTTGGTATTGGGAATTGCAACTAAATGAAATATGCTGGAATCCCAATTTACATATTTTAAATTTCGGTTTAGATGAGAAAAAACGTCCAAAGGTTTATTTATTTGAAGTTGAATCAGTTGTTAATTCTAAAAGATTTCCATTGATTTATTTGTCCTTTGAAAATACAAATTTCTTTTACGACTATTTGATTCATGATAAAATTCAGATTGATATTTTAGTTCATGTTAACGATGGTGGAGCCTCATTAGGCGGTAGTAATTATAAAATGGATTATATCTATCCATATTTAGATGATTTAGGTATTAGTGAAATTATGGTAGATTATACTTTTGAGGAAAAAAAACCATACATTATCGATTTCTTATATTTCAAACATTTTTCTCCTCCAAGTCTGAGGATTAAAAGGAATTTGGATCCTGCGGATGATATTTTTAGGAGAAGAGATTTCGAAAGAGAAAATAGTCAAAGAGATTTTGAAAGGGAAATCAGGAGGAGAGATTTTGAAAGGAGAATGGAAGATCTTGATCGGCAACATGATCGCGATTTAAGAAATAATGAATTTATTCGTAATGAACATAGAAATTTTTATACTCGACCAGAAGAAGATCCAAGAATTTTGAAATTGTTTACTGATTGGAAATTAATGGAAAAACAAAAAATGGATTTTGGTTATCATTATATTAGAAATTCAATGTTGGAATAGTTTATTCATATCGCACCTTTTTAAATTATCTATAGATATTATAATCCTCATGCATTTCTAGTAGAATTTGTTTTAACAAATATTTTAAAATCTATGCATATGAATTTTATTGACATTGATTTTGACTTTCGAAAGGATAGTAAATGTGGCGATCCTGATGTAGATAGCAAAAAGTTATACGAAATTCAAAAAACTCTTTGGAGTAAAAAATTGCCTAGTAACCAGGAATTTGAATTGAAAATAATAAGAAATAAAAATGGAAGAATGCTTTTGCAGAATACTGAATGTGGAGAATTTTCAAGTGATAGGATTTGTCCACATTATGTTGGGAAGTACAATGGTAAATTAGATGGTTGGTTACTAGATTTTGAAAAGGAAGAATTACAGCATAAAGTTCGAACAATTGGCGGTCACATTATTTTCCCAGCTAATTGGAGAAATGGGTTTACAATTAATCAAGCCAGAGGTGTTAACAAAAAAATTTGTGATAGGTTTGATTTAACCCTGGAATGTATTAGACGATTTTATTTGGAGAAACAAAGTCCTCTATTTGACACCTTTTTAAGATATAAGGACTTTTTTGATTTATTTGTAGACTTTAAAGGATTTACGGAATTCTTTTTTTTGCAGGATTTTATTGGTGAAGATGAACAAATCAATTTTTCATTGCCATTTGATGATTTTGTTCGTCCAGCATTACCTCAAACAGTAGAAGAGTACAGAATTTATTATTTAAATATTCTTGAAATAATAAATAAAAGGAACAATAGACTATTAGCTAAACCTTATTAAGATTTGAATCTTAATTAATAGAAGGCGAGAAAAAGTGTATTAATGACAAGTGCATTTTGTATAATTGGAAATCAAAAAGAATCATATTCTCAAATTAATACATCTTTTGCCCCATTTTTTTCTTGTCCAATAATATTAGTATCCAATCCCCAATGGTGGATTCTCGCGGACCAGATGTCTAAATTGGTTGGGTAAATGAAGAATGTTTTAATGAATCGTATAAGGTTTATGTTCGCTTAAATAATCATTCCACTCCTCCCGACTCCCCCGAAATACATTCAAGTCCGCTCGATGGGTTATTTCCATCAGGTCCGCATCAATGTTGAATTGCCAAAAAGTACAATCCATCTGTGCAGGACGCCATGCATTGGTCGAACTCAACCAAAGTGTGTGCTCATCAAATTCTTTTTTAACAAAATCTGAATATCCATCACCATTGGTATAAATGATCGGCTTTTGCCCTGTTTTTTTCTGAATGTGATTCATGAAATCGCGTAACCGTTTAATTACTTTTTCTCTCCTGATTTTGGGGTTATTCTGCTGCTCAACATCTACAATCAGCGGAACGTGGAAAGTATGACCCTTAATGTTGGATAAGAAATGCTGAGCTTGTTCCTCTCCATCTGTATCAAACCTAAAAAAATGATAGACGCCCAACGCAACACCCTTATCCTTGAATCCTTCATAGTGGTTTTCGAAATCGCGATCAATAAGCGTTTTTCCTTCCGTTGCTTTTAAAAAAACAAAGTCCAAACTGTCCAAACTCTCATAGATAATTTTTCCATTATGATGAGAAAGATCCAAACCCCTTACAGAATAATTGGAGGCAAGGTGCCACGGGTCTCGATTAGGTCGGTGCCTACGTGCAGGTTTCATTTGTTTCCAAACAAAAAATCCAACAAGGCCGAAAAATAATAAGAAGAAAAATGTGATGCGTTTGAACATGTTTATTTAGTGGTTTAGCTCAACTTAAGGATCGTTAATTCAACAAAATTTATGAAATATAACGGAGATTTTTCGCTTTTATGCTAGCTAAAATTTGTCAGTAAAAATTTTCCTGACACATAAGGTCAACGACATGTAAGAGGCATAAAATTCTGTAGTTTTGCCGACCACTCCACCGAAATAATTGCCTATCATGCTTGTGTTTTCAACCTTTATTCAGTCCCTTCAAAAGCAAGGTGCTCATGTAATCATTGTTTCAGATAGCCAAGCCGAATTTTCAGAACTAGAAGGGGTTCATCTCGTAGATGATTGGTTTAAATCATGGGATATTGTGGACCGCTTGGTCGGGGAGAAACGAAGGGTTTTAGATTTGAATGAATGGCAAGATCAGCCGGAGGTATATGATGCCTTTGAGATGTTTGCGAATGCTGGATTGTTGGAAAAGGGTTTACTCTGGTTCGATTATGACCAGAGAACTGATAAAGACCGCATGGAAGTGCAAGGCTATTGGAAAGAGATAAAACACCTTATCGTCATGCTACAGGCGTCGGATCTATTTTTGACAAAGGCTGATTTACAAAGTTTATGGAAAGATTTGCAGGTAAACGATTTTGTGGTTGGACCCGATTTTTCTGTGTCTGAAGAGCGAGCGGATAATTACTTTGTTACAAATGCTTTGACGGTTATCATCGAATTTCCCAAGGGAATGAACATAGTGGCTAAAGGCTAACAGGTTATACATGAATGAAATCTTAAAATCTATTTTAAATGAAAAGTAAGCTATACGCCTATTTCAAAGATCAATTGCTTGGTGACTATAAAATATGGTTCATCGTATTTATCCTAAATGCAATTGGGATGGTGGTCCAATTTTCGGCCAAAAGCCGATTTACCATGGATGGGGCATTTGATCCCATCACGAGCTTGATTAAACCCGTGATTATTTTGCTGGGTTCTTTTTGGGTGATGGCTTGGGTGTCTCGACAAGATTATGTCAGTGTTGTTAAATACATCAACCTCCTTCTTTTTCTTTCCTGGGGCCTCATCTTATTTGCCTATTTTTTTGGATCGGAAAAGGGTGGAGCTAGCCGTTGGGTAGATTTAGGTCCTGTCAGTTTTATGCCCTCGGACATGGCTAAATTATGTTTGACGATTAGTTTGGCGAAAATGTTTTCGACCCGACAAGCAGACCCCACCGCCTACACACCTTGGGTGATTTTGGCGATGCTTGCCCAAATCGGTATTACCTGTTTTCTCGTTATGCTTTCGAATGTCTCTACCAGTGCGATTATTTTTGCTACAAGTTTTGTCATCATGATTTTTGGCCGAGTTCCGTGGAAATCCATCTCCATTATTTTGTGTTTGGTAGGGGCTTTGGCGGTAACAGTTATTTATGGGGGGATAGGCCAACGAGCAGAAACCGCGAAAAGTCGTATCGAAAATTACATCAAACGAGTTTTCACGAAAACGAATACCAAACAAAACAAGGAAGACGATAAGAATGAAAATTATCAATTGAAACAAAGTCTTTTTGCCATTTCCACTGGTGCTTTGACACCAAAAGGTCCTGGAAAAAGTCAGTTCAAATTCCATTTGACGCAAGCCGAGTCTGATTTTGTCTACGCCATCATCATCGAAGAATACGGTATTTTCGCAGGCTTATTGATTCCGATTTTGTTTATTGCCCTTGTGTATCGAGGCGCTTTGGCGATCAAATATAGCGCTAAACCCATCGGAGGGCTTATGGCTGCCGGTTTGGCATTTTCGATTTCCACGCAGGCATTTATCAATATGCTGGTGAGCGTAGGTGCAGTTCCCGTGACAGGCCAACCGATTCCCATGGTCTCCGCCGGTGGAACGTCCTTGTTTTTTACTGCGATTTCGATAGGCTTAATTCTGTCGATTAGTAAGGATAAGAAGATGTATGGGTAATAATTTAGGTCATTTTCGACTAATTTTTTTAAAGTGTTGGGGCAATAAATAACGATAATTTATAATTTAAAATCAGAGCAATTGTTATAAATTTGATTTGATGGAGAAAAACTTATACATCATTGGAGGTTGCAACGGAGCCGGTAAAACCACTGCCTCATTTACCATTTTACCCGACGTTTTAGATTGTAAGGAATTCGTAAATGCTGATGAAATCGCAAAGGGTTTATCTCCTTTTCAGCCTGAATTAGTTGCCTTTGAAGCTGGGCGAATCATGTTAACGAGAATTCATGATCTTATAGAGAAAGGTGAATCATTTTCTTTTGAAACGACTCTTGCCGCTAAGTCATACCATCACTTAATTAAGAAAGCGAAAGCCAAAGGTTTCAATGTGACGTTATTGTTTTTTTGGCTTAGATCCGTTGAATTAGCAAAATATCGTGTTCAGATGCGTGTAAAGGAGGGAGGGCACAATATTCCTGAAGAATTGATAGAAAGAAGGTATAAATCAGGAATTAATAATTTGTTTGGTTTATATTTGCCCATCGTAGACGATTGGTTTGTTTATGATAACTCAAATACTGAATCAGAACTTATTGCCCAAAAGAACAATATAATCAACCAAGAAAAATGGGAGCTATTAAACAAAAGCCATTAACAACTGCTGAAAAGTTGAAAATAGGTATGGCCCAGGTAAAAATCAATTTAATTGCCTACAAAAAGGCAAAGAATTCAGAATTAGTGGTCCTTCAAGGCGACAAAATTGTTTATCTGAAACCTGAATAGACATTTTTAATGTTCCTATTTTAATACCAAAAACAAATCATGGGTATAAAGCCCTAAGTTCCAACCATACATTTTTCCATTCAAATCCCACGCGAGACAGGTTTTATTTCCCTGTTTATCCTCGACCCAACCGATGATTTGATGACCATGTTGCACCAATGTATTTATGGCCCCAATCATCACCGGTTGGCCTTCCCGTGTGACCACGTCAAAAGCCTCTGTGACATATAAATCCAATAAAAATTCGTGTTTCGTTTCGCTCATGGCTTACTTGCTTAGGTAGATTTGTTCGAGGCCTTCGAAATCGACAAACATCCCATCACCTCGGTATAACGTATCCTTTTCGGATGAGATTTGGACCCCCGCGAAATAGCCATTGAAGGGTAAGAGCTGTTCGTTCGATTGTTCAAATCCTCGCCATGGATCAATGGATGGAATGTCCTGTCCTGTGGAAGATTGGACGATAACCCAATTCTTGTTCCCTTCCTCATCAAGAAACCAGATTTGAGGATTGACGTCGATAAGGTCACAAAAGGAGAGGACCTCATGGCCTTCTTCCTCGATGTGTTGGCGAACTACTTGGATCGCAAAATTATGTATTTCCCAGGTCGACATCTCGGTGTCAATGTCCGTGGCCTCTAGTATAGGATCCACTAATTTTTGACCATCCACATCAAATAAATTCCAAATCTCATCGACCGGCGTTAGGTTATAACCATGAGACATGGAGATGCAGTTGATTTTAAACAAACAGGGAATTAGGTTATATTCCATGCAAGCCTCGATCCATCGAGTACGCTGAATTTCAGTCAAGGATGAACCCGTTTCATCGATTAATTCAATCAAGACCGAAAAAATGGAGTTCTTAAATCCAAAGGTCAAATGGTCGAATGCCGGATAGGTCAATTCGGCTTTGATCCATGTAAATCCTCGATGGCGAGAGTGTAATGGGCCGTTGTCAAATTGTCGAAATTGTTCCTGCAAGTGAACACCAGCTATTTGCCGCGCCTCCAAAAACAATTCACTCGGTTCAGGTCGGTCCATCAAATATTGAATGGAATGTTGGTTCATGATGAATAGGGCTTAAAATTCTTTGGTGATTACTTGTTGGCCCCAGTGATGGTATTCCTTTTTAAACGCTGGCCTGGTAATCTCGACATCGTTTGGATAGCTAGTGATCAGATCGATTTGATTGAGTAAATGACTTCCGTCCAACAGGTTGAATACGACCTTAATCCGATGTTCACTTAAATAAGCCTTTGACTTTGCGTATAGAGAGAAGCGTTCTTCCTCTGAAAATAAATCATAGAGGGATTCGTGTTGGGTTTCGCGGTTCATTTCGATACCGTTGAGAACATAACTGACGATCATGAGGTAAATATCATCGATCGTCTCGTGGACAGTAGGAATCATGACGAGGGGTTCTTGGGCTTCTTCTAAGTTGTATAGAATCAGCGCTGGCCGACTGTTTTCCGTAAACTGAATCAAATGGGAGGCTTGGATACCGCCATCGTTTGGATGGGCGTGGCCGATGAAGATGGTTGCAGTGGTGGTGGACATAGTTTTTGAAATTTTAATGTGGAACAAATTAATCGCAATAAAAAATACCCCCTTTAATGATGCCTGCTTCCGAGGCACGTATGAGGTCTTGTAACAAAGAGGCTGGGTCAGATTTTGAGATGATAACACGACCGCCTATGTGGTTCAGTTTGGGAGGTAGTTTTTTGAAGCCAGATTTCGCGATAATTAAATCCCCGTTGATTGTTTCGAGACTTGGGAATTGAGTTTCATTCACTTGCTGGTTTCCCATGACATTCAGCTCGCCTCCGATGTGTTTTAGCTTAGGTACGTGTAACATAGGTTCTGATTTATGATAAAAGGGTTACAAAGGATTGTAAAGGAATAGGGGATAGCTCAGGTTCCTGCAAGAAAAAGAGGGAATCGAGAAAATCTAGGAGTTCTTGCATATGATTAGGTTTATGTCATAAAATTCCAAAAGAGGAAAGACAAATAAGGTCAATGAGTTAAAGATGACTTTATTTGGCGGAGAATTTCAATAAGTCTTAAAATTAGAAGTGAGCCAATCCTCGATTTTTCTAATCCAATTTTTGGTGTATTTATTTAACGGTCACCTAAATACGTATATCACCTAATTTTTCTGACATATAAAGTCAAAGTGATTCTTGTCAACTATTTTTTTTGCTATGTTTGAGAAAATTCTGCCACTACATGTTCAATCAAAATCGAATACTTCGTGTTTTCAAATTGATTACCCTATTGAAAACTTTTCCAGCTAAAACCATTAAAAGGCTTTCTCAGTCTTTGGAGATATCTGAACGTAGCTGTGAACTGCTCCCCGTGAGCTAGACATTCTAAAGTAGAATTTCGGGTGGTTTGTTGTGCAATATAATAAATTCCTGGGGAGATAAATTGTTCAACGAACTATGAGGTCGAAAAAGATTATAATCCCATTTCCAAGCATCTATTTTTTCTTTAGCATCCTCCAAGCTTAAGAACCAATTTACCGACAGACACTCATCTCTGAATTTCCCATTAAATGATTCGATATAAGGATTGTCTGTGGGTTTTCCTGGCCGAGAAAAATCTAATATTACCCCATTTTCATATGCCCATCTATCAACTTCCTTTGAAATGAATTCACTTCCATTATCGCATTGTATTCGTGTGGGAACGAGCATTTCTTCTTGCTTAATTTGGTTTAATTGTCCTACCACATCTCCTCCTTTGAGCGATTTTCCAACAAATAAACCTAAACATTTTTTACTAAAATTATCCACTACACTTAAAATCCTAAATTTTGATCCATTGTACAGTGAATCCTGAAGAAAATCCATGCTCCAAACCTTGTGAATACCTGAGTTTTCAACTCTTTCTAGTCGATGAGCACCTGATCGATTCCGCCTAGGACGTTTTCTTCTCAAATTCAAGCCCTCTTCCTTATAAATACGATAGATACGCTTGTGGTTATCATCAAATCCTTCTCGCCTAAGTAAGGTGCAAATTCTTCGAAATCCAAATCGTATACGCGTATTTGCAATCTCATTGATCCGCATTCGTAGTAATCGATCCTCGCGTGGGGAATAAATGTAATAATAAATAGATCTGGCAAGTAAAACACATTTACAAGCTCTACTTATTGACACTTGATAGTTTTCTACCAACCATTCAGACATTTCTTTCCGAATAGATGCGGCTAGAGCTTTTTTTTTATGACTTCTTGCAACATCTGTTTATCTAAACTTAAGTCCGCGACTAATTTCTTTAACTGCATATTCTCTTCTTCCAATAGACGTAATTTTCGAAGCTCACTAATGCCCAATCCTCCATACTTTTTCTTCCAATTGAAAAATGTGGCTTGAGAAATTCCTAATTGGCGACAAACCTCATCCAAACGGGTACCAGTTTCATACTGCTTGATCGCAAAAATGATCTGAGGTTCTGTGAATTTTGACTTTTTCATGGGTTCAAATTATCGTTTTTTATTGATTTTGACACCCGATTTACTCTAATTTAGTTTGGTCTCTTTTTTTGGAAACAGGTCA
>CANFVE010000003.1 GCA_947450365.1 Cytophagaceae bacterium
CGTCTAAAGAAATTTTAAAATTTATTTCTGATTGTTTCATTTGTAAAGGCGTCTTTTCGATTCTAAGGTGTGTTTCAAAACCAAATAAATCGTATTTTCGTACAAAAGTAAGAAAACTTAATGGTTCGAGCAGAAATTATTACGATTGGCGATGAGATTCTTTATGGCCAAATATTGGATACAAACACTCAATGGATTAGCCTTGAGCTCGATAAATTAGGCATAAAAACCATTCGAAAGTCCTCTGTAGGTGATCAGGCCTCAGAAATAACACAGATTTTGGAAGAAGCGGCTACGCGAGCCGATGTCGTATTTATCACAGGTGGTTTAGGTCCAACCAAAGATGATTTAACCAAAAAAGTTTTAGCTGATTATTTTCATTGTGGCCTAGAAATGCATGCTGAGGCCTTGAGCGATGTCACCGAATTTTTTGCCAAACGCGGTAGAGAATTATCTGATATTAATCGGGATCAGGCATTGTTGCCTACAAAGGCACAATTTGTTCCCAATAAACAAGGAACGGCCCCTTGTATGTGGTTTGAAGAAAAGGGAGTGGTTTGGGTTTCGATGCCAGGAGTACCTTTTGAGATGAAAGCGATTATGGAAACGGAGGTATTGCCACGTGTAATCAAGCATTTTAAAACACCAGTGATTTTTCATAAGGTTATTAAGACCGTTGGAATCGGCGAATCTTACCTTTCTGATTTAATTCAGGACTGGGAATTATCTCTGCCCTCACATATTAAATTGGCTTATTTACCTTCATTAGGTATTGTAAAATTGCGTTTGACGGCTTTCGGGGAGGATTTGTCGAGCTTATCTTCTGATGTGGAAATTGAGCTTGCACGGGTTATGCCTTTAATTTCGTCCTATGTATTTGGCTATGAAAAAGAGGAATTGGCTGAGGTAGTGGGTCATTTACTTCGTAAGGCGAATGCTAGTTTGAGCGTAGCAGAAAGTTGTACCGGAGGTCATTTAGCTCATCAATTCACGCAAATTCCAGGAAGTTCGGATTATTTTAAAGGTGGGGTTGTTTCCTACGCGAATGAGGTTAAAATGAATCAATTAGGTGTTTCTGCTTCCATCCTATCGGAATTTGGGGCTGTGAGCGAACCCTGTATTACAGCCATGGCGGAAGGGGTGCGTAAGGTCTTAGGTACTAGCTATAGTCTAGCGACATCGGGCATTGCAGGGCCATCGGGTGGAACAGATGATAAACCCGTGGGAACTGTTTGGATAGCTCTTGCCCATCCGGATGGAGTGATCACTCGGAAATTGCAATTAGCAGGAACACGAATGCAAAATATTCACATGACTTCATTGGCGTCCCTTAATTTATTGAGACGATTTTTATTACATGATTTGAATTAATATGGCAATCACAGAAATCATCATGCCTAAGATGGGCGAAAGTATCATGGAAGCGACGGTATTGAACTGGTTAAAACAGCCAGGAGAATACGTGGAAGCTGATGAATTTATTTTGGAGGTTGCCACAGATAAGATTGACACGGAGGTTCCTTCCCCAGTAGCAGGTTATTTAAAGGAGATCATTATTCCTGTTGGTGAAATCGCGACAATCGGTAAACCTATTTGTTTAATTGACGCCAGTGGAAATTCCTTGGTTGCTGAAAAAAGTCCTTTTTCAAGTGAAGAAGTGTTTCATCCTGAAACGGATTTAGGCGCATTAACGGATTTAAGTTTAGGGAATTTTGATACTGTGCATGAAAAGGCAAATCCATGGATTTCTCCATTGATAAAGCAAATCTGCTTGCAGGAAAAGGTATCCCAACGTGAGCTTAGTGAGATACCTGGTTCTGGTTTAGATAATCGGGTTACTAAAAAAGACGTGATGAACTACATCGCTGTTCGAAATGCGAAACGCGTTATCTCGTCAGGAACCTTAAGTCAAGGTACTGGCTTACGCTTACCCGGCGACGAGGTTATCGAAATGGATCGGATGCGGAAGATGATATCAGAACGTATGGTGGATTCAAAACGCATCGCACCTCATGTGACATCTTTTTTAGAAGCTGATATGACCAATATGGTGAACTGGCGTGAAAAAATCAAGAAGTCATTTCAAGAAAAATACAAGGAACCGATTACGTATACGCCTTTGCTTTTTTTGGCCACCGCGAAAGCTTTGCAGGATTTTCCAGGGATGAATATTTCAGTCGAAGGGAATTTTATCGTTCAGCATGCACAAATTAATATAGGCATGGCGGTTGCCTTACCTAATGGTAATTTGATAGTGCCCGTCATTCATGAAGTGGATAAGTTAACCCTAGTCGAATTAACCCAAAAAGTAAATGATTTATCTAATCGCGCACGTTTAAATAAATTAAAACCTGCTGATTTAGAGGGCGGTACGTTTAGTATTAGTAACATAGGATCTTTTGGGAATTTAATGGGAACACCGATTATCGTTCAGCCGCAGGTGGGTATTCTTGCCTTCGGTCTCATTGAGAAAAAACCGTCGGTCGTTTCAGGACCTGAAGGAGATACGATTCAGGTACGTCAAAAAATGTTTATTTCACATTCCTACGATCATCGGGTCATCGATGGATCCATGGGTGGAGGATTTCTAAAACGAGTGTCTGACTATTTGGAGAAATTCAAATTAGAAGAGGAATTATAAAGGAATTTATGAAATGGATTTAGGATCTTTAAACTAAGTTCAACAATCATTATTGAAAAAAAGTATTGTCATTTTTTTTATGTTGGCAAATTTAAAATTTAGCGTCTGCGGGCTTGATGTTCGGACGGATAATTTTAAGCCATGTCAATAATTTCACCATGGGGTAAGTCGGGTCGAATTCGAACCATTTGGTAGCGAAATTAACGCGATTAGGCAATTTATGGTGATTATTTTGAAATAGCTCACCCATCATGAGGACATCAAAAACCAATGAATTTTTAGAATGATCATGATTGTCATAATTTTGATAACCATATTTATGTCCTGACCAATTCACAATCGCCCCGTGGACAGGCCCCATTAAAAAATGCACAGGTAATAAAAAGAAAAATGCCCAATGCATATCAAAATAAACGAAGGCGACGATGTAAAAGGAAGCATAGGCAACACCCCAACCGATGCGTGAAATCCAAGAATCTCCTATTTTTTCGATGGTTTTAGAAACTGGATAATCATGCTCAAAACGTTCTTCAACCTTCGTTTTCCGATTTAAAACCGCATTGTAAATATCTTTTGTTTTCCACATCATCGTAAAGACATTGCTTGAAAACATAGGCGAATGGGGATCTTTCTTCGTATCCGAGAATGCATGGTGCATCCGATGTAATATCGCATAGGCCCGAGGGCTTAAAAAACTGGATCCTTGAGATAAATAGGTTAAAAAGTAGAAAAATTTCTCCCAAAATTTATTCATTAAAAACATCTTGTGCGCTGAATACCGGTGCAGGAAAAATGTTTGACTAAATAGAGAAACGTACCAATGAATAATGAATGCGGGAAGAACTAATTGCATATTGATTTTTTTATTTAAAGAACAAATATACATAGCTTCGTGCATATTCTCACATTGATTTTTATCATAAATTAGGGGTGCATAAATGCGTATTGAAGGATATTAGCACCCATTTTTAGGGCTAATTCTCTTTTTTCTTGGGGATCATTGTA
Organism: Cytophagaceae bacterium; assembly: GCA_947450365.1. GTDB lineage: Bacteria > Bacteroidota > Bacteroidia > Cytophagales > Spirosomataceae > Aquirufa. Next base: position 3,647 of record CANFVE010000003.1, read on the forward strand.
CGTTTCAGGATCCTCCCATCCATTCCCTAAATCCGTTTCGTAGGAATAGAAGCACAGAAGCCGACCTTTGTATATCAATCCAAATCCTTGCGCAGGCTTTCCATCGTGTTCATGTATTTTGGGTAATCCAGCCGAAAAATCAAATTTTTGATGATAAATCGGATGACTAAAGGGAAGTTCGACAAAGCTTAGTTCAGGAAAAACCTTTTTCATTTCCCTTCGAATCGATACATCTAAGCCATAATTATCATCGATATGCAAAAATCCTCCACCGATTAAATAGGTCCTAAGATTTTGGATTTCATCGTTTGTAAAACTTACATTACCATGACCTGTGAGGTAAATGAATGGATAGCGGAATAGACTCGTGCTTGCAAGTTCAACCGTTTCAGGCGTCAGTGAGATTCCCAACTTAATTATTTGATTCGAAAATGCAATCAGATTGGGCAAAGAGGTTTTATTGGCGTACCAATCTCCCCCACCTTGGTATTTGACTTTGGCAATTTTTACTTGGCCCCAAAGGGTAAAGCCTGCCAAAAGAAATACCCAAAAACTAAGCTTGAATTTCATGAAGTACATGTATGGCATGAGTGATGGCGATTCCAGCCGTTTCCGTACGTAAGATCGATTTCCCTAAACTAAATGGAAGCCAATCCTGGGCGATGAGTTGATTGCTTTCCTCCGAAGAAAAATCTCCTTCAGGCCCGACGAGCACATGGTATTCTTCTCCCAATTTGACCAATTTTCCTAAAACTGGATCTGCTGGTTCTGCAATGTGTGCAAACATGTATTGACTACCTGTTAGCTTTACCTGATTTTTTTTCATGATATCCGTCAGCGATGAAATCTCATGAAATTGAGGTAAAAATAAATTTTTCGATTGTTTTAGTGCGGCAATGGCTGTTTTTTCTAGCCGCTGCAATTTAATTTCTTTCCGTTCAGAATATCGACTATGAAAAAAATGAATGGAATGAATCCCGAATTCCGTGCATTTCTCCACCATCCACTCCATGCGTTCCATTTGTTTGGTAGGGGCAAGATATAGATGAATTTGAAAAGGTGGTTTCTCGGTTTGATGGATGAGTTGAACCTGATCGAATTGCGTTTTTTTAGCATCTACTTGGGTAATCTTTGCCTCAAATTTCTTTCCCTTTCCATCCAATAGATGGATCAAATCGCCCGCTTTCACCCGTAGCACCCGAGTCGCATGAAAAGAATCCTCTTCGCGCAAATACGATTGCTGAAGGGGATTCGGTTCAAAAAAAACATATATACTCATGAATTATTCTTCGTCGTCGTCGTCAGATCTAAATGAATATAAGGAAGGATCTAACGTTAATTGATTTGTATTGAAATCAGTAATGAATTGTTCAATTATACCATCCTCTAAGGCTTCCACGTACAAAGCTGCTTCTAAGCCAATTCCGTATTCAAAGTTTTCATCTATTTCGATGTATTCACTTACTTTGATTTCCTCGCTTTCTTCAATCTCCTCAATGATTTCCAAAACCATCATTTCTACCTCCTCATCCAATGCTTCATTTGCCTGATAGGTTTCATCCCGATTTTCCAAGGGAACATATAAAGGAAATTGCTCAATGGCCTCTCTTTCCGCTTCCTCATAGAGGGTACTTGCATAATGCAATTGCAAGGTGCAAATAATCGCATCGTAAATAACCTCTTGTTTATTGAATTGGCCTACAAATTGAATATGAGCCATTTCCTTATCGTTGCCCGTCGGAATATCCTCATCATCGATATGAATAAATGACTTATTTTCTTGGGCGCACAATTGTTTTAATCGGGCAATTTCTTCCGGTAAATAGCCGGGATTTGTTTCTTTCGTCATTCTGTCTAAGCTTGTGACCTTATTTAATCAATAAAATTTCGCGGTATTTCGGCAATGGCCATTCATCGTCATCTACGATTAGCTCTAGTTTGTCAACGGCATAGCGTATTTCCTCAAAAAATCCCTTCACTTTCGTGCTATACATCGTCGCTTTATCGCCCAAATCATCAATATTATTTGCTTCCTTACGCGCCTCAGTCATTTCGTTTTGCAAACGCACAATCGTCGAAGTATACTCGGATATTTTTTTAATCATTTCGATGGTCGGAGCAAAAAATTGGGAATCGATTCCGATTTCCTTCTGGCCTTTGACATTCTCAACTAATTGCGTTTGGTATTTCAACGAAGTCGATACAATGTGATTAATCGCCATATCTCCAATCACGCGCGATTCGATTTGAATCTTCTTGACATAATTTTCTAATTCAATCTCATGACGCGCATGCATCTCCTCTTTGGAATAAATGCCATATTTAGTAAATAATTCAATCGATTCCGCCCGACCATACACCGCTAAGGCCTCTGGAGTTGTTTTTAAGTTCGATAAACCTCTTTTTTCAGCTTCTTGCACCCATTCTTCCGAATATCCATTTCCCTCAAAGCGAATCTTTTTGGAATCCTTCACATAGGATTTTAACACCTCCATGATCGCTAATTCCTTCTTAACGCCTTTTTCTAAAATAGTTTCAACATCCTTGCGGAATTTGATCAACTGATCAGCAACGATCGTATTCAAAACCGTCATAGGCGCCGCTGAGTTGGCCGATGATCCTACCGCCCGGAATTCAAACTTATTTCCTGTAAAGGCAAAGGGAGATGTGCGATTCCGGTCCGTGTTATCTAAAATTAAGGAGGGAATTTTATTAATTCCTAATTTCAAATAGACATTGTCTCCTTTTTCTAACTGGATTTCATCCAATTCACTCATGTTTTCTAAATCATCCAATACCTGACTCATTGTCGAACCCAAAAAGGCTGATACAATGGCTGGCGGGGCTTCATTCGCACCTAGGCGATGTTCGTTGCCTGCCGAGGCAATTGACGCACGCAATAAATCCGCACGGTCATTCACCGCCTTAATGACATTGACGAAAAAGGAAAGAAAGCGAAGGTTTTCCTTTGGTTTGGACGAAGGAGCTAATAAATTAATTCCAGAATCTGTGGCCAAGGCCCAGTTATTATGCTTGCCAGATCCGTTAATTCCTGCAAAAGGTTTTTCATGGAAAAGGACTTTCAATTTATGTTTGGAGGCCACTTTGGACATTAAATCCATTAATAAAGCATTGTGATCACAGGCTAAATTTGCTTCCTCGAATGTGGGTGCTACTTCAAATTGTGCCGGAGCTACTTCATTATGCCGAGTACGAACGGGCATTCCTAATTTTAAGGCTTCTATTTCAAAATCGACCATGAATGAATTGACCCGAGTCGGAATGGATCCAAAATAATGATCTTCTAATTGTTGGCCCTTGGCCGGCGCATGTCCAAAAACTGTTCTACCTGCCATGACCAAGTCAGGTCTGGCATTAAACAAGGCTTCGTCGACCAAGAAATATTCTTGTTCAATCCCCACAGTCGGAATTACCTTATTGACATCCCGGTTAAAAAATTCTTTGATCACAGCCGTGGCAGCTTTGTCAATGAGCTCAATGGATTTTAGCAAAGGTGTTTTATAATCCAATGCCTCACCCGTGTAGGATACAAATACCGATGGAATACATAAAGTAGCCGTTCCTGCCGCATTTTCCATGATAAATGCTGGGGAAGATGGATCCCAACCGGTATATCCACGTGCCTCAAAAGTAGATCGGATACCTCCGTTGGGAAATGAGGAAGCGTCAGGTTCCTGTTGGACTAAAGCCGAACCCTTAAATTTCTCCACGGCCTTTCCTGATTTGATATCGATGTCAAAAAAGGAATCATGTTTTTCAGCCGTAGTTCCCGTTAAAGGTTGAAACCAGTGCGTGTAGTGGGTTGCTCCTTTTGAAATGGCCCAAGATTTCATCGCGGCAGCTACTTCATCAGCAGCATCTCGATCGATTTTAGAACCTGTTTGAATCGCTGTATTAATTTTCAAATAAGCCTCCGGGGACAAAAGTGATCTCATTTCTTCATCACTAAACGTCATATTGCCATAATAATCAGTCACTTTTTCACTAGGTAATTTCACCTGTGCCGTTGTGCGCTGTTGTGCTAATTCTAATGCTTTAAATCGAGTAATAGCCATGTTTAAAAGGATAAATGAACGAATAAGTAAAAATAACGATTTTCGAGCGGATTAAAAATTGCATTAATCTAATTTTAATTTCGATTTTTCAATATTTTCAAAGATTTTTTGTGAAAATTCCAAAATAGAGGTTTGATTTTTGCGAATTTTGGCCGAGAAATTATTGTTTTTTTAAAAAAGTGGTTTATTTTTGCTATACAAATCACAGAAAAAGTATTTTTATCACATAACCTAGTTGAAATATCATGGCAAAATCAAAATTGGAGTACATTTGGTTAGATGGTTATAAGCCTACCCAAAGTTTACGTTCTAAGACGAAAATCGAGAATAATTTTAGTGGAAAATTAGAGGACCTTGATATGTGGTCTTTTGATGGTTCATCTACTCAACAGGCAGAAGGCGGTTCATCCGATTGTTTATTGAAGCCTGTCTATGTTTGTCCAGATCCTGCTCGTAAAAATGGTTATTTGGTTATGTGTGAGGTGTTGAACGCGGATGGTACGCCACATGAAACGAATGGTCGTGCAACAATCGATGACGATGACAATGATTTTTGGTTTGGTTTTGAGCAAGAATATTTCCTTTGGGATCCAGAAACAAATAAGCCTTTAGGATTTCCAGCAAACGGGTATCCAGGCCCACAGGGTCCTTACTATTGTTCAGTAGGTGCTAAAAATGCATTTGGACGTGAGATTATTGAAGAGCATATGGACTTGTGTATTGATGCCGGTTTAAATATCGAAGGTATCAATGCGGAGGTTGCTGCGGGTCAGTGGGAATTTCAAATGTTTGCCAAGGGTGCTAAACAAGCGGGTGATGAAATCTGGTTGGGTCGCTACATGCTAGAGCGTTTAGGTGAAAAATATGGTGTTGCTGTGAATTGGCATTGCAAGCCTTTGGGAGAGTTAGATTGGAATGGTTCAGGAATGCATGCCAACTTCTCAAATACTGCTCTACGTACAGCAGGAAACAAAGAAGTGTATGACAAAATTTGTCAATCATTTGCTCCATTCGTGAAAGAACATATCGAGGTATATGGGGCTGATAATCATTTACGTTTGACAGGTAAGCACGAAACAGCTTCGATACATGATTTTTCATACGGAATCTCAGATCGGGGTGCTTCGATTCGTATCCCAATTGCTGCGGTTGAAAAAGGATGGAAAGGTTGGTTAGAAGATCGTCGTCCAAATTCAGCGGCTGATCCATATAAAGTAGCTGCTCGTATCATCAAAACTGTGAAAACGGCTAAGCTTTAATATTTTAATCTTGCATTTATATACTTTTATGATCAAAAATGGCGGGTTTTCCCGCCATTTTTGTTTTACCTTTGTGCTCATATTTGAGAGGAATGAAGAAAGTAGCATTTTATACCTTAGGTTGTAAATTGAATTTTGCGGAATCCAGCTCGATTGCACGTTCGCTTCAGCCTTTAGATTTTGAACGGGTCGAGTTTCAGGAAACGCCAGATCTTTTTGTGATTAATACCTGTTCTGTTACTGAGCAGGCGGATAAGAAATGCAAAAAAGTTGTTCGCGAAGCAAAAAAAATCAATCCAAACTCCATCGTGGTGGTGATTGGTTGTTATGCCCAATTAAAGCCTGAGGAAATTTCTGCGATTCCAGGTGTTGATTTAGTGTTAGGGGCCAATGAGAAGTTTCAGGTAGCCTCGCTTATTCTACCCTATTTGTCGAGAACCGAGAAGTCGTTGCCAAAATTAATCGCTTCAGAGATTCGCTACGATTTGGATTATCATGCCTCCTATTCAGTGAATGATCGAACACGTACATTCTTAAAGGTGCAAGATGGATGTGATTATCCTTGTTCTTATTGTACGATTCCTTTAGCTCGTGGACAAAGTAGATCGGATAGCATTGACAAAGTATTAGCTCTCGTTGATGAAATATCGGCCAAAGGTGTGAAAGAAATTGTCCTAACCGGCGTGAATATTGGGGATTTTGGAATCCAACAAGGTACGCGCAAAGAAAGTTTCTTTGAATTGATTCAAGCCCTGGACAAACACGAAGGAATCGATCGGTATCGAATTTCGTCGATTGAACCTAATTTACTTCATCCGGAAATGATTCAGTTTTTGGGGAATTCCAAACGTTTTGTCCCTCATTTTCATATTCCTTTGCAATCTGGTTCCAATTCCGTTTTGCGATTGATGAAACGTAGGTATCAGCGTGAATTATATGTAGATCGGGTTCGTATGATACGCCAACAAATGCCTCAGGCCTGCATCGGTGTGGATGTCATTGTGGGTCATCCCGGTGAAACGGATGAATTATTTTTAGAAACCTATTCCTTTTTACAGGAATTGGATATAGCTTATTTGCACGTTTTCCCCTATTCGGAACGTCCCAATACCTTTGCGGTAGATATGAAACCCAAAGTCGATGGGGCTAAAAAATCGGAACGCTCCAAAATGCTTCATATATTATCGGAGAAAAAACGTCGGGAATTTTACGAAAGTCAATTAGGTCGTACGGGACATGTGTTATTTGAGGAGTCAAATTCCGATGGCATGATGGAGGGATTTTCAGAGAATTACGTACGATTTGTCACAGAATATGATCCTTTGCTCGTGAATACGATTCAACCCGTTCGTTATAAATCCATATCTGAAATAGGCGATGTACTTGGGGAAATATTAATTACGTCGGCCTTTGCTTAATCCTCCACTAATTTGGATTTTATTAGGTTGATAAGCTTCAGTCTTGTTTCCTCTGTTAATTGGAAATCGTGATCTAAGTCTTCGAAAATCATTTTTGTTGATGGATTCATTGCATATTTTTCGATTACCTCTCTACCTCCATAACGATCATGTTCGCCTTGTATAATTAGGGTTGGCGTATTTACATCTTTGAGATGTTCGTATCGAAAAGGTTCTTCATTCCTTTCTGGATGTTTAAATGGGTAACCCAAACAAATGATTTGTTGGATCGGAACTTGTAATGACGCCTTTGTGGCCAAAACGGCTCCTGCTGATCGGCCGATTAATGTAATTTCGGAATCAGTCGGAAATTTTTTCAATTGATGGACTAAAGCTTTCAAGCGTAAATTTATATCATTTGTATTTTCTCTAAAGGATTTGATGTAGGCTATATCAAATAAGCCTTGTTTTAAAAAAACGAAGGCTATGATACTCGTTCGGGCTATTTTTCTTACGAAGGTAAATTTCTTAAGGAAGGTTGGTACGTAATTAAAAATGGGAAGACTGAAGGTTCGTCTGATTTGATCGCAAGGGTCAAAATATATGATAAAGGGCAGTTGTTTAAGTTTGGCAAATACATCGGTGTATAAATGGCTATCTTTTTCTAGATTTTCGCGGCCAATCAAGACGATGATTTGTTTATTTGTCATGAAGTTTAAAACAAGGTATTTGTCAAGATAGGAAAATTTGAATGGATAAAACAAAAAAGTCGGACATCAAAGACATCCGACTTTTTGATTGAAACAAAACCACAAGAACCATTACTTGCGGCTCAGTTTGTTTGGATTATTCAGCTAACGACTCATCGTGTTGTGAAATATCCAATCCTAATCTTTCTTCTTCCTCATTAACACGTAACGGAATGATTTTGTCCGTGATGATTAACAGGATATAAGATACGCCAAAGGCAAAGGCAGATACAATTGCCATGGCTAATAAATGCTTTAAGAACAAGGCTGATTCTCCGTAGAATAAACCATTTTCAGCGACAGCCGCATTCACTGCGCTTGTTGCGAAAATACCGGTCATCAACATACCCACCATACCACCTACGCCATGGCAAGGAAATACGTCTAAGGTATCATCTAAATTTGAAGTGGCTCTCCAGTGTGCTACGATGTTCGAAATAATCGCTGCTACCACACCAATAAAGATGGCTACCGGAACGGTTACAAAACCTGAAGCAGGCGTAATGGCTACTAAACCTACTACAGCACCGATACAAAAGCCTAGGGCACTTACTTTTTTGCCACGAGTCACATCGAATAAGATCCAAGATAAACCAGCTGCAGCAGCGGCAACGTGTGTCGTTGCAAAAGCCGTTACAGCTAAAGAATTAGCTCCAACCGCAGAACCTGCGTTAAAACCAAACCATCCGAACCATAATAAACCAGTTCCTAATAATACGTAAGGAATGTTAGCTGGAGGCAAGATGTTCGACTCAATGTGTGATTTTCTACGACGAAGGTATAAAGCACCGGCTAATGCGGCCCAACCAGCTGACATGTGTACAACCGTTCCTCCTGCAAAATCCAATACACCTAAATTAAACAAGAAACCATCTGGATGCCATGTCCAGTGTGCTAATGGTGCATAAACTACAATACAAAATAGAACCATGAATAATACAAAGGCACGGAAATTAATACGCTCAGCTAATGCACCAGAAATAAGCGCTGGAGTGATAACGGCAAATTTCATTTGGAAAAATGCGAACAAAGCAAATGGAATAGTGAACTTTAATTGGTCTGCAGAACCCAATGATAATTTATGATCAAAAACATTGTTGAACATAAAAAATGTACGAGGATCGCCAATCCAGCCGCCTAAGGAATCTCCAAAAGCTAAACTAAAACCAAAAACAATCCAGATGACAGAAATAACACCCATGGCAATGAAGGATTGCAACATAGTTGAAATGACGTTTTTATGATTTACCATACCTCCGTAGAAATAAGCTAATCCTGGTGTCATCAATAATACAAGGCCTGAGGCCACAATCATCCACGCCGTATCACCGGTATCTAAGCCTTCTGTTGGCATAGCTCCAGGAATCGAGGTGGTAAAAAGTGCGATAATCGCAACGGCTACTAATACAAGCAGCGGGATCCAAGTTGGTTTTTGTGTCGTCATGTTTGTAAACGTTTAGGTGAAAAAATGGATATATATTAAAACTTATAAATGAAGTGTAATCCTAAAGTTGTTTGAGATTTTTGTGCTTTGCCGTCACCATCTGTGAATTGAGCGGTTTTGTAGGCGTCTGATCTTAATTCTGGTTTGATTAGCAAATGTCCTTCTGCAGCAGTAAATGTAGCTGTCAATGTGAATGAACTAACATTTGTTCCACCACCATCAGCATTGCGCAATGCGCGTGCGCCTGAAGTGTTATCGAAAACCTCATAACGGCCACCTAAGCTAAATTTATCTGTAAAGGCATAATTGCTATATAAAGCTACTCCACCCCAAGTTTTGCTATTACCTACACTTCCACCACCTTGATAATCACCTGTTTGTGAACCGTAGGCGGCATTCAATCCCAAGAGATATTTAGGTGTGATTTGGTAAGATGTTGTTAAATCTAAAAGGTTATAAGACCCTGAATCATCTTTTCCTGATGGTAATGGCGCTGCTTCATTTGATGTGATTCCATTGATGTACAAATTCCAACCGGCTACTGGGGAAGTGAAAACTTGGTAAATAAATCCTTTAGCAGCATTGTTGTCGTTCAAATTATCAACATTGTTTACTAAACCAACCATCGCTGAGAATTTATCACTAAACGCGTAATTAGCTTTGGCACCGATGTGATAGAATGGACCGTTGTTGAATAGATTGGAAAGAGAATAATTATAGTTTGTTGGAGCGTCAATAACTTCATATCCAATATGCGTACCAAATTGACCCGCCGTAATCGTTAATTTATCGCTCGCTTTCCAATTGAAATAGGCTTGCTTAATTGCCAAAGCAGTGGTCGCTTTTCCCGCACCCAAAGGTCCGATGACATTTCCGTATTGACCAAGGTCAGCGTTGGGTCCAAAAGTTAAATCTACAACTACATCTGAAGATTTCGTGCTATATCCAAATTTGGTTTGAACTAAACCCAAAGAGAACTGGCTTGATTTTTGATCGAACGCGCGTTCGTAACCTGAAACACCTAAGTTGCTTCTGCTTGTTGGACTATTGAAGTTTAACATATAGTACGAATCAATGTAACCCGAAAATGTAAACTTGGATGCCTCAGCTTCTTTTTCTTGGGAAAATCCACAAAATGCTGTTGCGGCAAATAAGGCGGTGAAGATAGATTTTTTCATGTGCGGTAATTGTTTAAGTATGATAAATGCTTGACTACGTCACAAATATGTGATAACTAATATTACAAAACAAGTAAAATCGAAAATTTTTAAACCTATTTTTATCAATTTTACAAAAAAATGTAAATAATTGGTTAAAATTTAAACCTCCAATTTAGTTTTTTGCAAAAAATATTTAAAAATATATTTAAAAATAGACCTATTGGTAAAATACAATTTAAAATTACTGAATTTGTTGATGGATAAATAAGATAAAACAAAGAAAAAGGCCTACCCAAAATGGGTAGGCCTTCCTATAAACCGATAGGTAAGTTTGTTTATTCAGCGTGCAACCAAGATTTTTTGGCTTGCAGTGTTTCTGTATCCTCTACGTGATCTGGATCAGGAACGCAACAATCCACTGGGCATACCGCAGCACATTGTGGTTCTTCATGAAAACCGGTGCATTCTGTGCATTTATCAGGTACAATGTAATAAAATTCTTCTGAAACGGGTTCAACGGGCGTTTTCGCATCCATCGAACTACCATCTTCTAATTCCACTTCGGTTAATGAAGTCCCTCCTGCCCATGTCCATTCTACACCACCTTCATAAATAGCTGTGTTTGGACATTCTGGTTCGCATGCCCCACAGTTAATACATTCATCTGTAATGATAATTGCCATAAAATCTTTAAAAATTTCGTGCAATTTACATACATATTTTTGAATAGTATATAATTTATAAAGACTAATCAAAAAAAATCAAAGCTTTGTATGTACTTTTAGCATTCAATTCAGCCATTCGCATGCAAAAAGCTTATTTTTTAGACTTAATTCATTTTTTAAAATCCTATTTTAATGATTCATCAAATAAGGAAAAAATAGAACTATTTATAGAAAAAGCAAAAAATGAAAATGCATGGTTTTCGGATTCCTTGATTCGTCATGCGATGAAGTCCATTGAAAACCAGTTTTTTGATCGGAGTATTTGGGAACAGTTTTTTGTTGAACAGGGTGATCCATCCATGAATACGAAAATAGTTGGTCTCGTGTTAGCAGGTAATTTACCTGCGGTTGGACTACATGATGTCCTCATGACCTTAGCCAGTGGTCATGAGGCTTGGGTGAAGCCTAGTTCCCAAGATAAAGCTTTAATTGAACTATATATTCAGATTATTCAGGAATTTCATACAAGAATTCCAATTCAAATAGTCGACCGTCTTCAAGGTATTCAGGCTGTTATAGCCACAGGAAGTGATTTTTCAGGCGGTTATTTTGCACATTATTTTGCTCAAATGCCTCATATCATTCGTAAAAATCGAAGTTCCTTAGCTATTTTAACGGGTCAAGAAACAAATGCCGATTTTACCCAATTGGCCCGAGATATTTTTACATATTATGGACTTGGGTGTCGCAACGTTTCTAGCCTTGCCGTACCTGTTGATTATGATTTAACCCCTTTGTTTGACGTTTTGACTAAAGAAACGTGGGTTCTAGACCACTCAAAATATTCGAATAATTTTCAGTATCACCGTACCTTATTTCTGTTAAATCAAATTCCTCATTTTGATTTAGGAAATGTATTAGTCACCGAAAATGATGCCTTGGTTTCCCCAGTGGGTGTTTTGTATATACACCGCTATGCCAATCTAGTAGATTTAGAATCTTGGTTAACTATGCATGAAGAAAAAATTCAGTGCAAAGTAAGTCAATCTAATGATCTAGAAGGAACAATTGCTTTTGGAATGACCCAAGAACCCGGTTTAGCAGATTTTGCAGATGGTGTAAATACTTATACGTTTTTGGCCAATTTGTCATAAAGTACTTTCTTTAGCACAAGCGAGCTGAAGATTCCTATGGCAGCGCCAACGAATACATCAATGGGATAATGTGCCCCCAAATAGATTCGACTATACGCGATTACAAAGGCCCAGAAGAAAAGAATATACCCAGTCCTTTTGGTTTTGCTAATCATATATATAGCCATGGCTAAGGCAAATGAATTCGCTGCATGGGAAGAACAAAATCCGTACATGCCCCCGCAACCATCCGGCAAATGAATCCATGATTGAAAAGCTTCCACGTGACAGGGACGAATACGTTTTACGATGGGTTTCAACAAGGATGAGGATATTTGATCTGCTAAGGCAACTGTACTAATTAAATAAAGAATTGATTTCCAGGCCTTCTTTTTGTACTGATCAACTAGCTTTTTGATGATGAAAAGGTACAATGGAATCCAAATATATTTATTGGAAAACATAATCATCAGGATATCCAAATGCTCTGAATGTGAGGTGTTTATGAATTTAAATAAGTCCGAATCCCAGGTTGGAAACATAGCTTAAAAGTTAAATACCTCTCGAATGCGTGCAATTGTTTTCTCAGCTATCGGTCTTACTTTTTCTTCACCGATGGCCAATTTTTCTTCAATCAGTTTCGGATTCGCTTGAAAATACTCGAACTTTTCACGGGCATCTTTAAAAAAGATGAGTAATGCCTCAAATAAATCTTGTTTGGCATGGCCATACCCATAGCCTCCCATAAGATAGCGTTCACGCATTTCATTTATCTGCTGTGGCGTAGCAATTAATTGAAATAATTTAAAGGTAATATCTTCATTTGGATTTTTGGGTTCTTCCAATGGCGTCGTGTCCGTAACGATTTTTTTTATTTGCTTTAAAAGGTCTTTTTCTGGTAAAAAGATATCGATGTAATTGTTTAAGGACTTACTCATTTTTTGGCCATCAATGCCTGGAATGGTCATGACATCTTCATTGATTTGTGCTTTAGGAAGAACAAAAATGTCTTTATTCGTTAGTTTATTGACCGAATTTGCAATATCGCGGGTCATTTCAATATGTTGACGCTGGTCCTTCCCTACCGGTATAATTTCCGCATCATATAGAATAATGTCCGCCGCTTGTAATACCGGATAGGTAAATAAACCCGCATTGACGTCAGCTAATTTGCTCGATTTATCTTTGAAACTATGGGCATTGGCCAACATGGGAAAGGGCGTAAAACAATTCAAATACCACATCAATTCCGTATGAAATGGGGCCAATTTGGATTGCCTATAAAAGAAGTTTCGTTCCGTATCAAATCCGAAAGCCAACCAAGCCGCGGCAATCGCTAAGGTATTCGAGCGAATTGCAGGTCCATCCTTCAGACTCGTGAGGGTATGTAAATCAGCAATAAATAAAAACGACTCATTTCCAGGATTTTTGGATAATGATACCGCCGGCATGATGGCTCCTAAAATATTTCCGAGGTGGGGTTTGCCAGAAGCTTGAATGCCTGTTAATATGCGCATAATTTGATTTAATTTTTACAAAAATCATTAAAATTGGGCAATTCTCCCAATAAAATTCTTAATTTCGTTACATGTCTGTTTCCCCCCAACTCCTTTCTTTTTTAACTGATTTAAAGCAAAATAATTCGCGGGAATGGTTTGCGATTCAGAAGGATATCTATGACGCAGAAAAAGCAAATTTTGATGCATTCATTGGGGATTTGATTCAGGAATTTTCTGATTTCGAAAATATGGATGGGGTGAAAATCAAGGATTGTTCCTATCGAATTTATCGAGATGTGCGTTTCTCCAAAAATAAAGAACCGTATAAAACCTGGTTTTCCGCGAGTTTTTCAGAAGGGGGTCGAAAATCCGGTTACATGGATTATTACCTGCACATCGAACCCGGCGGAAAAAGCTTTTTAGGTGGGGGTATGTACAATGCGACATCTGAGCAATTAGCGAATTTTCGGCAGGAAATTGATTACAATGCAAAGGCATTTTTGAAAATTGTTGAATCTCCCCTATTTCGGAAATTTTTTGGTGCGCCGGAGGGTGAATGTTTGAAAAAAATCCCCAAAGGCTATCCAGCAGATCACCCGGAAGCGGCATGGCTTAAACGAAAACAATTATTTTATTGGCAGCATTTTTTGGATGAGGAAATTATTCATCCGGAATTTACGAAGCATTTAATCCAATCGGCCAAGGTATTAAAACCTTTCTTGGACTTCTTGAATGCCATATTTTTTGAAAAAGAACCCTTTTTAAAGTAATCCTAATTTTATGCAATTTTCGCATTTGCACAACCATTCTCAGTTCTCTTTGCTCGACGGTGCCTCGAAAATTTCTTCGATGTTCAAAAAAGCGAAGGCAGATAATATGCCCGCTGTCGCTATTACAGACCACGGAAATATGTTTGGGGTGTTTCAATTTGTGGCTGAGGCGGGAAAGCATGGGGTTAAACCGATTGTTGGTTGCGAATTTTATTTAGTCACCGATCGGCATAAACAAGCATTTACGAAGGAACAAAAGGATAAACGATATCACCAATTGTTTTTGGCGAAAAATCCTGAGGGCTATCAAAATTTGGTCAAATTATGTTCTTTAGGGTTTATGGAGGGGATGTATTCGAAATACCCTCGGATCGATAAAGAATTGGTTTTAAAATATCACAAGGGATTAATTGCGACGACTTGTTGTTTAGGCGCCTCTGTGCCCCAAGCGATTCTACGGTCGGGTGAGGCTGAGGCCGAAAAGGAATTCAAATGGTGGTTAGACCTATTCGGCGAAGATTACTATGTGGAGGTGCAGAATCATCATATTCCGGAACAACAAACCGTCAACGAAGTCCTGTTGCGTTTTGCCAAAAAATACAATGTCAAAGTAATTGCTTCGAATGATAGCCATTATTTGGATCAAAAAGATGCGAATGCGCATGATATTTTACTCTGTATCAATACGGGTGAAAAGCAGGCGACGCCCACGTACAAGGATATTGAAGGCGATTCAGATATGAAAGGCCGTCGGTTCGCTTTTTATAATGACCAATTTTATTTTAAAACGACGGAGGAAATGACCCAATTATGGTCTCATATCCCGGAAGCAATCGATAATACGAATGAAATTGTAGGCAAAGTGGAAACCTTGAAATTAACCAAGGACGTATTATTGCCCAATTTTCAAATTCCGACGAATTTTCAATCGCAAGATGATTTCTTAGAGCATTTGACGATGGAGGGGGCGAAAAAGCGCTACCGAGATATTGATGCGATCGTAGAAGAACGACTTCGTTTTGAATTATATACGATCAAAACCATGGGTTTTGCGGGTTATTTCTTGATTGTTGCTGATTTTATCAATGCAGGCAAGGAATTAGGCGTATATGTGGGCCCGGGTCGGGGTTCGGCGGCGGGTTCGGTGGTGGCCTATTGTTTGGGGATTACGAATATAGATCCCATTAAATATAATTTGCTTTTCGAGCGTTTTTTAAATCCAGATCGTAAGTCCTTGCCCGATATTGATACGGATTTTGATGATGAGGGACGTCAAAAGGTCATCGATTATGTGGTCGACAAATATGGGCGAAATCAAGTCGCTCATATTGCGACATACGGTACGATGGCGGCTAAAATGTCGATAAAAGATGTAGCTCGGGTGTTAGATTTACCCTTGTCTGAGTCAAATGCCTTGGCGAAATTGGTCCCTGAAAAGCCTAAAATCACCTTAGATCGTATATTTAATGCGGCACTTTCGGGAGACAATAGTTTATCGGATAAGGAAGGATTGAATCCGGAGGAGATTGAACAAGTGAAGCAATTGCGAAAAATTAAAGAGGCAGGTGGATTACCGGGGACGGTGATCGAAAATGCGATGGTATTGGAAGGTTCAGTGCGCGGAACTGGGATCCATGCGGCGGGGATTATCATTGCCCCGAGTGACTTGACCGATATTTTACCCGTAGCATCCTCCAAAGATGTCAGTTTATTGATTACCCAATATGATGGTTCAGTCATCGAAAACGCCGGGGTAATTAAAATGGATTTTTTGGGCTTGAAAACGCTTTCCATTTTGAAGGAGGCGATCCGGTTGATTAAGCAAAATCATGGTGTCACGATTGATTTGGATGAATTGCCCTTGGATGACCCGATGACCTATGCCTTGTATCAGCGCGCGGAAACAAATGGCACGTTCCAATTTGAATCTCCGGGAATGCAAAAGCATTTAAAGGATTTGAAACCCGATCAATTCTCGGATTTAATTGCGATGAATGCCTTGTTCCGTCCAGGACCGATGGTTTATATTCCCAATTACATTGCTCGAAAACATGGTCGGGAGAAAATTGAATATGATCTTCCCGAGATGGAGGAATATTTGAGTGATACCTATGGGATTACGGTGTATCAGGAACAGGTGATGCTTTTATCGCAGAAATTGGCCAATTTCACGAAGGGTGACGCGGATGTACTTCGGAAAGCCATGGGTAAAAAAGATAAGGCAACCATCGATAAAATGAAGGGTAAATTCATGGAAGGTGGGCAGGCGAATCAGCATCCCTCCGACCGACTGGAAAAGATTTGGACCGACTGGGAAGCTTTTGCTCAATATGCCTTCAACAAATCACATAGTACATGTTACGGCTTAGTGGCTTACCAAACGGGATATTTGAAGGCTAATTACCCGGCTGAATTTATGGCGGCGGTACTTTCGAATTCCTTGGGGAATATTGAAAAAATTACGTTTTTCATGGATGAATGCAAGCGAATGGGGATTCCATTGCTTGTTCCGGATGTAAATGAATCTTCGCGTTCGTTTGCTGTAAATAAAAAAGGCCAAATTCGTTTTGGTATGGGAGCGATTAAAGGTGTAGGCGAAGCGGCGGTAGATGTGATTGTGGAGGAGCGTAATCGGAATGGAGAATACAAGGATATTTTTGATTTTGTGTCGCGGATCAATGTTCGTCAGGTAAATAAACGCAGTTTGGAATCCTTGGCTTTGGCGGGGGCTTTTGATTGTTTTCCAGAGGTTCAGCGCTCCCAATATTTCGCCTTAGATGCCGATGGAACCACATTTATTGATAAAATTGTTCGTTATGCCTCCAAAATGGCGGAATTAAAAGCGGCCGCCACGCAATCCTTGTTTGGTGAATTGGGTGCGGGTACGGGAAATGATATTAGCCAACCCAAAATTCCCATGGGTGACGCTTGGTCGGCCATGGAGCAATTAAAAAATGAAAAGGAAGTCGTAGGTGTTTATATTTCAGGACATCCTTTGGATGATTATCAAACCGAAATAGCAAGTTTTTGTAATTCAAATACGGGTTTATTGGATTCAAAACCGAATGCAGTTCAGACATTTGCGGGAATTGTGACCAAAATGAATGTTCGGACATCGGCAAATGGGAATCAATTTATGATTTTCACGTTAGAGGATTATGCGGGAAATTATGAGTTTGCTTTGTTTTCAAAGGATTATATAGAGTTTGAGCGCTATATCGCGATGGACCGTTTGTTGTTTATTCAGGGCTCATATCAATTGAAAAATCGACACATGGATCAAATGGTTTTTAAGATTCAGTCAATATCCTTGTTGACAGAAATTTTAGAAGACCGGGCGAAGGAATTGAAATTACGCCTGGATTTACGGCATTTGAATCCTGTGTTTATGGATGCATTGCAAGATACGTTGGAGAAATATAAGGGAGATAAAAAATTGACGATTGAGGTATTTGATGAGGCGGAAAGGCTTCAAATGGATTTTTTATCGCGAAAAATGCAAGTTCGGATTGGAAAGCCTTTGGTGAAAGCTTTAGGTGCTTTGGAAAATATTACGTTTAAGTTGATTTGTTAATTTTTTTTGGTTGGAACTTATAGTTGTGGAGTATTTGTTATAATTTTGAATGTTAAAAAATAAATAAGAACATGGGAAAATATGTAGAGGCTACGGATGCTAATTTTCAGGAGTTAATTGGCACAGATACACCAGTTTTAGTAGATTTTTGGGCAGAATGGTGTGGCCCATGTAAGATGATTGGACCGATCGTGGAGGAGTTAGCCGGAGATGTAGAAGGACAAGCGATTGTGGCTAAAATGAATGTGGATTTAAATTCGGCTGTACCAGCCTCGTTGGGGATTCGTTCGATTCCAACGCTGATGGTGTTTAAAAATGGTGAAATGAAGGAGCGTTTGGTCGGTGGAAATATTCCAAAGTCTGTATTAGCTGAGACCTTATTAAAGCACGCGTAAATCGCGCGATTGAATGTCATTCATGGCCTGCAGCAATATGTTGCAGGCTTTTTTTATTTCCTCGAGACTAATGGTCAGCGGTGGGGCAATGCGAAGGGAATTGTCACAAAACAAAAACCAGTCGGTGATTAGGCCACGTTTGATGCAAAGGTCAATGACTGATTTAACTGTTTTAAAATCCTTCATTTCGAGTGCTAGCATGAGTCCGACACCTCTTAATTCTAGGATCATCGGGTGTGTGAGAAGGGATTTGAATAAGGCTGATTTTTCAGGTATCTGAGTTAATAAATCGTTTTCAATAATGAAATTCAGGGTAGCGAGACTGGCCGCGGAGCTCACCGGATGTCCCCCAAATGTCGTTATATGACCTAATACTGGCTCAAAACTTAGCGTTTTCATGATTTCTTCACTAGAAATGAATGCTCCTATGGGCATTCCCCCCCCCATACCTTTGGCTGTCAATAGGATATCTGGAAAAATTTCTTTGGATTCGTAGGCCCAAAATGTACCCGTACGGCCAAAACCTGTTTGAATTTCGTCGATGATTAGCAGGCAACCCGTTTCATCACATTTTTTTCGTAGTGCTTGGAAATATTCGGTAGATGCTTGTTTGATACCTGCTTCTCCCCCAACGATTTCGATGAAAATCGCAGCGGTTTTATTCGTAATCCAATGAAGGTCATGAGTATTTCCGTGTTCAATTAACCGCATGTCCGGTAGAAGGGGTCGGAAACTATTTTTAAAATTTTCATCGCCTGCGAGAGATAAAGCCCCTTGACTCGCTCCATGATAGGCATTTTTACAGGAAATAAATTCAGTTCTACCTGTAAATCGTTTTGCTAATTTCATGGCCCCTTCCACGGCCTCTGTGCCGGAATTGGTGAAATAGACTTGGTTTAAAGTTGGCGATTTCGTTGATTGAATAAGCGCCTCAGCTAGTTTTACTTGCGGGCTTTGGATATATTCTCCGTAGACCATGAGGTGCATATACTGATCAACTTGATTTTTAATGGCTTCCACGACTTTTGGATTTCGATGGCCGACGTTTGAAACGGCTATACCCGAAATTAAATCCAAATATGATTTTCCATGTACATCATATAGGTACGATCCTTCAGCTCGCACGATTTCTAGGCCTAAAGGAGCATCGGAGGTTTGAGCAAGGTATTTTTGAAATAATTGGCGTTCAGTCATTCCCATATGTGGCTGTAAAAATACAAAACCTTTCATCAAATTATCAGTTTACTTATTTTTTTCCTGTTTAAATTTGTGCATGCGTATTTTACTACTGGGTTTATTTTTGTGTTTAGGGATTCTGGCTAAGGGTCAAGTCTTATCGGGGACTATTCGAAATGTGGCTGGGGAACCATTGCCATTTGGAACGATATGGGTTTCTAATTTAAATAAGGGCTCGATCGCGAATGAGGAAGGAAAATTTGCCATTAATCTTCCGGTGGGTTCGCATCAAATTGTATTTCGTTTTTTGGGACATAGTCCACTGACTAAAAATGTGGAAATTTTGTCATCAACCAAAACCTTGGAATGGCAAATAACGTTAATTGAACAAGCAGTTTCGTTAAATGAGGTAAATGTAGGAGCGTTAAAAGAAGATCCGGCGATTGGAATTATGCGGCGGATGATCTCGATGGCGCCCTTTCATATGAAGGAATTAGATTCGTATTCGGCCAAAGCCTATGTGAAGGGAGTGGGAAAGATTACGTCTATTTCGAAGTTGATGAATATGATGTTGGGCAAGAAATTAGAAAAAGAAGCTGGTATCAAGGTGGGTTCTACTTATGTGTTAGAAGGGGTTAATCAAGTCTCTTACAAAAAACCAAATGCCATTCAAGAAAAGGTGATTTCGAATCGGAATAATTTACCATCTGCCTTGAGGGCCAATGAAACGCCTAATTTAAGGGTTACCCAAACCAATTTTTACCAGCCTAGGATCTTTGGCAATTTGATTTCCCCCTTGTCGCCGAATGCCTTTCAGTATTATCGTTTTCAATATTTGGGGAGTTTTACTCAAAATGGTCAAACGATTAGTAAGATTCAAGTAACGCCAAAATCTTCTTTTCAAGATTTGTTTGATGGAACCCTATCCGTGGTGGAAGATACCTGGAGTATTTATTCATTTAGTCTTCATTTTAAAAACGCGAATAATAATGTCACGATGCAGCAGCAAAATGCGCCATTTCAGAGTGTATGGATGCCGATTAACTATGATTTAAATATGGTCTTGGATGTGATGGGTTTTGGAGCGGTGTTTCGCTATATCACGCAGATAAAGGAATATAAGATTCAGGTAAATAAAGCATTTGTAGTAAAACCTCAGATTATCGAGGAGCGATTGGATAAAAAGTTGGCCAAAGAAATCGACCGGGAGAAGATAAAAAATCCAGCCTTAGATTTAGGTGGAACATTGACTCGAAAGAAATTAAAGAAGATTTTGAAGGAGGTCGACAAGGAAGAAATAAAGGAATTGAAACCGGAATTTTCTTCGGATTATCAGTTTGAGGTAGATACAATGGCGAGTCAGCGGTCGAATGAATTTTGGGAGGAGGAAAGGCAAGTGCCGTTAACGGAGGCAGAGGTAAAAGGGTATAAGGAAGCAGATAGTATGTATGTGGTGGAGAGGGTCAAGATTAAAAAGGATTCCCTTAAGAATAGTAATCGTTTTTCATTTGCACATGTATTTACTCCAAAAACGTATTCTTTTGAAAAGAATCGGATGGGAAATCGATTTATGCTGGGTAGTATAGGCGGAGGATTTTCGGCGGTGGATGGATATTTTATCCATCGAGATTGGGAGTTTCGGCATAGTTATGGACAAAATAATTATTGGAATGTGGGTGGGATGATTCGATATGCCTTTGCTCGTAATCGATGGAATACCGAATTATTTTCGGAACGTAATTTTGATGAAAATCGGCAAAAAATTCGTTTTTCGATGGGTTCGAATTTGTATCAAATCAATTCGACGGAACCTGTTTCGCCCTTCATAAATCAAATTTATGCATTGTTTTTCTCGGAGAATTACTTGAAATATTATCAAAAGGATTTTGTTTCCATGACCTATGAAAATCAAATTCAAGCTAAATGGCGATTGTCAGGGACATTTGAATATCGAAATCGCAGTTCCTTGGAGAATCATGTGAGTCATGGCTGGTTTCACCAGGAAAGAGAATTCACGTCGAACAATCCGGTCAATTTAGAAATGCCAGATACGCGGTTTGTGAATCAGGATCAGTGGTTGCTCAGGTTTGGTATTTTGTGGTTGCCAAATGCCACATGGCGTCGTTTTAATCAAAGTAGACGTATATCCAACAATGAGGGTCCTCGCATTCAATTCCAAAGTTATGTAGCTATGGGAACTGCTGCTTATTCACAATTGAGTATTCAGGTGAATCATACGATCCCGTTGCAGCGTTTAGGTCGATTGCAGATACAATTGCACGGGGCTCATTATTTGGTGAAACCGTCACAATTTATTGATTATACCTTTTTTAAAGGAAATGAAATGGATGTTTTGGGTTCGGATGAATTTGCTTTTCGGATGTTACCCAATTATTTATTTGCCACTGCGAATGATCATTATCGGATGCATCTTAAATGGGAACCTCGAAAATTTGTATTGACTCAAAGTGATTTATTAAGTCTTTATGGATTAAAGGAAAATCTGCAATATAGTTTTTTGCAAATTCCGAATGGGCTTAGGAAATCCCCTTTTCAAGAAGTTTCATATGGCATCACGGGAATTGGTAAATTACTCGGTTTGGATGTCGTTTATCCGATTGGCGATTGGGTACCTGAAAGGTGGAAAGTTATGATGAGAATCCCGTTTTAAATTGTTTTTTTTGCTGATTTTCCTTATTTTCGTGCTACAATTTTTTGGAATAATCTAAATACAATTTTATGAATTCAATTATTTACTTAGTTCCTGCTTTTGGTTTGGTGGGATTGCTTTACACGGCATGGAAATTTAGTTGGGTATCGAAGCAAGATGCCGGAAATGAAAAAATGCAAGAATTATCTGGCTATATCGCAGATGGTGCGATTGCCTTCTTAAAAGCAGAATGGAAGATTTTAACTTATTTTGCGATTCCAACGGCTATTTTATTGGCTTGGTTGGGTACGCAAGAAGGAACACCCGAAAATCCGATTCACTCCTCTCCTCTTATTGCGGTGGCGTTTTTGATTGGTGCTGTATTTTCGGCTACGGCAGGTTATATTGGTATGATTGTCGCTACCAAAGCGAATGTACGTACGGCTGAAGCAGCCCGTACCTCGTTGGCAAAAGCACTGAATGTTTCATTCACGGGTGGATCTGTGATGGGAATGGGCGTTGCGGGTTTAGCTATTTTAGGTTTAGGTGGTTTGTTTATTGCCTTCTATCAAATCTTTGCCCAGGGTCAGGCGCTTACGTCAGTGGAAATGAAGACTGCGATTGAGGTCTTAGCAGGTTTTTCATTAGGTGCGGAATCTATTGCTTTGTTTGCTCGTGTGGGTGGAGGTATTTATACGAAAGCGGCTGATGTGGGTGCGGATTTAGTAGGTAAAGTGGAAGCTGGAATTCCTGAGGATGATGTGCGTAATCCGGCCACCATTGCGGATAATGTGGGTGACAACGTAGGGGATGTTGCGGGTATGGGAGCAGATTTATTTGGTTCTTATGTAGCTACGATTTTAGCTACGATGGTATTAGGTCAAGAAATTGAGGTAAGTGATAATTATGGTGGATTTTCGCCGGTATTGTTACCGATGTTAATTGCGGGTGTAGGATTGTTGGCCTCTTTGGTATCGACATTCTTTGTTCGTATTAAAAGCGAAACATCATCCGTTCAAAATGCATTGAACCTGGGTAATTATGCTTCGATTGCGATTACATTCGTCACTTCGTATTTTTTGGTTAAAAATATTTTACCTGAATCTTTGACTTTGCGCGGAACGACTTTTTCGTCAATGGATGTGTTTATGGCCATTATTGTTGGTTTAGTAGTGGGTGCTTTGATGTCGATTATCACGGAATATTATACAGCCATGGGCAAGCGTCCAGTAGATTCAATAGTTCAAAAATCTGGGACAGGTCATGCGACGAATATTATTGGCGGTTTGGCAGTTGGTATGGAATCTACCGTATTGCCTATTTTGGTATTGGCAGCAGGTATTATTTTCTCGTATCATTTTGCTGGTATTTATGGAGTTTCAATTGCTGCGGCGGGTATGATGGCGACAACTGCGATGCAATTAGCGATTGATGCGTTCGGTCCTATCGCGGATAATGCGGGTGGAATTGCTGAGATGTCTCAATTACCTTCTGAGGTTCGTGAGCGTACGGATAATTTGGATGCAGTTGGAAATACAACAGCGGCTACAGGAAAAGGATTTGCGATTGCTTCTGCGGCCTTAACATCGTTAGCTTTGTTTGCGGCGTTTGTTGGAATTTCAGGAATTACTCAAATTGATATTTATAAAGCGGATGTTTTAGCAGGTTTATTTGTTGGGGGAATGATTCCATTTATTTTCTCAGCTTTATGTATTTCAGCCGTAGGAAAAGCAGCGATGGAAATGGTTAACGAAGTTCGTCGTCAGTTCCGTGAGATTCCAGGTATTATGGAATACAAAGCAAAACCAGAATATGAAAAATGTGTAGCGATTTCTACAGAAGCGTCTATCCGTCAAATGATTCTTCCAGGTGCGATTGCGTTAACAGTTCCGGTATTAGTTGGTTTTACCTTTGGCCCTGAAGTTTTAGGAGGTTTATTAGCGGGTGTAACGGTATCAGGTGTATTGATGGGTATTTTCCAATCAAATGCCGGTGGTGCTTGGGATAATGCGAAGAAATCTTTTGAGAAAGGAGTTTTAATTGATGGTGTTACGTATAAGAAGGGTTCTGAGCCTCATAAAGCGGCTGTGACGGGTGATACGGTGGGTGATCCATTCAAAGATACCTCAGGTCCTTCGATGAACATCTTGATTAAATTGATGTCAATCGTTTCCTTGGTGATAGCGCCTTACATTCACGTAGGTGATTCGAATCATGTATCGAAGATTGAAAAAGCCCCAGTGGTTAAATTGGTTGCTAAAAAATAAGGTTCAAGTGTAAACCAATCGATTCAATGAAGTCAATTGATATCATTGAATCGATATTTAAATTAATTCTTTGAAAGCTTATCAAATAAAAAGCCCTTCCAATTTGGAAGGGCTTTTTTATGATCTATCAAGTAAAGCTTTGACTAGGTAGTTAATTTACCTCTTAAAGCTCTTGGGATATCGATTGTTGCAACTGGGTTAGACATTGGATTCAAGATCTCACATCCTTCCACACTTAATTTGTTAACTTTCACCGTTTGACCTAAGTCTAAGCCGGAAATATCAACAGTTACGAAATCAGGGATATTTTCAGATAAACCTTTCAAAGTTACTTTACGTAATTTTTGAACCATTTTACCCCCTTTGATAACACCTGGAGAATTACCAATTACCTTGATAGGTACAGCAATCTTAATCGGGCTACCTGGAACAATTTCTAGAAAGTCAACATGCAAAATCATCTCGTTTACCGGATGAAATTGTGCATCTTGTAAAATAGCACGGTATTTATCACCTTCTACGTTTAATTCCACTTCATACACATCTGGTGAATAAAGCAATTCACGGAAAAGAATCATCGGAACAGCAAAATGTACTTGCTCTTTTCCACCGTACAATACACAAGGAGCTAAAGCTTCAGCACGTAAATCCTTAGCGCCTTTGCTACCGAGATTCGCTCTTTTAAACCCTACAATCTCTAATTTTTTCATTTTGTTTTTTGTTAATGTCTTTGGTCTTTCGCACGTAGGCTATCCCCCAAAAACGGTTGAAATTAATATTTAATAAATAATGAACTGATAGATTCGTGATCCCGAATCCTTCCGATCGCCTTCGCAAAAAGCTCAGCTACTGAAAGAACCTTAATTTTGTCACAGGCCTGTTTTTGAGGAATCGTATCGGTAACCAATAACTCAGCCAACACCGAGTTAGAGATGTTTTCATACGCCTTTCCTGATAATACAGGATGTGTAACAACCGCCCGTACCGAATTGGCTCCCTTGTCCATGATTAATTGAGCCGCTTTGCACAAAGTGCCACCCGTATCAATTAAATCATCTACCAAGACTACATCCGCGCCCTTCACATCCCCAATTAACTGCATGGAAGCAATTTCATTGGCACGTTTCCGATGCTTATCGCAAATAACCATTTCCGCATTAAAGAATTTGGCCATGTTACGTGTACGAACCACGCCTCCCACATCAGGAGACGCAAAAACTATATTTTCTAAATTTAATGACTTCAAATAAGGGACAAAAATCGCATTTCCTTCCAAGTGATCTACCGGGAAATCCATGAAACCTTGAATTTGGCCCGCATGTAAATCAATCGTCATTAAGCGGTCAGCACCCGCAGCCGTTAATAAATTACCAATTAATTTAGCTCCAATTCCCACCCTCGGTCGATCCTTGCGGTCTTGCCGAGAATATCCAAAATAAGGAATTACGGCAGTCACATAATGAGCAGAAGCACGCCGTGCCGCATCAATCATCAATAAAAGCTCCATCAAATTATCTGATGAAGGAAATGTAGACTGAATAATAAATACATCACAGCCACGAACGGACTCATCAAAACTTGGCGACATTTCTCCATCCGAAAATTTCAAAAGTGTTGCCGCACCCAAATCTTTCCCAAAATACTTGGCGATATCTTTCGCTAAGTAATTGGAGGCTGATCCAGAAAAAATTTTAACTGCATTGATAGCTGCCATATGGAGTTTTTTGTGCTTAGAACTCAGAATTAAGGCGCAAAACTAGACATTTTACGCCTTAATCACAAGCTTATTTTACAGATGCCCGAATAATGTTCAACGCCCCACCCGCTTTAAACCATTCAATTTGTTGATCATTATAGGTATGGTTTACAGCAAATGAATCCTTTGAGCCATCAGAATGAACTAATTCGATGGTCAATGATTTCTCAGGAGCAAATTCATTTAATCCAATAATGTTGATGGTATCATCTTCTTGAATCTTATCGTAATCGGCATCGTTGGCAAATGTTAAGGCCAACATCCCCTGTTTCTTCAAATTTGTCTCATGAATACGAGCAAAGGACTTAACCAAAACGGCACGCACACCTAAATGACGTGGTTCCATCGCTGCATGTTCACGTGATGAACCTTCTCCATAATTCGTATCTCCTACGACGATGGTTCCGATACCGGCAGCTTTATATGCCCGTTGGGTTGAAGGAACTGGTCCATACTCACCCGTTAATTGATTTTTAACATTGTCTGTTTTCTCGTTGTAGAAGTTTACCGCACCGATTAACATGTTATTTGAAATATTATCCAAGTGTCCACGGTATTTCAACCAAGGTCCTGCCATTGAAATATGATCCGTTGTACATTTTCCTTTGGCCTTAATTAATAAGCGTAAACCCGAAATATCCGATCCTTCCCAAGCACTAAATGGGTCTAATAGCTGCAAACGATCAGAAGTAGGTGAAACCTTCACTTGAACCGCTGAACCATCCGCTGCAGGTGCTTGATATCCTGCATCTTCTGCCGCAAAGCCTTTTTTCGGTAATTCATCCCCCGTAGGTGCATCTAATTTTACTTGCTCTCCCTTGTCGTTCGTCAAGGTATCTGTCAACGGATTAAAGGATAAATCTCCCGCAATCGCTAAGGCAGTGACAATTTCAGGTGAGGCAACAAACGCATAGGTATTTGGATTTCCATCCGCGCGTTTCGCAAAATTCCGATTGAATGAGTGAACAATTGTATTCTTCTCTCCCTTTTCGGCACCTGGACGCGCCCATTGGCCGATACATGGTCCACAGGCATTTGAGAATACAGTAGCTCCGATGGAATCAAATGTCTCAATAAATCCATCCCGCTCAATTGTATACCGAACTAATTCAGAACCTGGCGTAATCGTAAATTGTGCTTTGGTTTTTAAGCCTTTGGCGGCAACTTGTTTAGCTAAGGAAGCGGCACGTGCAATATCTTCGTAAGAACTGTTGGTACATGAGCCAATTAATCCCACCTCCACTTTCGTAGGCCAACCATTTTTCTCAGCCATTTCCTTCATTTTCGAAATAGGCGTCGCCAAATCCGGCGTAAATGGTCCATTCAAATGTGGTTCTAAAGTATCTAAATCAATTTCTATTACTTGATCAAAATAAGCTCCTGGGTTTGCATATACCTCTGGATCCGCCGTTAAATGTTCGCGTACACCATCAGCAAGCGCGGCAACATCCGCACGTCCCGTCGATTGTAAATAACGTGCCATGGAATCATCATAGCCAAAGGTAGAGGTGGTTGCTCCAATTTCCGCGCCCATGTTGCAAATCGTACCTTTTCCAGTACATGACATCGAAGTAGCGCCTTCACCAAAATATTCAACCACACAGCCAGTTCCCCCTTTTACCGTTAAAATACCGGCAACTTTCAAGATAACGTCCTTTGGTGATGTCCATCCATTTAATTTACCCGTTAATTTTACGCCAATTAATTTTGGAAACTTTAATTCCCAAGCTAATCCTGCCATTACATCACACGCATCTGCTCCTCCTACCCCAATGGCAATCATCCCTAAACCTCCCGCATTTACGGTATGTGAATCGGTTCCAATCATCATTCCACCTGGAAATGCATAATTTTCTAAGACTACTTGGTGAATGATACCCGCACCTGGTTTCCAAAAACCAATGCCATATTTATCTGAAACCGATGATAAGAAATCGTAAACCTCTTTATTTTTATCTACTGCCACTTGTAAATCAGTCGTTGAGGCCACTTTCGCTTCAATCAAGTGATCGCAATGTACGGTAGAAGGCACCGCAACTTGTGGGCGACCCGCCTGCATAAACTGCAACAAAGCCATTTGAGCCGTCGCATCTTGCATGGCTACGCGATCCGGTGCAAAATCTACATAGGAATTTCCGCGTGTGAATGTCGAAGAAGGCGTACCTTCCCATAAATGGCTGTAAAGAATTTTTTCGGTTAACGTAAGCGGTTTACCCGTTAATGCACGCGCCGCAGCAATGCGAGCTGGCATTTTTTCGTAAACAGCTTTAATCATTTCAATGTCAAAGGCCATGAGAAAAATTAGTTTTATGAATAGTGTGCAAAATTAATAGATTAGGTTCAATTTTGCCACTAAATATAAATATGATTTCCTTTCCCATTTATTTTTAGGAAATTTGTCAAACCTATTATTACTATTTTATTAAAAAATTAGATTTTGAGCCCATATAAAGCGAACATGTTTGGATTGTTGATGCTATTATTTCATGGGCTTCCTGTTTTTTCGCAAGGAACTCGGGTGGATTCGATTGTCCAACACGCCATTTTGGTCGCACCCAGTCACAGCGCAGCCATCAAACAAGTCCAATTCACGGTTCAAAATTTAGAAAAAACACGGTTTTCAAAATTTGTGGGCATTGGAAAATCTAGACTTCAGAAAAAAGAAGGTATTAAGGAAGGTCAATGGTACGGAAATGAGACGATTTCAAACGTTTCTCTGGGTAGTTTAAGCCAAATGCTGCATGAAATAACATTTCAGAAAGCTTATCGCAAAGAACAATCCAAACCAACCTTATTCTTTTGGCCAGATTTTTATCAAGATTATGTAGGCACACAATGCGTCTCACCTTTAAACTTTCAAGCTCCTGATTTTTATCAATTCACTCAGCTGTCTGATACCCTGATACAAGGTCAGGCTTGTGTCAACATCCAAGTAGAACCTAAATTTCAAGCCGATCGGCTTTTTTCAGGCATGATGACCTTGTCCATGGATGGATGGCTTGTCCGGTGGAATGGTCATATTCTTTCGGATGACATTCGATATGAAATGGATTTACAACATCGATTCTTCAATCAAACTTGGCTTCCTTTTCTAGCTCATATTACGGTTCAGGGTGGAGTATTAGGAATTAAAGGTGAATATGTCCTACAAGAAAAAGTTATCGGGGATTATGCCATTTGGAAACATGATCCTGATTTTTTTAAGCAACCCAAAAAAGCCAATGAATTTTTAAATATTTCAGAACGAGCATTTGATGAGGTATTTGCATCCCAACTGATTGATAACCTCCACCAAGGCCTATTGCGAAAATGGAAACAAAGACCCCAATCCGACGATTTGGCCATTGATTCGGTTCGTTTTAACCTTTCCAATCCACAGGAACATTCGATCGATCCGTTTATCGGAGAAATTGCGGAATCGACAATTGAAACAGCCATTGCCTCCTATGATTTATTGCCCAAAAGTCCATTTAATCCGAGCCAATTGATTTTAAGTAAATCCTTCTATTTTGGTCAACGAAGAAATAATTATTACCCCTTTGAAATCTACTATAAATCACCGGTCTTTGATGCCAACTTTAATACTGTCGAGGGTTTTGTCGCCAATTCAGCCCTTGTATTTCGAAAGCGATGGGCTCGGTATCATTTTCTAGAAGCTGAATTTTTGGGCAGAAGATCTTTTGGCCTCAATCGAAATACGGGTTTTATGCGCTTGCGATATAAAACAGAGAATTTTGAAATTCAAGCCATGCAAGGGGATTATATCGCCCAATTTCATCCAGATAATACGATTTCATCCGAGATGAACTCCTTGGCAACCCTTTTGTTGAAAAACAATCAAATGAAAATTTTTCGAAAGGAATTTTGGAATTTTTCCTTGGTCAATCGTTTCTCATCCCGTTTTTATGCCAAAGCATTGATTGAATCTTCTCGGCAAAGCCAAATGGATAATACCACAGATTATTATTGGGTAAATTATTTAGATCGTAAATTCAGTAGCAATAATCCCACGAATGCCGAATATACACAGCCTGGATTTGATACCCATTATTCATTTATTACCCAATTTCAAATGGGATTTAGGCCCTTTTTAGATCATTCTTACCAGAATAATCAGCGTTTAAATGAATGGAGTTCCTCCCCGTTAATTGTGTTTAAATACCGGGCTGGATGGCCTACTTTATTTAAATCTACAGTCAATTTCCAATTGTTAGAACTCTCTTACTTGCAAAATATTTCACTTTCTCCTTGGATTAAAACTGGCTTTATCATTAATGCGGGTACATTTATAGGCGATAAACCTGTCTATTTTCAAGATTTCAAGCATTTTAATGGTGGATTAAGTTTGGTTCAGACGAGTGAAATGCTAGCCTCCCACCGACTTGTAGGTTATTACCAAAATTTAACTAGTGGGGCAAGTCAGCGCCTAAATGTAAATCATTATGCCTATAGTACTGCGGGGAACTACATTGAAGCTTTGTCTCAGTTTCAATTTTCGAATTTGTGGTTGAAACCAATATTAGGTTTGAAGCAATTGTATGTCAAAGAAATGTTGATCGCAAATGCCTATTACATTCATAACCAACGATTATATTACAATGAAATCGGTTACGGTTTAGACGGTGTTTTAAAAGTTCTTCGATTAGAAGCCATTGCTAATTTTTCGAATGGTCAATTTAATTATGTAGGCTTCCGAGTGAATATAAATTCAAGGATACGAATTGGAAATATTCCGGAATAAAAAAAATAATGTGTACAAATACGTTTTAAGCGCTTATATTTGAGACCATTTTTAAAATTAACCCTATCAATCCCCAATAATGGCAAAAAATTTAGTCATCGTCGAGTCCCCAGCCAAAGCCAAAACTATTGAAGGTTATTTAGGTAAAGACTTTATTGTTAAGTCTTCGTTTGGGCACGTACGGGATTTGCCAACCAAAGGGGATAAAGCCATCGATATCGAAAACGGGTTTACCCCTACCTATGTCGTCTCAGCCGATAAAACCAAAGTTATCTCAGAATTAAAGAGTCTAGCTAAATCCTCGGAAGAAGTTTGGTTAGCCACTGACGATGACCGTGAGGGAGAATCTATTTCGTGGCATTTAAAGGAAGCCTTAGGCCTTAAAGGAAACACAAAACGCATTGTTTTTCGTGAGATTACCAAACCAGCCATTCTGAATGCCATTCAGCACCCAAGGGAAATCGATATGGATTTGGTGAATGCGCAACAAGCGCGCCGAATCATGGATCGCCTGATCGGTTTCGAGTTATCGCCCGTTCTTTGGTCCAAAGTACAAAAAGGATTATCTGCCGGTCGTGTTCAGTCAGTGGCCGTTCGCTTAATCGTCGAACGCGAAAAAGAAATCGAAAATCATGAAACTGTGGCAGCATTCAAAGTGGCTGCGCTATTTGATTTACCAGGTAAAAAAGTGCTGAAAGCGGAATTGTCCAAATCGTTTGCCAAAGAAAATGATGCCCTCGCCTTTTTGAAATCATGTGTGGGAGCTGAATTTAGTATTAAGGATTTGGAGACAAAACCGGCTAAAAAGACCCCTGCGCCACCTTTTACGACGTCTACACTCCAACAAGAAGCCTCTCGAAAATTAGGTTTTGCCGTGGCCACCACCATGTCCATCGCTCAAAAGCTATATGAATCCGGTCGGATTTCCTACATGAGAACGGATTCTACCATGCTTTCGCAAGAAGCACGGGATAAGGCCAAAGCGGCCATTGAAACTGCTTATGGAAGTCAATTTCATCATGCCCGTCAGTTTAAAACAAAATCTGAGAGCGCGCAAGAAGCTCACGAAGCCATCCGGCCGACGGATTTTGAAACAAGTACCATTTCAGGAGATGCGCGTGAAAAACGATTGTATGAATTAATTTGGAAGCGTGCAATCGCGTCTCAAATGGCTGATGCGAAAATTGAGCGCACCATTGCTCATATTAATATTAGTACGAACAAAGAGGTGCTTGTGGCAACTGGTGAGGTCATCGCATTTGAAGGATTTTTAAAGGCCTATTTGGAAGGAAAAGATGAGGAAGAAGAGGATGAAAATAAGGATATGTTGCCACCTCTTGCCATCGGGCAGGTATTGGATCTACATGAATTAAAAGCTCAAGAACGTTTTACACGTCCTGCAGCACGGTATACGGAGGCGAGTTTAGTGAAGGCTTTGGAAGAAAAGGGAATCGGTCGGCCTTCTACCTATGCGCCTACCATTTCTACCATTATTAAACGGGCCTATGTGGTGAAAGAAGACCGGGAAGGGCGTAGTCGAGAATTTCAGACTTGGATTTTAAAGGACGATGAAATATCAGGTTCGAAAAATACGGAAATTGTTGGCACGGAAAAGGCTAAATTATTTCCGACGCACATCGGGACATTGGTTACCGACTTTTTAGTTGAAAATTTTGTGGAAGTGGTGGATTACAAATTCACGGCTGACATGGAGAATGAGTTTGATAATGTCGCGAAAGGAAAATTAGAGTGGAAAATTTTGATGAAAAATTTCTATTCGAGTTTTCATCAGACCATCGAAGATAGCAAGTCGATTTCGCGTACTTCCGTAGGGGGTGGTCGAGAATTAGGTATTGATCCAGCCACAGGCCGTAAAATTTCGGTTCGATTAGGGAAGTTTGGTCCATTTGTCCAATTAGGTGAATCGGGCGAAGAGGAAAAACCTGTTTTCGCGAATTTAACTAAATCGCAAAACGTGGCTTCTTTGCAATTTGAAGACGCATTGGCTTTATTAGCTCGTCCTAAACTACCTCGTGAAATAGGGATTCATGAAGATAAACCCGTGATTATTGGGGCTGGAAAATTGGGACCTTATATCAAGTTTGACGGTAAATTTACCAGTATTCCTGAGCCTTTTGATCCGTTTACCATGGATTTATCTGCGGCCTTAGAGGTGATGGATTCTGCTCTAAAAGCCGCAGAGGCGGATGGATTGGGTTATTTTGAGGATCAATTACTTGAGACAGGCAAAGGACGTTTTGGTCCCTATATCAAACATCATGGGAAATATTATTCCTTAGGGAAAACGGATCAATTGGGCAGCTTAACGAAAGAGCGTGCCATTGAAATTATCATTGCGAAACGGAATATGGAGGCGAACAAATTCATTAAGGAATTTCCTGAAAATGATGCCGTTAAGATTGTAAATGGGATGTATGGGCCATATATTCAAATCGGTAAACGAAATGTAAAAATCCCTAAAGGAACAGAACCTGCGGCATTAACGTTGGAAGAATGTTTAGCCTTAGGAGACGCCGCACCTGCACCGAAAAAAGCACGTAAAAAATAAATTGGATTAAACATGGGTCAAATCATTGACGGAAAAATGGTTGCAGAATCGATGAAAGCGTCGATCGCAGCTGAGGTAAACGAATTAGTATCCACTGGCAAACGGGCTCCTCATTTGGTGGCTATTTTGGTTGGAAATAATGGCGCTTCAGAAACCTATGTAGCGAATAAAGTAAAATCGTGTGAGGAATTAGGTTTTGCTTCTACTCTTTTACGTTTTCCAACGAGCATTACTGAGGAGGAATTGTTACAAGCCGTTCGGGATGTGAATTCGAATGAGGAAATGGATGGGTTGATCGTCCAATTGCCCTTGCCTGATCATATTAATCCAGATAAAGTCATGGAAACAATCGACCCGGCAAAGGATGTAGATGGTTTTCATCCGATTAATATCGGTCGAATGGCAAAAGGTTTACCTGCCTATATTTCCGCAACCCCGCAAGGTGTTTTGGATTTGTTGGCGTATTATAAAATAGAAACGGCTGGAAAACACTGTGTGGTGGTCGGACGAAGTCAAATCGTAGGTTTGCCGATGTCTATTTTAATGCAACGGAATCATCCGGTAGGTAATTGCACCGTGACTTTGACGCATTCTCGTACGAAGAATTTGGTGGAGATGTGCCAACAAGCGGATATTTTAATCGCCGCCCTCGGAAAACCCGAATTTATTACCTCTGCACATGTGAAACCCGGTGCGGTGATCATCGATGTGGGACTTACGCGTGTAGAAGACCCAAGCAAGAAATCAGGTTTTGCCTTGAAAGGAGATGTTTTGTTTGAGGATGTCGTTGAAAAATGTTCCTATATCACACCTGTACCCAAAGGTGTAGGTCCAATGACGATTGTTTCCTTGATGAAAAACACACTATTGTCCGCCAAAGGTCAAATTTATCCTAATTCTTAAGCTTGATACAAATAGCGATGAAAAACGCCTAATGGGAGTTTTTTGTCGTAGCTGTCCGTTAAATACAATTCTCCGGATTCTGCGTTTTCAGGTACATGGAAGATGCCTTTCATAAGATTTTCAACCACTAAAGTGGAGAATCCAAGGGAGTACACATTTGATAATAAGATATGTTCCTTGGGATCTAAAATTTCTTTTACCGAGCGAAGCATATCGTCTATTTGCTCTTCCAATACCCATTTTTCCCCATCCGGTCCTCGGCCATATGCAGGAGGATCTAATAAAATTCCTTGGTAAAAATTACCGCGTCGAGCCTCTCGTTTGACGAATTTTAAGGCATCTTCGGCCATCCATCGAATCGAATCCAATTTTGAGACTTCCATGTTTTCCCTCGCCCAGGAAAGGACTGGTTTGACGGAATCCACGTGGGTGACTTCCGCTCCCATTTGTCGGCATACCAAACTTGCTCCACCCGTGTAGGCGAATAAATTCAATAATTTTGGTTTGGGCGTTTTTAAAAGCGGAATCTTTTGAGCTAAAAATTCCCAATTGGACGCTTGCTCAGGAAATAATCCCACATGTTTAAAGGAGGAAAGGGATATTTTAAATTGTAAATCCAACGAAGGAGATTGATAAGACAAAAACCATTTTTCAGGTACACCTTTTTTAATTTCCCACAAACCACGTTCTGTACTTCCTTTTTCCTTTTTAAAATGAGCATCTGCTTTAACCGTCCAGAATTCTTCGGATAAGGATTTTGACCAAAGTGCTTGAGGCTCGGGTCTTCGTACGCAAAATTCACCAAATTGTTCTAATTTTTCGAATCCTCCCGAATCGATTAATTCATATTTTTGATTCCAAAATTGAGGACTATCAATGGTAATAAATTGGTCTTTTTTCAATGCTTATGGCTTAAATTCAATTTTATTTAGGTAGAAAACACTTCTTCTGCCCTCTTCATCATTACTAATACTC
Source organism: Cytophagaceae bacterium (assembly GCA_947450365.1). Classification (GTDB taxonomy): domain Bacteria; phylum Bacteroidota; class Bacteroidia; order Cytophagales; family Spirosomataceae; genus Aquirufa. The sequence goes on from CANFVE010000003.1 coordinate 38,805, forward strand.
TGGTATCCATTGGCGATAAAATAAGGACCATACCAATAATTCAAATTGGCTTTAACGGTTCTACGCACCTTATCGCCTTCATTTTCTGTTTCAATTTCTTGAATTCGTTCTGTTTCGGTCCTACCCTGTTGGCTTATGATTTTACTAATGATTTGATTTCCTTGATTGTATGAAAGTAAAACTTGGTCGCCTAAGACAGAAGCTTTAATTTTTTGAATTAGTTTTTGTTCCTTAATATCTCCTAGATCAATGCAATGATCCCATAATAAATTTCCGTCTTTATCTAATTCAGCTATGACGGCATGGGTATAAATCCAACCATCAAATTGTTGGGAATTTCCATAGGAATTATATCCACGGTATCCCCATGGACTGTAATAGCTTGAAAATGGCGAATAAAGTCCATAGTTTCCATAACCCCAGCGGTATGGGCTCATGACGTTCCAATAAGGAGAATATAATCCGCCCATTCCACCCAAAAGCATACTTCCATAGGGGCTGTAGTTATTGTATTTATAATCTGGGTAAAAGGCCTCAGCTACCACTAAGTAATTATCTCCTTTTTTAATAATATCATGCATTAATAAGCGATAATCCAGGCGCAAATCTTCACCTTTGGTTTCTTTTTCTTTGATTTTTTTCTCTTGCCGTTCTTTTTGTTTAGGACTTAAAAAATTGAAGAAATCGGTAAATTTCGTGAAGCTATAATATTTAGCATTTAGTGGATTGCCATCGACAAAGGAATTAAAATACAATCCTTGGGAACTTGGACCTTTGGCGGAACCAATGGTGTTTTTATGGCCGTATGTGCCTACTATGACTTGTAAGGAATCGTTGATTTGATTTAATTTTCCATTCATCATGGCGAATTCATCACTGGGATTCATGACAACTTGCCCGATTTGATTTCCATCCTCATCGAATGATTTGATAACTAATTGATAATCTTTCGCTTTACTTCCTACGGAATAGGTGACATTCACTTGTTGTTGGATCGTATCCAAATCCATCGACTGAATTTCCGCTTGGCCTTTGACCACCGCCGGCAAAATGCGAGTTTTTCGTTCTTTTAAATTCGTAAACAGGATGATGGGTAAATTATTTACGACTCCACCAATGAATAAGGAATAATTCAAAGCCCTAAAATTTGAAATTTCGATCCGATCGACGGAGTATATTTGGTATTTTGTTAAAGATCCATCCAACACATTTAGGCGAAAAACCATATAGGAATTACTTCGAAAACGGCTGAATAATAAGGATAAAATGGTTCCATCAAAACTGTGCGTCACATAATCGAGGTTGGATTCTAAATTACCGTTCTTTGTCCATACCTGTTCAAGGTCGGTATTGAATTTTTGAATGCTAAAGGATTGCTTATTTAATTGGGATATGAGGATAAGTCCTTGATTACCAATCGGTATGCTAAAAGATTCTAAATCGTTTCCAACGATTGGAAATTCAATTCGTTTGCTCGTTTGACCCCATGAGCTTAAGGAAGCAAAAAGCAACAGGGTGGCAATCAATGTACGTTTCATATCCTACTGGGCTAGACTTAAAATAATATCAAATTCGGCCTTTAAAACGGGTGTAACTGACAAACGAGATTGTTTGATGAGGGCTAAACTTTGTAAGCGATCATCGGCCTTCATCGTTTTTAAACTGACTGTTTTCTCCAATTTTTGTTTAGGAATCAATTCCACGACGACCCATCTTGGGTCTTCAGTCGTTGGATCTTGGTAAAACTCTGTCAATACTTCGGCTAGACCGACAACCTCCATGCCTTCATTTGAATGGTAAAAAAAGACCCAATCACCCTTTTTCATGGCTTTCATGTTGTTTCTCGCTTGGTAGTTACGGACCCCGTCCCAAACAGACTTCCCTTCCTTAACGAAATCATCCCAGGAATATTTGAACGGCTCGGATTTTACTAACCAATAATTCATCTTAAGGGAATTTAGGGAATTTAGAAAAATCAGGCTTACGTTTCTCTAAAAATGCATTTTTGCCTTCTTTTGCTTCCTCAGAAAGATAATACAATAAGGTTGCATTTCCGGCTAATTCTTGGATTCCCGCTTGTCCATCCAATTCCGCATTAAATGCGGATTTTAACATCCTTAAGGCAATTGGGCTTTTTTCTAATATTTTTTCACACCAAGCCACCGTCGTATTTTCCAATTCTTCCAAAGGCACTACTTTATTGACTAAACCCATATCTAAAGCATCCTTTGCATCATATTGATCGCATAATAACCAGATTTCGCGGGCCTTTTTTTGACCAACGACCCGGGCCAAATAGGACGCACCAAATCCCCCATCAAAGGATCCTACATTGGGGCCTGTTTGGCCAAAACGTGCATTTTCAGCCGCAATTGATAAATCACAAATAACATGCAACACATGTCCGCCGCCAATGGCCCAACCCGCTACCATCGCTACGACAGGTTTTGGAATACTTCTAATTTGTTTTTGAAAATCCAACACATTTAATCTTGGAACTTGATCTTCACCCACATAGCCTCCATCACCGCGTATACTTTGGTCGCCACCAGAGCAAAATGCTTTTCCTCCTTCACCTGTCAAAATAATGACACCAATTTTTGTGTCTTGTCTGGCCATTTCCATGGCTTCAGACATTTCTTGCACTGTTAGGGGTGTAAATGCATTGTGTTTATGCGGACGATTAATCGATATTTTGGCTATTCCATTGTATTGTTGGAATAAAATTTCTTTATACTCTTTAATGGTTTCCCACGGAAAATTTGATTTCATATTACTCGTTGTTTAATTCATCGTTATACTCCACATCCCAGGTGTGGTCGGCCAATAACAATACTTTGGCTAAAAACCGGCTGTATTTAAAGGATCTACCCCATTCATGGGGTGCGACCAAAGATAGTAAATCGGTTCCATCTTCTTTTTCGTAGAGGTAATAGGTTTCACTGATGATTGGCTCAAAACCCATGGCAGCATCGTAAATGCGTTCTGAAATTTCTTTTCTCTCGGCTAATAGTTTCGCCTGTTTGGCCAATACCTCCATTTGTTCGTACAATTGGTTCATTTGCCGATCAGTTTGTTGGCGCATCGCTTTCACCGACCTTCCCTTGGTTTTCCCCATATCTTCTGGTTTGATGATGGCTGAACCTGCGGTATGGGCATACGGAAGTAGGCCAGGATTTTGGGCTACTTTTTCAGGATTAATGGGATTTAAAAACGGATCTTCTGACATATACCTAAATAACCCACGAAATTAGAGAATGTTTGGCTAATTTTGGAAAGATTCTGAAATTATGCGCTTGTTTTCTCCAAAATCGAATGATTTTCCGATAGGCACTTCTGTCTTCGAGAGGGAAGTCTTTCGTTTTTGTTCCGATTGGAATGAGGGTAAAGTTGAATTCCAATTTCATTCCTCTGGATCTACGGGGGTGCCGAAATCGATCGGGTTGACACGCACCCAATTGATTTCCTCCGCTGAATTAACGGGTCAATGGCTTTCTCTTGCCCCAAGAGATGTCGCTCTAATGGCTTTACCGGTTCAATACATTGCGGGTGCGATGGTATTGGTCAGGGCTTTGGTGTTGGATTTGGATGTGTTGTTGGTGGAGCCTTGTCAAAATCCTTTGGAACAGGTGCAGGATGTATCTATTCAATTAGCTTCTTTTGTTCCAACTCAATGGGCAACCCTATTGAATTCGAAAGTGGATATTCAAACTATTTTTTCAAAAGCCAAAGGTATTTTAATCGGCGGTGCAAGCATGGATACGAACCTAGAAAAGACTTCCGTAGCTTTGGATTTACCTATCTTTCATACCTATGGCATGACCGAAACAGTTTCTCATGTGGCTTATCGCGATTTACATTCGGAAAGTCCATATTTTCACTGTTTGCCGGGTGTTGAAATTCAACTAAATACGCAAGGATGTTTAATGGTTCAGGGGCCAATGACGGCAGATCAATGGATTGAAACGAACGATTTAGTTCATATGGTCGACGCATATACGTTTGAATTTTTAGGCCGAGCTGATCGAGTGATTAATTCAGGTGGAAAAAAAATATTTCCAGATTTGGTGGAAAAATGGGTTCGTCGATTTTATGCGCAAAAAAAATGGACCGGTGAAATCTTGCTCGTTGGCCTATCTGATTCATTTTATGGCCAAAAAGCTATATTATTCACCACGATTGACTTGAGTGAAGATGAAAAAAATCAGTTAATTCATTTTTTAAAAGAGCATTTGGCTTCGGAGGATTGTCCTAAGGCGATTGTGTATCGGCCGAGGTTTGAACTTCTTGGGAATGGAAAAATAGATGCGTTGAAAACCGTAGCTTTGTATGTAGAAATAACAAAATAATGTCAAATACCCTCGAGCAATCATTTACCCTGTTTTACGAAAGTCCCAATAATGTGCCACCTCCCTATCATTTGGAAGCCGTTTTTCGATTTTCTGATTTTTTAAGTCCGAATCCAAAGGTATCCGTGGATATTCAATACCTTGACCGTGAAGATTTTACCAAAGAAGAATTGTTGGGTGAAGGCTTAACAGAGGAAAATTCATTTAAATGGGAAGGAGCGATTTCCTTAGCGTGGAGAAATCGGATGGCTACAAATTTTGAGAAATATAAATCGGGATCTTGTAATCCAAAAGACGCGGAACCCTTTATAACGATTGAATTAGCGGATACATCGACTCGGGTGCCACGTTTTCTCGACATGGAAGAAGGTTTAATTCAGGAATTTATGCAGGCGGTTTTTGAAAATGCCGGGAAGGAATTGCCCTTGTATTTAGGATTTCAGTTTAAAAATGAATTTGATGTATGGAATCGAATTGAGGGAGAAGTTTCCTTTTTTGAATTAAACTATCGCTATACGAATTCAAGTGGGCAAATTGAGGTTCTTTCGGATTGGGATAAATTGCAAGAATTAATGAATCTGGTCTTTATAGCCGAATTTCAATCGGATAAGGCAAAAGAGGATTTGAAGAAAAATGAGGTTTTTGCGGTTTTTCCAGGTGATGGGCGCTGGTACATTGCAGGAGATTCTTTGCGAAAACCTTCGGGAAATAACCAATATTTTGATAATTTAGAGGATACACTTCAAACCATATTTTCTTAATGATGGAAATTTTGACACAACAAACGGAAGAATTAATCGAAGAGGTTTTATACCTTCAAAAATCCTCCTTATTGCGCCTACGGAATAATACGGCTACCGAGCGGATTTTGAAATTAAAATCTATTGAAACCTATATGTTGGACCACAAACAAGAATTGTTTGACGCCTTATATGCGGATTTCAAAAAACCGAGTTCTGAAGTGATTATCGCTGAAATGCTAGGTGTAAAACGCGAGATTGCCCATGCGAAATCAAATTTAGCCTCCTGGATGAAACCACAAAAAGTGGGAACTCCACTCCTTTTGTTGGGAACTCAAGGGCATGTATTGTTTGAGCCCAAGGGAATGTGTTTGATTATTGCGCCTTGGAATTACCCATTTAATTTGGCTATCAATCCGCTCATACATGCGATTGCCGCTGGTAATGCGGTGATTTTAAAGCCTTCTGAATTGAGTCCGAATACGTCAGCATATATCAAAAAGATGATTACCCATTTATTTGATAAATCAGAGGTCGCCGTTTTTGAAGGGGATGCGACAGTTTCTACCTATTTATTAGAGCAACGCTTTGATCATATTTTTTTTACGGGTAGTCCAGCCATCGGTAAAATTGTCATGCGTGCGGCTTCTAAGTTTTTAACCTCAGTAACCTTAGAATTAGGCGGAAAATCTCCTGCCATCGTAGGACCTGATGTGGATTTGGCCCCTAGTGTTCAAAAAATGGCATGGGGAAAATTTTTAAACAATGGACAGACCTGTATCGCACCTGATTATGTTTTTGTGCATGAAAAAGTGGCTTTTTCGTTTATGGAAGCCATGGAAACCACGGTCCAAGCATTTTATAATCAGGAAAAAAAAGGAATTGTAAAAAGCGAAGATTATGCACGCATTGTAAATGAACGTCATTTTCAACGCATCATGACCTTATTGGAAGATGCTAAATCGAAAGGTGCTAAAATTGTTTTTGGCGGGGATTTTGATGAAAAGGATTGTTTTATCAGTCCGACTTTGCTGAGTCATTGTACACCGGACATGCAGATTATGCAAGAAGAAATTTTTGGCCCTATCCTACCCATGATGACGTACACGTCTGAATCTCAAATCATTGATTATTTACAGGATGAGGAAAAGCCTTTAGCACTGTATGTATTTTCATCCGATGATGTGTTTACAGCGTATATATTAAATAATACGTCTTCCGGAACCAGTGTGGTTAATGATTGTTTGATTCAATTTGGTCATACTGAATTACCCTTTGGTGGCGTAAATCATTCTGGCATCGGTAAATCGGGTGGGAAATATGGATTTACGGAATTTTCAAATCAAAAATCGGTGGTTAAACAGCGGACTAATTTATTGAAGAATTTTTACCCGCCTTATACATTTAAATCAAAGTGGTTGATCGAACAAGTGTTACGATGGTTCTAAGGTTTATTTTTTGTTTGTGTTTATTGGTTTTACCTGTTTCGTTAAAGGCGCAGGGTTTGTATCCAATCATGGATCAAAATCCAGCCTCATTGGCATGGAAACAAATTTCATTGACCAAAAGCCCCATTCGCATCATTTATCCTGCTGGGGCTGATTCTTTGGCGCAAGTAACAGCCAATTATGTAAATCAATATATTCAGCAGGTGGGCGATGGAATGTTAACTTCTCTACATCCCTGGACTATTTTATTGCAAAACCAAGGTATTGTTAGCAATGGTTTTGTGAGTCTCTATGCCCCTAGGTCAGAATTTCTGAGTACGCCAAGTCAAGAAGCAGCGCTTCAAGGTACGAATGAGTGGTTAGCGTTGCTGGTTTCACATGAGACTCGGCACATGTACCAAAACGAATTAGGTCGAAAAGGAGTTGCTTCCTTTTTTCGAACTTTTTGGGGTAGCAATGGGCAGGGTTTATATTCAAATTTAATGATTCCGAATTGGCTGTGGGAAGGAGATGCAGTAGAAACAGAGACACGTTTAAACGGTTTTGGCCGTTCGCGTATTCCACAATTTCACATGCCTCTGAATGCCTATTTGATGGAATATGGAGTACCGCATTATGCGAAAATGATGGGTAAGTCGTATCGAGAATTTGTGCCCAATCATTATGTTTTTGGTCAATTTCTAAGTGCTAAGCTGAATCAAGGATTTGGTAATCAAGTGATTGGAGACCTTTGGACTCAAAGTCTAAAAAAGCCTAGGGCATTTGCTTTTTCTAATCAAGTGAAGTTGTTAACAGGACTGGGGATTGATGGATGGGCTGCCAATATGTTGCAAAAACAATTGGATTCTCTAAGGGCAAATATTTTACCAAATACTAAAACTGTTTCACAGCTAAGTCCTGAAATAAAAAAGTCATATACGACCTATGATTATCCCATCTTGATTGGGCCTAATCAGGTAATAGCGATAAAATCAGGGTTTTCTTCCATTCCGAGTTTAGTTTCCATAGAAAATTCGAAAGAAAAATTACTTACAGTTTTAGGACCGCTATATCCTAGTGGGATGCTTTCTGCCACGAAACAATTTGTGGTTTGGTCAGAAATCACGTATCATAAGCGTTGGGCTCAAAAGCAAGGGGCGCGTGTCGTTATGTTAAATCTTTCCACGGGTGAAAAAACGTATATCGATCAAGATCAAAAATGGATTTGTCCGAGTATCAGTCCGGATAATGCCTATTTGTCGGTATTAGTCCAAACAGAGGAAGGTACATCCCGTATTTTAATTTTAGATCGAGAATCAAAGGCAATTTTAGCTCAAATTAATCCAGAACCCGGGTCTCATTTTCTACATCCCAGGATTTCAAAAGAAGGCCGATTGGTCACTGTTGTTTTACAAAATCGGAGCAAAAAGATTGTGATTTATGATTGGCAAAAACAACAATTGGTGACAGAAAAGTCATTTGGGTCAGAAAATATTGCCTCACCTGTGGTAGCTGATTCCCTTGTGTATTTTAATAGACCCATGAATGGCCGTGACCAAATTTCTGCTTGGAATTATGTATCAGGTAGAGAGTATGTGGTTAGTCAATCGAATTATGGAGCATATTCGGCATCAGAATTGAACGGCCAATTCGTTTTTTCTGATTATACAGCCAAGGGGAATCGAATTGTGTCATCCCAACTTGATTTGTCGCCAATTGCACCCACAAAGACGGTGGTTCAATCCAATCATTCAACGTCAGAAGTTTTTGAAACAAAGCCTTACAGTAAATTAAATCTCATCAATATCTATTCTTGGGGGCCATATGTAGGTTCATCAGGTAATAAATTGGAATTGAGTGTCCTTTCTAAGAATATCACGAGTACGCTACAGTTGGGGGCCGGTTATCAATGGGATGCGAATGAGAAAACGGGGACTGAATTTATTCGAGGTTCATATCAGGGTTGGTGGCCTGTGATTGATTTTTCTGCCCAACAAGGTGGTCGGCAAACCCAAATTTACATCGATCGAAAACAACCTTATGATTCCTTGCGTACGGATCAATGGACTCAACGAAAATTTGACATAGGCATTCGATTACCATTTAATCTGACCCATAGTGCTTTTCAAGAAAATGTTTCTTGGTCAAGTACATTTAGTTTATTTCAAGTGGATGGGTATGATTTGCCCAAAAGATATCGGTCAGAAGCTTTCGATGGCACATATACCTCAATGACACATTCTTTGTCATATAATAAAATGTTAAACAAATCCTTATTAGACTTACAATCTAAATGGGGCGTGCAAGCGAATATTTATTGGACTGGAATGCCATTTCAACAATCCTTGCAAGGAGAATTATTAGCGTTTCAAGCTAAAATGTATTTGCCAGGCCTATTAAAACACCATGGATTTTCAGTTCGCTTCGGTTATCAGAAGGAATTAAAAGGGAATTATAATTTTTCAAGTCCATTGATTTTTCCAAGGGGCTATGCCTATGAACTTTTTGAAGATATGACGACCTATGCATTGGATTATCGCTTTCCAATTACCAATATGGATTTGCATATGGGTCGATATCTGTATTTTACTCGTTTGAAGGGCAATTTATTTGCTGATGGTGGCCGAGGAAATTATACCTCCTATGGGCAGGTGCAATCACAAGATTTCCAATCAGTTGGTTTTGATTTTTCAAGTCAATTTCACGTCATGCGCTTTTCTCAATCTTTTGAATTAGGCGTTCGAGGTGTATATAAATCTTTGACTGGTACAATGGAATGGTATCCCTTGGTTTTAGATATTGGGTTTTAATGAAAAATATTGGGATCCTTTTATTGGGCTTTTTTGCTTTATTTTCCTGTGAGACGAATGTTGATTCAAAAGGAGAAAAAATGCCTCCTGCTACTGCATATTTATCTCAGCAGGACCCAATTAAAGTGATTGCTTTTTTGAGTCAATTGCTAGAAGATCAACAAAGTGCTTCTTTATATTATTTACGAGCCAAGGCTTATTATGATTTACATGTGTATCAAAAGGCATACGTTGATATAAATAAAGCTATTGAAAATGTTCCGAGCGACTTAGACTATTTATTTCTATCCGCGAAGATTAAATTTAATTTGGAATTGTATCAAGAGGCTTTAAAAGATGCCCATGTGGTTGAGTCGGCGAAAAAAGAGAATGTGGATATTTTTCGATTACTCGCTAAAATTCATTTGTTTCTACATCAACCTGCCTTAGTTCATATATATATTCGAAAAGCCCAAATGCTCAAAATGTCCTCAGATGCGAATGTCAGCCTGCAGGCTTTTTCTCGATTGTCCCAACTTGATAGTTTGACCTTTGAAAAGCGATATTTTACGTTAAATCCTCAGGAGTTGCAGGACCCATTGTTGCATCGATTGAATATCGAAAGTAAATTTTCTTTGATGCCGGCTATTCAATATCAGGCCTTGGTATTGGCGGAAATTAAAAAGTACCCATTAGATCCGCATTTACTTAGAATTTGGGCAAGGTTTTTGGGTAAAATAGGTAAAAATGCGTTGGCTGAACAGGTATATAAAAAAGTGGATGAACAATTTATTGATAATTTTCAATTAAAATTAGAATGGGCTCAATTTTATATGAAGGTTCGAAATTATCCTAGCGCCTTAGGTATTCTATCACAAATTCCTGTAAGTTCATTGGTTTTCAAGGAGGTATTATGGCATAAATCGTTGATTTATGGCTATATGGGTAATAAAGTGGCAAATTTGTCTGTACTTGATTCTGGAATTCAATTCTTTAATCAGGATATTCGATTTCGAATGTCAAAGGATCGGTTGACAGGTAAGCGAGCGGATTCCTTACAGATTCCTTTAGATTCTATACCCGAAGGTCGGCGTGAATTTTGAGCTTAAATTCGTACATTTGTGCAAAATTTTTAAGAATGATTAAAATAACTTTTCCAGACGGTCTGGTTCGTGAATTCGAAGCGGGAATTACAGCGAATGAGATTGCGATGCAAATTTCTGAGGGTTTAGCGCGTAATGTGTTGGCTGTCAAATTAAATGATGAGGTGGTGGATTCCTCTACGCCTATTTTACAGGATTCAGCCTTGCAATTATTAACGTGGAATGATGCGGAAGGTAAAAAGACGTTTTGGCATTCATCCGCGCATTTATTAGCAGAAGCGATTGAGGCGATTTATCCAGGTACTAAGTTTGGGATTGGTCCGGCGATTGAACAGGGATTTTATTATGATATTGATTTAGGAGAGCGAGAATTTGGTTCTGAGCAGTTTAAGGCGATTGAGGATAAAATGTTGGAATTAGCTCGATTGAAACAAGACTATCAGCGGAAAGAAGTATCTAAATCCGACGCGATTGCTTATTTTAAAGAAAAAGGCGACGAATATAAATTAGAATTATTAGAGGGCCTTTCGGATGGTTCGATTACATTTTACACTCAGGGAAATTTTACGGATTTATGTAAAGGGCCACATATTCCACAAACGGGATTTATTAAATCGGTGAAGTTGTTAAGTGTGGCAGGAGCTTATTGGCGTGGAGATGAAAAGCGGAAGCAAATGACTCGGATTTATGCCATTACGTTTCCGAAAGCGAAGGAATTAGAAGAGTATTTAACGCTGTTGGAAGAGGCCAAGCGTCGGGATCATCGGAAATTAGGCAAGGAATTAGAATTGTTTGCATTTTCGGAGAAAGTGGGGATGGGATTGCCTTTGTGGTTACCTAAAGGGACATTATTGCGGGAGCGTTTGGAGAATTTTTTGCGTCGGGCCCAAGTTCGTGCCGGCTATTCCCCTGTCATAACGCCTCATATAGCCAGTAAAGAATTGTATGTGACTTCTGGTCATTATGCGAAATACGGAAAGGATTCGTTTCAGCCGATTCATACTCCGGATGAAGGAGAAGAGTTTTTCTTGAAGCCGATGAATTGTCCGCACCATTGTGAGATTTACAAGACAAAACCTCGTAGTTACAAGGATTTACCTTTGCGCTTGGCGGAATTTGGCACGGTATATCGCTATGAGCAATCAGGTGAATTGCATGGATTGACACGCGTTCGTGGATTTACGCAGGATGATGCACATATATTTTGTCGGCCAGATCAGGTTGAGGATGAATTTATGAAGGTGATTGATTTGGTGCTTTATGTGTTTAAGGCCTTAGGATTTCATGAATATTCGGCGCAAGTTTCGTTGCGGGATAAGGAGAATCGAGAAAAATACATTGGGAATGATGAAGATTGGGACCGTGCAGAAGCGTCGATTATTCGTTCGGCTGAGGCGAAGGGACTCCCAACGGTCATTGAATATGGGGAAGCCGCCTTTTATGGTCCTAAATTGGATTTTATGGTCCGAGATGCCCTTGGACGGAAATGGCAATTGGGTACGATTCAGGTAGATTATCAATTGCCCCAACGATTTGAATTAGAATATACCGGTTCTGACAATGCAAAACATCGACCGGTTATGATTCACCGGGCGCCTTTTGGGTCTTTGGAGCGTTTTGTGGCTATTTTGATTGAAAATACGGCTGGAAATTTCCCATTATGGTTATCCCCGGATCAATTGGCTGTATTGCCTATTTCGGAGAAATACGAGGATTATGCGAACGAAATTTACTTACGTTTGCAGGAAAAGGATTTACGAGGATATGTGGATCATCGCGATGAGAAGATTGGCCGAAAAATTCGGGATGCGGAGGTGAGTAAGGTGCCATTTATGATCGTTGTTGGGGATAAGGAACAGGCCGAAGGGCTAGTTAGTATCCGCAAAAAAGGACAGGGTGATTTGGGATCGATGAGTTTAGATGCTTTTATTACCTTGGCACAAGAGGAAATTGCGCAATTGACCGTAGATAAGTAAAGCGGTTATTGTTTGCAAATCCGTTAAAATAGAGTTAGATTTCGAATTGATTGAAAAAATATTAAACCAAAATTATATTTATGGCTTTACGCCCCAATAACAATTACCGAGGAAACCGAAGAGAAGAAGAACCCTATCGCATTAACCAATTGATTCGTGGAGTTGCTGAAGTACGCTTAGTTGGCGAAAATGTCGAGCAAGGTGTCTATGAATTCGCGAAAGCTATAGCAATCGCTGAATCACAGAGCTTAGATTTAGTGGAAATCTCACCCAATGCGGTCCCTCCTGTTTGTAAGGTTATCGATTATGCGAAGTTTAAGTATGATCAAAAGAAAAAGCAAAAGGAAATCAAAGCCAATGCCACTAAAACGGTTATTAAAGAAATTCGCTTCGGTCCGAATACGGATGAGCATGATTTCAATTTTAAATTAAAACACGCCGTCAATTTTTTGAAGGAAGGTGCTAAAGTGAAGGCTTATGTGCATTTTGTGGGAAGAACCATTGTCTTTAAAGAACGCGGTGAAATGTTACTATTGAACTTTGCCAAAGGCTTAGAAGAAGTTGGCAAGCCAGACGATATGCCTAAATTAGAAGGTAAGCGGATGAGCATCATTTTTTCGCCAAAAGCGCAAAAGAAATAATTTTAAACAATCTGTGGAATTATAGGGTAAATTTCTTACTTTTGCGTTCCAATTTTTACATTTAATAATTAAACGAATGCCAAAAATTAAAACCAACTCTGGAGCGAAAAAGCGTTTCAAAGTAACGGGAACTGGTAAAATCAAGCGTAAGCACGCTTTTCACAGCCATATCCTTACTAAAAAAACCACGAAACAAAAGCGTAATTTAGTTCACGCTACTTTAGTTTCACCTTCTGATATGGACCGCGTAAATTTATTATTAGGTCTATAAGTATCAGTTAAAAGTTATTGTTAAACCAGAATAAAGGCAAAAAAGAGTTCATACGAACCGCCTACATTCAAAAAACAAAAAAAATATGCCACGTAGTGTCAACCATGTAGCTTCAAGAGCTAGAAGAAAAAAAATCCTAAAGTTAGCGAAAGGATTTTACGGTCGCGGAAAGAACGTTTGGACTGTAGCTAAAAACAAAGTAGAGAAAGGTTTGCAATATGCGTACCGGGATCGTAAGGTTAAGAAAAGAGATTTTCGTGGACTTTGGATTCAGCGTATTAATGCAGCTGCCCGTCAAGAAGGTCTATCCTACTCGGCATTTATGGGTAAATACAATAAATCGGGAATGGCGTTAAACCGGAAGGTATTAGCAGATTTAGCCATGAATCACCCAGAAGCGTTTAAAGCTGTTCTTAAGAAATTAGCTTAATCGTTCACGAATTGAAATGAAAGTCCCGGATTTATTCGGGACTTTTTTTTTATCTTTTATCTTTGTTTATTAATTCATCTGAATGGATTCTCCGCGTTATTTTGATTATGCCTCGACAACTCCTGTAGATCCAGTAGTTCTTGAATCTATGATGCCTTATTTTTCTGAGGTTTTCGGAAATGCGGGATCGGGTCAGCATTATTTTGGTTGGCAGGCCCATGATGCCGTCGAACAGGCCCGAAAACAAATTGCAACCTATTTTAATGCGCATTCGTCTCAAGTATTATTTACCTCTGGTGCCACGGAATCCAATAATTTGGCTATTATTGGTTTCTTAGCTAAATTGACTCCTGCCCATGTAATTACATCTTCCATTGAACATAAAGCGGTGTTGGAGGTATTTAAACATTTGGAAACTTTAGGTTGGGAGGTGACTTATCTGAAACCAACGGCCCAGGGTGAAATCTCGTTAGATATCGTTCGTGAAGCTATACTTCCCGGACAAACAAAATTAATCTCACTTATGTGGGTGAATAACGAGCTAGGGACGATCAATCCAATCCATCCCATAGCTGATTTATGTGTAAAACATGGAATTGTTTTTCATACAGATGCGACCCAGGCGATTGGTAAATTAGCTATACATCAAGGTTCATTACCCGATTTAATTAGTTTTTCAGGTCATAAAATTTATAGCCCCAAAGGTATCGGAGGGTTGATCATTAAAAAAGGTATTCAATTACATGCTCAATTGCTAGGCGGTGGCCAGGAACGAAATATGCGTTCGGGGACCTTAGCTGTCCAACAAATTGTTGCCCTTGGAACTTCGTTTCTTCGTTTGCCTGTGTATTTAGCCCAAATGGACCGGTTAAAAATATTCCAAAAATCCATAGAACACAGATTAACAACTCATTTTCTTGGTAAGTTACAGCTGAATGGAAATACACTAAATCGTGTTCCGCATATCATAAATATAACATTGATGGATGTGGATTGGGAAAATATGTTCCGTGTAATGCCTAAAATTGCAATAAGTAACGGTTCTGCCTGCAACGCCCGAAAGCAATTAGCATCGCATGTTTTAATGGCTTTAGGTCATCGGGAAGCGAATGCGTTAAGTACCTTGCGTATTTCATTATCCCACTTGACCACAGAAGCTGATATCAATTTTTTGGAGGAATATTTAATTGAAAAAATAGGTTTAATGTATTCGGCATGAAAGAATTAAAACTAATTGTACGTCAAATGAAGGAATTGATGAGTCAAGGAATTTCTTTTGCCTTGGCTACTGTTGTTCATGTGGATGGATCTGCCTATCGTAGACCAGGAGCTCGGATGTTGATTAGCGAATCTGGTGATTGGTGGGGAGGAATTTCAGGTGGTTGCTTGGAAGGCGACATGTTGAAAAAAGCACAATATTCCATGATGAACCAGTCGATTCAAATGGTTCAATACGATACGAGGGAAGACGATCCCTTTGAATTGGGTGTTGGATTAGGTTGCAATGGCTTAATTGATATAATGATTATTCCACATCAAGCCTATTTGTTTGCTTTCATAGAATCAATAGAAAAGCATTTTAATTATACGGCAGAATCTATTCTATTAAGTTCTATTTCAAAAATAAATGCTCTGAAACATCAATTAACTCTTGCTCAAGCTTGTCCTTCTTTTATGTCTAATGAGGAATGGAATTCGTGTGTTCAATCGGGTTCCTCTATTTTTAAAGAGTCGGAATCACATTATTATTTCCTTGAACGCGTAGCAGCAAAATCGCGCATATGGATTTTCGGTCATTCGTTTGACTCGCTTAAATTAATTGAATTGTGCGAATGGTTGGGCTGGGAAGTGCATTGGGTGGGAAATCCAACCAAAATGCCTGTATTTCATCAAGGAAAAGTAGCCAAGGTATATGGCTGGGAAGATCCCCGTGACTTAATTGAGAGTGATCATTTAGTCCTCATGACGCACGATTTTGATCGAGATGTTCATTTATTAACTGATTTGATTTCTGTCATATCACCAAATCAATATGTAGGTATTTTAGGGCCACATAAACGGATGGATAAACTTCAAGGGGCATTAGGAGGCCTATTGTCTAATGAATTGCGAAGTCAATTTTATTCGCCAATTGGTTTGGATTTAGGGGCCCAGGGGCCATATGAAATCGCGATGTCCATCATTTCTGAAATTCTTTCAGTGACAAGTGGCCGAGAAATTCAATCTTTGCGTGACCGTAAAGGCTCGATAAACGCATAAAAAAATCCCAGTCAACGACCGGGATTTTTTTAATTACCTCTAAACCTATTATTTAACTTCTTCAAAGGCTACATCTTCTGCGCCTCCATCGTTTGTATCGGTTGGTTCAGCTGGGTTTTGACCTGCATCACCCGTATTTCCAGCTGCATACATTTCTTGTGAAGCAGCAGTCCAAGCCGTATTCAATTTTTCTAATCCAGCGTCTATAGAAGCCAAATCCTGAGAAGCATGCGCTACTTTTAATTCAGCTAATGCACCTTCAATGGCCGTTTTATTGCCCTCTGATAATTTTTCGCCGTATTCCTTTAATTGTTTTTCGGATTGGAATATCAACGCATCGGCTTGATTTACTTTCTCAACACGCTCCTTTTCGATTTTATCCGTTGCTTCATTCGCTTTCGCCTCATTACGCATTTTTTCGATTTCCTCATCAGTTAAGCCACTTGACGCTTCAATGCGGATTTTTTGCTCCTTCCCTGTTCCTTTATCTTTGGCAGATACCTGTAAAATTCCGTTCGCATCGATATCAAATGTTACTTCGATTTGAGGAACTCCACGTTGTGCCGGTGGTAAACCATCTAAGTGGAAGCGTCCTAATGAACGGTTATCCTTAGCCATTGGGCGTTCACCTTGTAAAACATTGAGTTCTACAGAAGGTTGGTTATCCGCTGCGGTCGAGAATACTTCAGATTTCTTGGTTGGGATGGTTGTATTCGATTCGATTAATTTGGTAAATACACCACCCATGGTTTCAATACCTAATGATAGAGGTGTTACGTCTAATAACAAGACATCTTTTACTTCACCCGTTAACACACCGCCTTGAATCGCTGCTCCAATCGCCACTACCTCATCAGGATTTACTCCTTTGGAAGGTTTTTTACCAAAGAATTTTTCTACTTCTTCTTGAATGCGAGGTATCCGCGTCGATCCCCCCACTAAAATTACTTCATCGATATCGGCATTCGTATATCCAGCATTTTTCATGGCACGCTTACATGGTTCCAAGGTGCGTTGAATTAAGCTATCGACTAATTGTTCAAATTTTGCGCGGCTCAATGAACGAACTAAGTGTTTTGGAATACCGTCTACGGGCATGATATAAGGCAAATTAATTTCCGTCGATGCGCCAGAACTTAATTCGATTTTCGCTTTTTCAGCAGCTTCTTTTAAGCGCTGTAAGGCCATTGGATCTTTGCGTAGGTCGATTTTTTCATCGGCAATAAATTCTTCGGCTAACCAATTGATAATCACCTGGTCGAAATCATCACCACCTAAGTGCGTATCTCCATCCGTCGATTTTACTTCAAATACGCCATCGCCTAATTCTAACACGGATACGTCGAAAGTTCCGCCTCCTAAGTCAAAAACGGCAATTTTCATATCTTGCCCTTTTTTGTCTACCCCATAGGCTAGCGCTGCGGCGGTCGGTTCATTGATAATACGCTTAACTTCTAAACCAGCGATTTGACCAGCTTCTTTTGTGGCTTGACGTTCCGCATCATTAAAATAAGCAGGTACAGTAATGACTGCTTCGGAAACTGTTTGACCAAGATAATCTTCAGCTGTTTGCTTCATCTTGGTTAGAATTTGCGCGGAGATTTCTTGCGGTGTATATAAACGATCGCCGATGCGTACACGTGGTGTGTCGTTGTTTCCTTGTTCAACATTGTAGGAAATTGTTTTTAATTCAGATCCTACCTCTGAATACTTTTTACCCATAAAACGTTTTACAGATGAAATGGTGTTTTGTGGATTTGTGATGGCCTGACGTTTGGCAGGATCACCTACTTTACGCTCACCATTGTCTAAGAATGCTACAATAGAGGGTGTCGTTCTTCTTCCTTCTGAGTTCGCAATAACCACGGCCTCATTTCCTTCCATTACCGCCACACATGAATTGGTGGTTCCTAAGTCAATTCCAATAATTTTTCCCATGATAGTTTTTAATTTTTTCCCCATATTGTCAAGGATTGTGCCATCATTTTCTGATGCTGACATTTCTGACATATTGTCACAAAAACGTAAATTTTAAATTAAATAGTTTTCTTTTCGTCAGGTAAAGGCCATATTCTTGTATATTTGTGTCGCAAAATAAATCATCAACATGTCTGAAATTTCTGATTTTACTTGGGTAGAAGGATCCGAACCCCATCGGTTACGTACAAGAGAAATTATTAAAAAGCATCCAGAGGTAAAAAAGTTGATTGGAAAAAATCCCAATACCATGTACTGGATTTTTGGCTGTGTGGGTCTTCAATTAGCCATGGCCTATTTTGTCAAGGATTATTCTTGGTGGATGATTATCGCCGCTGCTTGGTGTATCGGTGCTTTTCCCGTACATACTTTATTTGTTTGTATTCACGAATCAGCACATAATTTGATTTTTAAGAAGAATTCTTGGAATGTATTTGCGGGGATCGTGGCGAATTTTCCTTCTTTAGCTCCTACCGCCATATCTTTTAAAAATTATCATTTAAAACATCATGCCTTTCAAGGTGTACATGAATTAGATGCGGATTTACCGGATTATTGGGAAGCTAAATTGATTAATAATTATTTTATTGGAAAGATTATTTGGTTGGCCTTGTTTCCCTTTTTTCAAGGAATTCGTACGATTCGTTGCATCGAATTGGCTGTTATCGACCGATGGGTTATTATGAACATCATTGCTCAAATTACCTTTGATTTTTTGATTGTTTACTTTTGGGGTTGGGCTGCTTTAGCCTATTTAGGCCTTAGCTTTTTGTTTTCGGTGGGTTTGCATCCGCTAGGCGCGCGCTGGATTCAAGAGCATTATTTGGTGCTTGATAAAAACCAAGAAACCTATAGCTATTATGGAGGATTAAATGGCATAAATATGAATGTGGGTTATCACAATGAGCATCATGATATGCCTTCTGTACCTTGGAATAACCTTCCTAAACTCAAGGCTGCTGCTCCTGAATTCTATGAGAACTTAAAGTACCATACGTCGTTTGTGAAATTGTTTTTCACTTTTATCTTTTCTCAAGAAGTGGGATTGTATTCGCGCATTGCACGAAAAGAACGAGGTGGAGTTGCCTTGATCGACAAATCCACCCCAGATATAGATTTGGTTAGCTAATCTTAGGCCTCTGTTTCCTCGGGCAATAGAATTAATTCTTTACTGTTTGCATTTAGGAAATAGGCATTTCCATAGACGTTTATAGTGCAGGCTGTCGAAGAAAGGTTTTCAATTTCCACGCCTATTTCCTTTACGCGAACCTGGATTTGATTTTCCCTAAAATTTATTTTAAAGGAATATTCAGTCCATTGTTTTGGTAAAAACGGAGCAAAATGAAGACTTCCATTTTCGACCACCATTCCCCCAAATCCCTTCACGATCGACATCCAGGTGCCGGCCATGCTGGTGATGTGGCAACCGTCTTCTGTATCATTATTATAATCATCTAAATCCAAGCGGGCCGCACGTGTATAGAATTCGTAGGATTTATCCTCCTTGCCCAATTTGGCTGCTAAAATACTATGCACACAAGGACTTAAGGAAGATTCGTGAACGGTAATCGGTTCATAGAAATTGTAATTTCTTTCCAATTCTTCCTGGCTAAAGTCTTTTTCAAAGAAATAAAATCCTTGTAAAACATCTGCTTGTTTGATATAACAGGAACGTAAAATTCGATCCCAAGACCAATTTTGATTGATTGGCCTCTGCCCTGCTGGAATCGTATCAACGGCAGATATTTCTTTGTCTAAAAATCCATCTTGTTGAAGAAAAATGCCACGATTTTCGTCCTTCGGATAATACATTTGCTCTGCAATTTTCTTAAAGAGATATAATTCTTCTGGATGAAATGCGGTACTTTTTAATTTTTCGGCAGATATTTCAGGGAATTGTTCCGTTATTTCTTGATGGACTTCGATGACGTAGCGAAGGCACCAAGCTGCTAAATAATTGGTATACCAATTATTGTTCACGTTATTTTCGTATTCATTAGGCCCTGTGACACCTAACATGACGTATTGTTGCTTGTCCTCGGACCAATTTACGCGTTGTGCCCAAAAGCGTGCAATGCCTAAAAGGACTTCCCAACCATATTCTGCCAAATGCTTTCGGTCACCCGTATAATTGACATAATCTTGAATGGCATACGCAATGGCCCCATTTCGGTGAATTTCTTCAAAGGTGATTTCCCATTCGTTATGGCATTCTTCGCCATTCATGGTAACCATCGGATATAAGGCAGCTCCCTTTGAAAAGCCTAATTTTTCGGCATTTTCGATGGCACGGTCTAATTGTTTCCAACGGTAAATCAATAAATTTTTCGCAACATCGGGTTCTGCCGTAGATAAATAGAACGGAATACAATATGCTTCTGTATCCCAATAGGTACTTCCGCCATATTTTTCCCCTGTAAAACCTTTTGGACCTATATTTAGTCGGTCATCTTCGCCTGTATAGGTTTGGTTTAATTGGAAAATATTAAAACGAATGCCTTGTTGAGCCGCCACATCCCCTTTGATGATGATATCGTTTATTGCCCATTTTTTAGCCCAGGCTTCTTCTTGTTCGGCAAGCATTTGATTATAGCCTTTCGCATGAATACGGTCTACATATTGGATGGCTTTATTTTCTAATTGGTCTTTGGGGTGATTTTCAGAACTTAAATTTACCGCAAACTTAATAAGTGTTATGGATTGATTCACCTGAGCATCCAATTCATAGTGAAGTGCTGCGTATTTTTCTTTTGTGACAGCGTGTGCTCGAACGCTTAAGGATTTGCCTCCTTGTTTAAACTTGATTCGTTGGCCTGTAATTACCTCAAAACCTGTTTTTTTCGTTCTGGACCAAACAAAGGATGTATTTTCTTGAGCATATACCTTTACTTCCTCCCAGAATTTTTCATCGTAGTTTGCATCTTTATTTTTGATGTTACCATCGATAAAGACTTGAAAATTAATTTTACCAGAAAAATTTAAAGGGGTAATCGTGTAGGAAATGACGCCGGATTCATCATCCGCCATGCTGTTCAAACGGATGGATTCAATGCGAATTTGTTTACCGTTAGTTAATTCAATATCACATGTTCGAAGGATAAAGCCCTTCTGCATGTTTAATTCGCGATAAAATGAAAGGATTTTGCTGGTATGTAAGTCCACAATCACGTTATCAATCGTAACTTCTATTCCATTCCAATTGGCCGCATTTAATACCTTGGCGAAATATTCTGGATATCCATTTTTCCACCAACCAACACGCGTCTTATCAGGATAATAAACCCCTGCTACATAATTTCCTTGCAATGATTTTCCGGAATAAGTTTCCTCGAAAGAACCGCGCTGGCCCATGCGGCCATTTCCGATAGAAAATATGGATTCGGTAACTTCGTTGTACTCAGGGTGAAATTGGTCTTCTATGACCTTCCATTCGTCCAGTTTTAAATACTGCTTCATTCCGTTGTTTTGTTGAACTAGAGATAATCCTACAAAAATAGAAATTGTCTGACAGCTGTAATTTCTGTGCTAAGGTGTTTTTTAAAATAATAATAAATTGACCGCTTGGACCCCAGAAAAACTTGGAATTACCTTATCTGCTTCCTCCAATACGATAGGATCTCCGATGCCAATGGCCTTCATGCCTGCTCGTTTAGCCGCCTCTACACCAGCGCTTGCATCTTCAAAAACGATACACGCTTCCGGCGAAACTTTGAGTGCTTCCGCTCCTTTTAAAAATACTTCTGGATCAGGTTTACTTTTTTGCACATGATTGCCGTCGATAATGGCATCAAACCAAGAAATTAAACCTGTTTTTTGCAAGATGATTTCAGCGTTTTTACTTGCGGAACCTAGGGCAATTAAATATCCGAGTTCTTTTACTTGCTTTAAAAAATCTAATACCCCTGGAAGAATTTCACTTGGGTTCATGTGTGAGATTAATGCTAGGTAGTTTTCATTCTTTTCAATTAACCATGCGTTTTTTTCTGCTTGACTCGCTTCTTTGTTGGCCCAAAATAAAATACGATCCAAAGAAGCCACTCGGGACACGCCTTTTAATTCCTCATTTTGTTCTTCGCTTAATTCGTAGTCAAAATTCTTTCCCAAATTCTTCCATGCTTGAAAATGATATATCGCTGTATCGACTAAAACTCCATCTAAATCAAATAAGCATGCCTTATGTACCATTCTATGTATTTTCTGTTTTTTTTCCAATTGAATGCCCAAAATTATTACTTTTACAGATAGCTTAAAAGTTATTTTGGCTATGCTAAACTGTTTATTTTATTCTGTATGAAATTATTTTTGTGCCTATTCATGACTTGTTTGTTCTTAGGGTCATCGTTCGCACAAGTATCGCCTACTATAAATCGTATGAATCCTGTCGTGCCTACTCACAAGTTTGTTGTATATCAAATGATGTTTCATTTATGGGGCAATCAATACTCAGGTCCATTGAAGCGAAATGGCTCCTATATCGAAAATGGGGTAACTAAGTTTTCGGATATTTCCACGAAAGGCCTACAAGCGCTGAAAAAGAAAGGCATAAGTCATCTATATGCCACGGGATTGTTAGAACATGCGACCATGGAGGATTTTTCTGCCTTTGGTTCACCTCTAGATCATCCGATGGTTGTGAAAGGGCGTGCGGGTTCTCCCTTTGCCATTAAGGATTATTACGATGTAAATCCTTTTTTAGCCACAGAACCTCAACATCGAATGCGTGAATTTTCCAACATGTTGGATCGAATTCATCAAAATCAATTGAAATTAATCATTGATTTTGTCCCGAATCATTTAGCACGGCAATATTATTCGGATCAGAAGCCGAATGGCGTAGAAGATTTTGGTGCGCGTGACCAAAAAGATATTTCTTTTTCTCCTAAAAATAATTTTTATTTTTTGCCTGGGACCCAATTTGAGATTCCTGATGGGGTACATCCACCGGTTGAATCACATATTTCTTACATCGAAATTCCTTCGAAAGTTAGCGGAAACAATGTTTTTTCAGCGAAACCATCGATTCATGATTGGTTTGAGACGGTTAAGCTGAATTATGGATTAGATGTCCAGCACGGTCATGTTTTGCATGCGGATCCGATCCCTGATACGTGGTTAAAAATGTTGGATGTGTTAACCTATTGGACTCACAAGGGCGTGGATGGTTTTCGTTGCGACATGGCAGAAATGGTTCCTGTGGAATTTTGGGCGTATGTCATTCCTAAAATCAAGGCAATTAATCCTTCTGTGGTATTTATTGCTGAAATATATCAACCAGACCGCTATCGTGATTATATTTTCCGCGGAAAATTTGATTATCTATATGATAAAGTTGGTTTATACGATGGGATTCGTCGGCTTATGGAACAAAAACCTCATGGGACAACGGCCGATATTACGAAGGTTTGGCAACAAGAATCAGGTGATTTTTCAGAACACATGCTTCGTTTTTTAGAAAATCACGATGAAACGCGTATTAATTCCCCTGGTTTTGCGGCCTCTAATGTATGGTCTAGCATTCCGGGAATGGTGGTGACTTCTACCTTGCATCATGGCCCTGTGATGATTTATTTTGGCCAGGAATTCGGTGAAAAAGCCAATGAAATAGAAGGCTTTAATGAGGCGGATGATCGGACAAGTATGTTTGATTTCTGGCGAGTGGATACCCATCAGCGCTGGTTAAATGCTGGGAAATTTGATGGAGGTAAATTGTCCAAGGAAGAAAAGGAAATAGATGCCTTTTATGTGGATTTGATGCTATGGATTCAAAAATCGTCTGCGATTAAAGAGGGTAAATTCTTCGATTTACAATATGCGCAGTCTGCTCATTATCCTGCCCAAAAGGTTTATTCCTATTTACGCTATACGGATCAGGAAGCTTTGTTGATTCTAACTAATTTTGATGCGAATCATGCGCATGAATTTGATATTGAGATCCCGGAATTAGCCTATACCATGATGCATCGAAATCCTGGAAAAACTAAAATATCTAAACAATATTTTCCTCCGACACAAACCCAAAAACCAAGTATACAGGGTAAAAAAGTATTTTTGCCAGCCAATAGTTCGCTTGTGATAACACTAGAATAATATGAATAAGTTTACAAAACCTGCCCTTTCCTTTGTTCAAATTTTGAACATGAGTGTTGGCTTTTTGGGTATCCAATTTGGATTTGCCTTGCAGAACGGAAATGCCTCTCGCATCTTACAGAGTTTTGGGGCGGATGTGGAACAGTTGTCCTGGTTTTGGTTAGCAGCTCCGCTAACCGGGATGATTATTCAACCGATTATAGGTTTTTATTCTGATCGAACATGGAATGTGTTAGGTCGCCGTAAGCCCTTTTTTCTAACAGGAGCCCTATTAGCATCGCTTGCCCTATTTTTTTTTCCGCATGCAGGGGCTTTAGCGGGTTATATTCCTCCGATGATTGTCGGGGCAGGAATCCTCATGATGATGGACGCTTCGTTCAATGTATCCATGGAACCCTTCAGGGCCCTCGTCGCCGATAATTTACCTGATCATCAGAATACCTTGGGGTTTTCGATTCAAACGTTTTTAATCGGAATAGGTGCTGTGGCCGGTTCTTGGTTACCCTATATTTTTGCGAATTGGCTTGGTTTTGGTTCTGAAGCCCCAGCTGGTGAGATTCCTGAGAACGTGAAATATTCATTTTATGTTGGCGCTTTTGTATTCATGGGGGCCATTGTGTGGACTATTTTAACAACCAAAGAATATTCGCCCAAGGAACGCGAGGAAATGGGTTTTGCGGAGGAGAAATCGGAAGATTCCTTAGGTTCTGTTTTTCGTTATATTCGAGAGATGCCATTTACGATGCGTCAATTAGGTTTGGTTCAATTCTTTTCCTGGTTTGCCTTATTTTCAATGTGGGTATTTAGCACACCGGCGATAGCTCATCATGTGTATGGATTGCCTTTGGAAGATCATCAATCGGCGCGCTTCCAAGAAGCGGGTAATTGGGTTGGTATTGTTTTTGGTGTTTATAATGCGGTTTCTGCTGTATATGCGATGTTTTTACCGAAGATATCTGCCAAATTTGGCAATAAACAAACCCATGCCATTTCATTGTTGGCAGGTGGGATTGGCTTGATTTCGATTTATTTTATTTCTGATCCGATGTATTTACTCCTGAGTATGGTGGGTGTCGGTATGGCATGGGCAAGTATTTTGGCTATGCCTTATGCGATTTTAGCAGGGTCTATTCCCATGGCAAAAATGGGCGTTTATATGGGGATATTTAATTTCTTCATTACCATGCCACAAATTGTCAATGGAATCATCGGTGGATCGATTGTGAAATATTTTTATGGAGGAAATGCTATTTATGCCATATTGATGGCAGGCGTGTTTTTCATACTAGGTGCCGTGGCGGCTTTGCGTATTAAAGAATCGAATTAATATGCGATTTTATCTTAGTTTATTTCTGATTATAGGTTGCGTACAAGTAAACGGCCAAGGGTTTCGAGGGATTTCCCCGGATCTAAAAAAACAGATTGAAAAGGCTCATTCGAATAAGGATTTGGTAGCATTAGGCACCTATTTTATGGGTCGCCCCTATTCCCATATGGCCCTTTCAAAGGCTAATCCTGAGGAAGTGTATTATTCCTTTCAAGATTTTGATTGTGTGACCTTTATCGAAAATATGTTGGCTTTATATCTATCGAACGGAGATGATATGGCCTTTAAAAGTCATCTGATTGACTTTAGATATTTTTCATCTGATGATATTCGCTATGAAACGCGCATGCATTATTTAAGTTCAGCCTTTGAGAAATGGCAACAAATGGGAATTATCTCACGAATTCAAGTTTCCAATGAACAAGTTATCAAAAAGAATATTCACTATTTAAGTTCTTATTTAATTGGAAAAAACCTTTCGATTGATTTGAATCAAATAAAAAAAACGGAACAAGCTATATCAAAGAAACCGGTTTCATTTATCGATCGTAAACATGTAAGTCAGATGCTACCTATGTTAACATCAGGTGATCTTGTGGCTTTTCTCTCGAAACGTTCTGATTTAGATTTTAAACATGTGGGTTTTATTACGATGAAAGATGGGAAGGCCCATTTGCTTCATGCGAGTCAGAAAAAAAAAGTAATTTGCATCTCTGATGAAGATCTGGCCACGTATATATTAAAACACCCGACCATGATTGGAATTCAAGTATTTAGACTCAAATAATATGCAGCCATACCCGTTTGATCAAATCATTGATCGGAGCCATACTCATAGTTTTAAGTGGGATAATGTTACGTATCAGGGCAAAGATATGTTACCCATGCCCGTGGCTGACATGGATTTTCCTGTGGCACACGAAATTTTGGCATGCCTTGACCGGATTACCGAACATCAAATTTTAGGTTATGCCATCGTACCAGAATCACTTAAACGGGTAGCCCAACAAAAAATAAAAAACTCGTATGGCTGGGACACCCCTATCGATTGGCAGGTTTGGATCCCTGGAATCGTTCCGGGTATTACGGCAGCTTGTGCAAAATTTGCCGAAGGAGGAATTCTAACGGCCGTACCTGTGTATCATCCTTTTCATTTAGTTGCTAATTGGGTGAATAAGTCACTATTTACCTTTCCGATGGTGGAGGAAAATGGACGTTGGACGTTTGATTTTCTTGCTTTTGAAGAAGCCCTTAACAAAGGACCTAAAGTCTTTTTATTTTGTAATCCCCATAATCCGGGTGGGACAGTATTTAATGATGACGAGATCAAACGGATTATCGCTTTGTGCCAACAGTATCATTGTATAATCGTTTCTGACGAGATTCATGCCGATTTACGAATTCAACCGCAATCCGAACACATTTGTATTGGGAAATACCTTGAATCAAGTCCATCAATTAGTTTTTTTGCAAGTTCAAAAACCTATAATACGGCGGGTTTAGGCGGAGCTCTTGCCATTATTCCTGATCCTGAAGTGCGTAAACAATTTATTTCGGCGACCTTGGGCTTTTTTCCGATGTTGACACGCCATAGTATTGACGTAATGGAGACAAGTTGGACCATGCCCTCAACCTGGTTAGATTCCCTCCTACCTTATTTACAATCAAATCATGAAGCGCTTTTAGGCTTTATAAATCGACAAAATGGTTTGCACATGCTCCCTTTGGAGGCCACATATCTAGCTTGGATTGAGTTTGATGAGCGTATCTATGGGGATTTTCAACAACGATTATTTGAAAACGGCCTTCATGTCTTGCGAGGAGATCAATTTCTTGGAAAGAATTTTATTCGCTTAAATTTTGCATGTCCTAGGGCATTGTTGGACAAGGCATTGGGAATTATCGAGAAAACCATTCATGAAATTCATTAAAAGCCTTCTATTTATCGGGATTTTAGTTGTTTTGATTTTTGTCTTTAAGCAGATGTATCAAATGGAAGAAGCGGATTCATCAACTAAAATACCCGACATTTCAGAGGAAATGACCGTGAGGCAATTTGCTGATTCATTGGGTTCGACTGCTCAAATAGATACTTTCAAAGCAGTTAATGCCCATTTATCGGCTCAAATTGAGGATTATGATGCTCGTATAGTGTATCGGGAAGACAGTTGTATTTTTGAAATCACCAAATCACATCGACTCTTTTTTCGGAGAGCTTGGAAGGATGTAACCGTGGATAATTTATTATGCTCGGATTTAAATGGGAATCAGCGGCCAGAGTTTTGGTTACAAGCCAAAATCAAAAAGAATTTTGCTGATTTTAAGGCCTTTGAGGTATCGGGCGCGGGGGTCAGCACTTTACCTTTTCCGGGACTAAAGGGGCGTCAACGATTTGGCTATGCAGGTGATGATAGTTTGTATTTTATAAAAACTACGATTGTTCGTTCATTTCGATTTAAAAATGATTTATATTCAGACCTTGGAAATGGCTTCCGCGCATGCTATTACTCGTTAGGGCCTGACCAAAGCTTTATTTTGACCAAAACCTTAGACTCAGAAAATTTACATGAATAAGCAAGATTTACGCTCCCAACAATGGTTTGGAAAGACAGGAAAAGACGGTTTTATTTACCGGGCATGGATGAAAAATCAAGGGATCCCCGATGATTATTTTCAAGGAAAGCCTGTTATTGGGATTTGTAATACATGGTCTGAATTAACACCTTGTAATGCCCATTTTAGAGAATTAGCTGAGTTTGTCAAAAAAGGCGTGATCGAAGCCGGTGGATTTCCGGTTGAATTCCCTGTGATGTCATTGGGTGAGACATTGATAAAGCCTACCGCGATGTTATATCGTAATTTGGCGAGTATGGATGTAGAAGAATCCATACGTGCGAATCCGATCGATGGGGTTGTGCTCATGTGTGGTTGCGATAAAACCACCCCTTCGCTTGTGATGGGGGCTTGCAGTGTAGATTTGCCCACCTTAGTGATTTCAGGTGGACCTATGATGAAAGGGAAATTTAAGGGTAAGGAAATCGGTACTTCTGATGTGTGGCGATTTGCTGAGGCGTATAAATTAGGCGAACTTTCACAAAAGGAATTTATTGAGGCGGAAGCCTGCATGGCGCGGACGCCGGGACATTGTGCCGTGATGGGAACTGCGAGTACGATGGCTACGATGGTTGAGGCCTTAGGTCTTTCTTTACCTCAAAATGCGGCGATTCCGGCAGCGGATGTGCGTCGAAAGGTTTTAGCACAGCATTCGGGTCGTCGAATCGTGGAAATGGTTAATGAAAATTTGACGCTTTCGATAGTATTAACACGGCCGGCCTTTGAAAATGCGATTCGGGTTAATGCGGCCACGGGGGGATCTACGAATTTTGTAATTCACTTATTGGCGATTGCGGGCAGAATTGGGGTAGAATTAAATTTAGATGATTTTGATGAGTTTTCACGTCAAATACCATTGTTAGCCAATATTCAACCTTCCGGCGTTCATTTCATGGAGGATTTATATTATGCGGGCGGCTTGCCGGCTTTGATGAATCAAATGAAGGAATATTTGCACCAAGATATCCTGACGGTAAACGGAAAAACAGTTGGGGAGAATATCCATAATACCCCTATTTACGACGATAACATCATTTCCAGTTTTGACCATCCCTTTAAACCTGATTCGGGTATCGCCGTGGTGAAAGGTAATTTAGCGCCTTTTGGTGCCGTGGTGAAGCCTTCAGCAGCCTCCAAAGAATTGTATAAGCATCGAGGAAAGGCAGTGGTTTTTGAAAATATTGAAGATTACCATGCGCGAATCGATTTGCCTGAATTGGAAATCGACGAAAATTCTGTGATGGTCCTTAAAAATGTGGGTCCCAAAGGATACCCAGGAATGGCCGAAGTGGGAAATATGGGTATTCCGAAAAAATTATTAGAAAAAGGTGTAAAAGATATGGTACGGATCTCGGATGGACGGATGAGCGGAACAGGATTTGGTACGGTGGTTTTACACGTTTCGCCTGAATCAGCGGCGGGAGGACCTTTGAATTGGGTACAAAACGGAGATTATATTTCCTTGGATTTGGACAATCGTTCGTTGAATTGGGAGGTTTCTGAGGAGGAATTAGCGGCTCGAAAAATAGCGTATCCATTTATGCCGGCCAAACATATACGAGGTTATGTGGGCTTATTCATTGACCATGTGGACCAGGCACATGAAGGTGCGGATTTTGATTTCTTGAAAGGCGGAAGTGGTTCAGTTGTTACGCGCGATTCGCATTAGACTATGAAAAAGTTCGTCGTTACGGGGGCTGGTCAAGGAATCGGATTTGAAATTGTCAAACAATTGATAACTGATGGGCATTATGTCATTTGGAATGACATGGATGAGCATGTGTTGCAAGATGCGAAAACACTATTGGATCATGCGGGGTTGCATCAGCACTCCGCGTTGTTGGCGGATGCTAGTTCTCCTGAATTTTTAGAACAATTACAGGTTGAAATTCAGCAGAGCCCGGGAACCTTACATGGATGCGTGTGCAATGCGGGAATCACTACGTTTGGGAAATTCTGGGACTATCAGCCAGCTTCGATGGAGCGATTATTGCAAGTTAATCTCCAAGGAACTTTTTTTCTTGTTCAATGTATCGCGAAAATTTTACGTGGCTCAGGGATAAGGGGCTCGATTGTGTTGACCTCCTCGGTGACGGGTCATCAGGCGCATCCTGATTTGGCCGCTTATGGGATGACAAAGGCCGCATTGAATCAATTGGCTCAAAATTTAGTCATTGATCTATCGCCTGTGGGCATCCGAATTAACGCCGTTTCTCCGGGCGCAACGATTACTGAACGAACCTTACTTGACGAAGCCTATCAAGCCGAATGGGCCAAAATTACTCCCATGGGTGCAGCAGCCCAAGTGCATGATATCGCAAATGCTGTTTTATTCTTTTTATCAGATAAGTCCAAACATATTACGGGACAAACATTAATTGTCGATGGTGGATGGACTTCCATCAGCCCCCCTCCTAAGGCTTAAGCCCAAACGCGGTTTAGAAAGCTAAGCCAATTTTGATGACAAATTTTTTGAATGTCCTGTACAGAATATCCGCGCTTTGATAAAAGTTCAGGTATTTTCTGTAAATCAGCAATGGTCTCAAGGTCTGATGGACATTGTTCTCTACCAAATCCTCCGTCTAAATCAGTTCCTAGGCCCACATGGTTTGTATTACCGGCCAATTGGCATATATGATCCAAATGATCAATCATGTGAGCTAAGGTCAAGCCCGTATTTTGGGGTGTGGATTCTCCGCGAATCCAGTTAGGAATCATCATCCAAGCGTCTAAGGGCATTCCAATTACCGCGTTGCGAGCAAATAATTCTTTGAATTGAGCATCTGTGAACTGACGGTTGTGATCCACTAAGGCCCGAGAATTTTGATGACTCGCCCACACAGGCCCATCAAAATGTTCCATGGCTTCCCAAAAACTATCATCGCATAAATGCGTGGCATCTAAAATGATATTTAATTCCTTCATTTTAGCCAAAAGTTCTCTTCCCATCGGACCTAAACCTCCCGTGGCATTGGTGCCTTGCGCATATCGCCCAGGTCCATAATGAGCAGGTCCCAGGGCTCGAAGTCCATAAGCATGGGCGATTTCTAGGTATTCTAAAGAGACGATAGAATCCGCTCCTTCCAAACTTAGTAGATAGCCTATTTTCTTTTTGGCATCTTTGCTTGATTCCCAATAATTTACATGTCCCTTTAATTCTTCCAAATTTCGGATGGGCATTAATTCCCCCTCCCTTTCAAGGACCTTGTAATATGCTAATTGACCTTGTGTTTGTGCCCAGGCTTGTTCAGGTGAATTCCAGCCAGGTAAGGTGGAAGATTTATCCACATAGCGGGCGATTTGTGTGGCTACCACTAATCCGATGTTCCCTTTACGCAATTCTTCTAAGGAAACAGTGGCTTTTCCACGATCGGGTTTATCGGTTAAATTTTTTTCGCGATCGTTTATTTCTTGAATGCTAGCTCGTAAATCTCGATTCCATTCGAGGGCATTCATGCTTAAATCTAAATGGGCGTCGATGAGAAACATTTTAAATATTTATTTTTCGATTTCTGGCTTTTACTTCCCAATGTCCGGTTAAGTTTTCATTTTCAATTACTTGTAAGGATTGATGCAAGGCAACGGTTGGGCAAATATGATATGGAATCATTCGGATCACTTGGCCAATGGGGAGATGCTCATGCGATCCGACTTCCACAATGCCATGTTCTTCACTTTGATTCAATAATTCCCATTCCGGATAGTCGATAAACCGAACGCGATTCTGAATTGGATTTTCAGGTGCTACAGATTTATGGCCTAAATCGATGCAAATGGTGGTAGGGCTGGGTTTTGAGATGATTCTTGCCACGATTTCTACTGCAAAATCAATCGAATTTTCTGGATAAAGTTTTGCATATCCGGCATCGAAAAACACAAATGTTCCTGGACTACATACATAAGTAGGATTTTGACAATGAACGATGAAACTTGGGGTTCCGCCTACAACCAATTCTATTTCTCGATCTAATTCAGCTACCAAATTCCGAAATGATTCTAAATCTTTATCAGCATGCGCTTTTCTCATGTCGATGTTTTCATCCCGAATGTGGCCATCATAGGCATGAAGTCCTTTTAAGGAGACATGGGATGCAGAATCAATGAATTGAATGAGATTAGATGCATGATCTGGTAAAATACCCGTCCGGTTCATACCTACATTTAGATCGATAAAGACGTGTAAATCAACATGTTGCTGCAGACAAATTCTTTGAATTTCTTCCGCTGCCTTTAAATCATCGATTAAGCAGGAAAATCGAGTATTGGGATACTGTTGAACTAGTTTGATAAATCTGGCCAATGTCGTTCCTGTGGCTTGCATAGACAACAAAACGTCCTTGGCATCGGAAATAGCTAATAATTCAGCTTCCGCGATGGTCGCACATTTGAATTTGTAAATTCCCGCACGCATCATCATTTCATTGACTTCCTGCGTTTTATGCGTTTTGATGTGCGGTCTTAAGCGATCTGGATTGTTATTTACCAACGCCAATACGTAGTCGATGTTTTTGGCTACAATTTCGGGATAGACAAGTAAGCCTGGACTTTCGATATGGCTAAAATCAAGGCTCATGGTTAAATGGCACGGTCTAAATGTACATAGCCTCCGTCGACATGGATTAATTGTCCCGTCGTATGGCTTGATTTTTTCGATAATAAAAAGGCGACCATCGCTCCTAATTCTTCTTGGGTTGTCATTCGATTTCCTAAGGGTATTTTATCCGTTATCGATTTTAATTTTTCTTCTGGATTTTCCAAGGTCTTAATCCATTTGTCATACATGGGTGTATAGCATTCGGCCACGATGACTGAATTTACTCGGATTTCATAGGGCAATAATTCTACGGCCCATTCGCGGGTTAGGGCATTTCGACCTCCATTGGAAGCCGCATAAGCGGATGTATTGCCTTGACCGGTTTCAGCGGTTTTTGAACCGATGTTGACTATGGCCCCTTTGCTTTTAATTAAATGAGGCAAACATGCTTGCGCCATTAAATAGTAATGGATTAAATTGGCATGTAAGGACGCCATAAATTTCTCATAGTTTCCGCTGGCTAATCCGACACCGTCATTGATCCCTGCATTGTTGACTAATCCGTCGATTTTACCAAACATGGTGAAAATTGTATCGACTACTTGTTGGCATTCCTCTGGATTACTTAATTCAGCCACAAAAGAAAATGCCTGTCCACCTGTGGCTTGGATTTTTTCGATACAACGTAAATTATCGGCTTCGTTTCTTCCCACAATGGCCACGATGGCTGATTCCAAGGCCAAACTTTCGCTGATTCCCTCCCCGATTCCTTTGGCACCTCCGGTGACGATGATAACCTTTTCTTTTAATCCTAAATTCATTACAATTCAGTTTGATACACGTGTAAACAATTTTCTACTGTTATTTTTTTCTTCTCACTTGGACTTAAAGCTTCGATGCAATTCATAAACGTATTTTTCCAAGTCGCTAATTCACCCGCAACCAAAACGACAGGATAATCACTCCCAAACATCAATCGATCCGGGCCAAATACGTCCAGAGCCACATCCACGACCTCTTTTACCTCATCTTGCGTCCAATTTGTCCAATCTGCTTCCGTGATGATACCTGAAATTTTTGCATACACATGCGGTAAGGATTTAAATCCTTGGATGTCTTTTTTCCATGACTGTATGTCCTTTGCTTTTAATGGAGCTTTGGCCATATGATCTAGAATAAGTACTTGATCAGAACATCTGGTGGCAAATTGGATACTTTCTGCTACTTGGTGTGGATAAATTAAAATATCATAGCTAAAATCAAAGGCAGCTAAGGCCCGAACACCTGCTAAAAATGCCGGTCTTTGAAAAAATAAGGGATCTTTCTCTACTTGTATGACATGACGAAATCCTTTCATTTGTTCGAATTGGGCAAAATACGCTAAACGGTCTTCGATGTTTTTGGCTTGTAAATCGACCCAGCCAACTACGCCTTTGATAAAATCGTATTGTTCCGCTAAAGCCAACAAAAAGAGTGTTTCTTCCTCAGATGAATCAGCTTGAACTGCGATGCAGCCTTCAATGCCCTGTTCTTTGAAGATGGGTTCGCTGAAATTCGGATAGAAATCGGCTCGAATTCTCGACATTTCAGGTGTAATCCAGGTATCTCGCTCTGGATCATAATTCCAAAAATGTTGATGCGAGTCGATCATTTCGTATAGTTTACTGCCACTTGTCTTTGTTCACCCAATCCATCCATACCCAAGCTTACTACATCCCCAGCCTTTAGAAATACAGGCGGTTTTAATCCTAAGCCTACTCCATGGGGAGTACCGGTGGAAATCACATCTCCTGGTAATAGGGTCATGAATTGGGAAATATAGGAAACGACTTGGGGGACATTGAAAATCAGTTGATTTGTATTACTCGTTTGAAGACGTTGGCCATTGACGTCCAACCACATGTTTAAATTGTGCACATCTTCTATTTCCTCTTTTGTTGCTAAAAAGGGTCCAAGTGGGGCAAAGGTATCGCAACCTTTTCCTTTCGACCAGTTTCCTCCGCGTTCTAATTGGAATTCACGTTCTGAATAGTCATTGTGTAAGCAATAGCCTGCGATGTAATCATATGCCTCATGTTCTTCCACGTAGGAAGCTTTTTTTCCAATGACTATCGCGAATTCCACTTCCCAATCCGTTTTTGTTGAATTTTTCGGAATGACCACCGCATCATTTGGTCCACTTAATGCAGATGTACTTTTGAAAAATAAGATGGGTTCTTCTGGAATGGCAGCCCCCGTTTCTTTGGCATGATCGGCATAATTCAGGCCTACACAAATAATTTTGGAAGGTCGTGCGACACAGGATCCTAGCCGTTCTGGGGAATGAATGATGGGTAAATCCTTTGTTTCTAAAATTTCCTTTAAGCGGTTTAACCCATCAGAAGAAAAAAAATCCTCATTAAAATCCTGGAAATAGGCGGATACATCTAGATATTGGCCATTGACCAAAACAGCTGGTTTTTCTTCATTCAACTTACCTAATCGAACTAATTTCATATGTTTATTTTAAATCTTTAATGACATTCCACATCGTTTCAGCTAAAAACTGATTTCCAGTCTCATTTAAATGGACCCGGTCAGTTGTTAATATGCCAGAGGCTTTATTCTCGATGTTGTATTTGGTTTCGTAGGCCAAAAATTCTTTGCGCAAATCAATCAAAGGGCAAGCATTATCTGTGGC
The DNA here is from genome assembly GCA_947450365.1 of Cytophagaceae bacterium. Classification (GTDB taxonomy): domain Bacteria; phylum Bacteroidota; class Bacteroidia; order Cytophagales; family Spirosomataceae; genus Aquirufa. The sequence goes on from CANFVE010000003.1 coordinate 74,008, forward strand.
AATTTTCCGAATCATCCCCGAGAAAAAGTTAAGGTCTCCATCGTTCTCATTGGTGGCATCAAATTTCTCACCAATGACGGTTGGCGTACAAATAACTACTTGACTACCAGCTTTTTGTATACGTTTAATTAAAGCATTGTAGAACCTTTCAAATTTGTCGGCATCGGTTCCTGTTCGCGAAGAAGTTTTGTGCCAAACATCATTGATTCCAATGTAAATGATCACGATATTGGGTTTTTTGGCCAAAACATCTTCTTCGTGTCGCAAATACAAATCATAAATCTTATTTCCGCCAATTCCAGCCCCGATAAGTTCATATTGAGATGAAAGGCCTTTTGAGGCAAGCATTTCGGTCATTTTGGTAATATAACCCGTTTTTCCAATGCCTGCTTGAGTAATGGAATCTCCAAAAAACACGATTCGGATTGGATTATCGGCTTTAAAACTTAACAAAGTGCTTGATAAAAATAAAAGAGCTGTAAATAGGTAATTTTTCATGGTTTAGTTGTTTAAGTAGACAAAACCCCCATCGATCGGATAATCGCAACCTGTCACAAAGGAGGCCTCATCCGAACATAAATAAAGGGCTAAATGGGCAATTTCAATGGGTTTCGCCATCCGACCAATGGGTTGAGTGGCAGATAATTTTTCAAACATTTCGGTTTGGTTGTCAGGATAATTTTTAGCAATAAATCCATCGACAAAAGGTGTATGGACGCGTGCAGGAGAGATGCAATTGCAGCGAATACCCTTTTTTAAATAATCCTTCGCTACGGATTGTGTCATCGTGCGAATCGCTCCTTTGGACATGGAATAACCAAATCGGTCAGGAATTCCTACCGAGGAAGCTACCGAGGCCATATTTAAAATAACCCCTTTATTTTGTGCCACCATGCCTGGAATGATGGCTTTCATGCAATGAAAGGCGCCTTTGACATTCACATCAAAAATCCGTTGGAAATCTTCTTCCGAAGTTGTTTCTAAGGTCCCAATTTGCGCGATTCCAGCATTATTGATTAAAATATCAATGGAACCAATTGATTTAATGGCATTGTCAATGCTCATCGGTTTGGTGATATCCACCACATGTAGTTTTGATGTGGGTGAAATGGATTGCACTGCCTCTTTTGTTTCTGCACTGACGGGATTATCTAAATCAAATATGTGGATTTCTGCCCCTTGTTCGGCAAACAAAAGACTAATGGCACGTCCGATTCCGGAACCACCCCCTGTTATTACTACTTTTTTACCTTGTAATGAGAAAATCATATCGTTCGCTTATAAAGAAACCCCTCTTCGCCAAAACATAAAATCATCTTGACCTAAATCCATGGCTTTGGTAGATACATTTCCAGAGGCAAGGTCAATGACATATTCTAAAATCTCTTCGCCCATTTCTTCCACCGTTTTTTCACCAGAAATGATGGGTCCACAGTTGATATCAATAATTTCTGGTAATTTTTCAGCGAGTCGAGTATTGGTTGATAATTTAACCATCGGACAAATCGGGTTACCTGTGGGGGTACCGAGTCCTGTCGTAAATAACTGAATTGTGGCACCAGATCCAGCCATTCCCGTGGTGGCTAAAACGTCATTTCCGGGAGTACAAACTAAATTCAAACCTTTTTTGGTGACATATTGTCCATATCCTAAAGCATCCACAATCGGAGAAGAACCCGCTTTTTTCGCGGCTCCTGCGGATTTTATGGCATCGGTAATTAACCCATCCTTGATATTTCCTGGGGAAGGATTCATATCAAAACCAGCCCCTACGGCTTCTGCGCGTCTCGCATATTCCTTCATTAATTTTCCAAAATTATCTGCCACTTCATTCGTCACGGCTCGATTTTGTAATTCCTGCTCTACCCCACACAATTCTGGAAATTCGGCAATCATGACGGTTCCCCCTAGTGCAACCAATAAATCGGCCGTATGGCCAATGGCTGGATTTGCCGAAATGCCTGAAAAGCCATCAGAACCTCCACATTTTACTCCTAAACGTAATTTAGATAAGGGAGCAGGTTTTCGTTCGATTTTATTTATTTCGACGATTCCCTCAAATGTCTTTAAAATCACATCGCCTAACATTTTTTCTACCCCACTTCCTTCGTCTTGTTGTTGCTCGAAAATGTATAGAGGTTTAGAGAAATTAGGATCCTTTTTCTTTAAATAGTCTTTAAATACGTCGATTTGAGAATGCTGACATCCTAGGCTTAGTACCGTAACACCACCAACGTTGGGGTTAACGCAATATCCCGTTAACAAGGAAACTAAATTTAAAGAATCATCCTTATTTTCTCCGCAGCCACTTTCATGTGTTAAAAACTTTATTCCATCCACATTCGGGAATAATGTACTTTTATTAACCAAAATTGAGTTTTTTTCCTTGGAAAATTGATCAATACTTGGTTTTTGTCCAGTTTCAAATTGGGATTTTAGTTTAATAACTTGTTCGGTAAACGGATCATTTTTTTGAAACCCCAAGCCTTTAATGAAGGCATTTTTCAATAATTCGATGTTGCGGTTTTCACAAAATACTAACGGAATGACTAACCAGTAGTTCTGCGTTCCCACTTGCCCATCTGGTCGATGATAGCCCATGAAGGTTTTATCTTGCCATTTTTGAACATTTGGAGCCGTCCATTGATATTCTTTTGTTTTTCCTTCAAAATCTTGGGAAGCATGATGCAAATTAAAGGTATGAATGAGTCCTCCTTTGGCAATATCTTGGCTAGCTAAACCAACCAATACTCCATACATAAACGCTTTTCCATTTTTAGGAATGGCTTCTGTGGTAAATTTATGTTTGGCCGCAATATCCTCTTGCAGCGTAATTGAATTACCATGGTGTTCAATGACGGTACCTGCCTTTAAATCTTGCAATGCGACTAATAAGTTGTCAGTCGGGTTAATCTGTAAAAATGTTTTCCTTGTGGTTATCATTTTTTATAATTTGAAAATTTGTGTTCCAAGTACCCATTTTTCGTTTTCTTGGGCAATAGGAATTGGTTTTTGAAAGGTTGACATCAACGTTTCCCAAGCGATCACCGCCGGGTTATCTTGATCCATTTTGGATTTCAGATCAAAATTGAAATCTTCTTTTGCGATGATTTCCATGACCATTCGATTTCCTGCTCGAAAAATTTCCATGCTTATAATTCCGGCATCTAAGATGCTTGCTTCAATAGCCGCAGGAATGTTGACATGATACTTTTCATACGCTTGAATCATTTCTTCATGATCCTGGAGGTCGCAAAATAGTATAAAGCGCTTTTGAGCCATTAATTTACTGTTTTCGTTGAAATTTCATATCCTTTATAGGAATAGTAAACAATAAACACAAAACAAATCAAAGGCACAACTAATGCAGCTCCTGTACTAACCTTAAATAAGGCGGCCGCAATTGGAGGAATTAAGGCACCACCCACAATTGACATGATAATCAACGAAGAGGCTAATTTGCTTCCCTCTCCTAAATCTTTACAGGCAAGTGCGAAGATGGTTGGGAACATAATTGATTGGAAGAAATACACCATCATAAGTGCAACGACCGCTATTACTCCCCCACCCATGATCGCGATGACAAGTGAAACCACTGCCCCAATTGAATAAATGCCCAATATTTTATTAGAGGCATGTTTTCCCATGAAATAGGTTCCGATGAACCGACCAAACATGAATAAAACGAAAGCGAAAGAGGCATGAAAACTAGCGATTTGGGTAGCTGACATGTCGGAGGTGGTTTGATAAATTTGTTGGACTATCCACAAATTCGATTCCTTAGCTAAATCTATTTTTAAATCAACAAAATTTCCCCAAAGCGAAACCTGTGCCCCTACATTACAGAATTGTGCGATAATTCCCAGGGTTAAATGTTTGTTTTTTAATAAACCCGCGATGGTGATTTTGGTGGAATCCGCAACTTCTTTAGTCTTCACACCTACCTCTGGCATTTTTGTGATGGCAAATAATACTGCCACAAAAGCAACCACAGCACCAATGAGTAAATAGGGCATTTGAACTGAACTGGCCTGAGAAATTCGAATCGCCTCTGCCTCTGCTGCTGGAAGCGCCTGAATCATTTCCCGAGTATATTCCTTATCTGAAAAGATAAAAAATCCGCCGATAACAGGACCTAAAATAATACTAATTCCATTAAAGGATTGCGCCAAATTCAGCCGAAAATCACCTTTTTTAGGATCCCCTAGTACGGTAACATATAGATTTGCTGCCGTTTCTAAAAAGGCAATTCCACTGGCAATTAAGAAAAGTGCGGCTAAGAAAAACGAATACATTCGCACTTCAGCGGCAGGGTAAAATAAAAATGCACCGGCTGCGTAAAGGATAAGGCCTAAAAGAATTCCCATCTTGTAACCTAGTTTTTTCATCACATATCCTGCAGGCAATGCCATGATGAAATAACCAAGATAAAATGCAGTCTCGACGATGTTGGCTTGCCAACGTTGTAAATCGAGTGCGGTTTGAAATTGTTTAACGAGCGTCCCATTTAAACTATTGGCCAATCCCCAAAGGAAAAATAGACTGGTAACTAAAATAAAGGGAATTAAATAATTCTGTTTGCCTGAATCGCTGATCGCCAATTCATCGTGGTCTTGTTGGGGTAATGCCATCGTATAATTTTCAAGTTAGAGGATAAAAGTCTTTCAATATACCTCCTTTTTTCCTTAATTTTAAAAAAAAGATAAGCCTTATTTATGAAAAATATTTTCTTGCCTATTTTCCTACTGATAACCCTCGCCTCTTTTGGCCAAATTAAATCACCAGCGGAATTTTTAGGGTATTCGATGGGAAGCCAATTTACGTATCACCATCAAGTGGTTGCCTATGCTCATTATTTAGCAGATCAACGAAAAGATGTGGCTAAGTGGATTTCCTATGGTAAAACAAATGAAGACCGTGAATTAGGGCAAATGATTATCACGTCGTCCGAACTTAAGGATTCCTTAGACATCTATAAAAAATGGCATCAGGATGTCATTCAAGGGCGAATTTCGTTTGCAAGTATTCAAGCTAAACTTCCTGTCATTATCAATTTATCTTTCAATGTGCATGGGAATGAAGCGGCAGGTACCGAAGCGGCTTTAGAAACATTGTATCATTTATTGGGCAATCATTTTGATTTCAATCAAACTGCGAAGAATAAAAGGTTTGTCATTTTATTAGATCCATGTATTAATCCAGATGGTCGGGAAGCTTATGTTACCCAATTTCGTCGGCGTAATTTTGTAGCCCTGGGGAATCCGGATCCATTTGATCAAGAACATTTCGAAGGTCCCATTAGCGGACGATATAACCATTATTTTTTTGATTTAAATCGGGATTGGGTTTGGCAAACGCAGAAAGAGACACAACAACGGTTGCGATTTTTTCAATCGTGGTTGCCCATGTTTCATGCTGATTTTCATGAACAGAGTTACCAACATTCCTATTATTTCCCCCCTGCCGCTAAACCCTATTTAACTTATTTGTCCACAGAAACGAAAGCATTACAAGAGCAAATCGGAAAATCTTTTGCTCGCATATTTGACCAAGAAAAATGGCCATATTTCACTTCTGAAGTATATGATTTACTCTATCCAGGGTATGGTGATACATATCCTATTCTACATGGGGCTTTAGCGATGACGCTAGAGCAAGGGGGAATTCGTGGTGGCTTACAAGCGAAAAAAAATAATGGGGATACCATTTCTCTTCAAGAACGCATAAAACATCATTTCTATATCGCTAAAGATATTGTTTCATGGTCTTTGCAAAATAGAGAAGCCTTAAAATCTGCTTTTTATGGTAATCATGATCGGGCTCGAAATAATCCTAAAAATGAATATAAAACCTATGTCATCCCAGCCAAACATATCGAAAAGGCAAAGGATGTGATTTCATTGCTCCAACAAAATCGAGTTTCCTTAGGTCTTGCCACAAAAACGTTCAACACAACAGCCTATTCCTATAAAGACGACCGAATGGTGACCAATCAAAAGATTGAACGAAATGATTTGGTCATTTCAGCCTATCAATCAGCTAGTCCGATGATTCAGACACTTTTGGATCCACAAATCGTACTCGAGGATTCCGTGACCTATGACATCACGGCTTGGAATCTATTTAAATTACATGGAATAGAGGCGTTTGGCCTAAAAGAAAAGATAGATTTTAAGGAAGAAATGAATTTTGCTGGTCTTTCGCCTGCCAGTTGGAATGAGCAAGCAAAAGGAGTTTATGTAAGCCCAGGTACGGGACCTTTTCATTTTTCAATCATCCAAGAAGCCCTAAAATTAGGCATTCCCATCGTATTTAATGATAAATCTGTCATTGTAGAAGAAAAACCAATTAGCCAGGGGACTTTATTTTTTCTGAAAAATGCCAAAAACGAACAAGCATTTAAATCCTGGTTTACTTCTTTCGCGGCAAAATACCCAAAACTTACTCCTTTTTCGAGTTATCGTTTTCAAGGGGCAGATCTAGGTTCTGAACATTTTAAATATCTGTCAACTATTCGTGTTGCCTTCATAACTGATACGGCTGTGGATGTAAATTCCATCGGGGAATTACTCTATTACTGTCATGAAAAATTAGGCCTAAATCCATCCGTGATTCCTTTTAATCAACTTTTTAAAGCTAATTTATCCGACTACACGCATATCATTTTTCCCAATGGAACTTATACCTCTTTGAATTCGACTTCTCAGGTTCTTTTGCAGGACTGGACGCAAAAAGGTGGGATTTCTATTTTTATGGAAGACGCAAAAGAATTGTTGGGTATTAAATCAACGGACGAGGAATTCACCATAAAAAAAGATACCTCAGTGAAGGTAATTAACTACATCGATCGCGAACGGAGTGAAATTTCAAATACACTTAGTGGAAATATGGTACAGGCATCTGTGGAAAATACCCATCCATTTATGTTTGGTTTACCATCACAGATCTATTTTTTAAACCAAAGCACTTCACTTTACTCCCTTGACAAATCTTGGAATACTTTACTTAAAACAGATTTGAAACCCAAATACCTTGGTTTTTTGGGAGCAAACATGCTGAAATCATTGCCTTCTTCAAGTTTCTTTGCCGTAAAGGAAAAAGGAAAAGGGAAATTTGTTTGGTTTGGTTTTAATCCAATATTTAGAGCTATCCCTTCGGAATCAGCTACTATTTTAAGCAATTGTTTACTTTATTCGACCTATTAAATGATTAAATACCTAGCTCTCGCCTTATTTGTCTCGGTTTCCTTGTTTGGACAAGAGATTAAACCGATTTTGCCGCTACCCTCCGCGAAACAATTGGCTTGGCAGTCACTAGAATATTATGGATTTGTCCATTTCAATATGAATACGTTTACGGATGCGGAATGGGGAGAAGGCAAGGAAAATCCCAATACGTTTAATCCAACAGCCTTAGATTGCGAGCAATGGGCTCGTATTGCAAAAAAAGCCGGTATGAAAGGCTTGATTTTAACCGCCAAGCATCACGATGGATTTGCCTTATACCCGAGTCAATATACCAAACATAGCGTGGCAAATTCGGTTTGGAGAAATGGCAAAGGAGACGTCGTACGTGATTTATCGAATGCATGTAAGAAATATGGTTTGAAATTAGGCATTTATTTATCGCCTTGGGATCGCTATCATCCTGATTATGGTACGGATGCGTATAACCAAGTATATGCCAATATGCAAAAGGAGTTATTGACTCAATATGGACCAATTTTTGAGTTTTGGTACGATGGCGCCAATGGCGAAGGGCCAAATGGAAAAAAGCAAGTCTATGATTGGCCCTTATTTCATTCGATGGTGGAAAAATATCAACCTCAGGCGGTTCAATTTTCAGATTCAGGTCCAGATATCCGCTGGGTTGGTAATGAACGAGGATATGCCTACGATAAAACTTGGAGCCCGATCAACCGAGATGAAATTTATCCAGGTTATCCAAAATTTGATCAATACAAAAATGGGCAAGAAAATGGAAGTCATTGGGTTGCCCCTGAGGTGGATGTTTCCATTCGACCAGGTTGGTATTATCACGCGGACCAAGATAATAAAGTTAAATCTCCGGATTCATTAATGAAGATATATGTTGCCTCAGTGGGTCGAAATTCAAATTTACTATTGAATATCCCTGTCGATCGTCGCGGATTAATCCATGAGAATGATTCCGCTTCCATGATGGGTTTTGCTGCGATTCGACAATTGGGTCTTCAAAATATATTGCCGAAAAATACAAAAATTGTTTCTTCGAGTGCTGTAGACGGTCATTTGGCCCAGTGCATCAACCATCCGAAAAATGGGGATTATTGGGCCGCAAAGTCGACGGATGCAAAGCCTATTTTATCACTTTCCTTTCAAGACCCCATTTTAATGAATGCCTTGTTGCTGCATGAGCCGATTGCCTTGGGCCAACGAATCAAGAAATTTCATTTAGATATCACAAATGATTCCGGTGAAACAGAGCGAATAGATGTTCAAACCATTGGCAATAAGCGTATTATTCCTTTTAAACAAAGAAAGGTGATTTCGTTAAAAATCACCTTTGATGAATCTCGAGGACAAGTGTTGGTGTCTAATTTAGAAATACTGAATCTTATTTCAACACGTAACGAACCGCTTTACCAGTAAACGTAAAACCATTGGCTTTTTGAGTGCTATAAACTTGATATTTTACATCAATTAGAGCACTTGCTCCTAAATCAACGGCTTTTTCAACCATTTGATTTAATAATTCTTGTTTTTTCGTTTGATGATTTCCACGATTCAGCATTTTTCCATTAACTAACTGATTATCCTCTAATGGACTCTCCCCTGACATCGAAATCGTCTCAATGACTTCATAGGATTGTTTAGGGTGATCTGTAAAATACAAAACGTCAATTTCGTATTTCTTTGGGATTTCAAAACCTAGACCATCCTTTCGATCATAAGATCCATCCTTATAATTGGGACTGTAATAACTAGTCGGTTGGAGATTTTTCCCACAAGAAAACAAAGCAATCATGGCCAATAGGCCGACAATCCTAGATGGATTCTGAATCATAGATTAAGACTTTATCCCATAAATGGGCACAATTTTTAATGAATTCTAAATGGACTGGCGCAATTTGATAATAATCATGTCCTGCCTCATCAGCGAAGGTGGTTAATAAACAATAGTCATAGGAACGGTCAATGACCGGCCGGTCTGTTCCCGCAGGTTTTCCCACGTTAAAATGAACGACAGTTTCAATGGTGCCGAGCGAACGTACGCCTGCCTCAAATAATTTAATATCGGCTTCGCTTAAGCCTTTTTTTAACCAGAAATTTACAACGTGTACAAACATATATTAATTGTTTAAATTTTCTTGTAGGCATATCGCCGCTAATTTTTCTCCTAACTCGTTTGAAGCTGATGCCAAGGGCATACGAACCTGGCTCGTCATCAAGCCGATATTTTCTAAAATTTTCTTAACCCCGACTGGGTTTCCTTCTTCGTATAAATAGGGATCGATTGTTAAAAATGCTCCTAAAGCCTTTTGAGCTATTTTAAAATCACCTGATAAGGCGGCATGAATCATGTGGGTAAATTGGGCAGGAAATGCATTCGCAATCACGGACATGACGCCAATTCCCCCAATTGAAATGATCGGTACGGCTTGTACATCATCTCCTGAAATCAATAAAAAATCGGCAGGTTTGTGATAGGCTATTTCCATGCATTGTTCAATCACGCATGACGCTTCTTTGACGCCTATGATATTTTCATGTTCGGCTAATTTCAAAATAGTACTCGGGGACATATTAATGCCTGTTCTACCTGGAATATTGTACAAAATTACGGGTACCGGAGATGCATCCGCTACTGCTTGGTAATGAGCAATAACGCCGCGAGCACTGGGTTTATTGTAATATGGACAAACAGAAAGAATTGCATCGATTCCATTGAAATCGGTTTCCTTAATCTGTTTTACGAGGTTTTCGGTATTATTACCTCCTAAGCCATAGACGATAGGTAGATTTTTTTGATTGGCTTCTTGGATGGTAGCTACAATTTTTTTCTTTTCATCGGCTGTAGTGGTTACAGATTCTCCAGTGGTACCTTGGACCACTAAATAATCAACTCCGCCAGTTGACACATGTTGGACCAAGCGAGTTAATCCATCGTAATCAATGGAATAATCAGTGTTCATTGGCGTAACTAATGCGGGAGCAACTCCATGAAATTTAGGTAATCGGTTATTCTGCATAGGTTAATTCAGCATGTCAAGAAATTCTTCTTCGCTGATCATTTTAATGGATAATTGTTTTGCTTTTTCTAGTTTGGCGGGTCCCATTTGATCTCCGGCAATTAAATAATCTAATTTTGCGGATATACTTGAAACAACTTTTCCACCATGGGCAATAATTTTTGCTTTCAATTCATCTCGTTCGAAATTCTTGAATACCCCCGAAATTACAAAACTTTTACCTACTAAATGGATTCCTTCAAGAACTATTTCGGTAATTTCTTCAGATAATTGAACTCCAGCAGCTTTTAAACGAGTAATCGTATTTTGATTTGCTTCCTTAGAAAAATAGTCCTGAACGCTTACTGCAATACGTTCCCCTATTTCCGGCACAGCGATAAGCTCCTCGAAAGTAGCTTGTTGTAAATTCTCAATGGAATGAAATTGTAAAACTAGTTTTTCAGCGATTGTTGCTCCCACATGACGAATTCCTAAGCCAAATAAAACCTGCCGGAAGGGAATATTTTTTGATTTTTCAATACCAGATAAAATATTTTGAATGGACTTTGTTTGAAATCCGTCGAGCCCTATAAAATTTTCAGCTTTTAAATCATATAAATCTGCAATCTCACGAACAATGCCCTTTTCAAAGAAAAGATCGATGGTTTCAGTACCTATATTTTCGATGTTCAACGCTTTTCGTTGGATAAAATGTTCGATTTTACCTTTGATTTGCGGAGGACAAACGGTATCATTTAAACAATAATGATTGGCCTCGCCTTCCACTCGTTGGAGTGGACTTCCACAAGCCGGGCAATTTTCTGGAAAATCGAACAAGGTATTAACTTCCTTTCTTGCAGAAGCATCCACACCCGTAATTTTGGGAATGATTTCGCCACCTTTTTCGATAAATACTTGATCCCCATGGCGCAAATCCAATCGTTGCATTTCATTTGCATTATGAACAGATGCGCGTTTGATGACCGTGCCGGCTAAATAAACGGGTTTTAAATTAGCTACAGGTGTAATATTTCCAGTTCTTCCTACTTGAAAAACAATGCTTTCTATTGTTGTTTTAGCAATTTCAGATGGATATTTAAAGGATATGGCCCAGCGAGGAGATTTGGCAGTATAACCTAATCGTTCTTGTTGGCCAAAATCATTTATTTTAATCACGATTCCATCCGTATGCAAAGGCAAATCATGTCTTTTTTCCGCCCAATCATCGATGTATTGTAAAACTTCGCTCATATTTTGACATTTTCGCCAGGTGGGGGAAACCGGAAATCCTTGTGATGCGATGTGGTTTAAACTGTCCTCATGCGTTTGAAATGGATTTTCGTTTCCTAAGTAGGCATATACGAAACATTCCATATTTCGTTTGGCTACTTCGGCGGAATCTTGCATTTTGAAGGTGCCTGAAGCTGCATTTCTTGGATTTGCTAAGGGTGCCTCTCCCTTGCGTATTTTTTCTTCATTGATTTGATCAAAGGAGCTAATCGGCATATAACCCTCGCCTCGAAGCTCAAATTCCTCAGGAAAAATGGAGGAATGTACACGAATGGGTAATGATTTGATTGTTTTTACATTATTCGTAATGTCATCCCCACGGGTACCATCTCCGCGGGTTACCCCCTTGATTAATTGTCCATGTTGATACCAAAACGAAAGGGCTACGCCATCGAATTTCAATTCGCAAATATATTCATAGGGTTCATTCTCGAGCGTTTTACGGATCCGTTCATCGAATTCTTCTAAATCCTTGGCATTGTAGGTATTTCCAAGGGAAAGCATAGGGAACTGATGGGTTACGGAACTAAAGTTTTTGGTGATCGTCCCTCCTACGCGTTGTGTGGGACTATTGGGATTGGCAAATAATGGATATTCAGCCTCGAGTTTTTGAAGTTCTGCTAGTAATTGGTCAAACGCTTGATCAGAAATAAGGCTGGTATTTTGTTGGTAATAAGCCTCATTGTAAGCATTTAGCTTTTCAATCAGGGCGTCCATTTGTTGTCTTACATCCATACAAAAAAATTATGCCATAAAGTTAAACGGAATCTAGGTAGAAATAAACCTTAGCAAATAATTTTCATACCTTTGTAAGATGAAAAATTTGATCATTGCTCCTTCTGTTTTAGCGGCTGATTTTGCCCATCTCGGATCTGAGGTTCAGATGTTACAAGAATCCAAAGCCCAGTGGATCCACATCGATGTCATGGATGGGGTTTTTGTTCCCAATATTTCATTTGGTTTCCCAGTTATTGATGCAATCAAAAAGTATACAGATAAGTTTTTGGATGTACATTTAATGATTGTCCAACCGGAAAAATACCTTGAAAAATTTGCTCAGGCAGGTGCTCATATGATCACCGTGCATTTGGAGGCATGTCCGCATATTCATCGGACGATCCAGCAAATTAAAAGTTTAGGTTGTCAAGCCGGCGTTGCCATCAATCCAGGTACACCGGTTCACGCCTTACAAGATATATTGGCGGATGTTGATTTAGTACTCATTATGTCAGTAAATCCAGGTTTTGGAGGGCAAAAATTTATTTCAAATGCTATTTCGAAAACGAAAGAAGTAGCCAGAATGGCCAAAGAGGCTGGGAATCCAACGGTATTTATTGAGATTGACGGAGGTGTTTCGTTAAGCAATGCCCCAGCTTTGATTGAGGCAGGAGCCAATGCATTAGTGGCGGGAAGTTTTGTATTCAATTCAAAGGATCCCCAAGAAACAATAAGTCAATTAGTTGATTTGGCTAAATAGTGTGTATGAGGCTATTCCAAAACGTTATTTGGGTTTTATTTATAGCGTTAAATTCGATAAATCTCTATGCCCAAAAAATACAATGGGCTTCTAAAATCATTTCAGTTTCGAGTGAATATTCAGATCCCTTATTAGCTAAAGAATTTAAGGCGATTCACCTGTTAGGTAGACCGAGTAAATATCCAAAATTTCAAAACAGCCCAAGTGCTTGGCAATCCTTAACGCCCGATAATCCCGCTGGCGAATATGTCATTGTGGGGTTTGATACGACTCAAATCGTAAAACAAGTGGCGGTTTTTGAAAATTTTGGAGCGGGTTCCATTACTCGAATTGACGCATTAGATAATAACAATAAGCTTTATTTATTAAAGGAATTTCCGGCAGGTTATGCGAAAGCGGCGGGTCAGGTCACCTATGTCCAATTGCCTGTAAGTACGGCATTTAAAGTTCGTGGCATTAAAATTTCAATGAATTCAGAACGAATAAAGGGTTTTTCGCAAATAGACGCAATCGCCATTTCAGATGAAGATAAAAGTATTGAGGAAAGTATTCGCCTTGTTCCAGAACCTAATGCCATGTATTTCAAAGAAAATTTGGGTAATGCGATTAATTCAGCTTACAACGAGATTTGTCCTGTGGTGAGTCCTGATGGGAAACGCTTATATTTTACTCGTTGGAAACATCCAGACAATTTAGGAAAAGATAAAAATCAGGACATTTGGTTTTCTACCTTAAAGGAGGATAAAACGTGGTCAAAGGCTCAATTATTTCCAGCACCGATCAATAATGATGAAAACAATGCCATTTGTGGTATTTCGTTGAACGGCAAGACCATACTTTTGAATAATGTGTATGGAAAAGATGGCCAAATGGAAAAGGGTGTTTCCATGTCATTTTTGCTTCGTACCGGTGATTACAGTTTCCCAAAAGCACTGAAAATTTTAAATTTTAAAAACCGATCCGAATTTTCTGAATATACCCTAGCCCCGAATGGAAAGGTACTTCTGATGACCACAGAAACGAAAGATTCATATGGGGGGAAAGATATATATGTTTCTTTTTTAAAGACGGATGAAACTTGGACTGAGCCTAAGAATATTGGTTCGGTGGTTAATACAGGGGAATCTGAAAGTACGCCATTTATTGCGCCTGATGGCGTTACGATGTATTTTTCTTCGAGTGGTCACGTTGGTTATGGGAATAATGATATCTTCTTGACACGCCGATTGGATGATTCTTATTTGAATTGGTCCGTTCCGGAAAATGTAGGTCCCGTGGTTAATACACCTCAGTGGGATGGCTATTTTTCTGTCGCCGCACAGGGGGATTATGCGTATTTTAGTTCCGTAGAGAATTCAATGGGTGCAGAGGATATATTCCGGATTAAGATTCCACCGAAAGTTAAACCACTCACTTTGGTGCAAATCAATGGTACCGTTTTCAATGAAGAAAATAAAGAACCGATTGCTGCGAAATTAATGATTCGGGGACAAGCTTTAGGGGATTCGATGTCGGTCGATTTTGATCCCTACAATGGAGATTTTAGTTTTATGTGGCCCGCGAAAAAGCCATTTTTATTGGAAGTAAAATCGAAAGGATTTATTTCCAAAGTGGAGCGTTTTGATTTCAGTAAAGAACCTGGATTTAAATCTGTTTCACGTCAGTATGGCCTTTCAGCCTTGCAATTGAATAAACAGTTTAATTTACCTACGATCAATTTTGCCCAAAGTAAATCAGAATTATCACCTGATTCATTCGATGAATTAGATAATATTGTGTCCATTTTACGTGATAATCCTAGTTTTGGGATTTTATTGGAAGGTCATACGGATAATCAAGGCGATTGGAATGAGAATTTGAAATTATCCTTAAGTCGGGTCGAAAGTGTACGAGATTATTTAGTGTTAAAGGGAATAGTAAAAGAACGTATACGCGTAAAAGGTTGGGGTGGTACGAAACCGATCATGAGCAATATGGTGGAGGAACGTCGACGATTTAACCGAAGAGTAGAATTTACTTTATTTGCCAACGAATGAAAGGAACCCAGGATATCTATTTTAACCAATTAAACGGGATACGCTTTGTCGCCGTGTTTTTTGTATTAATGGATCACTGGCTCGTTCCTATCATGCCCTTCCCTACGGGGCATTTAGGCGTGGTTATCTTCTTTGTATTGAGTGGATTTTTGATTACACGGATTTTATTCGAAAGTGCTGATGAGGTTCGGACTCAACAGGCATCCCTATGGCGCAAATTAGGTAGATTTGTTTTTCGACGATCCTTACGAATATTCCCTATCTATTATGTGGTTTTGTTGGTAGGTTTAATCTTTCAAATATCGAATTTTAAAGAAATTTGGCTTTGGTTGCTTAGCTATACGCCCAACCTCTATATGATGTGGAAGGGCACTTGGTTAGGTGTTTGGGATCACCTATGGTCCTTAGCTGTCGAGGAACAATATTATTTGGTGTTTCCTTATTTTATTTTATTTGTAAAAAAAGGGAATTACAAATGGTTATTTTTCAGCATGATCGGGATTGGTTTAATTTCCCGTTTTTTCTTTTTTGCGTATAATGATCATGACTACATTGAAAATAGGTATATGGTTTCGAATGTGAATCCATTGAATGCCTTGGATTGTTTTGGTTTAGGCGGGATGTTGGCCTATGTATTTCATTATCAACCCCAAAAATTTATTGGGCTCACAAAGCAAAATTTCGGGCTTTATCTATCAGCTTTAGGCTTAGTTACTGTGCTTTATTTATCTGCAAATGCCCCTTATTCGTATGATAATATATGGTATTCAGTTCTTGAACGCTTTATTTCTGCATTATTTGCTTTCTTTTTGATAGCAATAGCAGTTGCTGAAAAAAAATCTGTTTGGGCCTCTTTTTTAACGCATCCATGGATTTCTTATTTGGGAAAGATTTCCTATGGTTTGTATCTGTATCATAATTTTATTTACAATTATTACCATACGAAGGGAAACACACTTTGGGGATATGTAACGGATCATTTTTCGATCTTACGTGCAGATTTCTTCAATTTTACTTTTACGGTTTTTACTATCAACTTAATTATATTAATTTTGGTGGCTAGTTTCTCCTGGTTTTTCATAGAAAAACCAATCAATGCTTATAAAAACAAATACTAGATGCCGAATACACTTGAATTAGTCGTAGTCATTCCTGCTTATAACGAAGAGGCGTGTATTGAATCTGTTATTTTACATTGGATTGAGGGTATTTCGTCATTTATTCCCAAAGATCAATTTAAGATTTTAGTCATAAATGATGGTTCTAAAGATCAAACGGGTAAACTATTAGATGAAATTTCAGGTGATCATCCTAATTTAATTGCCAAACATCAATTAAATGGTGGACATGGTAATGCGGTGGTGAATGGTTATAAAATGGCCTTGGAATTACATCCTGATTATGTCTTTCAAACGGATTCTGACGATCAATTTATCCCGGAAGACTTCCAAAAATTCTGGGTTAAGAGGCATGAATCTCAGTTTATATTAGGCCATCGACTCGTGCGCCACGATGATCCTTTTCGATTAATCATTACTCGAATTCTAAAGTATTCCTTGGTTTTACTTTATGGGACCTATATCAATGATGCAAATATCCCATTCCGTTTATTTAAAACTAGCTTTTTGAAAAAACTTTTAGCTGCATTACCTACGCCTACCCCATTTGCTCCAAATATTTTTCTTTCGGTGTTGGCAAAAAAATCAGGTGAGAATTTATTCAACATACCTGTTACCCATAAAGAGCGGGAAACGGGTGAAGTATCCATTCGACATTTTAAA
The DNA here is from genome assembly GCA_947450365.1 of Cytophagaceae bacterium. Lineage (GTDB taxonomy): Bacteria > Bacteroidota > Bacteroidia > Cytophagales > Spirosomataceae > Aquirufa. Next base: position 90,802 of record CANFVE010000003.1, read on the forward strand.
TTGCTTCAAGTTTGTTGGCAAAGTTTCAAAGAAATAGCCGCATTCCGAATGAATTTAAATTCCTTAGTTCGAAAAATTAGGCAATAAAAAAGCCCATTCGAGAGGAATGAGCTTTTTAAGACAACCTAAACAATATTACAGTAATACAAGCAAACTTTTAATAATCGCTGTCAAACGAATCGCATCTAAAATACGATTCTCGGTAGCTCCGTGATTTTTGACAGATTGTTCATGTGAAGCTACACACATCTCACATCCATTTATCGCAGATACCGTTAAACTCGCTAATTCAAAAAATTCCTTCCCTAACACAGGATTCATCATAATTGACATTCGTATGCCAGCCGGCGCACTGTTGTAGAAATCTTTATTGACAAAATGCTTAAAGCGATAATAAATATTATTCGCATTCAATAAAGAAACCAACGCATGTATTTCATTTAATTCAGCAGCAATCGCTCCTTTTAAGGTAGCCAATTCAGTTAATGATGCGATCGTCCGCTCATGTTTCTGGTTGATGGAAACGGCCAAAGCCAATAAAACGGCTTCTTTTTCTGTTAAGGTCGCAGCTTTCAACGAATTCGAAACATTTATTTTTAAATCTTTCACATACCGGTGATCCGCCGCGTCTAATTGATCCAATAATGGAAATGTTTCTGTGATAGGAATATGTAATTCCAGCAATAAATTATCTCTAGTTTCACTCATGTTATTTCAATTTAAAAGCCCTAGTTTCCTAGGGCTTATGTCAACTATAATGTATCGTCGCCAGCTTTCCAGTTACATGGACATAATTCATCCGTTTGTAATGCATCTAAGACACGTAATACCTCATCTACATTTCTTCCTACCGATAAATCATTGGCACAAACCCAACGAACAATCCCATTCTGATCAGCAATGTAAGTAACACGATAGGCCACTTTTTCACCTTCAGTTAAAATACCTAATTCTTCAGCCAATGATTTTGACGTATCAGCTAACATAGGGAATTTTAAATCACGTAAATCATCGTGGTCACGACGCCAAGCCGCATGTACAAATTCAGAATCCGTAGAAGCTCCAATTAAAACCGCATCACGATCTGAAAAATCACCCGCACGACGATTAAATTCAGCGATTTCCGTTGGACATACAAAAGTGAAATCCTTTGGCCACCAGAACATAACTAACCACTTTCCTTCTTTTTTATGATCTTCCGAAGTGATTTCTACAAACTCCTTCCCTTTTTCGATGGATACTACTGCCGTTTTTGAAAACGCCGGGAACGTACTTCCCAATCCTAACATGTGATTTGCCATTTTATTTGTTCAGTTTATTTTAAAAATTTTTACAAAGGTGAATCTATTTTATGTATTAGTCAAATCTATATTTTTTATATTTGTATAACTTTTACTTATACCATGACGATTACTCAATTGGAATACATAATCGCTCTAGCTGATTATCAAAATTTTTCGAAGGCTGCAGATTTTTGTTGTGTAAGTCAACCGAGTCTGAGCATGCAAATTCAGAAATTGGAGGAAGAATTAAACGTGGTGATTTTCAATCGAAAGGCCAAACCTATTTGTCCTACCCCACAAGGTGAGGAAATTCTATTAACAGCTCGTCGGATTTTGGTGGATTCGAAATCTATATTGTCTTTATCAAAAGGTTGGAGTTCAGAGGTAGCTGGTTCTGTTTCTATTGGGGTAATTCCTACGATAGCACCGTATTTAGTCCCTAAGTTTTTATCCAAATTCCAAAAGGCCTTTCCGCAACTATCGATTCGTATTGCCGAAACCACGACAGAGAACATTAAAAAGGAATTGAAAGCAGGAAAATTAGATATAGGTATTTTAGTAACTCCGTTAAATGAAGATTTTGTTGAAATTCCTCTGTATTATGAGGAGCTATTTTTGTATTCAAATGCCTACGATCAAGAAGGAAGAATTGAAAATGTAGTAGATCCCGAAAAGCTTTGGTTGTTGGAAGAAGGACATTGTCTTAGTAATCAAGTAAATTCGATTTGTAATATGCAGAATCGCCAACATGCTGAATCTAGAATTGCATACGATACAGGTAGTTTAGAAACCATCGTTCGATTGGCTGAGGATGGAAATGGACAAACCATTATCCCACAAATGCTGATACCTTATTTGGATGGAGCGAATCAAGAAAAAGTTTTCGAGCTACCTTCTCCTTCCCCCGTTCGTGAAGTATCGATAGTTCATACAAATCAATATACAAGAAAGGGAATCATTCATGCTTTCCGAAAGGCTATTGTAGCGGAAATACCTGTTGATTGGTTAACCTGGACCGGAAGATCTATTATCCCAATTTAGTTTCAGGCTTTTCAATGCGTTTGATTTGGTATAAGAACCATAAACTTCCTGCAAAAACAAAAACAAGAATCAAAATGCCTAAGCGCATGTTGCCCGTTAGTTGAATAATTAAACCAAAGATAAATGTTCCAATAACTGTGCTTAAGCGATCGCAGACATCATAAAAACTAAAATAAGATGCGGTATCTTTTTCGTGCAAAGGACATAATTTGGCATATGTTGCACGACTCGTGGATTGAATTCCTCCCATCACAAACCCGATCGCGGCAGCCAATAAATAAAAATTGAATTTATCCGTAACCGTGTAGGCATAACAACAAACGGCAATCCAAACCCCTATAATGGCCATTAATGCCAAAATATTCCCAAGCTTTTTACTTAGTTTGGCGCATGTAAAGGCTCCTGGTATTGCGATGAGTTGAATTAAAAGGATGGTTACAATCAATGCATCCGAAGGAAGTTTTAGTTCTTGGCTTCCAAATAAAGCTCCCAAATACATCACTGTTTGCGCGCCCATATTAAATAAAAAGAAGCTCATAAGAAATTGTTTTGTGACCGGTTTTTGCGCTATTTCATTCGCTACATGTTTTAATTCTAAAATGCCTCCTAACCACCAATTGGCACGATCTTTTTCCTTTTTCTTAGAATTAGGCAAATAATAAAAGGGAATTTGCGCAAAAAGTAACCACCAGATACCTACCGATAAAAAGGATATTCGGGAGGCCATACCTGCATCTATTTGGCCATACCATTCAGGCTTTAGGAGCATCGTTAAATTTTGAACGAGTAAAAGTACGCTTCCGATATAGCCTAATGAAAATCCTTTGGCGCTCAAGGAATCGAATCGATCTGCTGTGGCTATTTCGGGCAAAAATGAATTATAAAAAACAATACTTCCGCCCCAACCGACAATTGATAAAAGGAATGCAATCGTACCGAGGTAATACCTGCCTGGCGTAAAGAAAAATAGAGCAATACAGCTAAAGGATCCGAGATAACAAAAAAATCGCATGAATGATTTTTTGTTTCCCATATAATCGGCAATACCAGACAAAAAGGGTACGATACCCGCTAATAACAAAAATGCTATGGAAATGGAATAAGAATAAATAACCGTATTGCGCATCGAAAACCCAAAGATATCAAGCATCTCTGGATTTGAATTTCCTGCCATAATCGCTGCTATGGGAAAATAGATAGGAAAAATAGCTGAGGTAATTGTTAACGAATGGACCGAATTTGCCCAATCATAAAACGCCCACGCATTTAAAATTTTAGGTTTATTTAATTCTTTTTCCATTAAAATAAACCTAATTGTTCCCCTTTGCCTTTGTCTTTAGGTAGGTTCTCTGGTGCAATATTTTTAATCTCAAACGGAATATCCTCCGCATCGGTAGATTTCGGTTCTGCCGTTGAAGGATTCTTAATGATCAATGGGATTTCCTCCAGAACGTCTGAATCTAGTTTTGTTTCAATCCCATTTTCTTGAGTGAAATCATTATTTGTCATGGAATCTTCAGATACGTCCACTTCTTCCTTTTTTACTTTCTTTTCGGATTCCTCCGACATTTGAATCATGGAATCTTCTACACGATCTGCTAAACTATCTTGGATCTCTTCTTCTTCCCTGGAATCCGTCTCTATTATTTTGTCTTGGTGATCTTCGGATGGATCTTTGGTTTCCGTTTCGATGAAAATGGCATCCACTAGTTTTGGATAATTTAATTTACTTCCAATGGCTTTCCAGCCTCTTACGTCAACAATCTCTGAAATTGGCAAAATGATAATTTCATTTGTTTTTCCATCAGGTTTATGCTTAATCTGAACATTAGGTTCATAATTATCGGTTACAGCCAATAATTTGGAAGCCTTATGATCAGAGATAAAGAGGAATTTTTTATCAATCGTCGAAGTTTCTAATTTAAATCGTTTGATGAAATTGGTTTTATTCGCCCCGTCAAAATAAATACCTGAAAGGATCGCTCTCGGATTGAATTTTTTAAGGTAGAGAATCTCTTCTGCGGGATATCGGTTCGTTAATTCGAAGTTCGTTAATTCATAATTCCCATTTCGATAGATAGCGAGAATATAATCAGATGGTTCAAAATTGCCGATATGATCCCCATGTTGATCTCTATTTAATCGACCAATCGTAGGATCATACCAAATGTCAACCCCTCCAAGTGTGGAAACTCCCGCTGATTTTTGCGTGATTTTCCGCGCGGGATATTTGGTCAACATATTTCCCAATGACTCACGTCCCTTAATGGCTAATTTGGCAAAATCATAATCGAATTGTTTGATTTTAGCGGTGCAATTGGCCGTTAAATTGATTTGAATTATCTCTGCTTCTCCATTCTCATTGGCTGAGAAATAAGTAATTTTCGATTTTGCGTGATTGCCCACTAATTTGTATTCTCGATCACGGGTAACTGAGGTAACTTTAAATCTTTTTACATAGGAAACACCTGTTTTACCATCTGCATATACAAGATTATACACCTTCCGGTCATCGTTTTTCTTAAATACGGAGCAATATAACACGTCTTTTCCCACAAACACTTTCTCTTGTACCTTTGTCACGATGCAGGTACCGTCTAAGCGAAAAACAATAATATCGTCGATGTCGGAACAATCCATGACGTATTCGTCCTTTTTTAATCCATATCCGATAAATCCATCGGCTCGATTGACATAAAGCTTTTGATTCGCGGCCGCTACTACCGTCGCACTAATCGTGTTGAAATTTTTAATCTCCGTTTTACGCTCTTTGCCTTTCCCGTATTTGGCCAGTAAATTTTTGAAATAATCAATGGCGTACCGAATCAAATTCGCTAGATGATCTTCCACCTCGGCTAATTCTTCTTCTAACCTCCGCATCGATTCATTCGCCTTGAAACTATCAAATTTTGAAATTCGCTTTATTCGAATTTCCAATAACCGTAAAATATCTTCTTCTGTAATTTCGCGGTAGAATTGCATTTTATAAGGCTCTAAGCCTTTGTCAACCGTTTCAATGACCAATTCAAATGTCTCACATTCCTCAATATCCCGATAAATCCGATTCTCAATAAAGATTTTTTCCAAGGAACTAAAGAGTAAACGCTCCATCAATTCACCCTTTCGGATCTCTAATTCTTCCTTTAATAAATCAACGGTTTGATTCGTACTTACTCGTAATATTTCAGCAATTCCAACGAAATGCGGCTTATCTTCAATAATCACACAGGCATTTGGCGAAATCGATATTTCACAATCTGTAAACGCATATAAAGCATCAATCGTCACATCCGGGCTAATGCCTGGCGCTAATTGTACCTGGATTTCGACATCCTTGGCTGTATTATCGACTACCTTCTTAATCTTAATTTTTCCAGAATCATTTGCTTTGATGATGGAATCAATCAATGATGTGGTTGTGGTCGTATAGGGAATCTCTTTAATTAATAAGGTCTTCTTGTCAAATTCCTCGATTTTCGCACGAATCCGAATCCTTCCTCCTCGTAATCCATCATTATACGTAGAGGCATCCATCATGCCACCCGTTAAAAAATCGGGGTATAATTCTACTTTTTTATTGTTCAATAAATCAATCGACCCTTGAATCAACTCACAAAAATTATGAGGCATGATTTTAGTGGCAAGTCCCACCGCGATACCTTCAACGCCCTGAGCTAATAATAAGGGGAATTTAATGGGCAAGGTAATTGGCTCACGTTTTCTCCCATCGTAGGATAATTGCCAATGTGTCGTTTGATTATTAAAGACAACATCATTCGCGAATTTGGATAGACGCACTTCGATGTACCGAGCCGCAGCAGCTCCATCACCTGTTCGAACATCTCCCCAGTTTCCTTGGCAGTCAAATAATAGTTCTTTTTGGCCTAAATTGACAATGGCATCATTGATAGATGCATCCCCATGGGGGTGATATTGCATAGTTTGACCGATGACGTTGGCCACTTTATTAAATCGACCATCATCCATTTCTTTGAGGGCATGTAAAATCCGACGTTGGACTGGTTTTAACCCATCCTCGACAGCCGGAACGGCCCTTTCTAAAATGACATACGAAGCATATTCAAGGAACCAGTTCTCATACATCCCAGCTACTGCAATTTGCTCCTGCAAAGCTCCATCCAATGAATCTTCCATCTTGTTAATCAATCTTAATTTTAGTTTCTTCTAAATGAAACATTTGATATAAAAAAAGTGCCGTCGCTCCCCAAATTACCTGATCTTCATACACAAAACGTGGAGCCCAAACCAATTGATCTTGAATCTTTAATTGATGCTTATCTACTTGATTCGGATCCTTAAAAAAGGAAACAGGTATTTCAAAAATACGATTTATTTCTCTTTTATTTAAGCTAAATTCTAGCTTTTTATTTACAATGGCATAATAGGGTTGAACCCAATAATTGGAGACCATTACCCAATGCGGTTTTAATGGGTTCAGTTGATGTGGATTAATGCTTATTCCGATTTCTTCAAATACTTCTCGAGTCGCTGTTTCCTGTAAATTTCTATCTGTTTCATCTTTTTTACCACCTGGAAATGCCATTTGGCCACTATGAGCTCCATCGTATTCATTTCGTTTAATGAGAATGACATTTGGTTCGTGTGCTGGAATTTGTTGGATCAAGCCCACCACAGCCGCCTCCCTAGCTCGTTCATAGAGAGTGGGATTAGCTACCATTTCTTGATGTAAATCCCAAAGTTCTTTAAATTCCATGACCTGAACCTAGAATTTTAGAACTGATGGCCTGTGCACAACGAATTCCATCTAATGCCGCCGACATAATTCCTCCTGCGTATCCTCCTCCCTCACCGCAAGGAAATAATCCTTGGATGCTTGGGTGTTCGAGACTTTCTGGATCTCGGGGTATTTTAACGGGTGAAGATGTCCGACTTTCTAATCCTATGATTTGACCAATATTACTCGAAAAATGAGGTATTTTCCGATTAAAATCGGCTAATCCCAAAGCCAAAGGTTCAGACAGAAATTCCGGCAAAAATGTCCGCATATCTCCTGGTATAAGCCCTGGAACATAGGAGGTTTCGTGACCAGAATAACTTGTTTTTCCTTGTATAAAATCACCCGTATATTGAGATATAGCCTTTTGTGTACCTCCGGCTAAGGCATTAGCTTTTTGTTCAAGCTCTTCTTGTAAATACATGCCAGCCAATGCACCATGACTCGAATAGTCCTTTAAATCTTCAGGTAAAATGCTGACTACAATGCCTGAATTAGCATATTTGGAATCCCGACGGGATGGTGACATGCCATTAACGACGACCTGATTTTGACTCGTTGCCGAAGGCACAATAAAACCTCCCGGGCACATGCAAAAGGAAAATACGCCTCGTTGGATTCCCTTAAATTTTGTTTGGGTCACTAAAGAAAAGGATGCCGGTGGTAGAAATTCAGGGCGTTTATCTACCTTGTATTGTAGTTTATCAATCATTCCTTGGCTATGTTCAATTCGAACTCCCATGGCAAAGGATTTTGATTCTATGTCAATTCCTCTCTTTTGTAGTAATTGGAAAATATCTCTAGCTGAATGTCCTGTGGCCAATAAAACGGATTCACCGACAAACTCTTGCTCATCATTTACTATCACTCCGCGGATAACTTTATTTTTTAACATAAAATCAGTTACCCGGGCATGAAAATGTACCTCGCCTCCCGCTTCTACAATGGCATTTCGCATGGCCGCAATAATCCCGGGTAATTTATTCGTACCGATGTGTGGATGGGCTTCAAATAAAATATCAGGATTTGCACCAAATGTCACAAAACACTCTAAAACTGCTTTGATATCTCCTCGTTTGGTACTTCGCGTATATAATTTCCCATCTGAATAGGTACCCGCCCCTCCTTCTCCAAAACAATAATTACTATCAGCGTTAACCAGATCATGTCGATTGATCGCTGCTAAATCTCTTCTTCTTTCTCGTACATCTTTACCTCGCTCAATGATGATAGGTTTAATGCCTAATTTTAAGAGTTCAATAGCCGCAAACAAACCTGCTGGACCACTTCCAATAACTAAAACACGTTTGGCATTTGAATTTACTTTTGGAAATGTAGCTTGAAAGGATTGACTAAAATCATAGTCTTTTGGGTAAAAACCGATTCGAATATTCGCTTTTATTTGTCTACTTCGGGCATCGAGGGATTTCTTTTCAAGCCTATATTGCGTACTATTCCATACATTTGTAGAAACCTCAGATTTTATAAACTGATCAAGTAATTCTTTCGAATAGGCTATTTCAGGACTAACTATAAAATCTTTAAATTCGATCATACGCTATTTTTACACGAATTTACTAATTCATTTGAATACCACATGAATAATCTTGCAAACGAAATAAGTCCGTATTTACTCCAACATAAAGATAACCCTGTTCATTGGCAAGCTTGGAATGCTCAAACACTTCAAATGGCTATTGATCAAGATAAACCGATTTTAGTTAGCATTGGCTATGCCGCCTGCCACTGGTGTCATGTCATGGAGCACGAATCTTTTGAAAAGCCGGAAGTTGCCGATGTAATGAATGTGCACTTCATCAATATTAAAATTGACCGAGAAGAACGTCCCGATATCGATATGATTTATATGGAGGCGATCCAACAAATGGGCCTTCATGGCGGATGGCCCCTAAACGTTTTTTTATTACCTAATCAAAAACCCTTTTATGGTGGCACTTACTTTCCTAAAGGCAAATGGATTTCCATTTTAGAATCCATTCATCAAGCTTTTCAACAAAATCGAAAAGAATTAGAGGCTTCTGCTGAAGGTTTTGCGCAGGGCATTCAACATGATTTTAGTGCATTTCATCCGGTTTCATTAGAGGACATCCCTCCCATCATGCCGCGGCTGATGGATCGAATAAAGTCGGCCATGGATCCAGTTTTCGGAGGTGTTCAAAAGGCTCCTAAATTTCCCTTACCATCTTTATTGCATTTGGTCGAGGCTATTCCCCCCTATGAATGCTTGGAAAATCAGTTCAAACAATGTTCCGATCTTCAGTTATCCCGAATGGCTCAAGGAGGGATTTTTGATCAGTTGGCGGGTGGTTTTTCTCGATATTCAGTAGATTCAGAATGGTTCTGCCCCCATTTTGAAAAAATGTTATATGATAATGCACAATTATTATTGGTCTACGCCAAAGCCTATCGAAGAAATCCGCTAGAAATTTATCAAGAGGTAATAAACCAAACGGTTCAATTTTTAGATTCAGAACTTTGCGCGCCGAATGGCCTTTATTATTCGGCATTAGATGCCGATAGTGAAGGAATGGAAGGAGCGTTTTATACCTGGACATATAGAGAATTAATCGAAATCTTACCTGTATCCAAGCATCGGGAATTTTATGTGGCCTATCAAATCTTACCTAATGGAAATTGGGAACATGAACGAAACATATTATTTAAACAAAAACCTATACTAAACGCTGAATTTGCCTTTGAGTTAAAGGAATTATCTGAAAATAGAGCAAAAAGAATTCGACCTCAAACCGATACGAAACAAATAATGGCCTGGAATGCGATGCTCGTTTCCGCGTTTGTGGAGATAGGTCAATCGTTTGCCGATGAAAGCTTTATTAAAAAGGCCGACAATCTATTAAAAGTGATTATTCGACAATTTAAAAAAGTAGATCTTTGGTTGCATCAGACTGAGTATTCTACTCAACCGATTGTTGCCTTTCTAGATGATTTAGCCTGTTTATTACATGCTATGATCGATCTGTATTTACAAACTGGTAAAAAGGAATTATTAGATAATGGTTTAGGATTGGCTAAAAAGATCAAATCTGAATTCAAGCAAGACACTTTTTATACCTATGTAGGTTCGCAAGGAGAACAATTGATCGCAGATAAATTTGAAATCGTTGATTCCGTTTGTCCATCTTCCAATAGTATGATTTGTGAATCCTTTTTATGGCTTGGTTATTTGAGTTCACAAGTAGAATATTCAATCATAGGAAAGCATATGATCGAAAAAATAATGGAGCAGGCGCAATCGAATCCGATTTATTATGCGAATTGGCTGCGTATTTATTCGGATTGGTTCGCCTATCCTAAGGTATTGATCAAATATGATTCAGCTAATTTTTCTAAACAAAATTTATTGAAGGAAGATTGGCCCATTGAATTGACCATGATGCAATTAATTCCGGATACGCACGTCGGATTTATGGTTTGCATTCAGGATCAATGTTTACAACCCGTTCTGTCAATTTCTACCTTGAAGGATCAATTGAATACACTTATTTAATCCGAGCCGGATTTTCGCTAACAAATGCCCCCCAACCTTTTTGGGTACCTTTGATCGTTGAGGTAATGTTATTTTGATGAAAATGATGGCATATGGCGATTCCCAAGGCGTCTGTGGCGTCAAACAATTTGGCATCCAATTGAATTCCGCCAATAACCTCGACCATTTTGGCTACTTGTTCTTTTGAGGCATTTCCATTTCCAGTCACAGATTGTTTTACTTTCTTGGGTTCATATTCAGCGATGGGTATGCTTTTGGAAAAGGCTAATGACATCACCATGCCTTGAACGCGTCCTAATTTTAACATGGATTGTACATTCTTTCCAAAAAATGGCGATTCAATCGCAATTTCATCAGGCAAAAATTCTTCAATAATTCCTAAAACACGTTCATGTATTTTTAAAAACTTAGCTCCTTGAGTTGTGTATTTGGTTAAATTTAGAACGCCATATTGGAGGACCTTCACTTTATCCTTGTGTATATGAATCAGCCCATATCCTAAAAATCGGGTTCCTGGATCTATTCCTAAAATTATTTTTTCTGCATTTGAACTCGTAATTTGCGACATAATTCGTGCTCATGTTTATTCATCAAATACCTTCTTTGATTCCCAGGATATTTCCAAAATTAATTTGGGAAGGAAATCATGATCAGGATGAACCCAATGTGTATTTTACATTTGATGATGGTCCATGTCCTGAAATTACCAATTTTGTTTTGGATGAGCTGAATAAATATCAAGCAAAGGCCTCTTTTTTTTGTATTGGAAAAAATATGCTTGAATTTCCTGAGCTAACACGACTTACCCTAGACAATGGCCATCGCATCGGGAATCATACCATGCATCATGCGAATGCCTGGAAAATGAATGAAATCGCCTATTTGAAGGACATACAGGAATGCGATGAGGTCATGTCAAGTTTTGGGATACAATCCGTAGGATTTCGTCCACCCTATGGTCGCTTACGAAGTTCTTTTTACCATACAAAATCAGCATCATTACCCATTTACATGTGGTCAATTTTAACTGGAGATTACAATCAAACCTTAGACACACGCCAAGTTCTGATTTCTTGTAAAAAAGCTGTAAAACCAGGTGCGATTCTGGTTTTTCATGATAGTTTAAAGGCCTTTCCTCTGTTGAAAATTATATTACCTGAATTATTACATGATTGTGTAGAAAAAGGTCTAAAACCGATATCCCTATGATCGATACTCACGCCCATTTATATGACGAAATCTTTATGGTGGACCATGCATCTGTCATGAATGAAATTCAATCCGCCGGAATAAAAGAAGTTTGGTTACCCAATTGCGACCTTGAAACATGGACTGCATTAGCTTATTTGTCAGATTTGTATCCGAATTTCTGTAAGCCTATGATTGGCTTACACCCGACGTATGTGAAGGAAGATTTTGAAAGTCAATTGGCTCGTTTACATGAAATTTTAGTTGAAAAACCTGTTTTAGCGATTGGTGAAATAGGTTTGGATTATTATTGGGATATCAGTTATGTAGACCAACAAAAAAAGGCCTTTGAACGACAATGCCATTGGGCTTTAGATTCTCATTTGTGGATAGATGTACATTGCCGAAAGGCCTATGCGGATTTAATTAAAATCCTAAAAAAGCCTGAATTTAAGAATGTAATAGGCATTATTCATTGTTTTTCAGGAGATGCGGCAGAGGCCAAACATTTGGTTGATTTGGGTTTTTTATTAGGAATAGGTGGTGTTATTACGTACAAGAATACAAATCTGTTCGAGTCTTTTCGTGAAATTCCATTGGAATCCATTGTGCTTGAAACAGATGCACCCTATTTAACGCCTGTACCTCATCGAGGTAAGCCTAATTCTCCTGCCTATATCCCCTTAATTGCCCAAAAATTAGCGGATTTATATGAGGTTTCATCCGCACAATTAGTAAATCAAACGACGATTAATGCCCTCAAACTTAAAGAATATTCAAATTTTCAATAAGTCGTGTAGTTTGGTTTTTCCATTGCAACAAAGCCTCTCGTAATTTCTGAACGGAATTATTTTTTGAAAGTCTAAAACGATTCCAATTGCCTTGAAATATCATTTTCCCTTTTTGCAATAAGACAAGTTTTTGCGAAAGTTTTAATACATCCCCTAAATCATGGCAAATGAGTACGCAAGGGATATTTTTTTCCTTGACTACCAAGCGTATAATTTCGATGAGTTCTAATTTTTGTTCGGTGTCTAATTGGCTAAATGGTTCATCCAAAACCAAATAGTCGATGGGTTTACTTATGGATTCCAACATCGCGATTTTTTGCCTTTCCCCCCCGGATAAATGTTGGATTTTAGTATCCATTAAGCCACCTAAATGAAATATTTTCGTGTAATGCGTGATGAGTGATAGCTTTTTTTTCAACGGATGATTTTCAAAAAGCATGTGCAAAAAATCCTTGACCGTATGAAATGGTTTTAAATGCAGGTTTTGTGGTAAATATCCGGCTTGTTTAAATTGAGGAATTAAACGTTCTATGCCGTCATGTAGTTCTTTGTTATGTAATTTTACGGATACGTCATCGGCTGAATATAGACCCACTAAAAAAGAGGCAACCGTGCTTTTCCCTGATCCGCTTTTTCCAATTAAGGCTAATACTTCTCCATTTAAAACTTTAAATTTGATATTGGATAATGTAAAATGACCATTAACTTGGTATTTCTTTATTTCGACGTTTAACATGTAAACCTGTTTATTATGCTTTTGTGTGGGATCGATGTGGGTACATCTTCAATCAAATTTAGTGTTGTTGACGGTGACAACCAACAATTAATTTATTCTTGTTCATTCCCCGAACATGAAAATGATATTTCATCCCCAGAACCTGGATTTGCTGAGCAAGAACCTGAGCATTGGTGGTATTGTGTCAAACAAGCTATTTTACAAGGAAATATAAGTGGAAAATACAATCCGAAAGACATAAAATCGATTGGTATATCGTACCAAATGCATGGTCTTGTCGTATTAGATGCACATTTAAATGTTCTACGTCCATCAATTATTTGGTGTGATTCACGTGCTGCAATGTTAGGCGAAGAGGCTTACCAGTCCTTAGGTGTCAATTTTTGCCAATCACACTTATTAAATTCCCCTGGTAATTTTACGGCTGCGAAATTGGCTTGGGTTAAAAAAAATCAACCTGCGATTTACGAAAAAATCGCCCATGTACTTTTGCCTGGTGATTTCATTGCATGTCGCTTAACGGAATCACTTGGAACATCGGCATCTGCCCTTTCCGAGGGAATATTTTGGGACTTTAAAGAACAACATATTTCGAATGAATTACTGAGTTATTACGGATTTGATAAAGGCCTTTTTCCTGAAGTTAAACCCGTTTTTTCGAATCATGGGCAAATCACGCCGAATGTGGCACTTGAATTAGGCTTCGCCACGGATGTGAGCGTGAGTTATAAGGCTGGTGATCAACCGAATAATGCATTTTCATTAGGTGTTTTAGATCCCGGTGAAATTGCGACGACTGCTGGAACATCAGGGGTCGTTTATGGCGTAAGTGATGAATTAAAATTTGACCCTTTGAACCGGGTGAATTCATTTGCTCATGTAAATTATCATGAGGAAATTGTTCGGATAGGTGTTTTGATGTGTATCAATGGAACGGGGATTTTAAATCGTTGGATTAAACAAAATTTCTTTCCTAACTACTCCTATCAAGAAATGAATCAAATCGCCGCACAGGCAAATGTAGGCTCTAATGGTTTGCTTTGCAATCCTTTTGGAAACGGAGCTGAGCGGATATTTAATAATAAACAGATTGGGGCTAGTTTCCAGGGATTGGATTTTAATCGACACCAACAAGCAGAAATTATTCGATCAGCCCAGGAAGGTATCGCATTTTCTATGGTATATGGTATCGAATTGCTATCACATGTAGGCATTACCCCATCCCTATTGAAAGCCGGAAAAGCAAATATGTATTTAAGTGATGTCTTTACGGAGACGATTGTTAATGCTTCTAATGTTTCGGTAGAGTTAGTGGAGACAGACGGTGCCTATGGCGCGGCTTTAGGAGGCGGCGTGGGATTAGGTCATTATTCATCCACTCATGAGGCGGTCGCTACATTGAAAAAGTTAGAAACCATTCAACCCAACGGGAAAAAAGATGAAACACAGGAAGCGTATCAACATTGGAAAGAAAATCTATTGAAATCAATCTAAAAAGTAAAGCCTCTCAATTTCTTGAGAGGCTGTACCCAGAGCCGGAGTCGAACCGGCACGGGCTTGCACCCACGGGTGTTTGAGACCAGCGCGTCTACCAATTCCGCCATCTGGGCAATTCAATACACAAAAGTAGGCTTTATTCTC
>CANFVE010000004.1 GCA_947450365.1 Cytophagaceae bacterium
ATAGTGAATTACCTTAATTTAGCTTTTTAATTAAAAATTTTGAATATGGGACAGACCCAATCCGACCAACCTAATTTCTTAACCGGTGCACAGGCGATTATGCAGTCATTGGTGGAGCAAGGGGTGACTACGATTTTTGGGTATCCAGGAGGGGCGATCATGCCGACATACGATGCCTTGTATGATTACCAGGATCAATTACATCATATTTTAGTTCGTCACGAGCAAGGTGCGGGACATGCCGCGCAAGGATATGCCCGAATGCTGAACAAAGCCGGTGTATGCATGGTGACTTCAGGGCCAGGTGCCACGAATTTAATTACGCCGATTGCCGATGCAATGTTAGATTCCACGCCTTTGGTGTGTATTGTAGGTCAAGTACGGGGGAATTTATTAGGCACTGACGCGTTCCAAGAATGTGATGTGATCGGAATGTCGATGCCGGTGACGAAGTGGAATTATCAAGTGGTGGATGCCAACGAGATTCCTGAAATCATGGCCAAAGCCTTTTACATTGCTGAAACGGGCCGACCAGGTCCCGTATTAATTGATATTACCCGGACGGCGCAGTCGGATAAAATGACGATTCCGTTTGAATACAAGCCAATCAAGAGTTTGATTTCCTATAAACCGCGGATTGAGCCCAAAGCCGAACATGTGGAGGCAGCGGCGAAATTGATTAATGCGGCCAAGAAACCCTATATTTTGGCGGGACATGGCGTGCTGATTTCCGGTGCGGAACAAGAATTAAATGATTTTGTGGATAAGACGGGTATTCCGGTGGCGACGACCTTATTGGGGATGTCGGCGATGGATGCGGATCATCCGTTATATGTCGGTTGGCCAGGCATGCATGGAAATTATGGAGCGAATGTGTTGACCAATTCTTGCGATGTCTTAATTGCCATTGGGATGCGTTTTGATGACCGGATAACGGGGGATTTGGCGAGTTATGCCAAACAAGCCAAGGTCGTGCACATTGAAATCGATCCAAGCGAAGTAGATAAAAACGTGAAGGCAGATGCGCCAGTGATTGGCGATGCGAAATCGGCATTGAAGGCATTATTGCCTTTGGTGAACAAGAATGAGCATACCGAATGGCGGAATGAGTTTAAGAAATACGATGCCGAGGAATACGACAAGATCGATAAAAAAGATATTTTCCACGACGGGGATAAAATAAAAATGGGAGAGGCGGTTCACATGCTGTCGAATAAAACCAAAGGCGAAGCCGTGGTGGTGACGGATGTGGGGCAGCACCAAATGGTAACGAATCGCTATTATCGCTTCAAAAAGCGGAATTCGATTGTGACATCAGGTGGCGCAGGGACTATGGGATTTGCCTTGCCTGCGGCATTTGGCGCGAAAGTGGCTTTGCCAGAACGAGAGGTCATTGCGATCATCGGGGATGGAGGATTCCAAATGACTTTGCAGGAATTAGGGACGATTGCCCAAAGCGGATTGCCGGTGAAAATCATTATTTTGAATAATAATTTCTTAGGGATGGTGCGCCAGTGGCAGGAATTGTTCCATGCGAGACGTTATTCCTTTGTGGAATTACAAAACCCGGATTTCATTACGATTGCGAAGGGATTTGGAATCGATGGCCATAAAGTAGAAGATCGGGCAGAATTGAGTGCTTCCTTGGATACCTTATTGAATTCCAAAACGCCTTATTTATTAGAAATTGTGTGTGAGAAGGAGGGGAATGTATTCCCGATGGTACCCGCGGGAGGCAGTGTAACAAATGTGAGACTTGAGTAATATGTTGACAACTTATACGATATCTGTTTTTACGACCAACACGGTGGGTTTATTGAACCGCATCACGATTATTTTTACGCGTAGGCGTTTGAATATCGAGTGTTTGACGGTGTCTGAGACGGAACGGAAAGGCGTTTCACGGTTTACGATCGTGATTCGCAATGAGAATCGGGAATTCGTGGAGAAATTAGTGCGTCAAATTCGGAAAATCACGGATGTGCTTGCCGTTTTTGGGTATTTAGATGATGAGATTGTCTTTAATGAAATAGCGCTCTTTAAAATTGCAACGCCTTTGCAAGGCGAATCCATTGATGTGAAAACGATTAATTTGGATTGGAATGCGAAAGTGGTGCATTGGGGTTTGGAATATGTGGTGGTGGAAAAAAATGGTACGGAGGAGGAAATTCATGAATTTTACACCTATTTAAAGAAGTGGGAGATTTTGGAATACATTAAATCAGGCCGGGTGGCGGTAGGAAAGACGGAGAAGGGATTAGTGGCGTATTTGCCGGAAGAGGGCAATTGGGAAATTGTATAATACAAGTATAATAACGAACGAATCATAAATTAAACAATTAAAAAATGGCAAAGATTAATTTCGGCGGGGTTGTTGAGGATGTAGTAACAAGAGAAGAGTTTCCATTAGAGAAAGCGAGACAAGTATTGTCGGATCAAACGATCGCGGTAATCGGGTATGGTGTGCAAGGTCCAGGCCAAGCATTAAACATGAAAGACAATGGTCTGAATGTGATTGTAGGTCAACGTAAAGGAAAAACCTATGACAAAGCCGTTTCTGACGGCTGGGTTCCAGGCGAAACCTTATTCGAAATCGAGGAGGCTTTAGAAAAAGGAACCATCATTTGCTATTTGTTGTCCGATGCGGCACAGATCGAATTATGGCCAACGGTTAAGAAATATTTAACGGCAGGTAAATCCTTATATTTCTCTCACGGATTCGGAATTACCTATAAAGAAAAAACAGGTATCGTTCCTCCAGCCGATGTAGACGTATTTTTAGCGGCTCCTAAAGGTTCAGGTACATCCTTACGTCGTTTGTTCGTAGCTGGAAAAGGCTTGAACTCTTCGTTCGCGGTTTACCAAGATGCGACAGGCAAAGCACGTGAAAAATGCATCGCCATGGCGATTGGGGTAGGTTCTGGATATTTATTTGAAACAGATTTCTACAAAGAAGTAACGTCTGACTTAACGGGAGAGCGTGGAACTTTGATGGGTGCGATCCAAGGTATTTTTGCTGCACAATACGAAGTATTGCGCGAAAATGGCCACTCACCATCTGAGGCCTTCAACGAGACAGTAGAAGAATTAACCCAATCTTTGATGCCATTAGTGGCTGAAAACGGAATGGATTGGATGTATGCCAATTGCTCGACAACGGCGCAACGTGGTGCCTTGGATTGGTGGAGACCTTTCCATGATGCAACGAAACCGGTGTTTGAGAAATTATACAACTCCGTAAAAACGCAAGCGGAAGCAGCTCGTTCAATCGATTTGAATTCACAACCGGATTACCGCGTGAAGTTAGAAGCTGAATTAACCGAATTGCGCGAATCAGAAATGTGGCGTGCAGGTGCGGCGGTTCGTAGCCTTCGTCCAGAAAACAACTAAGAAATTTGATTTCTTGTTCAAAGGAGGTGCTCGAAAGAGCACCTTTTTTGTTTGCGGTCGTTTAAGTACGCAAAGTGATGTGGGCCAATAGGCTAGTGGGCAATCGAATCGCCGATTTCCGTGCGCGGATACCTTTTTTGTTTCCTGTGGCTTAAGCATCCAAAGTGATGAGGGCCAATGGGCTATTAAATCCCCGATTTTCGTATGCGAATTGATTTTTTATTAAAAATCCTTTTGCGGTGATCTGCGGGAAAAATCTCCATTCTTTGTACATTTGGGGGCATGGAATTCAACAAACTCACACACGTTCCAAGCCTATCAGATATCAAACAAGTGGCGAAGGAATTACAAGGGATTGTCCAACAAAGCCCTCTGGAATTCTCAAAACCGCTATCTGAACGCTTTGGTGCACGAATATTTGTTAAGCGCGAAGATCTTCAGCGCGTACGTTCCTATAAAATTCGAGGGGCTTATTATAAATTGTCGAATCTGCCCATGGAGTATAGGGCCAAAGGCATCGTGGCCGCCTCTGCGGGCAATCATGCCCAAGGGGTTGCCTTCGCCTGTGCCCAATTAGGCATCCATGGCTATATTTTTATGCCGGCCACCACACCGCTGCAAAAGGTGGAAGCCGTTCGGTTTTTTGGTCAGGATTTTATTCGGATCAAATTAGTCGGCCAAACCTATGATGCTGCCTTTGCGGCTGCGCAGAAATTATGTGCCCAACAAGGATCCATTTTTATACCACCCTTCGACGATTATGACATCATCGCCGGGCAAGCCACGGTGGGCCTAGAAATCTTCGAGCAAATGCCAGAGCCCTTGGACTATGTTTTTTTAGCCATTGGCGGAGGCGGATTAGCTGCCGGAACCTCCTTGAGCCTGGGAGCCTTGTCGCCCCAAACGAAGATCATCGGCGTGGAACCCGAAGCCGCCGCCTCGATGACGGCAAGCTTAGCGGTGGGTCATGTAGAGGAACTGTCCATGATTGACAAGTTCGTCGACGGCGCCTCCGTCAAACGCGTAGGCGATAAAACCTTTCCCATTTGTGCGAGGGGCTTGGAAGATGTCGTTTTGATTTCTAAATCCGACGTATGTCAAGCGATGCTTGACCTATACGCATTGGATGCTATGATTGTCGAACCTGCCGGCGCTTTGTCGGTGGCCGCCCTACACCCATACGCTGAAAAAATCAAAGGAAAAACAGTTGTATGCATTATTTCCGGAGGCAATTTCGATCCCAAACGATTTCCCGAAATCAAAGAAGCCGCAGCAAAAACACATTGATTTTATAAATAAATTGATAAAATTTTTATTCGCCTCAAAATTTCATAAATAGATGATTAAACTAATAATTTATAATTAATAGGATTTTTAGTCTTTAAAATATCGATAAAATAAATATTTAAGAATTTTAATCTAAAATTTGCCCCTTCTGAAATGCGAAAAAATTGCTTCATAGTATAATAAAAAGTAGATTTGTCGGCTAATTAAGAAACCAAACACATGAGTAATCGCATTCAGATTTTTGATACCACCTTACGAGATGGGGAACAGGTACCGGGTTGTCAGTTGAACCGAGAGGAAAAAATTGAAGTGGCTTTGGAGCTGGAGAAATTGGGTGTTGATATCATCGAAGCTGGTTTCCCGATTTCTTCGCCTGGGGATTTTGCGTCTGTGAAAGCGATTTGTGAGTCTGTGAAAGAGCCGACTGTTTGTGCCTTAACACGCGCTAAAAAAGAAGACATCGATGCGGCCGTGGAGGCTTTAAAACCTGCTCGCAGACCTCGGATTCATACGGGAATCGGTTCGTCCGATGTACATATCAAGCATAAATTTAATTCGACACGCGAGGAGATTATCGAACGCGGTGTTTGGGCAGTGAAATATGCCAAATCATTTGTGGAAGATGTGGAGTTTTTTGCGGAAGATGCCGGTCGGGCCGATCTAGAATTCCTCGCTAAATTAACCCATGCGGTGATTAAGGCGGGGGCGACGGTGGTGAATTTACCCGATACAACGGGCTATTTATTGCCTCATCAAATGCACCAACGCATCTCCTATTTATTCGAAAATGTGGACAATATTCATCAAGCCACGATTTCCATGCACAATCACAATGATTTGGGATTAGCGACCGCCAATACCATTGCGGGAATTCAGGCGGGAGCAAGGCAAGTCGAGGTGACGATCAACGGCATCGGTGAACGGGCCGGAAATACGTCTTTGGAGGAAGTGGCCATGATTTTAAATGTGCATAAGGATTTAGGTTTTACGACAGGCATCCAACCCAAATATTTATATCCGACCAGTTGTTTAGTGTCCAATTTAATGGGCATGCCGGTGCAAGCAAATAAAGCAATCATAGGAGCCAATGCCTTTGCGCATTCGTCTGGCATTCACCAAGATGGATTTTTGAAACATGCCCAAAACTATGAAATTATGAATCCTGAAGATGTAGGGGTTCCTTCCTCGGCGATTCTTTTGACCTCCCGTTCGGGTCGGGCGGCGCTTCGTCACCGATTAAGCTTGTTGGGCTTTGATTTCGAAAAACCAGAATTGGACAAATTATACACCCGCTTTTTATTGATGGCGGATGAGCGCAAAATGATTCACGATGAGGATTTAAAGGAATTGGTCGGCTAAGCGATTATTTCACGCTGCTGGCCAAGGCAATTTTTTCCTTCTCAAGAACTTTCAGGATTTGTAAATTGATGGATTGTTTGATCTGTTGGAATTTATTAAAATCCTTTGTCGCCACGAAAATGGTCACCGAGATATCCAATGAATAGGTACCAAAGCCCTCAAAAACTATTTTGGGGGCTTTTTTCTTACACAAGGGTTCCTCCAAAATCAGCGCCTCCATGTCTGCGATGGCCTTTTCGATTTGAGCCGGTTTGGTCGCAAAATCACAGGTGAGAGTGAATTTAGCCCGACGATAATCCCGTTCACTTAAATTTTCAAGGGATTGTGAGGTCAACAAGCGGTTTGGAATCATGATTAAATTCCCATCCGCGCCGCGCAACCGCGTGCTTCGAAATCCAATTTTCTCAATATCACCCGATATTCCACCCACTGTAATGCTGTCACCGACCACGAAGGGCAAGTCCAAAAAGATGGTAAAGGAGGCAAATAAATTCTCCAGTGTTTCTCGGGCGGCCAAAGCCAATGCTAAACCTCCTAATCCTAAACCGGTAATGAGGGCCATCACGTCAACTTGGAAAACTTGGCCTAACATCACAAACCCGGAGGCGGTGATAATAAAGACCATGGAAAGGTCGTTAAGAAATGGAATGAATTGTTGCTTTGATTTCTGTTCCACCCCTTGCCATTTTTCTTGGGCTACCAGGATGGCCACTTTCATTAGGCGAACGATAAGCCAAGTAACCGTGTATATAAATGCGATTTCAAAGGCCTTTTCGATTAAAAATAAGAGTCCAAATTCTTGGATGGATTTGAAATGCCAGGTAGAAGGAACATGTAGGTGCTGGACCGCAAAAAACAAAAAGATCCAAAAAATGAGTAATTCAAAGGGTTTCCGGATGAGTTGGACGCAATCCTGAATGGAAATGGATTCATCGGGAATAAAGCGAAAGACGATTTTGGAAAATGAATTCGAGAAAAAACGCTTTAACGCAAGACCGCCAATTAAAACGGCAGCAAAAAGCATGAAATCCCATGCGGAATTTTCCAATAGATATGAATTTTGTAATGTTTCCATTCCTTTGTTCTTCAAATTTGAACTCAAATATAGCCAATAACTTAGTCGAATGTGAAATAAAATTACGACCTTTGCACACGAAATTGACTGACAGCGCCGATTATTACGATATGAATTCCAATCGATTGAAACTTAGAGTTTACATTTTTTCCCTTGCTACAATCGGTATTTTCCTGATTTCTTTTGGGATGCGGGCGCAATCCATCTTGAATTCTCCCTTATCCTATGTGGGGATGGGCGAATTGTATACGCCGGAATCGGCAACGAATTCCATGATGGGGGGAATCGGGGTTTCGAACTCAAACGGGATTTATTCCAATGTCCTTAATCCAGCTTTATTGGCTCGGAATCATTATACTGTATTTGAGGTAGGCGTCCACGGGGAGTCCAAAGTGCTACAGGATTATCGTCAAAAACAGCAAGTCTATGGCGGAAATTATCAGTCCTTGAATTTGACTTTGCCAGTAAATAACCGTTGGACCATGGCCATCAGTATTCGGCCACATTCTGCGGTGGAATATACCACACGTTCGTATCGTCGCCTAAACGTATTGGGTCTTGATAGTTTGATTTATGGCTATGAGGGCAAAGGGGGGATTACTAAATTGAGTTTTTCAAACGGCGTTCGGATCGGTCGAGAATTTTACATTGGCTTGGAATCTAGTTTCTTGTTTGGTACAGTGAATCGCAATGTCTCTACTCAGAATTTGTCGGATGGACAGTATTATAAAATCCAATTAGAGACCTTAAATCGGTGTGCAGATTTTACTTTTAAAGGGGGTGTGGCTTACCGGAAGGATTTAAAAAATGAGATTTTCTTGAACGTAGGTGCTACCTTAGATTTATCCTCCAGCATGAGCGCGACTCAATTGCGCCGGTTTGCCATCATGGATTTATCGGGAATTAATGTTATTAATTCGGATACCCTAGAAAAAACAACGACAATTAAGCAAAACCTTCCCGTAACGCAAGCTTACGGCATTAGTATTGAAAAAGTGGCGAAATGGATGGTGGGTATTGATTATTCCCAGACGGATTGGACGGCGGTCGATAATAATTTAGGTCGGGTAGGTAAATTGCCTAAAAGTTCCAAAATTTCGATAGGCGGAGAATATACGCCTGATTTCAGTTCGATTTCGAATTATTTCAAACGTATTACCTACCGGGTAGGTTATTCGTATACAAACACACCCTATGATTATTCTGGTAACGGAAAATATGCGGTGGATCAAAACCTGAGTGCTGGGGTGGCTATTCCTTTGCGGAATTTGTCCTATTTAAATATATCCTATCAAGTAGGTCGTCGCGGGCTTTTGTCTGATAATGGCTTGGAAGAACAATACCAACGAATCACCTTGGGCATGACCTTAAGTGACCTTTGGTTTGTGAAACAACGGATTAATTAATTTTCCACATCTCCCATGAGAATCCTAGTTGCATGTGCATGTTTCATAGGGCTCATCGCTTGCCAAGAGCGAGAAAAAAAATCCACAGCGGAATACATAGGACCTAAATCAGAATTGCGCGGCATCGATATGGTGTATTCGGATTCTGCTAGGGCGATGTTGCGCATGGTGACGGAGCAACAAATCACCACCCTCAGCGAAGATCGCGTTTATCCCAAAGAAATGAAACTTTGGTTTTACGATAAATTAGGAAATATTACCTCCCAAATTCGAGGGGATTCTGCTCATTTTTTCCGACAAAGCAATTCCTATAAATTGATGGGCCACGTCGAAATTTTCAATGTCCAGAAAAAGGAAACCCTCAAAACAGATGAATTCACCTGGCTTCCTGAACAAAAGCGGGTCTTTACGGAAAAGCCTGTCTCCATTCACACAAGCAAGGAAATTGTGCATGGGGTAGGGCTCGATGCAGCCCAAGATTTCTCTACCTATTCCCTTCGAAAAGTCACGAATTCGGTGCTGACGGTAGAAAGTTTGCCTACCAATTAACGGAACTGACCACGCGAGGTCATTCACCCCACAGGTACTTTACATAGGGATTGGAAATGGACGATTGGCTAAAATTCGATGCCAAGAATCACCATTTACAGCTTCGTCTCACATGTTTTTAACGCAAAGCGCGCAGAATCCAAACTGTAAATCGTCTTCTGGGGTCCCCATTGCTCCCGCAAAAAGGTTTGAATTTCTGCGATGTCCAAGGCCTGCAATTTTGTATTTCCCGGCATATAGCCCTTTGTGCCTTTTCGCCCCCATTTGATTAGACAAGTTAATTCATCCGATTTCATCCTTTTCCACAGAGAGGCTTGGGATATTGCCGGATAAAGATCCTTAAGTCCACTTCCGTTTTCTTGGTGGCAATTCGCACAATGTGTTTGATACAACACACGTCCTTCGACTACGTATTGCTTGTATAAAATTTCTTCCTTGCTTTCGCAGGAGGCTAGACCAATTGCCAACAGAATGAATGCGCTTATCTTTCTCATTTATTTCCCAATAATTTTTCCATATCCTCAATCAGATGATTCACATCCTCCTCCTTTGTACCATCGTAAATTCCACGCACATGTCGGTCCTTATCCACTAATATAAAGGCCCCACTGTGAACAAAACCGCCCACTTCATTCGCATCTTCCTGAGCTGTTACCATATAACTTTTTTGCCCGATCGTATAAATCGCCTTCTTATCACCCGTCACAAAATTCCAGCGCGGCGCCTCGACATGTAACTTATTCGCATAATCCCTTAACACAGAAACTCGGTCAAATTCCGGATCGATGCTGTGGGATAAAATCCGAACCGCATCATTGTCCGCATAACGTTCATAAATACGCAATAATTGGGTTTTCATTTTCGGGCAAATCGTAGGGCAGGTCGTAAAAAAGAAATCCGCCACATAGATTTTTCCTTCCATATCCTTTTCCGTCACCCACGTAGAATCCTGATTCAAAAAACGAAAAGCGGGAATTTGGTGATACACCGTATCGCCCGACGCATTGACTGATTTAGGACCTAAATAGGGCAATTCATGTTTTTCTTGGCAGGCGAAAATGCCCAACAAACTGATAAAAAACCCGGTAAATCGTAATTTATTGTACATATTTTTTGGCGGCAGACAAGCTGGAATCGGTGATTGCTTCTACGTGTTTCAATTGGCCTAATTGTTTACCCAAGTAAATCACCTTCGCTTTTACGTCAAGTTTTTCCAAACTATCCACGGAAAACTGATGCATCCAATCCATCATGGATTGATCCGCCTTATCGAGCGACTGAATCAATCGCTTCACATGTGTACTATCTTTACCATAACTCAGGCTATCCAATGTGCCTTTCAATTGCACGATTTGTTCCGTCTGCGGCATTAATTTATCGTGCAGGCTCATTACTTGCTCGTTCAATTCTTGGCTTAATTTTTCCTCTGCGGGCGAACATCCATGGGTGAATATCAAACCAAGGAAAAATAGCCCAACCAATACTCCTTTATTTTTCATTCGCTGCTAATAATTCTCGTACATTTTCTTTTAAAGCCTGATAACCATGTTGACCCCCAATCATTTTCGCGATTTCATCCACCCGATCCTCCTCTTTTAAACAACGAATACTTGAAACTGTTTTTTCTCCGCTGTGGTTTTTATACACAAACCAATGTTGCTTGCCCGCCGCCGCAATTTGCGGTAAATGGGTTATCGCAATTATTTGATGCGCCTGACCCATTTGGCGGAGCATATTCGCCATTTGGAACGCGACCTCACCGGAAACGCCGGTGTCTATTTCGTCCAAAATTAACGTGGGCATTGTCCGTTTTTGCGCCAGTAAATGTTTTACTGAAAGCATCAATCGACTTAATTCACCTCCAGAAGCGATTTGCTTGAAGGGTTTTGGCGCAAGGCCCTTATTTGCCGAAAACAATAAGGTAATCTTATCCATTCCTGTGGCAACGCAGCTACGCGGTTCGATTTCCCAGGCTAATACGGCGTTGGGAATGCCTAATTGTTGAAGTGACTCGGTTAGTGCGCGTTGAATCGCACCTAGTACCGCTTGCCTACGATCACTTAATTCATGACCTTTTTCTTCACATTTTCGCTGGGCAACCGACCAAGCCTGTTTTGCTGCCTCAACCGCCTCATCGATGTGCTCAAAACATACGATTTGATCGTCTAATGCATTGCGTAAGTCAATTAATTCGTCGATTGTATTTTTTTGATGTTTTTGCATCAGTCGCTGAAGGGTATCCAGGCGCTTTTGCTTATCGGTCAATTCTTGGGGGTCTGAGGAGAAATCCTCGGCTTCCCGTTCGATTTCAGAGGAAAGGTCTTTTAATTCGATCCAGATGGAATCTAATCGCACTTTCCATTGTTCGTATTCTTCGCCATATTTGGCTAATGACTGGGCTTGCTGGAGTGCTAAGCGCATTTGCTGGACGGTGGACAATTCCGATAAACTCACTAGGTTAGCCAATCCGGCCAATTTCTCTCGAATTTGTTCTGCATTTTCTAATTTAGCCACACGTGCTGCGAGCCCTTCGAATTCCTCGGTGCGCAATTGAGCTTTATCCAATTCTTCCCACTGGAATTTGGTAAAATCTAAACCCTGATTTCCTTGAGCTGCCTGTTTTTCGAGCCGTAAAAATTCGGCATGCGCGCGTTGCATCTCTTTAAATGCGGTCGAATAAGCGCTTGTTACCTCGGGATGTTGGGCAAAGCTATCGATTAATTCGAGGCTAAAATCGGGATGAGCGAGCCAGGAGGAATCTTGTTGGGAATGAATATCCATCAGTTCTTGCCCGATGGTTCGTAAACTATCTAGCGTAACCGGTGTATCATTGATAAAAGACCGGGATTTTCCTTGGGGATTTATTTCCCGACGAATCAGGCAGGGTTCCTCGAAATCAACTTCTTCTTGTTCAAAAATACTTGCCAAATGTGGATAGGCTTGAATCGAAAATATGCCTTCGATGATGCATTTTTTGGATTCGTCGAAGAGCGTTTTGCTATCGGCTCGTTGGCCCATCAATAAACTGATCGCTCCAAGCAAAATCGATTTTCCTGCCCCTGTTTCTCCGGTTATAACGCTTAAGCCCGTCGAAAGATCGAGGTCAATCGAATCGATGAGTGCGTAATTTTGAATATGAAGATGTTTGAGCATGCCTTAAAATCCGAACTCTAATTTACACAAAAAATTAAGACGGAATTTTTATTCGCATCATTGAACAGGTTTTTGATGAATTTTATCAATAATTTGTACCTTTGAGAAAATTTTTTCGCCTTAGTTCATATAAACCAATCGAAATGAGTGTTTTAGTAAATAAAAATTCCAAGATTATCGTTCAGGGATTCACCGGAACGGAGGGTACTTTTCATGCGGAGCAAATGATTGCCTATGGAACGCAAGTCGTAGGGGGTGTAACCCCAGGAAAAGGGGGTGCGATGCATTTAGATCGCCCGATTTTTAACACAGTAGCGGATGCGGTTAGCCAAACGGGTGCTGACACGTCGATTATTTTTGTTCCACCGGCTTTTGCTGCGGATGCGATTATGGAGGCAGCGGATGCAGGGATTAAGGTTATTATTTGTATTACAGAAGGAATTCCTACGAAGGATATGATCGTAGCGAAGGAATATATTTCGACGAAAGCATGTCGTTTAATCGGTCCAAATTGCCCAGGCGTCATGACAGCTGGCGAGTGTAAAGTAGGTATTATGCCTGCCTTTATTTTCCAAAAAGGTAAGATTGGTATCGTTTCTAAATCAGGTACCTTGACCTATGAAGCGGTGGATCAATTGACCAAAGCAGGTTTAGGCCAAACAACGGCGATTGGAATCGGGGGTGATCCGATCATCGGAACGACGACCAAAGAAGCTGTAGAATTATTAATGAACGATCCAGAAACAGAAGGGATCGTGATGATTGGTGAAATCGGTGGGGGCATGGAAGCGGAAGCTGCGCGTTGGATTAAGGCGGATGGAAACCGCAAGCCGGTCGTTGGATTTATTGCTGGACAAACGGCGCCGAAAGGCCGTCGGATGGGTCACGCTGGTGCGATCATTGGTGGTGCCGATGATACGGCCGAAGCGAAAATGAAAATTATGCAAGAGTGTGGTATTCACGTCGTGTATTCACCAGCTGATATTGGCGAAACGATGATCAAAGCATTAGCTGCGAAATAATCAACAAAGGATGTTTCCTTTTCTCTATTTAAAATCTGCTACTCAAAAGATGTCTCATCGGATGCGTAGCAGATTTTTTTTGTGCGTGATGTTGATGTTCTTTTCAACCACCATCCAGGCGCAATGGGAAACGACGGAGACCCTTGAAAAGGATTGGTCGATTTATCAGACTTCCTGGAAGACATTTTTGCCCTATGTCTCGTCCAAGCATTATGCCTATAAATCCAAATCCTTATTTATCAATCCCAAAGAAAAGCCAAGGTCTTTTTTGACGATTGAAGCAGATAAAACCTATTTTTTGTTTTTGAATGGAGCCTTTCAACGGCAATTGGACATCGGAAAAATCGTCCGAATTAACCTGGATAGTTTACAAAATACGGCTCCTACAATAAACCTTTTTGTCTATACGTTTTATGCGCAGGACATGGCGGGAATTCCTCAGAAAGTTAGTCTCCAGCGCTGGTCGGAGGGCCTGTCTACCACGAAGGCAGATTTCTTGACCTTTCGAAATCGGAACGCGCAGGTTTTTTACAATTTTTTCAGTTTTAGTTTTTTGAGTTTATTGGCCTTGCTAGGACTTTTATTTGCCTTTTTTCCTAAATATTTCTTTTCCTATTTTCGATATTCGGATTGGATTCATTGGGAATTAAAGGATGAGGTGATTATCAAAAGCCCCTTGGCCTTTCCTAATCTGATGATCATTTTCATTCTAAGTTTACTGACAGCCTATATTGCGTTTTTTATTGGGATGACGCATCAGTCGAATGATGCATTTTTTGACGGGCCTGAACTTAATCAATCGCTGGGATCCATTGTCCTCTTTTTGGCCTCGAAAACGGGAATTGCTTTTTTGTTATTTTCATTGCGCTATGTGATGTATCGCTTGTTTTGTAGCCTGTTTAAATTAGATCAATTGGCCGAGGCACATTTTTATAAATCAGTTCAAACGAATTTTCAATTTTTCACGCTTTTATTTTTGGGTTTGGGCCTGTATGCTGTGTCGGTTGGGCCCCTGGTTAAGCCTGATTTGAATCAAATCTCCTGGCTGGTGAATGGCTATTTCTTGATTCGCGCGGTGTATTATTTTCAATTATTTCGAACTACTTTTCGCTTTAATCAAATTTCACTTTTTGCCTATCTTTTATTGATGGAAGGGCAGGTATTGTTGTTTGGCGTGCGGGAATTAATTTTTCCTGAATACATCTGATTTCATCATTGAAAATTGTATATTTGCGTTTAATTTCGTTTGGATGCGAAATCCCTGTTTAAAACACGTTTTTGTATGAGTGAATTAGTCAATGTTGCCAGCCCAGATCCGAAACGGATGAAAAAAGTTAAAAGTATTTTAGTGACTCAGGCGGCGCCAACCGATGCAAAATCCCCTTATTTTGAAATAGAAAAAAAGTATGGCGTGAAGGTCGATTTTCGATCGTTCATCGACATCCGCGGAATTGCTTTCAAAGATTTTCGCAAACAAAAAATTAATATTTTAGAACATACGGCCATCATCTTTACAAGTCGCAACGCCATCGATCATTTCTTTCGCATGTGCAAAGAGGCGAAAATTGAGACGCCGGCTGACATGAAGTATTTTTGCATCACCGAACAAACGGCGAATTACCTTCAAAAATACATTGTGATCCGGAAGCGTAAGGTATTTACAGGCACGAAAACGGCTTTGGATTTATTGGAGATAATCAAAAAACATAAAACCGAAAAATATCTGTTTCCTTGTTCCAATAAGCGCCAAAAAGATTTGCCAGATTACATGGGAACGAACGATTTCCAATTGACCGAAGCGGTCATGTACGAAACTGTATCTGCCGATTTATCGGATTTAGAAAATGTGTTTTATGATGTGTTGGCTTTTTATAGCCCATCAGGGATTACATCTTTGTTTGAGAATTTTCCTGAGTTTAAGCAAAACAATACGCGCATTGCGGCCTTTGGGCCTACGACGGCCAATGCGGTCAAGGATGCCAATTTAATTTTAGACATTCAAGCGCCGATGCCGAGTGCGCCTTCCATGACGGGGGCCATCGAGCAATACATTAAACAGGCAAACAAATAAATCAAAAGCTCCTATTCAGGAGCTTTTTTTTTCATATTACATCTTGCATTCGAAAATAATGCTTATTTTTAGAAGCTATTTCCGCATCCAAATGCCTACTAAGCTCTTGAATACATCCTTGCTGCGCTCATTGACCTTCTTCGGAATGGTTATACTGGGAATTTCGCAAACAGGCTTAGCGCAACAGGATCCTCAATTAAGTTTATTCCATCAAAACACTATTTTTTTAAATCCAGCTTTTGCTGGATTTCAAGATAAGTCTTTGGTCCAATTGCACGTTCGAAATCAATGGACAGGTTATGAAAGTAGCAATGATGGCAATGGAAGTTTAGGGACTACAATTGTAGGGGCATCTTTGCCTTTGGGGAAATGGAATACGGGTTTGGGAATTGTTTATATGTCGGATAAGACGCCTTCAGGGGTGAGCCAACAAACCATTCGTCTTCAAATGGCCTATCATTATCCGTTGGCATCGGGTACTTTATCTGTCGGATTGCGCGCGGGTTTCCAATCTAAATCCTTTGATGGTCGGGTATATCGCGTTCGAGATGCTGGCGATCCATTAATTAATACGTTTTCGGGGAAGGTTGTGAGCGAATCCATTCCAGATGTAGGGTTGGGTGTAGTTTATGCGGGGTCCAATTGGAATGTGGGTTTGTCGGCGGATCATTTGGCCAATGCCAAATACACCTTTAGTGACCCTTCGGTTTCGATGCCCTTAGCGCCAGTCTATGCGGTTCATGGGATGGCAGAATTGCTTTTGACAACAAGCTTTGATCTGATTCCTTTTGCTCAGGTTCGGTATTATTCGGGTCGAGTTTTGCCAGAAGCGGGAGCGCGGGTGGAGTTTAGGGATATGTTTTGGGTGGGGGGGAGTTATCGATTAAATGATGCGGCGATCGGGATGGTGGGCGTTTCGGTGTTGAATAATCGGCTAGATTTGGGGTATTCGTTGGATTATACGATGGTGAATGTAGCGATCAAGGCGCCGTTGACACATGAAGTATTTGTCCGATTTGTGATGCCTACGATGAAAATGGGTACCAAAGGAATACCGATTAAAACGCCTAGATTTAGGATAAATTAGGATTTTGGTACGGAAATTTTTTAAAAAATGCTTTTATTCTTAGGAATTCCTTTAATTTTGAGGAATTTGAATAATATTGAATACGAGAATTCGTTAGACAAAAGATATTTTTAATTCGTTTTTATGAATTTACAGTTTTTAACCAAGCGATTGTTTCTGATTGTCTCGCTCCTAGTTTTTTCGATGGGGGCTGTCATGGGACAAAGTTCTAAGAAAACCTTAAGTAGCAAAAAAGGCTCCAATAGCGGTAAGGGATTATTTGGCTTCATGAAAAAAGGAGGGGGTAAAGATTCTCCGGGCATAGAAAATGGGGAGATTGTTGCGACTGCACGTAAAGGTTGGTCTCAGCCTACGCCTTATGGCATGGTATTGGTGCCATCTGGAAGTTATATGATGGGCCAAACGGATGAGGAATTATCTCGTGCTGGGGTAAATTTCAATAAGCGTGTGACGGTTTCTGCTTTCTTTATGGATGATACGGAGATCACGAATCATGAGTATCGCCAGTTTACGAATTCTTTGTTAAAGGATTCGGTTTCGGTGTTAGGGGAAGATAAGATTATGAGTGCTTATTATCCGGATACAACGGTTTGGATGAGTGATTTTACGTATCATAGTGGTGACCCGATGTTGGAATTTTATTTTTCGAGTCCGGCCTATGATACTTATCCGGTGGTGGGGGTGAGTTGGGATGCGGCCAAATACTTCTGTTTATGGCGTTCCAAGATGATGAATGATTATCGGAAGAAGCAAAATATGTACAATTTGCCGCGATTTGAATTGCCTTCAGAGTCTGAATGGGAATGGGCGGCGCGTGGAGGTCGGGCTTCATTAAAATATCCATGGGGTAGTCCTTATGTGGCTAATGCCAAAGGGTGTTTAATGGCTAATTTTAAGCCACATCGCGGAAATTATGATGCGGATGGTTATTCGTATACGGCTCCAGCGGCTTCGTTTTTTCCGAATGAATTTGGATTATATAATATGGCTGGCAATGTAGCTGAGTGGTGTGAAGATGCCTATTCAGATAATGCGGTGGCTGTGACGTGGGATTTAAATACGGTGAATAAGGATCCGGATGAGCCGAGAAAGGTGACGCGTGGCGGGTCTTGGAAGGATATCGCGTATTACTTGGAAACGGGGACGCGTGCGTATGAATTGCAAAATAAAAAAAGGGCATATATTGGTTTTAGATGTTCAATGCGATATCTAGGACGAGCGGCCTCTAAATAAATTACCTATCTACAAAATAATTTAAATCTTATGAAAGGATTAGAAAAATCAATTAACGTTGTTGCGAGTTTTGGTGCCGCGGTGGTTATCGTGGGGGCTTTATTTAAAATTTTACACTGGACAGGGGCGAATGAGATGTTGATGGTTGGGATGTTTACTGAAGCGGCCATCTTTATTTTATTTGGGGTTTTGTATTTACAAGCTAAGCCTGATAAAGAGTATAATTGGGAAAAAGTATATCCTGAATTAGCCGATGGTGCACCAGCGGTACAACGAAGTTCTTCAGAAGGGTTTAATGCATTAGCGAATCAGCCAGGTTTAGGCGCTGATGTGGTAGCTAACTTGACGAAAAGCTTAAAAGGTTTAACCGATACAGCCAATAGTTTGTCAGAAATTTCAAAGGCAACAGGTGCGACTCAAGATTTTGTTAATTCCTTGAATTCATCTTCTCAATCCTTAGGTACGTTAAACAAGACGGTTGCGGATGCGACAACTTCATTAAGTTCTATATCGATTTCTTCTACGGAGGCGGCCAATTATGCGAAGCAATATGCGAAAGCAGGAGATCAATTAGCTGCCTTAAACGCAGTCTATGAGACTGAAATCCAAGAAGCAAGCAAGCATTTGAAAGCAATCAATGGTTACTATGGTAATGTAAATACGACTGTAGAACAAATGGCTGCCACGCAAAAAGACGCAGAGAATTTCAAGGCGGAATTATCTAAATTAAATGCCAATATTCAGTCATTGAATCAGGTATATGGTAGTATGTTAACCGCTATGAAAGGCTAATTAGGATGGCAAGTTTAAAAGAAACACCCCGGCAGAAAATGATCGGGATGATGTATTTGGTATTGACGGCCTTGCTTGCATTGCAGGTTAGTGATGCCTTATTGCAGAAATTTACGTTGTTAAATAATAGTTTGGAAATTGCCAATCAATCTGCGACTTCCAAAAACAAAGGCGTTGTGCAAGGTATCGATGAGCGTATCAAAGATTTACCTAATCCAGCGGCCTATGTTGATGTATTGAGAAGGGCAAATGAGGTTCGCCGAATTTCGGATGCTTTAGTGAACCAATTAGATGCGGTGAAGAGTAAGGTGCTGGAAACAGGTGGTGGAATTGATCCAGAAACAGGAAACATTAAGAATCCAAAGGAGGAAGAAAAGGTTTACGAATTGATGGTGGGGTCAAAGAAAAACGGAGAGGCTTATAAATTGGTTCCTATGTTTGAGACATTTATTAAGGAATTGACAGCATTAGCAGACCCAGGAACGAAATTTTCTCCATTGGCTTTAGACGCCAAAGATGATCCTATTTCAAATAAGGATGCGAATCAGGCGAATAAGGATTTTGCAGAATTGAATTTTGCACAAACTCCTGTTCCGGCAGCTTTGGCATCATTAAGTCAAAAGCAAGCGGAAGTACGTCGCTATGAGAGTGATGTATTAAATCAATTGGCTGCTAAAGTGGGGGCCAAGGAAATTAAATTTGATAAAGTATTTGCGCAAGTTTCGGCGAATGCAAATACAGTTGTGGCAGGGATGGAATATCAGGCTGAGGTATTTATCGGAGCGACATCATCTGGTTTTACACCTCGCATGAGTTATAATGGTGCATCTATTCCAGTGACGGATGGACGCGGTCAAATCAAATTTAAAACCTCAGGTGGTGGATATGATGCGAATGGTCTTGCGAAAAAAACCTATACAGCCACTGTTTCGTATATGAGTCCTACAGGGCCGAAGACGGAATCAATTGTTAAGGATTATTTTGTGTTAAAGCCAACGTATAATATTGAAACAGCCACCTTGCCGGCCTTGTATCTAGGATGTGCGAATCGTCTGAGCGTAGTCAGTGCAGGTTTAGGAGCTTTATGGAATCCTTCCTTTTCGGCGGATGGTGGGGAAACGATTTCGGGTCAAAGTCGGGGAAAAGTAACCATCGTTCCTTCGGCAGCTACCATTACCTTAAATGTGTCCAATAGCGGTACTTTATTAGGAAAGGAGACATTTCGTGTTCGTCGTGTGCCAAGACCCGAAGTGAAGGTGTTTGGAAATGGAAGTGAATTGGATGAGAAAAGAGGTGCGAGTGCTTCGGGATTACGGAGTGTAGATGCCCGTGCGATTGCGGATGAGTCGTTTAAGTCCACCAATCCGGAAGATGCAAATTACCGCGTGTCTGAAATGTATGTGGCATTGGCGCGTGGCCAACGGAAAATCGACGATATTACCTTGCCAGGGGCTGGCTCAATTGCTAAATTGGCAGCACAGGCACAAGCGGGGGATCGCTATTATATTGAAATTAAAGGAGTTCAACGGAAGAATTTTAAAGGAGCTGTAGAAAATATTCCCTTCTCGATGGCTAAAAATATTCCATTGAATTAATCACGCAAGTATACAGGTATGAAAGTTATTGGTTCATTTTTCTTGGCAATTTTGGTTTTCTGTTCCTTCGATAGTTCGGCACAGGAAAAACCGATTACTCCAAATCAAAATTCTGTTCGTCCCATCGACGAAGCAGATATTCATTACCGAGCTAGGTTATGGCGTCGCATGGATTTGAATGAAAAGATTAATCAGCCCTTTTTCTCCATGAATAATGAGATCTCTAAATATATTGTAGATTGGGTAAAAGCGGGTGTATTAACGCCATATTCGAATGACTCTTTGCAAACAAAATTGACTCCCGCTGCCTTCGTGGAAAATTTAAAAATGGAGGAAACGGCCGGAGAAGGTGAATTATCCGATGCGGAACGTGCTGCTGGTTTTGGTGCGGAAGTAGCGAAAGACACCAAAAAAGGCGATGCGAAAACGGATGGAGCCGATGATGGATGGGGAGGAGCGAAAGCCACCGCCACACCTGGAACACCTGCCAAAGATGATTTTGATGCGAAACCTGTGGTTTCCTCCGTGGCGTATTATTTTCCAAAGGAATTATCCATTTTGGAAATTAAAGAAGATGCGGTGATTGATCGCAAACGTTCTCGTTTGTACTTTGATATTCAGGCACTGACATTGATTATTCCGGCTTCAAAAACAAAGGCAGGTTTTGATAAGCCAGTGGCTTCCTTCCGCTACAAGGATGTGTATAAATTGTTCCGAAGCAACCCGAATTGCATTTGGTATAATTCCGATAATGAAATGCAACACAAGAATATGGCCGACGCCTTTGATTTGCGTTTATTTCAAGCGCGTATTATCAAAAAGGGAAATGCTGAAAATAAGTATTTAACCGATTTGTTTAGCGGAGATAAAGAAGGCTTGTTGATGTCCCAACAGCTTGAATACAAGTTATTAGAGCTAGAGCATGAAATGTGGGAAAATTAATTTCCAACGATATTTTTAAAAGGGATGGTTTTCATCCCTTTTTTATTTTTTAGCCATAAGATGTAAAGGTATTTTTGGATTATTTCAAGTTTAATTCAGTGAAATATTCCTTTTTTGCCGACTAAGATGTAAATTGCAAAGTAAATTGTCTAGAAGTATATATGTCGTATCAACGCAAAACCAAAATTGTTGCCACAGTAGGTCCAGCCTCAGAATCTCGTGAATCGTTAGTTCAATTAGCCAAAGCCGGAGTCAATGTGTTTCGTCTGAATTTTTCTCATGGTACGCATGAGGATCATGTGCAGCGCTTACGGACCATTCGGAGCATCAGCGAAGAATTAGGGCTTAATCTGAGTGTTTTACAGGATTTGCAAGGACCAAAAATTCGGACCCAATTAGTTGAGAACAATGGGGTTGTGTTGGAAGCAGGGAAGCAATTGATTTTTGCGATGGATGAAAATCTGTTAGGAACCGCTGAAAAAGTAGGGACTACCTATACTTCCATGTATTTGGATGTGAATGTAGGCGAACGGATTTTGATGGATGATGGCAATTTAGAAGTAAAAGTTATTTCCATCGACAAGGTGAAAAAGGAAGTCGTAACAGAAGTAATTTACGGTGGGATTTTAAAGTCGAAAAAAGGGATTAATCTTCCAGGAACTAAAGTTTCCTTGCCTTGTTTGACACCCAAGGATGAAGAGGATTTATATTTTGGTTTGGACAATGGCGTAGATTGGATTGCATTATCTTTTGTGCGCAAGGCCTCGGATATTTGGGACATTAAAGAAAAAATTAAGGCATACGGAAAAAATACGCGTGTTATTGCGAAAATCGAAAAGCCGGAAGCGATAGATAATTTAGATGAAATCATCGAAGCGACGGATGCGATTATGGTTGCCCGTGGAGATTTGGGTGTGGAAATGGATGGTGCAGTCGTTCCGTACTTGCAAAAAGTTATGGTGGAGAAATGTACGGCTGCTGGGAAACCTGTGATTGTGGCTACGCAAATGTTAGAATCCATGATTACCAATCCGGTTCCTACTCGAGCAGAAACCTCTGACGTTGCGAATGCGGTATTGCAAGGCGCTTCGGCGACTATGTTATCCGGCGAATCTGCTTCAGGAAATTATCCTGTGAAGGCTGTGGAAACGATGGCGCATATTCATGAGATTGTTGAGCAGCAGCAAAACCAATTGGAAATCATTAAAGGCGACGAAGCCGCGATTTATTTCAAAAACCACTCTTTATCCGCTGTATCGGGCCAGGCAGTTACCTTGACGGATCGCTTGATTGCAGGGGCTTGTCGGTTAGCGCGTGATTCAAAAGCAAAAGCCATTTTGTGTATTACGAATTCAGGTCATACAGCCTTTCGTTTATCGGCTCACCGCCCGAAGGCTGATTTATTCGTCTTTACATCGAATAAAGAGTTGATGTCAACCATGGGTCTTTTGTGGGGCGTAAAAGTATTTTTCTATGATCCTTCTTCGGATAGCGTAGAAAAGACGGTAGCGGCCATGGTCGATAAATTAAAATCAGAAAAATTATTAGCTACGGGTGACGTGTTTGTGACGACTTTGTCCATTCCTGCGCACCAAGGCAAGAAAACCAATACGGTCCAATTAGGAACGGTCGAATAATTGTATCACAAAAAGGTCTCCTGAGGAAATGACAAAAAAAAGAGAATCGGTTTTTATTCGTTCCCTTTTAGTCATGTATTCCCTTTGGACGGCCTTTTGGTTTATTTCCAGTTTCCTACTCCTGTATCCTTTGATGCTTATTTTTCTCCAAAAAATCTCTTGGAGACGCTACGCGCATCGATTAGTTCGTCTTTGGGGTCAGATATTCTTTTTTTGTGCAGGTATGCGAATTCAGGTAAAATACCATTATAAACCTGATCGGAAAAAGGTGTACGTGTTTTGTGCGAACCATTTTTCCTACTTGGATATACCCCTGATGGTCGTTTTGATTAAGAATTATTTTTCATTCATCGGAAAATATGAGATCAAAAAAGTACCCTTATTTGGCTATTTATATGCGAGGTTGAATATTTTGGTGAATCGGAAGGATCGGATGAGTCGGGCGACCTCCTTAGGCCGGTCCATCAAAGCCCTTCAATCTCAGCGCAGCATAATAATTTTTCCAGAAGGAGGGATCGTATCAGATCAATTTCCTTTCATGGGTAAACCCTTAATGGACGGAGCGTTCGTGATGGCGGTGCAGCAACAAGTCCCCGTCGTGCCCATCAGTTTCTTTAATAATCATCATTTATTAAATGACCGCACCTTTTTATTACGTCCTGGTGTGATTAAAGTGGAAATACATCCGCCTGTGGAAACGACTGGCTTGAGCAATGAGGACGTTCCCGTCCTACGGGATAAGGTATTTGATATGATTCAAAATCCGATTTTAGACTATTACGGAACCGACGCGCCTCAATAAATGAAAAATCTTATTTTTCTATTTATTTCTATCCTCTTTTTTCTCTTTTCCTGCGGGAAAAAAGAGGAAGAAAAGGCGGATTTACCTCGTCCTAAGGGCTTTAACTTGATACCCTTAGCGGCACATCGCTATGTAGCCTTGGAAAAGGGGCACCCCTATACGTTTGAAATTTCTACCTTGGCTGAAGTTCGTCCGGATACGTTGACTTTGGGTAATAAAGATCGAATTTGGACCGCTGAACCGCATTGGATATATGTGTATTATCCTGCTTGGGATGCCTTTATTCAAATAACATATAAACGTTTAGGAGGAGATCAGGCGAAAATGAAAGCCTTGATTAATGATTCCTATAAATTGGCCTATAAGCATCAAGGCAAAGCTAGCGGCATTCAAGAATATATGATGACGACGAAAAGTGGAAAAAAGGCGGGTTTGATCGAATTAGATGGGGAGGTGGCCACCTCATTTCAATTTTTTAGTACGGATAGCAGTCGGCATTTCATCCGCGGGGCGGTGTATGTGAATACGGCCACGGCAAATGATTCCTTGGCCCCTATCATTCGCTATTTGAAGAAAGATGCCATGCATTTGATTCAAACGCTTCAGTGGAAATAGGCGAATTTTCCGTTTCTTTGTAATGTATGCGCGAGGAATCCCCAACCCTTTTTGAATCGGAAGAATCTACGGTTTTTGTAGATGCATTACTTCCTTTGCCTATCCCAAGGCATTTCACCTATCGGGTCCCACGTGTATGGGCGGATTTGGTCCAAACAGGCCTTCGGGTAGTTGTACCTTTTGGAAGTACCAAAGTCCTGACCGCCGTCATTGTCGCGGTTCATCATCAGCCACCGAAGCAATACCAGGCGAAATATGTATTAGAAATTTTAGACGAATCGCCCTTAGTTACCAGTTCCCAACTCAGTTTATTTCAATGGGTGGCGGATTATTATATGTGTTATCCAGGGGAGGTATTCCAAGTGGCGCTTCCTGCGGGCTTAAAAATCTCAAGCCAATCGAAAATTCAAGCACATCCTGAATTTTCAACGCCTGAGGTTTTGACCGAAAAGGAACAGTTGATTTTGTCAAAAATCATCGAAAAAGGCGCCTTAACCTATGATGAGGTGGCGCGTTTGGCGGAGGTGAAAAGTCCTTACCATTTGATTAAATCCATGGTGGGTAAACAGGCGGTCTTGATTTTCGATGAATTAAAAGATCGCTATACGCCTAAGGTGATACGGAAAATTCGCCTTGCTTCTAGTTGGACATCGAAGGAGAAATTAACGGAATTAATCAAAACCTTAGAGGATAAGCCGAAGCAAATTAATGTCCTTTTGCATTATCTGCGCTTTATTCCGGTTTTACGAGATGAGTCAACTAATCAAAAGGGACTCGAAAAATCAAGTTTTTCCCAGGCAGGTCTGTCAGAAAGTTCCCTGACGACCCTTTTAAAAAATCAAATTTTCGAATCCTTTGAAGTCGTAGTTTCTCGTTTCGGAAGCGACGAGGATGATTTTATTCCTTCAAATTTCGATTTGAATGTACCTCAAAAAAAGGCTTATCAGTCTATTTTGGAATCGTTTCAAGAAAAGGACGTCGTGCTGCTTCATGGAATTACGGGTAGTGGAAAGACGGAGATTTACATTAAATTAATTCAGGAAGCGCTGGCGAATGGGGATCAGGTTTTGTATCTGTTGCCTGAAATCGCACTTACCACGCAAATTGTCATGCGGCTGAAAAAGATTTTCGGTGAGCAGGTGGGTATTTACCATTCTAAATTTTCGGATAATGAACGGGTGGAAGTTTGGAAATCCATTGTCGAGGGGAAATATCCCTTTGTCGTGGGGGTTCGCTCGTCTGTTTTTTTACCTTTTTCTCGTTTGGGTTTAATCATCGTGGACGAAGAACATGAATCCTCCTTTAAACAAGTGGATCCTGCGCCGCGTTATCATGCACGTGATGTGGCGATGGTACTGGCGAACCAACAAGGCGCCAAAGTCCTTCTAGGTTCCGCTACACCCTCCTTGGAATCCTATTTTCAAGCCAAACAAGGAAAATATGGCCTCGTGGTTTTGAAGGAGCGGTTTGGTGCAGCTCAATTACCCCGTATGGAACTTATAGATACGAAATATGCCGGGCGGATGAAGCAAATGAAAGGCGGATTTTCCATGGAATTGTTAGGTGTACTCCAACAAAATTTTGATCAAGGAAAACAAAGCCTGCTTTTTCAAAATCGACGTGGGTATTCCCCCTATATTCAGTGTCAAGATTGTGATTGGATCGCCTCATGTACTCAATGCGATGTGAGTTTAACTTATCATGCGCGGGATAAAGAGATGCGTTGTCATTATTGCGGGTATAAGGAAGGCTTGTTGGCGCGCTGCGCGGCCTGCGGCAGTACGCAATTGAAAGCGATGGGCTATGGAACTGAAAAATTAGAAGAAGAGCTTCAACTGCATATTCCTGATGCTCGTTTGGGACGGATGGATTTAGATACGACCCGTTCGAAAACAGCTTTTACCAATTTATTGGCCGAGATTCAATCGGGAAATATCGATATTTTAATTGGTACCCAAATGGTAGCCAAAGGTTTAGATTTTGAAGGCCTATCAACTGTTGCGATTTTTGATGCAGACCGAATTATTAATTTCCCGGATTTTCGTTCGCATGAGCGTGCGTTTCAATTAATTACTCAGGTGGCAGGTCGGGCCGGTAGGAGAGAACATCAGGGGGAGGTCTATATACAGACGAATCAACCCACCCACCGGCTTTTTGATTATATCCTGAAAGGAGATTTTGAATCCTTATACGAAAGTGAGATTATGGAGCGAGAGGGTTATCATTATCCGCCATTTACCCGTTTAATTAAATTGACTTTTCGGCATTTGGATTCAGCAGCGGTGGAAAATGCTGCGAAGGAATTGGGGAGAATTTTAAAAGAGAAATTTGGAAATGGGCGGGTATTGGGGCCGGAGCGACCATTGGTCGAACGGATTCGCAATCAATTCGCGATGGAAATTATGATTAAATTAGAAAAGGGTGTTTCCTTGGCGAAATTCAAGGAGGCCTTGCGACAAGAATTGGACACCTTTCAAACAAAGCCAGTTTGCAAAGGCGTCCAAATTATCCCTGATGTGGATTGTTTGTAACTATCTCGTGAAAACAACTTCTTCATAAGGAAGGCGGAAACGTTTGCCCCAGACGCCTTCTTCTGTACCTTTTCCTACGGAGATGATCATATTAATTTCAGCGCCCTTTGGAAGGCCTAATTCTTTTTTTACGCGTACGGCATCAAAACCTTCCATTGGACATGATTCTAAACCTTCGGCTGCGATGGATAGCATAAAGGTTTGGGCGGCCAATGCACAGGATTTATGGGCCATGACACGTTGATCCGCCTCTCCGCCAAAACGCATAAACGGTTTTCGAAGGCCCATCCAAAGGCAAAGGCATTTACGAACTAGGGTGAATAAGCCAAATGGATCTTGGCGGTAGAGCAAAGGCATTAATTTGCCATAATAATCCAATCCGCGTTTTTCCATTTTATTGGGTTCTCCTTTAATGCCTTCTTTGATTCGTTCCAAATTCCATTTAGCACGAGAAGCCCACAAATCTTTTCGCGTGACAAAAACGACTAGGTGTTGGGTGTCTTTGGCCGCAGATTGTCCGAGACAAAGGGCATGGAATCTTTGTTTTGCTTCTTCGGATTTAATCCAATAAAATTCCCATAATTGCATATTGCTGCTATTCGGAGATAAGATGGCACGCTGTAGGCTTTTTTTAAT
The DNA here is from genome assembly GCA_947450365.1 of Cytophagaceae bacterium. Classification (GTDB taxonomy): domain Bacteria; phylum Bacteroidota; class Bacteroidia; order Cytophagales; family Spirosomataceae; genus Aquirufa. The sequence goes on from CANFVE010000004.1 coordinate 27,183, forward strand.
AATTTCATCGGCTACGATGAAATTGGGATCGAAGCGGCGATTGGATCTTCTTCGTTGGACGATTTCCTCAAATTTTTCTGATAACATGGCTTTTTAATTTTAGCTAAAATACAAAATTTATGGCTTTACTAAGGGTCATAAATAAAAAAAGGCAGGAACAAGTCCTGCCTTTTTTTAGGGTAAAACCTAGGGATTAATATCCTGGGTTTTGAGTCAACGTTGCTTTTCCATCTTTTTGCGAGTTCAAGATCTCGTCATTTGGAAGAGGGAAGAATTCGTTTTTACCAGCTGTAAAAGTTTTTCCAGCTAAATAACCACGCTTGTTATAGGTTCTACCTGAAAGGTCAGTTCCGTTAACAGATTCTTCTTTCAAGTATTTGTTGATGTATGGCGCTGCAATTCCCCAACGAACTAAGTCGAAGAAACGGTGACCTTCCATCGCAAATTCTAAGCGGTTTTCCATACGAACGGCATTCAAAGTAAATTCTTTTCCTTTGGCAGCAAACGTTCCTGTTGGATATGGGTTCACCACATAGTTCACAGTCGCATCTTGAACAGAACCACTCTTTGCACGGTTACGGATAAGATTTACATAGGTTTCAGCACCCGCTAAATTTCCTAATTCTGCCTCACACTCTGCTAACCAAAGAATTACAGAAGACATCTTTAACAAACGGTAGTTATTATTAACCGCACGCTTGTTTGTTGAGTGAGTCGAACTTCCTTCATCAGCTACATAATACATCCATTTTTTACCGATGTAAGGACCTGAATAAGCTTGGTTACGAATCCAAGAATATCCTGGCATTGGACCCCAATCTAAGAAGTTTACACCACGACGACCTACTGTCCAATCCAAACGAGGATCTACAGGGATTGATTTGTCTAATGTAAAGGCTGCATCTGATTTCAAACCTTGATCATTTGGCAAATCGATTGCATTGTATGTATCCAATGTACCATCTGCTTTGTCTCCAATCATTGGTAAGCCATCCTTTGTAGTTTTGAATGAGTTAACCAAGTTTTGAGAAGGCAAGTAGAATCCGCAACATCCACGACCAGGAGAGTTAGCCGAATATGGCCAGTTTAAGTTATCCCCAGCATTACCATTGTTACCTGTAGAACCATCATTGATTGAGAATTCAACCTCAAAAATAGACTCTGCATTGTTGTTAGTAATGTTACGGTAGTTGTCATGGAAATTCGGCATTAATTTTTTGCCAGAATTTTTATACACGTCTTCTAAAATTGTTTTAGCTTCCGCATATTTCTTTTGGAACATATATGCCTTCGCCAAATAAGTCAACGCAGCCCATTTCGTTGCACGACCTTTTTGCGCTTGAGTCGCAGGCAATACTGCTGCTGCATCTGAGAAATCTTTCTCGATATTCGCCCAAATATTCGCTGTATTAGGAACTTTGGTTGAATTCGGATCATCACGCTTGTAGATAGCTTCTGAAATAAATGGAACATTATTCCACATTTTCTTAGCTTCGAAGTGATAGTGACCACGTAAGAATTTTGATTCAGCTACTACTTGAGCTTTTTCAGCATCCGTCATGTCTTTCACATCTGGACTTTGAGCTAATAACATAGCTTCATTTGCACGAGCAACTCCGTCATAAGAATGTTGCCATTTACCTAAGAAGTACGTATTATCTGACAACCAGTTGAATTGCTCGATATACTCTTGCTCTGGTTGGTCACCAATATCCGTTCCTTTTACCGCGTCTCCAGAAGTAATACCTCCAAATACATAGTTAGAAATAGTCGACTGACGTCCTGTATTTCCTGCACCTACTCCGTCCATTAACGAGTAAGCTCCAATTAATAGTGCATTTACCCCGTTCTTGTTACTCAATGAAGTCAACGATGCCGCACCTTGTGGCTGAATGTCGAAGAAACTATCTGAACAAGAAAAGTTGATGCCCGTGGTCGCAATTAATGCGAATATGATTAACTTTTTCATTTTATTTTCTGATTTATTTTCAAATGTTACCTTAATTAAAATCCTACTTTTAAACCAATATTGTATGATTTGGCTACTGGGAATGCACCTTCGTCAATACCCATGTGGATATCTTGGTTATCATTACCTGAAGTTCTCAAGTTAATATCTGGATCTAAACCTTTGTATTTAGTAAAGGTGAACAAGTTTTGTCCTTGAAGATAAACTTGTAATGAGCTCAATTTCAATTTGCTTACGATTGAACTTGGTACTGTGTAAGTTAATTGAATGTTCTTGATGCGCATGTATGAACCATCTTCTACGAAGTATGAAGAGATTTGCTGACTAGTACCATCATTAGAGTTCAAACGAGGCAATAAAGCATTATCACCTGGTTTCTTCCAAGAGTTGTACAACATATCCTTCGAACGGTTTCCTTGGAATGTATTAAAGTCTGTCCAGAATTTTTGGTAGTTGAAAATTTCATTTCCTTGAACTCCTTGAGCAAATACTGTCAAATCCCAGTTTTTGTAACCTAAGGCCACATTTAAACCATACGTGAAATCTGGATGAGGATTACCGATAATTGTTTTATCAGCCGCAGTAATCACACCGTCTCCATTCACATCACGGAATTTAAATACACCCGCACGTGTGTAAGAACCAAACTTAGGAGCCGAAGCAGCCTCAGCATCATCCTTGATTACACCGTCCACAATATATCCGTAGAAACTTGCGATAGGTAAACCTGCTTTTGTAACTGAAATCGCTGGAAGACGAGTAGAGAATCCAAAGATCGTTGCATTCGGGTCATCGTTCAACTTCACTACGTTGTTTTTGTACATCGAGTACATCGCACCAATCGTATAACGTAAATCGCCAATTTTATCGCGATAAGTTACGTTTAAGTCAAAACCAGAGTTGTTAACCTCTCCAATGTTTACATATGGAATTGTTGCTGTTCCCGCTGTTTTTGGAATAGGTACTTGCGTTAACATATCAGATGTTGTACGAGAATAAATATCCAAGGTTACATCCAATTTGTTATTCCATAAGGAAGCATCAACCCCAACGTTTGTCGAAGTATTTGTTTCCCAACGGCCATTTGTATTTCCGAATTGTGCAATATCAAAACCAGTCGCAATTGAATTACCTGATCCACCGATATCATATGCATTGTTATCTGGGTTAGGTGTATATAATGTATAAGCATTGTATACGTTTGGAATCAATTGGTTACCTGTTTTACCCCAACCTCCACGAATTTTCAAGTCATTAATAAATGTCAAGTCTTTCATGAATGCTAATTCTGTTAAACGCATACCCACTGAAAACGCTGGGAATACCCCGTAACGATAAGCAGGAGAGAAACGGGAAGAGCCATCACGACGGATTGTAAAGTCAGCTAACAAGAAATCCTTATATGCATAGTTTACTTTTCCGAATTGTGAGAATAATGCTGTAATTGTAGCACCACCACCTGCGTTAGATAAACCAGCCGCAGAACCATTGTTCAAATAACGATATGAAGGATCATCAAAAGCGAAGTTACTTCTCGCTGCGTTAAATCCAAATCCATACGTAGAAACGGCTTCTGTACCTACTAATACGTTAACTGTATGATCACCAATTACTTTGTTGTAATTTAATGTATTATACCAAGTAACTGTACGGTCATATGAGTTTGAAACTGTTAATGAGTTGGATGAACGTGGTTCAGCAGCCTCAATATCACGGTTCAAATAGGCCGATTGATTTAAGTTGTTATATTCAAAACCTAAACTTGTACGTGCTTTCAAATCCTTGATGATTTCATATTCAGCAAATACGTTACCGAAAATGTGTGTTCCCTTCACTGGGTTATCTTTTTCACGCCATTGACGAGCTAATGGATTCGGTGCATTACCTAAGTTAGATCCACGAGAACCTGCAAAACCGTTCAAATCAGATGTATTTGTACCACCCAAAGCCTTAGGACCTCCTGTGATATCGAATACTGGAATGATCGGTTGAATACGAATTGCAAATGAGATAGGATTTGATTCGTTATTGTTTCCTGAAGGAACACCAATCTTCTCATCGTAAGTAACGGTAAAGTTTTCTCCGAAAGTTAAATTGCCTTTCTTGAATTCAGTATTTGCACGTACAGAGAATCGTTGGTAACCTGTATATTTCAAAATACCATCCTGTGAGAAATAATTAGCTGAAATCGCAAATTTTCCACCTTTTGAACCTCCAGTTGCACCTACTTGGTAGTTTTGGATTTTCGCAGGTCCGAAAATTTCATGTTGCCAATCTGTTCCTAATTTATTTGCCTTCGTAATGTTAAACGCAGTTGATCCTAATTTTGGATCAGCGATGTCATTCGTGTAGGTATAATTTGATGGCAACTCGCCATACACGTTCGGATAGATATAATCCGCAATGGTTTGAGAACCATCCGCGCCAAAACGATATTGTGCTGAAGGAGATGTTCCAGCTGCTTTTCCAGCACCAATCTCTGATTCATAGTAGTATTGACCTAATTCTTTTGTATTTAACAAATCCAAGGTCTTACCTACATCTTGCATACCAGTGTACATATCAAAGGTGATTTTAGGCTCACCTTCGCTACCACGTTTTGTCGTAATGATTACAACACCATTCGCTGCACGTGCACCGTAGATAGAAGCTGCCGACGCATCCTTCAATACCTGCATGGACTCGATATCATTCGGGTTGATTTGGTTCAACGTACCTTGAGTAGGTACTCCATCGATTACGTATAATGGGCTATTGTTGTTAATAGATCCAAAACCACGCACACGAACCATCGTACCACCACCGGGTGAGTTATCATTACCTACAGTCACACCCGCTGCACGGCCTTGTAACATTTGAGTAACTGAAGCTGTTGGAACTGCGTTTAATTCTTTCGCGCTAACAACAGTCACAGCACCTGTGATGTCTTTTTTCCGTTGGGATGCATAACCCGTCACGATAACCTCGTTTAATTGGCTAACATCATCTTGAAGAGTAATGCTAACTGAAGAACGGCCAGCTAATGCTACCGTTTGGCTAACATACCCTACTGAAGTAACTTGTAATTCAGCATTTGCACTTTTAACAGTTAATGTAAATGCACCATTTACATCTGTTGTCGAACCTGTAGTCGTTCCTTTAACAGCTACAGATACCCCCGGAATTCCGTCGCCCTTGGCGTCTTTCACAGAACCCGTCACTTTTCGGTCTTGGCCAAATGCCACCCAGGATAGGGATAACAGTAAAGCCAACATGAAGACCACTCTGCTTACGTAGAAATTGTGTTTCATATTTAATTTGGTTTGGGTGAATGCCGACAAAACATACTGTTCCGCCGACGAATTAGCGTCAAATATAAGGAACTATTGATTTTATTGTACTTTTTTTCAATATTTTTTTTCTAAAAATCACCGGGATTTAACAAAATGATCATATTCCTGATCAAATAGCTAATTTTAATTACTTTGATTACCTTTGTCCCTTATTTTAAACGCTTAAATTCCTATGTTAAATCTTGTTTTATTTGGTCCTCCTGGGGCAGGAAAAGGGACACAATCTGCCAAAATCATTGAAAAATACGGTCTCATTCATTTATCTACGGGAGATTTATTGCGCGCGGAAATTAATGCCGGAACAAGCTTAGGACTTGAAGCAAAAAAATTAATGGACCAAGGGATTCTTGTTCCTGATGCTGTCGTAATCGGCATGATCGAAAATAAATTAAACGAAAACAAAACAGCTGCCGGATTTATCTTTGACGGATTTCCTCGAACGGTTGCCCAAGCAGAGGCATTGGATTTGCTTTTGGAAAGTCATAAGTTGAGCATCACTCAGATGATTGCGCTTGAGGTTGCAGAGGAAGAATTAACCCTGCGGTTATTAGAACGTGGAAAATCTTCTGGTCGGCCGGATGATCAAAACGAAGAATTAATCCGTAAACGGGTCCAAGAATACATGGAAAAAACAGCCCCAGTGGCAGGTTATTATGCGAACCAAGGAAAATTTACTGGAATTAATGGAGTAGGGGAGATCGACGTAATTTTCGATCAAATTCTTTCCATTATTGAAAAGAGTTAATCTTTCAGGGGCTTTTGCTTCCAAACCTCGGCCTGTAGACTTCAGACACCGGACGGTTTCCGGCCTTTAGACTTCGGTCTTGAGTCCTTAGCCTTTGAAAAAAATATGTTTATTAAGAAAATATGACTTCAAATTTCATCGATTACGTCAAAATTAACCTGCGCTCTGGCCGGGGCGGTAGCGGTTCATCCCATTTCAGAAGGGAGAAGCACGTGCCTAAGGGCGGTCCAGATGGAGGAGATGGGGGTCGGGGAGGTCATATTTATTTAGTGGGTACAACCCAGCAATGGACTTTACTCCATCTGAAATACCAAAAACACATCATCGCTGACAGTGGAAATGGGGGTGAAGGTGGCCGTCGGTCCGGCTCTGAAGGTGCCGATGTGTTCATTCAAGTGCCCCTCGGTACAATCGTCAAAGATGCCGAAACCAATGAATTTTTGGCGGAAGTAACCGAAGATGGAGAAAAAGTGCTGTTAGTTCCAGGTGGTCGGGGAGGTCTAGGAAATACACATTTTAAAACGTCAACGAATCAATCTCCTCGTCATGCACAACCAGGTGAGGCAGGAATCGAACGCTGGGTTATCATGGAATTGAAGGTCTTAGCGGATGTGGGCCTTGTCGGCTTTCCAAACGCCGGAAAATCCACCTTGCTTTCTGTCATCTCCGAGGCGAAACCAGAAATCGCCGATTATCCATTTACAACCTTAGTACCTAATTTAGGCGTAGTGGCTTATCGGGATTATAAATCATTCGTTGTCGCCGATATCCCTGGAATTATTGAAGGGGCTGCCGATGGCAAAGGATTGGGAATCCGATTCTTACGACACATCGAACGAAACTCCATTTTGTGTTTCCTAATTCCATCGGATGCCGAAAACTGGGGCAAAGAATACGAGATTTTATTAGGCGAACTCGAAAAATACAATCCCGAATTATTAAGTAAAAAACGGGTACTCGTGATTTCTAAAATGGATTTATCCATTCCCGAAATGGAGGATGAAATGCGCGCGAGTCTACCCGCTGATTTGCCCTTAGTTTTTGTTTCTTCCGTGACCCAAATGGGCCTGCAAGCACTCAAAGATTTACTTTGGAATACCCTCGAGGAAGAAAATAAGAAACATATTCCTCCTGTTGTGCCCACGGAAGAACCTCTAGCTTAAATTTTTGACTTGTTCGGCCATTAAGGCGATTCCTTGATCAAAACTCCTAGGTTGATATCCTAATTCTCGATAGGCTTTGTCCAAGATAAAACCGGTTCGCATGGGCCTTTTGGCTGCTTGTTGGAACGTAGACGAATCTGCCTTCTGAATCAAGGTTTGGTCCAAACCGTAATATTCAGCCGTTTTAATGGCCATTTCATAGGGTGTCAAGAAATCTGATCCCGAAATGTTAAAAATGCCTTCGGTTTGGTTTTTGGTGATGAGCCAGCAACCAATGGCCAAATCCTCCGCCAAAGTCGGTGTCCGAAATTGATCCGTCACCACATGAATCGTTTTTCCTTCTTCCAAGGATTTTTTGACCCATAAAATAATATTTGTCCGACTCATATCTCCCACAATTCCATATACCAAAACAGTACGGGCTATGGCCCAGCGGATAGAAGAAGCTTGAAGCAGTTGTTCTGCCTTCAATTTACTCTCCCCATAAATGGAAATTGGGTTCGCCTCAGCCTCTTCTGCATAAGGACCATTTTTTCCATCAAAAATAAAGTCCGTGGATAGGTGACAAAAAAATGTATCGTATTTTTCACTGGCTCGAATTAAATAGTTCACCGCTGTCACATTCAATAACTCACATCCCGCAGAATCCGTTTCGCATGTATCTACATTCGTCATGGCGGCAGTATGAATGACCATATTCGGTTTATAGGTCTCAAAAACTTGATTTACTTCAGCCTCTTGCGTAATATCTAATGAGACATACAGGTAATCTGATGAGGCAGGTAGCCGATTGGCTCCTCGGGCGGTGGCGATTAATTCAATCTCTGATTCTTGGCTTAATAATTGAACTAATTTTTGGCCTAAAAGTCCGTTTGATCCCGTAATTAACACCCGTTGTTTCATGTGTATTGAATTAATGTGATAATGCTTGACGTATTTTTTTTAATAAATCTTGCGCCCCTGCGTTGATTAAATGTTTGGCAACTTCATTGCCTACCTCAATTCCATTTGACCCCAACCCTTTCTCCTCAATTTTTTCCTTGCCGTCCAAACTTAAAACACCAGCCTGCAACTTTATTTTATCCTCCACAAAATAGGCAAATCCATACACGGGTACGCTACAGCCTCCATCTAATTTAGCCAATAAGCTGCGTTCCGCTAACAGGCAGGCCTCTGTGGGCATATGATTGCATGCCTGACGGATGAGTTCGCTGAGGTTTAGGTCCAAATTTTTAGCACTTTGAATTGCCACGGATCCTTGGCCTACCGCGGGAATAAAATGGTCCGTTGGCAAATGTTCCGTAATAAATTCCGCCATATCCATGCGATGCACCCCGGCAAAGGCCAATAACATCGCATCGCAATCGCCATTTTTCAGTTTTTCAAGGCGGGTTTGTAAATTTCCACGCATCTCAACGGCTTCATGTTGGGGATAATAATGTTGCAAAAAAGCTCTTCTTCGGGTGGATGAAGTGCCAATGCGCAAAGGATTTGAATGACCTAATCGAACCGCTGGATTCAAACTTAGTACCACGTCATGTGCCGCCTCCCGTTCAGTAAACGCGATTAATTGTAAATCTTCGGGTAGGCTAGAGGGTAAATCTTTGGCAGAATGTTGGGCGATATCGATTTCCCCATTGCGCAACATGATTTCCAATTCCTCCGTAAACACCCCTTTGGATCCTATTTTAGCCAAGGAACGATCGAGGATTTGATCGCCTTTGGTACTGATGGCTACGATTTCATACCCAAGACCCACATGCGCCAGTAGGCTGCCCACATGATGTGCCTGCCACAGAGCTAAGGCTGAGTTTCGGGTGCCGATCTTAATTTTTTGCATGAAACATTCGAATTAATTGAAGCGAAAGGTCTAAATGCACCATTTTCGCACGCGCATTACGTTCCAAATGATAATATACCTCGGAAACTTTTTCACTCATTCGGCCAATGGTATCCTGATGTAAGGTTTTTGAAAAATTAGCAATAAACGTGCGTTCCTTTTCCAGGGATTTAATTAATTGAGGCGTACCCGCAATTTGATAGAGGCATTGCCGAAACATATGTAGCGCATATTCCAAAATACCCTTTTGTTCTTCTTTGGCTAGGCCGTCAAAATCATCGGCCAATTGGCTTAATTTACTCAAATTCTTACTGTATACGGCCCGCATCCACTCCGCGAACCATGTGGCCATGCTCAAATTTTCATTCAGCGCCTTTTCCAAGGCCCAAGAAACATTGCCCTCACAACTCATCGCTAAGTGTTGGGCCTTTTCGATATCAATTTGCGTTTGGCCGACTAAATAAGAAGCCAGCGCATCCTCTTCGACTGTACCGACCTGAATCCGCTGGGTTCTTGAAAGGATGGTCGTCAATAATTTTTGTGGATCCGAACAGATCAAAATAAAAAGCGTGGAGCTAGGGGGTTCTTCGAGAGTTTTTAAAAGAGCATTGCCCGAGGAGGCATTTAGTGATTCGGCATGCCAAAGGAAAACGACTTTAAATGGAGCCTCGAACGGTTTTAAACTTATTTTTTGTAAAAGTTTCCGGGTTTCTTCGACCGGAATATTACCTTGACGGTTACCTTCAGCGCCCAGGTAGACTAGCCATTCAGGCAACGTCCGGTAAGGAGATTCTAATAAAAACTTCCGCCATTCGGGTAAAAATGCGTCTGATTCGGCTTCCTTTACCTTTTTGGTGGTGATGGATGGGAATACAAATAATAGGTCAGGATGGATTCCTTTGTGAACTTTCTGACAACTTGGGCAGGTTCCGCAGGCATCATCTCCCTTTCGCTGCGTGCAAAACAAATACGAAACAAAGGCCAAGGCCATAGCTGTTTGGGCACCGCCGACGGGACCTTGGAACAATTGTGCGTGGGCTATGTGCTGGTCTTGCACGGCGCGGCTCAATTGTTTTTTAACCAATTCCAATCCGGGAATATCCTGAAAACGCATGCCTTGGGGTTAATTTTTTTGCGAAAACACTAATTTCGGAAAGATGCTTCCTCTTTCCAAATTTGATCGATCATTGCCTCCATATTTTTTGGCAAGACTTGTTGTTTCGTAGCGGCCCAGGCGCTGGCATTTTTCAATGCCTTATCCTGGCGGTACTGGCTAACATTTGGAAATTCGCCCCAGGTTAAGGAAGGGATAAATTTGGGTAAAAATGATCCTCCGCTGATGTTGCAATGATTTCCAATGACTGTACCGGTATTAAATTTGGTTCCGATTCCCGTGGTGACAAAATCTCCCATGAGTACGCCAAAGTTATTTTTGTCTGTTTTTCTACTTTTCCCGGTGGAATAATCGAATAGGGCAATGGGGGCTAGGTCATTTCGGACGTTGGAACAGGTGCTCATCGCGCCCCAGTTGGAGTATGAACCGATAATCGAAGAACCCACATACCCTTCATGCGCCTTGTTGCTATAAGGAAAGAATAAGGAAGCATTTATTTCGCCGCCCACTTTACATCCGATGCCAATGGTGGTATTACCCCGGATTTTGGCACCTAAGTTCGTGGACGAGTTCTTAAGCATCGCCACAGGTCCTTGAATAAGGGTACCTATTTGTAATTGAACTCCTTCCCCGATGTAAATAGGCCCCTGGCTTGCGTCAAGGATGCATCCTCGTAGCTTGGCCGAGGGATGAATGAAGCAATTTTCGGGATGTAAAATAGTATTCCCGTCCTTTCGGATCGCTTCATGGTCAAAGGTGTTGGGTTTGATTTCTTCGTGGAGTAATTGCGCATTGTAGGTCAACAAATCCTCTGGGTAGGAAATATACCGCGGCGCAAATGTTAAATTTTGTTTTTTAAGTCCTTTGAATTCGGTGGATAGAGACCGATAAGCGAGGAGTTGGCCCTCATACCACAGGCTGGTTTCAGGGCTTAAATCCTGAAGAATCGCATTGATTTTAGGGTCAGGAATTAGGGAGCCCAACAGGTGTAAATCAGTTGACATATTAGTCCATTTGTCTTGGATGCGTTTCAGTCCTAGGTGCAATTCTGACAGGTTACGTATATAGGTAAGTGGTCGGAGGTTTTTTAGGATTTTTTCGTCGTCAAAAAAATGGATCGAATGGCTCATGCTGCAAATTACGAAAAAAAGCCTCACCAAAAATATTGGGGAGGCTTTTGGCTAAGGATACGTAAGAACTTAGTTCTTCGCGTAGCGCTTGTTAAATTTATCTACACGTCCAGTGGTATCTAATAACACATTTTTGCCCGTGTAAAAAGGGTGTGATTGAGAGGAAACTTCAAGTTTGAACACTGGGTACGTGTTTCCTTCGAATTCCGTTGTTTCTGTGGTAGGGGCGCAAGAACGAGTTAAAAACTTGTAATCGGCTGATAAATCGTGAAATACAACTTCTTTGTATTCTGGATGAATGTCTTTTTTCATGTCTTTTTAATATAAGGACGATTCCCTGCCGTCGCGTTGATTTCAATAGAGGAATCGGTGGGAGTCGGATTCCTTTTAATGGGCCACAAAATTAAAAAACTATTCTTCTATATGCAAGTTATCAACTATTAATTTTCCTCAAATTTGCAAGTATTTTTTGGCTCAAAAAAAAGTTAAAATATTTATTTTGGTACTTTTCTAAGATGCACAAGGCCTAATGATTTGACTAGCCGATAATTGAATATTATAATTTAAATAACACATCTTTTTATGTTTTTTTTGCTCAAAAAAATGTTTGCAAGTCGGGCTGATTTTTTCTAATTTTACTGAGAAGGGAAAGGTTCTAAAGATTTCCCTGTCAGCACACGAGTTTACAACATAATCATATATAAAACACATGTACGTAATTAAAAGAGACGGTCGTCGCGAATCTGTCAAATTTGACAAAATCACCGCCAGAATAGAGAAGCTTTGCTACAGCTTGGATCCATTCTTTGTTCAACCCTTAGAGGTGGCAAGGAAAGTGATTTCGGGTCTGTATGATGGGGTGAAGACGACTGAATTGGATAATTTAGCTGCGGAAACGGCTGCTTCTTTGACGACAAAACATCCGGATTATGCTGTTTTGGCTGCGAGAATAGCGATTTCTAACTTGCATAAGAATACATTGAAGTCTTTTTCTGCAACGATGAAGCGTTTGTATACGTACATTGATCCAAAGACAGGGCAGAATGCTTCCTTGCTTTCGAAGGAGGTTTATGAGGTGATTAAAAAGAATGCAGTCGAGTTAGATGAGGCGATTATTTATGATCGGGATTTTGGCTATGATTATTTTGGATTTAAGACTTTAGAGAAATCGTATTTATTGAAATTGGAGGGTCAGATTGCGGAGCGTCCTCAGCATATGTTGATGCGTGTGGCGGTTGGAATTCATGGGACGGATTTGCCGGCAGCGATTGAGACGTACAACTTGTTGTCAGAGCGTTGGTTTACCCATGCGACACCTACCTTATTCAATGCTGGAACACCGAAGCCTCAAATGTCTTCTTGTTTCTTATTGACCACCCAAGATGACTCTATCGAAGGGATTTATGATACCTTAAAGCAAACTGCGAAGATTTCTCAATCGGCTGGCGGTATTGGTTTGAGTATTCACAACATTCGTGCGACAGGTTCGTATATCAAAGGTACCAATGGTACTTCTAATGGTATTATCCCGATGTTGCGCGTATTTAATGATACTGCTCGTTATGTAGATCAAGGAGGAGGAAAACGCAAGGGTTCATTTGCCATTTATTTAGAGCCATGGCATGCGGATGTATTTGAATTTTTGGAATTAAAGAAGAACCACGGAAAAGAGGAAATGCGTGCGCGTGATTTGTTCTACGCCCTTTGGATTCCAGATTTATTCATGAAGCGTGTGGAAAGCAACGAAGAGTGGTCTTTATTCTGCCCGCACGAGTGTCCAGGTTTAGCGGATACACATGGTGAGGCGTTTGAAGCCCTGTATCATTCGTATGAGGTGGCTGGAAAAGCGCGCCAAGTGGTGAAAGCGCAGGAGTTGTGGTTTAAAATTTTGGAATCTCAAACAGAAACGGGTACGCCATACATGTTGTTCAAGGATCATGCGAACAATAAATCCAATCAAAAGAACTTAGGTACAATCAAATCTTCGAATTTGTGTACTGAGATTATCGAATATACGTCAAAAGACGAGGTAGCTGTTTGTAATTTGGCTTCCTTAGCGCTTCCTAAATACGTTCGTGCAAATGAGCAAGGGGTGATGGAATTTGATCATACACGACTTTATGAGGTAACTAAAACGGCAACGAAGAATTTGAACAAAATCATCGATGTCAATTATTACCCTGTGCCAGAAGCACGTAATTCGAATTTACGTCACCGTCCAATCGGTTTAGGGGTTCAAGGATTAGCCGATGTGTTCATCATGTTGCGTATGCCTTTTGAATCAGCGGAAGCCCAACAATTAAACAAAGACATTTTTGAAACCATTTATTATGCTTCTATGGAGGCATCGATGGAATTGGCAATCAAAGAAGGTCCGTATTCGACTTGGGAAGGCTCACCAATCTCGAAAGGTATTTTCCAATTCGATATGTGGAATGTGACACCAAGCTCAGGTCGCTGGAATTGGGAAGAAATGCGCGAAAAAGTGGTTACTCATGGGGTTCGTAATTCCTTGTTGGTAGCGCCTATGCCAACAGCCTCTACCTCTCAAATCTTAGGAAACAACGAATGTTTTGAGCCATACACATCGAATATTTATGCACGTCGTGTATTGTCAGGTGAATTTGCTGTCGTGAATAAGCACTTATTGAAAGACTTAATTAAGTTAGGTCTTTGGAATGAGTCGATGAAAAATAAATTGATCTCAGCGAATGGTTCCGTTCAGAATATTCCTGAAATCCCTCAAAACCTAAAAGACTTGTATAAAACGGTTTGGGAAATTAAGCAAAAAACCATTTTGGAAATGGCTGCGGATCGTGGAGCTTACATTTGTCAGTCCCAAAGTTTAAATATTCACATTCAGGATGTGAACTTTGGTAAGTTGACATCCATGCACTTCCACGCTTGGAAATTAGGTTTAAAAACAGGGATGTATTATTTACGTACGAAGGCTGCTGCTGATGCGATTAAGTTCACCGTGGAGAAGCAAGCAGAGGTTCAAATCGAACAAACCGCTGTGGTGCGTGAAAGCGAAATGCAATACGCCACACATACAGCACAAGCTGCCGCATCGTTCAGTACAGATGATTCACAAAATAGATCAGACATGGCTTGCTCGCTAGATAATCCTGAGGCTTGCGAAGCGTGTGGATCTTAAGTAAAGTATTCAATGCTACTATCGAAAATCACTTGATTGAAAAGTCAAGTGATTTTTTTTAAAGGGAAATGACTATGTTGAAAAATCGAAGTCTTCAGGTTTTATTATTTTTTATAATATTGTCGACGGGTATTTTTTTGCGAGCATACCATATAGGTTCATATAGCCTATTTTCAGATGAAAGATCGAGTATCCTATTAGGAGTTGCCAATACCAATCAAGGCGGAATGGGTGATTTAATGAATCCCCTAAAAACATTTACCCCAACAGATTTTTGGGCAGATCGAGGTATCAAATCTTGGTTGACCGCCGATGCAGCCGGCGATGTAAGTGGAAATAGTCTCGTACATGACATGATGTTAAAACTATTTGCCTTTTTATTCGGCAAAAGTGATGAGTCGATGAGATCCGTTTCTCTGCTATTTAACGTCCTGACTATATGGGTGATGTATATTTGGTCACGAAAGATTCCTTCCCTTCGAAATTATTCCTTTTTGATTTTTGGTTTGGCAGCGATTGAGCCATTTTTTGTCATATATAGCCAGCAAGCACGGAACTATGCAACTAGTTTATTTTTTACCACTACCTCCAACTATTTTTTTTGGCAAATAGCTCAGAAAGAAAATTTCTTGCATCCATCCTATCGAAAAAAATGGATATTTTGGATTCTAGCCAGTGTAGGTGCTTTGTTCAGCACCTATTTGACAGCCTTGGTTCTGGTGGGTCAATTTGTATTTCTGCTTATTCAAAAGTCTACCCTTCGTATGTGGGGACAAATGGTGTTAGGCATGGGTATTATTGTTTTTCCCTTGGCATGTTGGATGGTTTGGGGTCCAGGCAAATATTTTATGCAATTTCAGGCAGATGCTGCTGAACAATTACTCGGTTTTATCAAAGCCAATGGCGAAATTCCTGGTTGGTTAGAATATGCCACCCCTCAAAATCTTTTCAAAAGAACCATTTCCATCATTTCAGACCAATTTATTTGGACGAATGATATATACAATAAATATGGCTATAAAATGGGGGCAATTGCTCTATTGATATACCTGTATTTTATAGCGCAATGGACATTCAAGAAGAATTTCGAGGAGAATAAACTATTTGTTTTTGGGCTCATTCAGATTTTGTTGCCTATATTTTTTCTATTTTTAGCCGCCGTGAATGCCGGGACCACTTCCGGATTTTTTCTGCGATATGCTAGTTTTGGCTTGCCTTTTGGCATATTTATTTCGGTTGGATTTTTTGCCCACCAACTGACCTACGGCATTTGGACGAAATTAATCGTAGGCATTTTTTTATTCATTCAAACGTATTTTTTAATTCAAGTGCTCCTGCAATTTTATCAGGATAAACCACAGAAATATACGTTTTCGCATGATCGAACCCCGAATCCGTATATCATCATAGCAAATACAATCAAAGGAAAATATACGAAAGGGGATACGGTTGTTTATCCTTCTTCCATGAGTAATTTTTTAAACTCAAAACATATGAGAAATCGCGTGATTGATCCATTAGATGCTCAAAATGTCAATCTCTATTTTGATGAAAAGGATCAGTTTATCCAACGAGTAGATCCATTTATTCGCGATTCGGTCTTGATCTACAAGCCCAATGGAAGTAAAATTTTAATTTTTGATTTTCAAAAAGGAAAATATCGGTATTGATTTTCAAATCAGTAGCATTTCAGTTTTACCTGATTCTTAGGGTAATTTCTTGTTATTAATTTTAATGCCAGCCTGTTTATTATGAGTTAGTTGATATTTAATATCAAGAATATGATGTAAATGGCTAGAAAAATGTTCAAAGTTTGATTATTTTTGATTTTGGCAGGCTTTAATTTTTTTAGGAATATGTCCAATACGCTTCCACAAGTTTCTTTTGTGATTCCATTGTACAATGAAGAGAGTAATCTACCTACCTTGGTTGACCGATTAGTTCAAGTGATCGATTCATCTGAGCTATCGCTGGATGTTGTTTTAGTCGATGATGGAAGTTCAGACAAATCAAGAGAGATTTTACAGGCTTTAGCGCTACAGGATTCACGTTTCCATGTGATTTTATTGTCTAGGAATCATGGCCATCAATTGGCGTTGACGGCTGGATTATCGGTTGCTCAAGGGACGGAAGGTGTTTTTGTCTTAGATGGAGACTTGCAAGACCCGCCTGAATTGTTAGGTGCTTTTTATTCGAAGTTTAAGGAGGGATATGAGGTTGTTTATGCGGTGAGAGAAAAGCGCAAAGAGGTTTTTTATAAGCGATGGGCATATTTTTTATTTTACAGGATTCTGAAAAAAATTGCGAATGTTGATATTCCGTTGGATAGTGGGGATTTTTCCTTCATCAGTCGGCGCGTGGTGGATGTACTTAATCAAATGCCAGAGGAAAGTAGGTTCATTCGGGGCATGAGGACCTGGATTGGTTTTAAGCAAATTGGAATTTCGTATGACCGACAGGAGCGAGCAAATGGCTATTCAAAATATTCGTTTGGGAAATTGGTTCAATTAGCCTTAAATGGCATTTTTAATTTTAGCGAGTTTCCGATTCGATTTTTAACCCTGCTAGGTAGTTCTGCCATTATTTCTTCGGTGGTTTATTTCATAGTTGTTGTAATTAAGAAGTTTTTCGTGAACGAGGTGATTGAAGGTTTTACGGCATTGTTGTTTGTGATTATTTTGTTTGGGGGAATTCAATTGGCCGCCATAGGTATTTTAGGAGAATATATATTACGTATTTTCTTTCAGTCCAAAAATAGACCCAATTTTATTATCGAAAAACAAATCATGAATGGAAAAGTCAAATAAGGTTGTGAATGCCAAGGTGCTTATCGGTTTATATATCTTGGATGGTCTATTGAATCTTTTTTTGACTTATCTTTTTCCTGACTTAAAAGATACGCGGTACATTACCAAGCCTTTGTTAATGATTTTACTGATGGCATATGCTGCTCAGGAAGCGGATTTGTCTATTCGAAAGCCCTTGTTGATTACCTTATTTTTTTCCTTGCTGGGGGATGTATTTTTAATGGTACCTGGAACGAATCCGCTGTATTTCCAATTGGGCATTGGGGCCTTCTTAGGTGCTCAAATTGGGTATATTTCTATGTTTTATAAACAGCGAGATAAAATTATGTACCTATTTTTGCTTCCTATTTTGATTTATGTGGGAGGTTTTTTGGCCTTTCTATTGCCAAACGTAAAGCCGATGCTTCAAATTCCTGTGACGGTTTACGCCATGGCCTTGGGCGCGATGTTTTTTTTTGCGTTAAATAGAAAAAAAGATCATTCGTATAATCAAGTGGCTTTAGGAGCTCTTTTGTTTGTGAGTTCAGATAGTATTTTGGCTATTTTAAAGTTTTATTATTCTTTTCAAGGGAATTCATTGGCCGTCATGAGTACTTATATCGCGGCTCAATTGTTACTCAGCTTGGGTTTGTGTAAATTGCAGGATAGAAATTAATTCAGATTTTTCATGGTGGAATTACAGGGATTAGCGAAGAAGCTTCAAGGCACCTTGCATACGGATCAGGTTATGCGTACGTTGTACGCGACGGATGCGTCTGCTTACCGTGAAATGCCTTTGGGGGTAGCTATTCCTGAAACGATAACAGATATCGAAACGTTAATTCATTTTGCGGATGAACATTCAATTGCATTAATTCCACGGACTGCGGGAACTTCTTTAGCGGGACAAGTCGTAGGTGCTGGTCTGGTGGTCGATGTGTCTAAATTTTTCAATCGCATATTAGAAGTAAATGTTGACGATTCTTATGTCTGGGTTGAACCTGGCGTAGTACGTGACGTATTGAATGTGGAATTGAAAAAACACGGATTGTTTTTTGGTCCGGAGACGTCCACAGCGAATCGTGCCATGATCGGGGGAATGCTCGGAAATAATTCCTGCGGGTCTAATTCCGTCGTGTATGGGTCTACGCGAGATCATGTGTTGGCAGTAGAAGGTTATTTGTCCGATGGTACCTTTGTTCGTTTCGAAGAGGAAAATCCCTTTGAAACACTTGAGTCTTTATCTGAGGGAAGTCGTTTACATGGGATTTATGCGAATACATTGGCGGCTTTGTCCAAACCAGAAAATCAAACGAATATTCAGAATGAGTTTCCGAAACCGAGTATTCACCGTCGAAATACGGGATATGCGGTGGATATGTTGTTGAATTCAGAAGCCTTCATTCCAGGCAAACCCGCTTTTAATTTTTGTGCGTTACTAAGTGGTTCGGAAGGAACGTTGTGCTTTGTGACCAAGATTAAATTGCATGTGGATAAATTACCCCCTGCCCATTTAGGTTTGGTTTGCGGGCATTTTAATACGATAGATGAGGCCTTACGGGCGAATTTAATTGCACTGACCTTTCATCCATCCGCTTCAGAGCTCATGGATCATTATATTTTAGAATGCACCAAAGCGAATCCGGAACAGCGGCAAAATCGTTTTTTTGTCGAGGGAGACCCAGGGGCTATATTGGTCGTGGAATTGCGATCGGAGGATCCGGTGGAGCTTGAGCAACAAGCAAAGGCATTAGAAAAAGCCATGCGCGAGGCTGGTTTAGGCTATCATTTTCCTTATGTGACCGGTGGGGATGTCAAGAAAGTGTGGGATTTGCGGAAGGCGGGTTTGGGTTTATTGTCCAATTTACCGGGGGATGAAAAGGCTGTGGCCGTGATTGAGGATACAGCCGTGGATGTACATGATTTACCTGCCTTTATTGCGGAGTTTAACGAGATTCTAACGGCGAATAATTTGTATTGTGTACATTATGCCCACGCGGGCTCGGGAGAATTGCATTTGCGGCCGATTATTAATTTAAAAACAGCCGAAGGACATCGTCAATTCCGACATATTGCCGAAGAAATTGCCCGTTTGGTGAAAAAATACCAAGGGTCTTTGTCCGGAGAACATGGTGATGGACGATTGAGAGGGGAATTTATCCCTTGGATGGTGGGGGAGGCGAATTACCAACTCATGCGGGAACTCAAATCCTGGTGGGATCCCAAAGGTATTTTTAATCCGAATAAAATTGTGGATACGCCGCCGATGGATACGTTTTTAAGGTATGAGGCGGGCCAACAAACCCCTGTTTTTAAAACGGCATTCCGATATCAGGATCAGGATGTACTCCAACATGCCGAACAATGCAACGGTTCGGGCGATTGTCGGAAAACTCCGATTTCCGGCGGTACGATGTGTCCATCCTTTATGGCTACTCGGAATGAAAAGGAAACGACAAGAGCACGCGCCAATATTTTACGAGAGTTTTTGACGCGTTCTACGCAACCGAATCGTTTTGCTCACGAGGAGATCAAAGAAGTCATGGATTTATGCCTGGCCTGTAAGGGCTGCAAGGCTGAATGTCCATCGAATGTGGATGTGGCGAAGCTTAAAATGGAGTTTTTGTATCAATACCAAAAGGAAAAAGGTTTGCCTTTGCGCAGTTGGCTCATCGGCCATTTTGCGGATATATCCTCTTTCGCGTCTAAAATCCCTTTCTTGTATAATTTAGTTATGGGGACAACTTGGATGCGTCGCTTGGCCAATCGGGTAGTTGGTTTTCATCCGGATCGGACAATGCCCTTGTTGGCCAATCAAACGCTTTGGGCATGGTTAAAAGCCCGAAATACGATTAGCTCCGAGAAATCGGTCTATGTGTTTGTGGATGAGTTTACGAATTTCAATGATGCGGAAGTGGGCCGCAAGGCGGTGATGTTATTGGAAAGACTTGGCTATGCGGTAAAAACGATTGCTCATCCGATTTCGGGACGTGCCTATTTGTCTAAGGGGATGTTGGATGAAGCCAAGGTTTTAGCTCAAAAAAATGTGGATTTATGGGCCAGATTGATTTCGGCTGAAGTTCCTTTGGTGGGTATTGAACCATCGGCTATTTTGACCTTTCGGGATGAGTATCCGGATTTAGTGGCGGATGAATCGGTGGAGAAGGCGAAGGAATTGGCCAGCCACGTGTTTTTATTGGAAGAATTTATTGCGCGGGAAATGGAGGCGAAACGGATTTTGCCGAGTGCTTTTACGGAGGAGAAGAAATTATTGAAGTTGCACGGGCATTGCCAACAAAAAGCCATGAGCTCACTCGTAGCCGCCAAAAAGGCCTTGTCTTTGCCGCTTAATTTTGAGGTGCAATTGATTCCATCGGGTTGTTGTGGCATGGCCGGATCCTTTGGATATGAGCAGGAGCATTATGACTTGTCGATGCAAATCGGAGAATTAGTATTGTTCCCTACGGTCAGAGCGCAGGGAATGGACGTCGAAATTGTGGCTTCAGGAACGAGTTGTCGGCATCAGATCCACGACGGTACGCAGCGCCATGCGCGACATACCGCCGAGGTTTTATTTGATGCCTTGGTTTAAATCTTAAAATTTCCAGCGAACAAAAGCCTCCATGGCTTCATATTCAGCTAATCCTAATCGGTTATAGATTTGCGCGGTCCCGCGGTTTCGGTCCTCTGCCCGTTGCCAAAATTCCCTTGAATCATCGCCTTGGAAGACCACACCATCTTTTTGGGATTGGTGTTTGAAAATCCCCATCCGTTTTTTAAATACTTGGTCGGGGGACATCGGAACGGCCATTTCGATTTGGTCGATATCCCATTCTGCCCAGGCGCCTTTGTATAACCAAACCCAGCAATTTTTCATGTATTCGCGATGTTTTAATCGGGAAATGGCTTCCATAATGGCATCCAGACAAACTTTATGGGTTCCATGTGGATCGGCTAGGTCACCGGCGGCATAAATTTGATGTGGTTGGATTTCTTCGATGAGATCCATGATTAATTGGATATCCGGTTCGCTAAGCGGTTTTTTCCGAATGGTTCCTGTTTCGTAAAATGGCATTTGGAGAAAATGGGCATTTTCTTTTTTGATGCCGACGAAGCGACAAGTGTTTTTGGCTTCTCCTTTTCGTATAAGTCCTTTGATTTCACGCACGGCGGGAATATCGAGTTCGGAATCTTTTTTATTTTTCAAAAAGCGAACGGCGTCTTTGTAGATGCGATTGGCTTTGGCATTAGAACTTTCAAATTGTTCGTTGAAATCCACGACGAATTCTGCGAAACGAAGCGCTTCGTCGTCGGCTACGGCAATATTTCCCGTCGTTTGATAGGCGACATGGACTTCATGCCCTTGGTCGTGAAGCCGCTGGAAGGTTCCACCCATGGAAATAATGTCGTCGTCCGGGTGAGGACTAAAAATGATTACTTTCTTTTTGGCGGGGAAGGCACGTTCAGGGCGATGTGTATCATCGGCATTAGGTTTTCCGCCGGGCCAACCCGTAATCGTATGTTGTAAATAATTAAAAACCTCAATATTAATTTCGTAGGCCTGTCCGTATAGGGATAATAAGTCGGAAAGTCCGTTTTCGTTGTAATCTTTGTTAGTCAGTTTTAACACAGGTTTTTCCAAATGCAAGGAAAGATGCGTCACCGCTTTTTTGATCATTTTTCTGTCCCAAACGACGGAATCAACTAGCCAAGGCGTTTTTATTCGAGTTAAATTGGCCGCTGCGGTTTCATCGAGGATGAATCGGACATTCGGGTGCTGTTGGAGGTAGGACGCCGGGATGTCCGACGTAACGGGTCCTTCCACGGAACGGGCGACGGCATCTGCCTTGTGTTCCCCCCAGGCTAAAAGCACGATGCGTTTTGCCTGCATGATTTTGTCGATGCCGAGGGTAATGGCCTTTTTGGGTACTTTGGCTAATCCTCCAAAATCGATGGCTGCATCAATTTTCGTGTGGATGTCCAAGGTCATCAAGCGGGTTTTGGAATTAATCAGGGATCCGGGTTCGTTGAAACCTATATGTCCATTGCGACCAATTCCAAGTAAATGGAAATCCAATCCACCTAGCTTTTCAATCTTATCCTCATAGTCCCGGCAAAATTCGGGTATTTTATCAATGGGTAATGTTCCATCCGGCAAATGGTAATTTGTTACCGGTATGTCAATGTGATCAAAGAGTTGTTCTTTCATGAATCGGACATAACTTTGAACGGAATCTGGTTCCATGGGATGGTATTCGTCCAAGTTGAACGTGATCACATGTTTAAAGCTGAGACCTTCCTCTTTGTGCATGCGAATGAGTTCCTGGTACACCTTTTTAGGGGAGGATCCTGTGGCCATACCAAGTACGGTCGGTTTGTTCTCACTATTTTTTTGGCGAATGAGCGCCGCCATTTCTTGAGCTACGGCTTTAGAGGCTTGTTCTGAATTCTCAAAAATGAGGGTTGGGATGCGTTCATAGCTGATGGCATTTTCCATAGGTAATTGGTTTAGGTATTTTGTTTGGAGGAAACCACAATAAAATCTAATTCTAAAATTGTAAATAGGCGTAAGATGGTTTTTAGGGCAGGATTTCCCTTCCCTAATTCGATGGAATGAATCGTTTTAATCGCCACACCGCTTTTTTCACTTAATTCTTCCTGTCTTAATCGTAATACATTTCGCTTTTCGCGTATAATTTTTCCGAAAATCTGTAGGTCCATAGGTTTATAATATTCCTGCAATATGATGGATATTTTTGTTTTTTAAAAATATTCGGAAATATGTTACCGAAAGATTTAAAAATAATCAATTTTTACTTGCTGATAAGATTCTTGATTTTATGATGAGTGGTAGCCGATTTAAAACAAATAGTGGAATTCCTCCGTTATCTTTGCATGATGAAAATGCGTCAAGTTTTTACTTTTTTACTTCTTTTGGTCGGAATGAGTCAGGTGATGGCTCAAAAATTTACGATTAGTGGCTATGTCAAAGATGGCTCCGATGGGGAGGGGATTATAGGAGCCAATGTATATGTGAAAGAGTTGAAGGTTGGGACTTCAGCCAACACATATGGTTTTTATAGCTTGACGCTTGCGCCTGGAACTTATACGCTTATATATACGTCGACGGGGTATACAAAGGTTGAAAAAACACAAATTTTAGAATCGAAAAATAGTGAATTATCGGTGGAACTTTCTCCGTTTGTTAATGAGTTAGCGGAAGTTAAAGTGACTGCACGGGCCATTGATGAAAATGTGAAGGGCATTGAGATGTCGGTCAATAAAATCGATATCAAAACCATTAAAAAAATTCCGGCATTATTAGGCGAAGTAGATTTGGTACGGGCGATCCAATTGTTGCCGGGAGTTTCAACGGTTGGGGAAGGGGCTTCCGGCTTTAATGTACGTGGGGGTGGTGTGGATCAGAATTTGGTTTTATTAGATGATGCGCCTGTGTACAATTCCTCGCACCTGTTTGGGTTTTTCTCGGTCTTTAATCCGGATGCGGTTAAGGATGTTAAATTATATAAGGGAGGAATTCCGGCCCAATATGGTGGTCGAGCATCTTCCATTTTGGATGTCAAAATGAAGGAAGGGAATGCAAAAAAAATAGAAATTAATGGGGGAATTGGGGCAATTTTTTCTCGATTGTCTATCGAGGCTCCCATTGTGAAGGATAAGGCTTCTTTCATTTTGGCGGCTAGACGTTCGTATATAGATGTATTGGCTAAGCCCTTTCTAACGGGCAATAATGCGAATGCGGCGTTTAATTTTTATGATCTAACGGCCAAGGTAAATTATACGATTAACTCGAAAAATACGGTGTTTTTATCGGGTTATTTTGGTCGCGATGTGTTTGGAACGGGTTTTGGCTTTAATTGGGGAAATTCGACTACCTCTGCGCGGTGGAATCATGTTTTCTCCAATAAACTTTTCATGAATACGACGGCATTTTATAGTAATTATGATTATTTGTTGGATTCGGATTTAGAGAACAAAAAGCCCAATGATTCTTTTAAATGGACTTCCAATATTGTCAATCTGAGTATTAAACCTGATTTCACCTATTACATCCAACCGGATAATACATTAAGTTTCGGGGGGCAAATCATTTCATATGAATTTAAACCGGGTAAAGCAGCGGCAACTTCTGGGGGAGAAAAACGAGAATTTGGGCAGGCCAATAAAAAAGGCGTAGAAAGCTCAGCTTATTTGGGGCATGATTGGAAAATAAGTCCCTTGTTCTCCGTTCAATATGGCATTCGTTATTCCTATTATGATTACAAGAGTTTGAATGGGGAATATTATGATCGAATTAAAGTTCCTGAATCGACAGAGAATCCTTCTGGATATGCCTTGAAGGTAAATACGGTTAATCCGGAAACGACGGTGGCCTCTTATGGGAATTGGGAGCCTCGGTTTTCGATGAAAATAAATTTGGGTGAAATGTCTTCAATCAAGGCTAGCTATAATCGCCTAGCGCAGTATGTGCATTTGATGTCAAATACAGCTGCATCTACTCCTTTGGATGTTTGGACTTCTTCTACGAATAATATTAAGCCACAGATCGCGGACCAAGTGGCTCTTGGGTATTTCAAAAATCTGGGACCTGATGGAAATAATTATGAGACATCGGTAGAGGTGTATTACAAAGACATGCAAAATCAAATTGATTATGCGGATCGATCGAATTTATTTTTGAATCCTTATTTTGAAAAGGATTTGTTATTTGGTCAAGGTCGGGCGTATGGAATCGAATTTTTTGTCAAGAAAAACGTGGGTAAATTAACCGGTTGGATTAGTTATACCCTAGCCCGTTCAGAACGTAAAATTGCCGGATTGAACGGTGGTGATTGGTATGCGAATCGCTATGATCGTACACATAATTTAAATGTGATTGGGCAGTATAGCCTGAATGAAAAATGGTCTTTTGGGGCTAATTTTGCTTATATAACTGGGGTTCCGTATTCCATTCCATCCCAAAAATACGTCTATGAAGGAATTGCATATCCGCAAACCTTGCCAGGGACACGAGGGAATATTCGGGTGCCAGATTACAATCGCTTAGATTTATCTGCGACCAAGAAAAACAAAAAGGCATTGTTTGGGAAAGGAAGTTCTGAGTGGGTATTTTCCGTGTATAATGTGTATAACCGTAAAAATCCATTTTCGGTTTATACCCGTCCAAACAGTGATAATACCTTACAAACAGAAGCGGTTCAATTGTCCATTATTGGTTCATTTGTGCCAGCTGTCACCTATAATTTCTCTTTTTAACATGGCTATTTTTAAATATATCTTGCTGATTTTTGTTACGATACTGGCTTTGAGTTCGTGTGAGGAGGTGGTTTCGTTGCCAAGTCCAGTGTCTGATAATTATTTGACAGTCGAAGCTACGTTGACTAATTTACCAGGCCCACAAAAAATCTTATTATCTAAATCTCAAGCCTATTTTGATAATACGGCAGCGCCTAAAATTTCGAATGCTGAGGTTTTTGTGAAAGATAATTTGGGAAACACGTATATATTTAAAGAGTCTAAGGAATTAGGAACCTATGTTTGGGAGCCGGGCAATTCGGCTGAGGTGTTTGGGAAAGTGGGCCGAACCTATTTCTTGAGCGTCAAATGGTCGAATGAGGCCTATCAAGCAAGTGCCACGATGAATCGGGTGCCGCCGATTGATTCGATTTTGTATCAGTTTGATGATGCGACAGGTAGACAATCGGGTACGGACAAACCTAAAAACGGGTATGATGCTCAATTTTATGCTCGAGATCCCAAAGGAGATGGAGATTGTTATCGGGTCAAAGCCTATAAAAATGACAAATTATTTAATGGAACGCAGAATTTAGTCTTCTTTTATGATGCTGCTTTCCAAAAGGGTGCGGGGACCGATGGTTTGTTGTTTATCATTCCGATTCGGAGATCTATTTCGCCGGAATTATATCAGGTCAATGATAAAATCAAGGTGGAATTGTATTCCATCTCGGAAGACCAATTTAATTTCTATTCCCAGGCTCGTTTAGAATTGAATAATGCCGGTTTGTTTTCGAGGCCGGCGGCGAATATCCCGACGAACTTTTACAACCTAAATAAATCCTCAAAATTACAAGGAGCCGGTTGGTTCGCCGTGTCCGCCGTGAGTACCATGGAAACGGTGGTAGATGCCAATAAGGCACGCAAAAATATCAAATAAACTTATTCGAAATTGAATATCAGGGTAACCGTGTGCGTTTTCAAATTATTCATTTGAAAATAACTCGGAGCGGTTCCAGCACTTGTCGGCTGTAAATAGATATTCGTCAAGCCATGGGAAAACCGAATTTCAGGGGTGAATTTGAAATACTGAAAAAATCGTTCCAATCCAAAGCCATATTCCAAGCTTAAATCGGCCGTTTTTGCGCTTAAAGCAGTTTCTCGACGCCGGACATTGGCCTCTAATCCTACTTTTACACCGCCGATCAGATACATCCGATGATTATCCCGACGAACTGATTTGTATTTGATTAATAAGGGGATTTCCAACCAAGTCGATTCCCGAATCAGGGGCTCACTAAATGATGGCGCAAAAACTAAGGACCGATCATACAGCGCAATGTTTAGGCCCGATTTTAATTCGAAATGTTTGTTGTAGGCATAATTTACAATACCCCCAATTTGAAATCCGAAATTTCGTGGGGAAATAATGATTTCAGATCCTCCATTGGGCGTATAATTCGAGGAAGCAAAACCGAATAGAAATCCAAAATGGACAGGCTTGTCATCATAAAATTCATGGAATTTTCGCTTGTAATGATCTTGCGCACGCAGAGGTATTTGCGTAAAAACGAACAAGAAAATCATTCCAATAATTAGCCTCATTTTTTCGCTTTTTGACCGAAATAGATGGAGCAAATTCCACCCGTCATGGGAATCCATTGCGCGGATTGAAAACCAGCTGTTTCAAATTTTGCAATAAAGTCGGGCCCATCCGGAAATGCCTGTACGGATTCGGGCAAATAGGTATAGGCGGCAGGGTCTTTTGAAATCAATCGGCCGAGTATGGGTAATATAAAACGTGAATAAAAGGCATATAATTGTTTCATCGGAAAATGACGCGGATTCGAGAATTCCAATACGAGGCAATAGCCGCCTGGTTTCGTTACCCGAAACATATCTCGCAATCCCTTTTCTAAGTTTTCGAAATTCCTCACACCGAAACTAACGATGACCGCATCAAAATTATTATCCGAGAAGGGCAGCTTTTCCGAATCGCCTTTTTGCAAGGTAATTATGTGCTCTAATCCCATTTTTTTAATTTTCTCTACCCCGAAGGCCAACATCCCCTCTGAAATATCCACGCCCGTAATCTTTTCAGGTTTGATTTTCAGGGCCTCAATCGCAAAATCACCGGTCCCGGTAGCGATGTCGAGCATGGTTTTGATGCCTTTGTTTTTCAACAACTGAATCGCCTTTTTCCGCCAAATGATATCAATTCCTCCGCTGAGTAAATGATTTAGAAAATCATATTTGTGTGAAATGGAATTGAACATGTCGGCGACCTGCTCTTTTTTTCCTTTGGACTGATCTTTATAAGGGACTACCATGTGCGTATTGTTGATGAATAAGCAAAATTACCGAATTTTATTTGCTTTACATCGGCGCCATATGGAAAACCCATACCAAAAGCCACATGAGCGCAAAGCTAATAAGCATCGAAAAATTCACCAATGCAGCTGCTATCGACGTATCAAACTCCAATTCGTCCGCATAGGTAATCAGCGTCATACCCGCCGGCAGAATTAGACAGACGAGCATCATATTGCGAAATTCGACATCAAAAGGGACCGTGTAAAACAGGCTTAATCCTACGCTCAAGCCTAAAAAATACCGCAGACTTAATACTTGGAATACTTTGACATAGGATTTTTTGGGTAAGCGCACACTGAAATATATCCCCATCAATAATAATACCATGGGTTTATTTCCTTTGGCAATCGTATCAATAATATTAAAGGCCAAATCTGGTACATGAATGCTTGCTAAATTAAACGTTAATCCGATCAGCATCGCCTGAAAAGGAGGGAGGGTAAAGATACGTTTGAATATATGCTGGGCTGTATTTCCTTTTTTGGGCAAGGCAGATAAATAGGTTCCCATCCCATAATTCACGATGAAATTGATGAACGAATTTCCCAAATCAAACATAATCGCATAGGTCAATCCCTGCCAGCCCCAAATTCCCTCAATCAGCGGATAGGCAAAAAGTCCTAAATTATAGCCCGAACTGCCCATCGTCAAAATACCCCGATATTCAGGAGCCTCTTTTTTGAAAATTAAAAATCCAATTCCCGAAGACGCACTGCCAAATAAAAAACAAATGATGGGTAACCAAATCAGATCGGCCGATAATTTCACCTGAATCATCGTGGAAAACACGAGCGCCGGGAACGTCGTATGCATAAGGAATTTGGAGACCGATTTCGCATCGTGTGGCTTGATGAATCCAAAAGATTTCAGCAAATAGCCTATGGAAATAACCAATAAGGCAGAACCGAAAACGACATTTGGAGATTGCATACTTAAGCCGGTTTAGGTAAGGAAATGCGGAAAGTACTTCCTTTGTTCACTTCGGTCGATTTTAAAACCAATTTTCCCTCGTGGTAATTTTCCACGATTCGTTTGGCCAAGGTTAATCCTAAGCCCCATCCTCGTTTTTTCGTACTAAAGCCTGGGGAAAAGATTTTCGATGTGTTTTTAGCTGAAATTCCTTTGCCTGAATCTGAGATCTCGATGACCAATTGGTTATTTTTTCCCTCGGATAATTGAATGAGAATATTTCCTGTTCCACTCATCGCATCCACCGCATTCTTACAGATATTTTCGATGACCCATTCGAACAAATATTTGTTTACATTGGCCATTTGATTAGGCGCTAAACTCGATTGAATATCGATATGCACTTTGGTCGAAATTCGAATTTTTAAATAATTCAAAAAGCCCGTAATTAATTCCAACAAATCCTCTTCTTTCAAAATGGGCGTCGAACCGATATTCGAAAAGCGGGTTGTGATCGTTTCCAAGCGCTGAATATCCTTCCCTAATTCCGTGACGATGTCGGGATTAATATGTGGTTCATTCCGTAAAATTTCGACCCAGGCTGTCAGGGAAGAAAGCGGGGTGCCTAATTGGTGGGCGGTTTCTTTGGCCAAACCCACCCATACTTTGTTTTGTTCAGCGCGTCGGGAATAGGAAAAAAAGATGTAGCCGAGGAAGCCTATAATCAGGACAACGGTTAATTGAGACAAGGGATAATACCGCAATAATTTGAGCAATTTCGAATTGCCATAATAAATGTATTCCTTCTGAAAACCCATGTCCATTTCGATGGGCTTGTTGTTTTCCAGAATGATTTCCTGCAGTTTGAGTTTTAAAATTTCTTGCTTATCCTCGGTGGACAGACTTTCATTCATCGGGATATTAATCGAATTCAAATGCCCGCTTCCATCTTTCCAAATCACCGGAATCGTATTGTTTTCATTGATTTTCTTAATCCGCTCAAAAAAGAAATTGATATCCGCATTCTCATCACTCGTCATCACGTAGCGAATCGTTTCCGCATATAACTCGATTTGCTGCTTTTCCCGCTCCTCCAATTTCGACACCAAGCCATCTGTGAAATACAAGGAGAATCCCGCCATAATCACGCTGACCGCGAAAAAGGCGATTTTCAACCACGTATCGCGATTGTAAAAAGCTAAAGGCAAAGAAACATCTTTAAACATCGATTGCGTTCATTCATCACAAATTACTGACCGTTTATCCATAAATCAAAAAAAAAGTTTCTAAGGTACTTTGTAATGCATAGTACCTTTTATACTTTTGTCAAGTCAAATAAAACAAACAAATCCATGGATATTGAAAATGCCAAGGTTCAAATGCGCAAGGGGATTCTCGAATTCTGCATTTTGCAGATTATTTCTCGGGGAGAGGTGTATGCGTCTAACATGCTGGAAGAATTAACGTCAGCGAAGATTATGGTCGTCGAGGGGACCTTATACCCTTTATTAACTCGCTTAAAAAATGCCGGATTTTTAGATTACAAATGGGTGGAGTCCGTTTCGGGTCCTCCCAGAAAATATTATGTGTTAACCGAAAAGGGCCAATTGTTTTTGGCAGAATTACATGCGACTTGGGATGATTTGCATGCTTCGGTCGGACAAATCATTAACCCTATTCAAAAATAACCAATCAGCTGATGAAAAAGACTTTATCCATCAACATCGCCGGCATCGTTTTCCACATCGAGGAAGATGCATATGCCCAATTAGATTCCTACATTCAATCCATTCATAGCTATTTTGAATCTTTTGAAGGGTCTAAAGAAATTATTGCCGACATCGAAGCGCGCATCGCCGAAAAATTCTGGAGCATCCGCGAACAAGAGAAAACAGAAGCCATCACCGAGGTACATGTGAAGGCCTTAATTGCCTCCCTCGGAACTATCGCAGATTTCCAAGAAGTGGAAATGGAGGAAGACAAAAAGGAAAATGCCCAGCAAACGAAGGCTTCTGCCAATTCCTCCGAAAAATTATTTAATCCAGCGAAACCTTTTCGTCGGGACATTTCCCGCAAACAAATCGGTGGTGTGGCAGCTGGCTTAGCTCATTATTTCAGTTTGGATCCGATTTGGATTCGCTTGATTTTATTGGTCGGATTTTTCGGTCTTTTACCCTTGTTACATGTAGGTAATTTTGTTTTCTGGGCCTACATTGTTTGTTGGATCGCCATTCCCGGGGAATTGAATTTAACGGAAGATAAATCTTATCGGAAATTTTACCGAGACCCTGAAAAAAAGGTAATTGGTGGGGTGATATCCGGTATTGCAGCCTATACGGGATGGGATGTGGGTTTATTGCGCGTCTTTGCAGTCATTTCCGCGATCTTTTTTGGTTCTGGCATCGTGGCTTATTTGGTGATTTTGGCCATTTCTCCAGAGGCTAAAACGCTGACGGATAAAATGGAAATGACGGGCGAACCGATTACGCTCGAAAATATCGAGAAAAATATCAAAGAAACGATTCAGCCGGATAAGGACGGAGAAACCTTTTTAACGCGCTTATTGCTTTTTCCTTTTCGCATTTTTACGATTGTGTTTTCATGGGCCAAACCGGTCGTCAATGTATTCCGCTGGTTTTTCCAATATACATTTGGGATTGTGTTGGTGATCATCGCCTTGGCGTTGACCGTTGCGCTGGTGGCTTTAAGCACCGCTGGCTATTCAGGCATGGACCATGGTCAAATTTCCTTGGCCTTTGGAGAAGCGATTCCGATATTTTTACTGGTTCAAGATTTACCCGCTTGGTCAATCTGGGCTGCTTATTCGGCATTTATTCCGATGGTCGTAGGGATTGGGATTGGGGGCGTGTCCTTGTTGGCCAACCGCAAATTTTACAACCGCAGTTATAAATACATTTCTACCACCATGGCTATTGTGGGTTGGATCGGACTTTTCGCTGCTTTTGCCTTTGTCGGTCGGAATTTCCAACGCACCGCATCGGTCAATGTCGTCAAAGAAATTAGCGCAGATTCCACCTTGAATTTTCAGCTTAATCAAGTGTCCAATGAAAGCATATGGGAAAAATTATTAGGGTCAAATGTACTCGCGGAGGAATTATTGGATGAGGATGAACAATATGATTATAACCGCGATGGATTTTCCCGTGCCCAAATTTCCATGGAAGGCTATGACGGAAAAACAATTCAAGTGATTCAATTTGCGAAATCCAACGGAAGTTCTCGCATCGAAGCTGAAAATTATGCCAAAGGAATCCAATATGCATATCAGCAAAAAGGGCAACAAATTTTATTCGATACCCATTTTGGACTTAAAAATTTCAAATTCAGAAATCAACGGCTTCGCGTGAAAATTTTGGTACCCTATGGAAAGCCGTTTGGAATGTCTAAAAGTTTTGCACATTTTATCGATAACTTGATCGACGGAGGATATTTTAGTGATGATGAAGACTTGTTTGTCGGTTCGCAATGGACCTTCTCCGTGGAAAAAGGCTTAATTTGCCTGAATCGCTCACCGAAGGAGTTTGACGAACGTTCAGATGATAAAACTGATGAGGCCGTGATGAATCCTGAATTTGAAGTCACAAAAAGCCTAGCGGATTTCAACAGCATCGAAATGCCAAAATCCGAATCTGCATCGATTAAAATTATACAAGGACCATCCCAAATCACCTTTAAATCAGAAAATGCGTCGATTAAAAATATCGGCAAAATCGCCAAAGGGTTTGACGATATCGTTAAGGTAGAAAAGGGGATTTTGAAATTTCCAGATGTGCAAGCCGGCTTAGAAATCACGATTCAAACGCCTACCTTGTCCAAACTAGATTTAGGCGGAAATGCCAGAACAGAAGTACGTGGTTTTAGTTCTGACCAATTATCTGTCGTTTTACATGGTTTTCATAGTTTGACCTTACAAGGAAATTCGAAAGTTTTGGCGGCCTCAGCCTTTGATTCATCTGAATTATTGGCTTCCGAGTGGGAGACTGAAAAGGCCCTTGTATCCATTGGAAATCAAGCAAAAATGGACATGAATGCCACGAAATCAATCCAAGGAATTAAGGGACCTACATCGGATGTAAACATTAAATCCAATCCGAATCTGGTGATTACATGGAAAGATTCGAAAGGAAAAAAATAAGTTGGTGCAACCAATTCCAACATTCAAACATCTACGCTCCATTCAACCAACACATTATGAAACGAATATTCTTATTGGGTCTTTTATTGTTCGCAACGGCCCCCCTTTTTCAAACATTTGCTGAAGAAGCCACTCGAAAGTTCAAAGTCAATGCTTTTCGCGCGATTGAAGTAGGCGAAGCCTTCGAAATTTACATTCAAAAAGGCCCCGTTTGTTCGCTTACCGCCATGGGAGAGTCTGGTGATCTAAATGACATAGAAGTGACTTCAACCGGTTCCGTATTGCGCATCGAAAAAGATGTGAAATGGAGCTGGGGATTCTGGTCCAAAGACAAAAAAATAGTTTTAAAAATCACATTGCCGGAATTGAAAGACGCGGAGTTTTCGGGGGCGACAAAAGTATTTGTGAATGGTTTTACGAATGAGGAACAGATGCGATTATCCTTTTCAGGTGCTTCCAAAGTTCAAATTGCTGAAATCAATGCGGATAAATTAATCTTAGAATTTTCTGGGGCTTCCAAGGCTGTACTGGCTGGCCGGGTAGGCAAATTGGAAATCGGCTGTTCGGGTGCAAGCAAAGTCGAGGCCCAAGATTTACTTTCCCGTGACGTGGATGTAGAGGCAAGTGGCGCCAGTAAAATTGAATTACACGTACAAAAGACCTTAAAAGTGGACGCAAGTGGCGCGAGTAAAATTACTTATCGAGGCCGACCAAGCATCAGCAAAGATCTTTCTGGAGCTTCTTTTGTTCAATCCGTGCCTTAAGGATTTTTT
Source organism: Cytophagaceae bacterium (assembly GCA_947450365.1). Classification (GTDB taxonomy): domain Bacteria; phylum Bacteroidota; class Bacteroidia; order Cytophagales; family Spirosomataceae; genus Aquirufa. The sequence goes on from CANFVE010000004.1 coordinate 60,886, forward strand.
TCTCCTGCCGGAATACGAATAGGGATTTCATTTTCCTTTGGGGGAACCGGACAAGTATACGTAGAATTGTAGGCACAATAGGGGAAATAAGCCAAGTTAAAATCGATTAAAATTTGATTGTCTGATAGTTTAGTTAGGGGAAAATCCAAGTACCTACCGCCTCCATAGCTTTCTGTGGGGGCGGTTTTGTCTGTAAATGGGAGGAAAAAATCCCCATTTTCATGTTGGAATAAGGTTAATTCGATCGCCTTCCCATCAATATTTCCCTTAATTTTTCCAAATAAAATACTCTCCTCTTCCGTCCCATCATTCATTTTCATATGGACCTTTTTTATTTCTTCCGCTCGTTCGACTATAAATTTAATCCGGTAGTTTTTTGAATAGGGGAAATAACTCAGCTGTTTAAAGGCGGATTTGTCCTTGATTGGCGAGTCTTCCGCTTGGGCGAAGTCAATGTCTTTTTGGGCGCGATCCTTGATAACTTGCAATGAATCAGCATCTTGCAGAGGAACAAATACACGTTTTTCCGGGATGCTCATGTAGATTATTGCGATTAACCCGAGTGCAATTATCAAGTACCATTTATTGAATTTCATGGGAATGGATTAATTTTGTCTTTCAATCCGTAAAAATATAAAATAATTCACATGTTTACAGGAATCGTGGAGGCTTTGGGAACGCTTGAAAAAAAGGAAATTCAAGCGACAAATGTGGATTTTTGGTTCTCCTGTCCCTTTACCCATGCATTGAAAATTGATCAATCGCTGGCGCATAATGGGGTTTGTTTGACGGTTGTCGAAATCAAAGGAGAACAATACCGGGTGACCGCGATCGATGAAACCCTGAAAAAAACGAATTTAGGGGATTTGAAGATTGGGCAGGAGGTAAATTTAGAACGTTGCCTCGCCGCGAACGGTCGCTTCGATGGCCACATTGTGCAAGGGCATGTGGATGTAACGGGGATTTGTACGGAAATTATCAACCAAGACGGTTCTTGGCATTTTCATTTTTCCTATCCGGCAGAAAGCAAACATCTGACCGTAGAAAAAGGCTCTATTTGTGTGAATGGCACGAGCTTAACCGTGGTGGATTCCGGCCAACATAGCTTTTCCGTAGCGATTATTCCCTATACCTATGAACATACGGTATTTCACCAACTCCAAGAGGGTGATCGGGTAAATCTGGAATTTGATATTGTAGGGAAATACCTCCAAAAAATGATGGCAAATGCTTAAGCCAATAAAGCTTGAATGGCTTTATTGACCCCTTCAAACCCAAATTTTGCCCATAAAGCATCTTTTTGAGCCTGAATCTCAGCTAATCCTAAATGACCGATACTCCCCAAATGGCTATGGGATAACTCGCGCGAGCTCCCTTCGAAATCACCTGATTCGATTTTTTTGCCAACCATTTGATAGGCCTCCCGGAATGGAATGCCGGAAACCACTAATTTATTGACCTCCTCTACGGAAAATAATAAATCGTATTTGGCATCTTTCAATAAATCCTTTTTTACCTGCATATGGCTTACCAAATAGCTAGTCATGGATAGAAGATCCAAGATTTCCTCGATGGCAGGCATCAATAATTCTTTCGTTAATTGGAATTCCCGGTGGTAGCCGGAAGGAAGATTGCTGGTCAATAAGTGCATTTGCACCGGCAGTGCCTTTAATTTATTCGCTTTCCCGCGCAACAATTCCGCCACATCTGGATTTTTCTTGTGCGGCATAATGGAACTGCCTGTCGTTAATTCATTCGGTAATTCGATAAAGCCAAAGTTTTGTGAATTATACAAACAAACATCCATGGCCAATTTGCTCAGTGTAGCGGCGATTTGACTGATGGCGTTTAATACGTACATTTCCGTTTTTCCCCGGGACATTTGCGCATTCACCACATTGACATGCGGATGTTCGAAACCTAATAATTCGGTCGTTAATGGACGATCCAACGGGAATGATGAGCCATAGCCAGCGCCGGAACCTAATGGATTTTTATTGGCCAAACGAAACGCAGCTTCCAATAACTCCGCATCTTCCACCAAACTTTCTGCATAGGCCCCAAACCACAAGCCAAAAGATGAGGGCATCGCAATTTGCAAATGCGTATAACCGGGCAATAAATCGTTTTTATAGGCTTCACTTTTGGACAAAAGTACATCGAATAAATCGCCGGTGGCTTTTGAAATCTCCTCGATTTTCGCCCGCATGAAAAGTTTTAAATCCACTAAAACCTGATCATTTCTCGAGCGCCCTGCATGAATTTTTTTGCCCATTTCCCCTAATTTTTGAGTAAGCAAAAATTCGATTTGCGAATGCACGTCTTCCATGCCCGCTTCAATGCTAAAATTTCCAGATTCAATATCTGTTAAAATGCGTTTTAATTCCGTCTGTAAGGGCAATAATTCTTGTTTTGGCAAAAGTCCCACACGGGCTAACATCTCAATATGTGCCAATGAACCCCAAACGTCATATTGAGCTAATTGCAAATCATATACAGGATCATTTCCGATCGTAAATGCTTCGATTTTCGCATCGGTTGTTTGATTTTCTTTTTGCCAAAGCTTTGCCACAGGTCTACGATTTTAAAGGGTTAACAATTGTATGTACAAGTCTATGCCTTGTTTCAATTCATCTACATAAATAAATTCATCCGCCGTATGAGATCTGCCCGAATGACCTGGCCCCATTTTGATGGAAGGGCAAGGTAATAGTGCCTGATCGGATAAGGTGGGGGAACCAAAGGTCCCTAAGCCTAATTTTTTAGCGGCCAAAACCACCGGGTGCTCGGGGTCGATTCGACTCGATTGAAGACGCATCGATCGTGGAACGAGTTTCGCCTCCACGATGCCTTGTAATTCGGCTAACACCTCCGCGAGGCTGTAAAGCTCATTGACTCGGCAATCAATCGTATAGGTACATGTATCTGGAACCACATTGTGTTGCTTGCCTGCTTGAATCACTGTTACCGTCGTTTTGACGGGTCCTAATACGTCAGATATACGAGCGAAAGCATGTGCATTTATTTTTTGAATGTCGGCCACGGCGATATTGATGGCATTAATTCCTTCATTTCGAGCGGCATGACCGGCTTTTCCGGTACAGGTGGCATCGATGACCATGAGCCCTTTTTCGGCAATGGCCACTTGGCAATCCGTCGGTTCTCCCACAATCGCCCAAGCAATTATTGGAAATTCATTTGAATGTAAAAGTGACTCGATCCCGCCTTTGCCTGAAATTTCCTCTTCGGCAGTCGCAGCAAGGATCAAATTAAAGGGCAAATCACGTTCCGCGTAGAAATGACAAAAAGCAGCGATTAAACAAACCAAACTGGCTCCTGCATCATTGCTTCCAAGACCGATAATTTTACCTGCTTTTTCGGTGGCAATGAATGGATTTTCGGTCCAGGAATCATTGGCTTTCACGGTATCGTGATGTGAATTCAATAAAACAGTAGGCTTATTCGAATCAAAATATTGATTTTTTGCCCAAATATTATTTCCCAACCGATGGGTTTGAATGCCTTTTTTAACTAAAAAATCGTGGATAATTAGGGCCGTTCCATCCTCTTCCTTGCTCAATGAAGGGCAGGCGATGAGGTCGCATAACAAAGCTTTCGCCTCCAAGAAAAGGGTTTCAGAAGAAATCATGGTAGGATGTTTGTTCCAAGGTTCTCATTCATTAAATGATCAGCTAAGCATAAACGAACCAAATGTACACCTTTTGAAATAGCTTTTAACGCATTTTCTAATTTGGGAATCATTCCGGCAGTTACCGTGCCATTGGCTTTTAATTCATCGAAATAGCTCGCATTGATGCTTGGGATGACCGAATGATCATCCTGTGGATCACGTAATACGCCTGCTTTTTCAAAACAATACACCAAATTAACTTGGAAAAAATCGCTGAGTGCAATTGCAATGGCCTGGGCCATGGTATCTGCATTTGTATTGAGTAATTGGCCTGATTCATCTGCCGTAATGGGTGCAAAAATGGGGGCATAGCCTGCCTCGATTAATTGAGCTAAAGCCTTACCATCAACCTCTTCGATATCGCCTACGAAACCATAATCAACGGGAATTGGATTTCTTTTTTTCGCCCGCACTATGCCTCCATCAGGTCCTGAAAGACCCAAGGAAGTGCAACCTTCCGCTTGTAGGGCGGCCACAATGGATTTATTGATCCAACCCGCATAAACCATGGTCACGATTCGAAGACTAGGTTCATCGGTTACCCGCCGTCCATCGATCATTTTACTTTCGATTCCCATGTCTTTGGCAAGTTGGGTTGCGATTTTCCCGCCTCCGTGAATCAGGACTTTTGGTCCTTCCAGGCTTGCAAAAAGGCGCAAAAAATCAGCCAATGCCTTCGGATTATCGATGACATTGCCGCCAATTTTAATGACCTTCAATACGGGTTTGGTTGGGTTCATTTAAAATAAATAAGGACTTTCCGTTCTCATCTGGGTTAGAAGCATTTCTTTGAGGACTACTTGGGCGGCCCAAACGCGATTTCCAGCTTGTTGGACCACAATGGAATGTTCCGAATCGAGAACGGCATCCTCCACAACCACGTTGCGTCGGACCGGCAAACAATGCATAAATTTTGCATTGTTCGTCCGTTTCATTTTGTCCATCGTCACCATCCAAGCAGGATCTGAACTGAGAATTTTACCATATTCCTGGTAGGAAGACCAGTTTTTGGCATAGATAAAATCGGCGCCGTCGAAAGCTTCTGCCGGGTCGTAACAAATGTTGGCATCTCCGGCAAATTCAGGAGCTAATTCATATCCTTTCGGATGTGCGATGGTAAAATCCACATCGGAGTGATTCATCCATTCGGCGAATGAATTCGGCACACATTGCGGCAAAGCCTTCACGTGCGGTGCCCAGGTAAGGACCACTTTGGGTCTTGCCACAGTTTTATATTCGTGAATCGTAATTAAATCCGTGAGGGATTGCAAGGGATGTCGCGTGGCAGATTCCAAGCTAATGATCGGTTTGCCCGTATATTTCATGAATTGATTCAGGACCTTTTCTGAGTAATCTTCTTCCCGGTCCAATAATCCAGGGAAACTACGGACGCCCACGATGTCACAATATTGCCCTATGACAGCGGCAGCCTCTGAAATGTGTTCGGCTTTATCGCCATTCATGATGACCCCTTCGTTCATTTCGAGTTGCCAAGAATCCGCCCCTACATTCATGACCATGACCTCCAAGCCTAGGTTTTGGGCTGCTTTTTGCGTAGACAATCGGGTTCGCAAGCTTGAGTTGAAAAACAATAAACCGATGGTTTTGTGTTTGCCCAGGTGCTTATCCGAATGTGGCATTTTCTTCATCAATAAGGCCTCATTGACCAAATTCTGAATATTATACGCGTCTTTGATGGAGGTAAAATTCTGCATGGAATTTAAATTTTGCACCAAAATTACCAAATCTCACGCGAATGGAAAGGAAATTCCGGGATTTTATATTTTGGGGCATTCCCAACAAATCACTTGCATGGGTTCAGGTGTCAAAATTTCTTTTTGACCTGTTCGATGAAATTGATTTTTTTCGAGGACTTTTTGGGAAGCGAGGTTATCCAAGGGTGATTCTGCGCGCAAAAGAATTAAATCAGGATCTTGGAAAGCCCATGATTTCAAGGCCTCTAGGGCCTCGCTGGCGATTCCGAGACCTCGGAATTTTTGATCGATGCAATACCCAACTTCCGTATTTCCTTCGTTCGATGGCATTCCTCCCAAACCGATTCCCCCCACAGAACAGGACTTTTCGGTAAGGATAATTTCCCAATTTGTGTACCAAAAAAAATCGAAGGGAAATTTTTTGGTCATGGGAAGCCAAAAATCACGTAGGGCAAGGGTAGTTTCTTGTTCGTAAAACTTTTCGATGTCCCAGGAGTTAGGTTTAAGTTGAAGAAATTTTTCTAGCGCCGGTCGACCCATATTTTTCCAAATGGACAGCATTTCATGGTCCAGGGGAATCAGTTGAAGTCGTTCAGTTTTTAAAGAAATCATTTGACGTGGGCAGCAGGCTCGCGAGTTGACCTACAAATTAGCCATATTGGTCGCAAAAAAGAAGTGTATAACTATATAATAAAGATTTTTGTATCGGTTTTCTGAAGGAGTGTTTTGAGGAAACTATCATTTATTGCCAATTCAAAATAAATATGAAAAAATTAGTCTATCTATTATCCATCCTAAGTATTTCCTCTATTGCCTTCGCGCAAGTTCCTGCGGGCCTCGGTAGTTTTGGGGGAGCAACCAAAAAAGAGGTGGCCGCCCCAGCAGCTGCGCCAAAAGGTTCCGCGAAAATTGTGGGATATTTATTGGATTCTACGGATTCGAAACCAGTTGAATTTGCTTCGGTTGCATTGATCAATAAAACAACGGGTCGTCCGGTGGATGGAGCTGTGGCGGATCAGGTGGGTAAGTTTTCGATCACCAAAGTGGCCATCGGTAGTTATAAATTAGTTGTTTCCTTTTTGGGATATAACAGCGTAACGATTCCTGTTGAAATCGCATCCAAAAATGATGACAAAGATTTAGGTGTTATCAAGATGGGTTCCAGCATGAAAATGCTTGCGGAGGTTACAGTAGAAGGCCAGCGTGCCTTGATCGAAGAAAAAGTTGACCGTACCGTTTATAATGCTGAAAAGGATCAAACGAATCGTGGGGGAGATGCGACAGATGTATTAAAGAAAGTTCCCATGCTTTCGGTGGATTTGGATGGAAATCCTTCTTTACGGGGTTCTTCGAATATCAAGGTTTTGATTAATAATAAGCCTTCAACGATTTTAGCATCTAGTATTTCGGACGCTTTGAAGCAAATTCCTGCGGATATGATTAAAACGGTAGAAGTAATTACTTCGCCATCTGCGAAATATGATGCGGAAGGTAGTGCGGGTATTATCAACATCGTGACGAAGAAAAATACCTTACAAGGTTTAACGTTCTCATTTGACTCCTCTGTCGGTGTTCGTGGTTCGAATTTATCAATGAACGGAAATTTCCGGAATAAGACCTGGGGAATGACCTTGGGTGGTTTTGGACGTTCTCAGTATAATGTAAATGGTTCTTCTGAATCTATTCAGACGACGTCTAATAATGGCGTATTAACTCGAAACGTACAAACATCTGATACGCGTAGTTCCGCATTGTTTGGTAATTACCAAATTGGATTTGATTGGGATATTAACAAATATAACTCAATTACGGCTTCAAGTCGCTTTGGGGTTCGGAATGGAAATAACTGGGGCGATGGTTTACGTCAGGTAAAAAATGATAAGTTGTTCAGTTTACGGAATACAAATTCATTAGACGAATCTGCCAACGTTGATTTGAATGTGGATTATACGCACACGTTTGAGAAACCACAAAAAGAGTTTAGTATTTTGGCGATGATATCGAACAACAATCGGACCAATAATTTCTTTAATGACATCATGAATCCCAATTCGACCATGAGTCAAATTATGAACTCCATTAAGAATATCAACGGATCCGTAAACAAAGAATCTACGTTGCAGATTGACTATCAAACACCGATTACCAAATTACAAATGATTGAGTTCGGTGCGAAGATTATTGGGCGTCAGGTAAATTCAGATTATGCGTCTTTCTTGAACCCGACAGGCAATGATCCGGCGAATTACACGAAAGTCAACTTAGTGAATTTACCAAGTAACGTATTTGACTACAATCAAAATATTTGGGGAACGTATTTCTCTTATACGCTTACTACAAAAAATAAGTGGAGTATTAAGGCAGGAGGTCGTTATGAGCATACGGACATTACGGCCAGTTTCTTGAAAAAAGAAGGTCAGAATTTGACGATTCCTCCTTACGGAGTTTTGGTTCCAAGCTTTAATATGTCGAAGACGTTTAAATCTGGTACGTGGCGCTTTAGTTTCAATCGCCGGATCCAACGTCCAGGTATTCAAAACTTGAATCCGAACGTAAATGCAACAAATCCATTAAATATTTCGATGGGTAATCCGAATTTGGCGCCCGAATATGCAAACAACTATGAGATTAATTACAGCAAGTTTGTGAAGCAAACCTATATTTCTACCGCGATTTTCGTTCGTAATAATACGGGTGCAATCAATCAGATCAGGTCAGTGGTGGGCGATACGGTGAAAACAACTTCGATGAATATTGGCGAGGAGAATGCCTATGGTATGAACATTAACTTAAACGCGAATCTATCAAATAAATTGATGATTGGTGGAGGTGGAGACTTTTCCTACATGGTTTTGAGAAATAATGTAGCTGATCCATTAATGAATGCAAGCAATCAAGGTTTGCAATCCAATTTTAGAATTTTTGGAAACTACAATATTGGAAATGGCTGGGGAGCACAATTATTCTCCTTCTATCGCCCGAATCAAATCATGTTGCAAGGATCTCAAGGAGGTTTTGGAATCTATAGCTTAAGTTTTAAGAAAGATTTCAAAAGCAAAAAAGGTAGCATCGGTTTTGGTGCAGAGAATTTCTTAGCGAATGGCATGACCATTCATAGCGAAACCAAGACTCCTGTGATCACGCAAGAAAGTAATAATGTGATGCGAAACATGAATTTCAAAATCAATTTATCGTATCGATTTGGTAAAATGTCCTTCGGACCTACTAAACGTAAGAAATCAGTGAACAATGACGACCAAAAAGATGGCGGTGGCGACGCGACGCCTGCGCCTCAACAACCTGCAATGCCTGGCATGATGGGTGGTGGTGACCGTGGTGGACGCGGTGGTAGCGGTGGAGGCTACAGCGGTGGCGGTGGATTCGGTGGTCCGAGATAATAACGTTTTTTCAAATTAGAGTTTTTAGGTTGTTAAAAAAGGGTGCCTTTCTGGCGCTCTTTTTTTTGTTTAAAAAAAACTCTGATAATTGGGCACCGTCATTCGCAAGGTTCAATCAGATACCTATTTGATACGCTCGATGGTATACCCGATAAGGTCTCCGAGGGAATTTCGGAAATTGGATGGTGGAAATTGGTCTAATAGGGCACGCGCTTCGTCTGCAAAGGCATTCATCTGTTTGTTGGCATAAGCCAAGCCGCCCGTGCTTTTGACAAATTGAATCACTTCCTGCACCTTTTGAGGATTTTCAGATTCGTGTTTAATCGTGTGAATGATGCGTTTTTTGGTGGAACGATCGGTATTTTGAAGTGCAAAAATGAGCGGTAGCGTCATCTTTTTTTCCTTGATGTCGATGCCCAAAGGTTTTCCAATTTCCGCATCGCCGTAATCAAACAAATCATCTTTGATTTGAAATGCGATGCCCACCTTTTCACCAAAAGTTCGGGCAAGTTCGACCAGATGTTCTTCAGCGCCAGTGGATTGTACGCCTACGGCACAACAAGCGGAAATTAACGTCGCTGTTTTCTTGCGTATAATATCAAAATAAACCTCTTCGGTGATATCTAATTTTCTGGCCTTTTCAATTTGTAATAATTCGCCTTCCGCCATTTCACGGACAGCCGTGGAAACGGAACTTAATAAATCAAAATCTTGATTTTCGACGGATAGCAAAAGTCCTTTGGATAACAAATAATCTCCCACAAGAACTGCAATCTTATTTTTCCAAATGGCATTGATGGAGAAAAAGCCCCGGCGGTAATTTGAATCATCCACCACATCATCATGTACCAGCGTGGCCGTATGAAGCAATTCGATCAGCGCGGCACCTCGGTACGTTTTTTCAGTGATTTCGCCTACGCAACCTGCCGTTAAAAAGACAAACATCGGACGCATTTGCTTGCCTTTGCGCTGTACAATGTAATTCATGATTTTATCCAAAAGCATCACTTTTGTTTTCATGAATTTTCTGAACTTTCCTTCAAATTCTTTCATGGGTTCCGCAATCGGTGCCTGAATAGATTTGATGGAATACGACATAGAAATTTTAGATGTGAGTCTTGCGCTCAATGAAATTGTGTAAATTTAATCACATTTTGGGATAATCCCTTTTCTGTACACATTTAATACCAAAAAATGAGTAATATTCTCGTGCTAGCTGGGGGTTCGGTGAAAGGAGCTTTTCAGGCAGGTGTGATAAAAGCGCTGATGGAAAAGGGCTATCGACCCGATGCCATTTATGGCGTATCTGCCGGAAGTTTAAATGCAGCCTATTTTGTTAATCAAATCGGTTTACAGGCCTTAGCCGGCGAACCAATTTCCTTTGCCCAAGCCGCTCAGGATTTATGGGATTTTTGGGAAACCCGGATTACCCAACCCGATTGTTTATCAAAGCCTTTTACGATTTTCCAGTTGGGATGGTCCGCACTGACCAAACGTTTCAAAGGACTTGTCTCTACCGAACCGCTTCGTTTGTTAATAGAAGACGTGATTTCCATTCGAAATTTACATGCGAGTCCTATTGGTTTGAAAATTGGTGCAGTGAATATTATGGATGGGAATATGCATTACATCGACCATTCACATGATGAATTTTTGACTTATTTGATGGCCTCTTCGGCTGTGCCGATTTTGATGCCTGTTGTGAAAATCAAAGGCGAAGACCGCAGGAGTTATCTCGACGGGGGTCTGCGAGATGTAGCACCTCTTAAAAAAGCGGTGGAAGATGGTGGGAAAAATATTGTTTGCATCGCTTGTCACATGGAGTCCATCGAAGGAGGTTCCTTTGATTCAGGTGATTTATTGGCATTGGTAGACCGGGTAATGGATATTGCGGTGAATGAGATTCTAAATGCGGACATTCGTGAAGTGATGTCGATGAATCAGCATTTGAAGATTCGGGCGATTCGGCCTCCTCAGCCACTGACGATTGATATTCAAAAATTTAACAAAATGGATATCAGGCGCTTGTTGGAACTTGGCTATTCCGTCGGCCAAGAAATAGAATTGTAACTAATAGGGCAAAAAAAAGCCTGGAATCTCCAGGCGTATTTCTTTACACGGACATGATGTCCTTTTCTTTGTCGGTGAAAATCTGATCGATTTTGGCGATAAAGCCATCGGTCATTTTTTGAATTTTTTCTTCGCCGGATTTGATATCATCTTCCGAAACCCCTTCTCCTTTTAATTTTTTGATGCTGTTATTGCCATCTTGACGTGCATTTCGAATGTTGATTTTAGCCACCTCGATTTCTTGCTTCGCCCGCTTCACTAAATCTCTTCTGCGTTCTTCGGTCAACTGCGGGATAGATAGACGAATTAATTCCCCATCGTTCATTGGATTTAACCCTAAATTCGAGTTTCGAATCGCTTTTTCGATTTCGCCAAAAATCCCTTTTTCAAATGGTTTGATTGCAATCGTCCGCGCGTCGGGGGTGGTGATAGAAGCTGCCCCTGTAATGGGTGTTGGCATGCCATAATATTCAATCATCAATCCATCCAGCATCGATGTGCTCGCTTTCCCGGCTCGGATTTTGGACAATTCGATGTTTAAATGTTTAATGGCGCCTTCCATCGTTTCTTGGGACGCTTCGATGTAAAATTCTATTTCTTCCATGGTCAAATTAACTAATCAGGGTTCCCACATCCTCTCCGGCAACTAAGGCAGCTAAATTGCCTTCTTTGTTCATATCAAAAACGATGATGGGAACTTTATTTTCTTGGCATAACGTAAATGCCGTGGTATCCATAATTTTTAAGCCTTTGCTGATGGCTTCTTCAAAACTCAATTGGGTATAACGGGTCGCAGTCGGATCTTTTTCTGGATCTTCCGTGTAGACACCATCGACGCGCGTTCCTTTTAAGACCACATCCGCTTCGATTTCAATCGCACGGAGGGAAGCTGTTGAATCCGTCGTGAAATAAGGGTTACCCGTACCGGCTCCAAAAATCACAATTCGACCTTTTTCCAAATGGCGCATGGCGCGCCGACGAATGAACGGTTCACAAACTGCCTCCACTTTAATCGCAGTCATCATCCGGGTATACAAGCCTTGTTTTTCTAAAGATGCTTGTACCGCCATGCCATTAATCACGGTGGCTAACATACCCATGTAATCGCCTTGCACGCGATCGATGCCTGCTTTCGCAGCACTTGCTCCCCGAAAAATATTTCCTCCACCGATGACAATCGCCACTTCCACCCCTAAATCATGCACTTTTTTAATTTCTGCGGCATATTGACCTAATATGTTCGGGTCGATGACCTCGCCATCCGTAGAAAGCGATTCGCCTGAAAGTTTTAATAAGATGCGTTTGTATTTAGGGCCTTTCATGAAATGAGGATTTTGTCGATTTTGTGCGCTGCAAATTTAGAAAAAATATTCAGCTAATTGCTTTCTGAGTTCAAGCTTTTCTCTTTGGCTTGGGGCAATTTCCACCAAGGCAAATAGGGATGGGCATGATGTTCATAATGGTAGCCAAAAAAGTAGCAGGAAATAAATGCCCACACATGATTTTTTGATTGGCTGCGAGATTGCTGTTGATTGTGTTTCTCATGTTCGCCGCGATGGGGCAAATACGTGCCAAAAACGAATAATTGTAGGGTACTTAATATGGCAGGTAATTCCCAAATCAAAATCAAATTCCACATGGGAATCCATAATTTGAGGATGTTATAGGTGATGGCCATGGCGAGAACTTGTTGCCACGTCACATATTGCCACATAAATCGAAACCACCAAAGGAAAAAATTTCCTTGATGTACATCCGGGTCTTTTTCAGTGTTCACGAAGGCGTGATGTTCGTGGTGTTTCCTCTCTAGTTTGGCGTAATTATTGAAGGCAAAAAGGAGGGTACATGCCTGTCCCAGGGCTCGGTTGATTTTCGGATATTTTATGCTGAGTACTCCATGAATCGAATCGTGGGAGGAAATAAAAAGTCCGGTGTATAAATGGGTTTGGATCAGGATAGCGATGTAAAGCCAAGGACTTTTGGGATCGATTACCGTGTGGAGGCCGAAATAGAGGTTGGTGGACCAAGCGATTAAAATCGCCAATGCCCAAAAAATTCCCCATTCTTTATTTGATTTCTCCATGGAATCGTGTCAAATTTGAATTCCTATACCATACCCCAAAACTATGAAAATTGTTTCATCCATTTTCTTCTTTTTCATTTGTTTATCTGGAAATCTGCGGGCCCAGCAAACCTATTGCAATCCCATGAACCTGGATTATGGATTTACACCGATACCCAATTTTTCGGAACAAGGTAGGCATCGGGCTACCGCAGATCCGGTCATTACGTTTTTTAAGGATCGCTATTATTTGTTTTCGACGAATCAATGGGGGTATTGGTGGAGCTCGGATATGCTAAAATGGAATTTTGTTTCGCGCCGATTTTTACAACCTTATCACAAGGTATACGACGAATTATGTGCTCCAGCTACGCTTGTGTTGGGCGATAGTTTATTGGTCATCGGGTCGACCTATGCAAAGGATTTTACCCTTTGGTATAGCCAGCAACCCGAAAAAGACACGTGGAAAGAAGCTGTTCATGCATTTACGGCGGGGGCATGGGATCCGGCTTTTTTTGTGGATGATGATAAACGCGTTTATTTATACTATGGCTCGAGCAATGTATATCCCATGTATGGCCAGGAAGTTGATCGCAAAACCTTGCAGGTTATCGGAGAGCGAAAAGACTTGATCTCCTTGCATGATGAGCAACATGGCTGGGAGAGATTTGGTGAATACCAAGACAATACCTTTTTAAAACCCTTCATGGAAGGTGCTTGGATGAATAAATATAAAGGCACCTATTATTTGCAATATGGCGCGCCGGGGACGGAATTTTCTGGCTATGGTGATGGAGTGTATACATCAATACATCCCTTGGGGCCTTTTACCTATCAAGCTCACAATCCTTTTTCATTTAAACCAGGCGGATTTACCCGCGGGGCGGGGCATGGGGCAACATTTGAGGATCGTTACCAAAATTGGTGGCATGTTTCTACGATCACGATTGCGGTGAAAAATAGTTTTGAGCGCCGCTTAGGTTTATGGCCGACGGCCTTTGATGCTGATGGAATTTTATATACCCAAACGGCCTATGGCGATTTTCCGCATTATATGCCGACGAGTCTCGTGAAAAATCCGAAGGACCTTTTTACCGGTTGGATGATTTTAAATTATAATAAACCAGTTCGAGTTTCGTCGAGTTTAGGTGCTTATGCAGCTAATTTGGCCGTAGACGAACAATTGAAAACCTATTGGTCTGCGAAATCGAGTCAAAAAGGGGAATGGATCGAATCAGATTTAGGGGCTGTATCAACCGTTCGTGCGCTGCAGATTAATTATGCGGATCAGGATGTGGATTCCAGCTTTTTAGGGAAAATACCGGGTATTTATCATCAATATCAAATTTTCTCGAGCATAGATGGTCGGAATTGGAAGCTATTGGTGGATAAATCTAAAAACAAAACAGATGTTCCGCATGATTACATTGAATTGAAAAAGCCTGTGGAGGCCCGTTATTTAAAAATGTTGAATCATCATATGGCGGCGGGAAAATTTGCGTTGAGTGGTTTTCGGGTTTTTGGATTGGGGCATGGAAAAAAACCGGGAGCGGTAAAGGATTTGATTGTGTTGCGTGGGGAACATGATACGCGCAGTGCGTGGTTGAAATGGGGTAATCGATCTGATGCCACAGGTTATGTGATTTACTCTGGGATCGCTCCGGATAAGCTATATACATCGGTTCAGGTATTTGGGTCGAATGAATATTATTTTAAATCGATGGAAAAGGGACGCACCTATTATTTTCAAATCGAGACGTTTAATGAAAACGGGATTGGGGAACGGGGTCCCATCATCGAATCGCGTTGATTTCCCCTAAATCTGTCCGTATTATCCTCCCGTGAATCAGGAAATAACGAGGGGAGTCATCATGTGACATGCATGAGATTAGCATGTCATGGATTTCCCTACCAAACATTCCCTGCAGCGATTCGTTTGACAATATTCCCGGTACCAATGCAAACATCCTTGGGATTCAGCCCCATTACTTAACAACATACCTTCCGCCTCAAAAATCCGCGTAATGAAATTATTTTCCGGCTTCAATTCAAGCAACCAGCGATGTGCTTTTTCTGCATAGCGGGAACTACCTTTTTGTTCTGCATACGTCAAAAGCATAGGAATCAGCGTATTGATGGCGATCGAATGAAAGGCATTCCCGATATGCCCGTTAGGCCTATTTCCTTTTTTGCCAAAATGGTAATGGTTTTGCCAATAGGGACTTACTGAAATCTTAAATAAGGATTCTAGGGTTTTTAGGTCCTGCATTTCGAGTAAGAGGGAAATTAAGGAACAATTGGAACGAATGACTTCGGCAAATTGGGCCAGTCGGACCGTAGGGAAATTCGGGGGACGCATGCGCAAGAATTTCCAATCGGCCAATTGTAAATAGGTAGAGGGCCAATCATGTTTTTTACGCAAATGGATGAATTCACGTCGAAGTTCCCATTGGTATTCATCCCGGATGGGTTCTTCTAATAATCCCGCCAATCCAAATAAGGCCGCCTCGATACCCAAGGGTCGATCCCGGTAACGAAGAATTAGTTTTAAAGGCAAGGATTGGGCAAGTCGGGCCATGGGGTCTGCATTCACAGAAAAGCCATAGCTTCGGGCGAGGGATTGATAAAAGGTTTCTTCCCAGTCGTTGGAGTTGTTCAGTAATAATTGACGAATCACGTGGACTTTTTGCAATAAGCGCTCTTGCAAGCATGATTGTAGCATCAGGGACTTCTGCAAAGTTGGGACTTTTGAAAATTGCTCCTGACAGGGAAGTGTCTGACTTAATTTTTCCCTTTGAAAAAAACGGGGAATTTGTTTCATCAAAACAAAATTGGAAAGGGCTAAGCAAGGAATTTTCGTGCCGTTTTGATAGCGGATTTGTGTATCATTTTTCCAGACGACATGGAGAATCACATTTTCATAGGAAGGGTCATTTTCGTGCATATGCGCATGCCAGTCGGAGGAATGCACATGTAACTCGACCGAACCTACCCAGTCCAAGGAATCAATGCAGATTTTAGCCTCCTGAAAATCAGCCCCCGCATGCTCATTTTCTTTGCCTGGGTCATGTATCCGAATCGACTCTCCTTTTGTCGTTTTTAGATCTTTCGAATCAAATAATTGATTTTTCCACAGGAAGGACAGCAATTTTTCATTCATCATTTTTTCGGCTTTTGATGAACCGAAAGTAAGGCTTGAAATGAAAAGTTATTTGATAAAAAGAACGTCCAAAAAGGAAAATCAGCTTCTTGATTTTCCCAGGGGAAATTTGGCAAGAATAAGCCGTTTGAAAAGCAATTATTTCGCTTTATTGACCCAATAAATCCCCATCAACAGAATAAACATGAAGGTGATTTGCGAAAAATAAATGGATTCTCCATCCAAAGTTCCCCAAGCTAGGGCCACGATCGGAATCATGTAGGTCACTGAGCTGGCGGTCACAGCAGAGGTCCATTTGATGATTTGGTTAAAGACTAACATGCCAATCGCCGAGCCTAATAAGCCCAAACCGATTCCAGATAAGAGGGGCCAAATATGCGCATCATCCACCGGAACGCTGAAAAAGCCTGAAAATCCGAGAAGACTTAATGCGATGGGTCCAATCATCATAAAAATTCCAGACGTGGACGTGAGGGGATGTAAATTGGATAAGTGGGTTTTGACAATGTGCATGTTGATGCCATACAATAAGGTCGCCAAAACCACCCAAAGTGCATGGATATTAAAGTCCAATGCGAAACTTTTCCCGGCCACGAGGAGTCCGATGCAGCCGATTAAGCCCAAAATAATGCCCATGATTTGTTTCCAATTCGTTTGCTGGGCATAAAATAAAATACCGATTATGAGGGCGAATAGCGGGGTAAAGGCGTTCAGCATGCCGGAAAGGGCGCTCGACAAATGTTGACCCGCAATCGAAAATAAAATGGCGGGAAGCATATTTCCGGTGAGGCCGGCAAACAATAAATGTTTCCATTGCGTTGGCTGAATATGTTTTCTACGCTGAATGAAAAAGGGGACAAAAAATAAGGTAGCGGAGAAAATCCGTAGGGCGCCCACTTGCATGGCAGAATAGGCGATTAGGCTTTTTTTGACTAAAATAAAGGAACTTCCCCAGATGAGGGCTAGTCCGATGATGGCGAGCCAAATGATGAGGGGGGATTTTGATTCCGTTGATTTCATGGGATTTTAGGCGAATTCGGTTTGGTAATGTTGGGCTATTTCGTTCAAAGTCTCCTGAATTTCTTCATGGGACATCGATGTAACCAGCCGCGTCCGAAATGGTTTAAAATGATCCAGCCCGCGGAAATAATTCGAATAATGGCGGCGCATTTCGACGATGCCGCCATGTTCGCCTTTCCATCGAATCGAAAAGTCTAAATGCGCGGCGCAGACATCGATTCGCTGCTGTATCGTAGGTGCCGGCAAATAGGTACCCGTGGCCAAAAAATGCTTGATTTCATTGAAAATCCAAGGGTATCCGATGGCTGCCCGACCAATCATAATTCCATCCACCCCGTATTTCTCCTTGTATTCCAAGGCCTTCCAAGGAGAATCTACATCCCCATTTCCGAATATCGGGATTTTAATCCTAGGATTTTCCTTCACTTTGGAAATTAATCGCCAATCCGCCTCGCCCTTATACATCTGCACCCGCGTTCGCCCATGAATCGTCAGCGCCTGAATCCCAATGTCCTGAAGTCGTTCGGCCACATCTTCGATGTTTTTCGTGGAATCATCCCAGCCTAAGCGCGTTTTGACTGTCACTGGCAAATGCGTGGCTTTCACCACCGCGGAAGTCATAGCGACCATTTTGGGAATATCTTGTAGTAAAGCGGCGCCAGCACCTTTGCAGGCGACTTGTTTGACGGGGCAGCCGTAATTGATGTCAATCAAATCGGGTCCCGCTTGCGTCGCTATTTCTGTACAAGATGCCATGGTCTCGATGGAACTGCCGAACAATTGAATACCGATCGGACGTTCGTATTCGAAAATATCTAGTTTTTGCACACTTTTGGCGGCATCACGAATCAAGCCCTCTGAGGAGATAAATTCCGTATACATTAAATCGGCGCCATTCGCCTTACAAACCGCCCGAAACGGGGGATCTGAGACATCCTCCATAGGTGCAAGTAGAAGAGGAAAGGAGCCTAGCTCAATGTTACCGATTTTTACCATTCTGATTAAAAATTCCGTAAATTTACGAGCATTATGGAAGAAAACTATTATCAAGGCGGGTTTCGTTGGTTCGGATTAGCCTCAAAACTTCTAAGTTTATTCGGATTTTTCCTATTGGGAAGCTTTTTTGGTCAATTCTTCGGACTTTTGGCAGCTGTGTATATCATGAATTTCCCTACAGCCGATATGGTGCAATTCCAAAAAATCATTTTGGACTTTGTTTCTCACCCTGAAAAATATGAGAATTCCTTCCATGGTATGATGGCTCTACAATGGTTCACGGCCTTGTTTACCTTTGTGATTGGTTCTTGGGCTTATTTGTCCTGGGTAGAAAAACGATCAATTTCAGAGTTGAATCAGGGAGATACACCCGATTGGCGTATCTTTTTATGGACGATTTTAGTGGTCTTGGTGGGTATGCCGCTCTTGGAGTTTATTATTCAATGGAATCAAAACATCAATCTTCCCGCCGGTTTTGAAGACCTCGAACGCTGGATGAAAAATTCAGAAGATCAGATGTCCCAATTGACCAGATTTCTCTTGAATTTTCAAAGTCCTGTCGATTTCGGCATTGGCTTAGCGGTCATTGCGGGGATGGCGGCCTTGGGCGAGGAAATCTTCTTTCGAGGTGTCTTGCAATCGCTTTTTGAACGGTATTTAGGGAATAGCCATGCGGCGATTTGGATCGCGGCAGCCATTTTTAGTTTCATTCATTTTCAGTTTTATGGCTTCTTTCCGCGCTTATTTTTAGGCGCCTTTTTTGGCTATTTGTATGTATGGTTTCGGACGATTTGGGTGCCAATTGTGGCGCATTTTTTCAACAATGGTTGGACCCTGATGATGCATTACATGTACCAACAAAAACAAATCGACATCGATCCCGAACAAATGGGTACCCTCATTCCTTGGTGGTCGGCCTTGGTTTCATTGATTTTAGTCGCATTTTACGTGAAACGTCTTCACGATTATCGAACGGATATATGATCAAGGACTGGGTATGTTTGGGTAGCTCCCGAACAGGAATCGATTTAGAAGTGAAAAAAGGATTATTGGCCGAAAATCATCAGATTCAAGCCGTCGTAATGAATAAAAAAGTTAGTGCCTATGACCTGGGAGTCTGGGAATTGTATGTACATGAAAAGGATGCTGAACAAGCAAAACAAGCACTCGCATGGGATTAAGGGAAATGTCTAATTTACAGCAACGTGTCATCGCAGCCCTAGTTGCCGTGCCATTTTTACTGTTTTGTGTCTTGTATAGCGACTATACGTTTTTAGCTTTATTCCTGTTTATCGGCATCATGGCCCAACTCGAATTTTATAAATTGGTGGGTAGCTTCGGCGGAAATTTACCCTTAACTTTTTACGGAACCTTTTGTGGCGTTGTGCTTCACTTATTGACTTTTTTCATCGAAAAAGGCGACATCGCCTACCAAAACTATTATATTTTATCCCCACTTTTGACGCTCATCTTTTTCATTAAATTGTACAAAGCCAAAGACGAAAAGCCGTTTAAAAATATTGCCTATACGTTTTTGGGGATTATTTATGTGGCGCTTCCCTTTGCGCTGTTGACGGTGTTGGCCTTTATCAAGGATGAACAATACGATCCCAATATCGTTTTAGGTTGTTTGTTTTTACTTTGGGCGAGTGATTCGGGGGCTTATTTTGCAGGAACGTATTTTGGTAAAACGAAATTATTTGAGCGTGTTTCGCCGAAAAAATCGTGGGAAGGAAGTGTGGGTGGTTTGATAGCCGCGATGGGGGTCGCCTTTATAATTTCCCAATATTATACGAATTATGCGCCATGGCAATGGTTTTCCATCGGTTTTATCATCGTGGTAGCGGGAACCTATGGCGATTTGGTGGAGTCTTTATTCAAGCGCAGCATGAATATCAAAGATTCGGCGGATACGATTCCGGGGCATGGTGGTTTTTTAGACCGATTTGATGGCTTGTTATTATCCATTCCCTTCATCATTACATTTTTGAAATTAGTGAAAGGTATTTAACGAATTTTAATTCGTTGCTCAGGCGAAATTGATTTACTTTGTAAGCTATGTTGAAAAGGATTGCATTATGGATTGTTTTGATGGGTGGTTTCGCGACGACCCAAGTCCTCGGACAGGGGCAAGACAAGACCGTATTGTTTCAGGTCCAAATTGTGAGTTCCAATGGTTCCGAATTTTTACCCTTAGCCTATGTATATAATCCACGGGCGGGTCGAGGAGCGCTATCCGATAATTTCGGGCGGGCAGACATGAATGTGTTTCCTGGCGACAGCCTTGTCTTTACCTACATTGGCTATAAAAATAAATTTTATATCATTCCTCGGACAAATGATTTAGTGCATCAAAAAATCATTTCCATGGACGAGGATTCCAAAATGCTTTCCGAAGTAAAGGTTTTTCCCCATGCGAATGAGGAGGAATTCAAACAGGCTTTTCTCAATATGCGCCTCCGTGATGAGCGTCAGCGTGCTATTTTAGCCCAAAATTTAGAACAATCCAAATTGAACGTGTTTGCTTTACAAGCCGGTTTGGGGGCGGCGTCAAACTTTCGGAATTTCTCCGATATGATGGTTTCTTCGCAGGCCAATAAAACGTTCTATGCGAGTCCTTTGCTTTCCCTGACGAATCCGTTTGCATGGATGAGTTTTATAAAATCAGTGAAAAACGGGGATTTGACGCGTGACGACTGGAAGAAGGCCTATGAATTTATGCCAAAGGAAAATATTTCTCGTCAAATGTACCTCCGCGGCGCGGCCAATAAATAATTAGGCCGAAAACCCGATCACTGCCAGCATTCTACCCGTTAGTCCCTTTTCTTTCCGATGCGAAAAGAAATCTGCATTGTTTTCAACCGTGCAGGCCGGATCGATTTCGATCTGTTGAACGCCTAATTTTCGCAATTGATCTGCATTTGCTTGTTTTAAATTGACATGCCAACGTGAACCATATGCCTGCTTATGTGCTTGCTCGAATTGTGCAGCCACTTCGTCGCCCACTTCAAAATGTGTCTCGCTGATGCAAGGGCCAATATAGGCAAGTATGTCGGCAGGATTTGAGCCATAATAGTCCATCATGTAATGGAGGGTTTTTGAACCGATTTGAGCGACAGTTCCTTTCCATCCGGCATGAATCGCCGCGGCAATTTTTTTATTCGGATCCGCGAGTAAAATAGGACAACAATCAGCTACACCTACTCCCGCAAAAACACCTATTTTTCCAGCAATGATCGCGTCATATCCGGATAAATAATCAGGTACTTGGCCATTACAAATCTGATCGCCATGCACTTGGTAGGAACGAATCAAAGCTTGTTCTGAAATTCCGAGGGAATGACAAAAAAGTGTTAAGTTTTGCGCAATGTGGGCGGGATTATCGTCGGTATGGACACCAAGATTAAGCGAGGAATAGGGAAGAGCACTCACACCGCCGTGGCGGGTGCTGATACCCGCCACGAGATGAGGAATGTGTTGAAAAATTTGAGGTTTACACGTCATAACTTAAGCCGTATTGCTTAAGTACGTCGGCAGGAACGCCCGGCCAGTCATTCGGTGTATTTCCTTTATAGCCCAAATCATCGATACCTATGCGGGAGGTATAAAAACCGGTTGCGGTTAAATTACGCATCAAAGTAAAAAAACTTACGCCTTGGGAGAATTCTTTTTTGGCGGTAACAGGGAAGGCGATGTCGTCGACGATTTGAATGCGTTGGGCCGCGGTGATTTGCGTAAACAATTTCCCAAAGCGCTTAATCGATTCGCTATCTAACCAGCGCAATCCACCCCGAACAGGGGTTTTGAATTCTGGTTTATCCTTCACGATGAATTCGATGAAACCGGTAACGCCTGCTTGAGACGCGCTTTTGGATTTGCCATCTGCCGGGATGATGATATCCGACAAGATCGTAATGGTATCTAACTCATGTTTATTTAAGAAAACTTCCGCGAGCAATTTGGCGTCCCGCTCGGCTTCGTCGATCGTCCGTCCCCCAGGAACTTTGATTGGCGCTGCTTTAGGAGTACCCCCGTTTTCTAATTGTTCCATCGCCCGAACGTCCGGGTTTAACACCGCTAAGCCTAATGAGCTTAGTCCGATATTTTTTAAATAATCTCTTCTTTTCATCTTATAAACTGGCTTTTTTTCGTTGGTCAATAATAAATTCTGATGTACGTAAAGATAATGCCAAAATCGTCCATGTGGCATTTTTATCTCCTTGAGACACAAATGGGGACGCATCGGCTAAGAATAAATTCTTCACGTCATGGGCTTGGCAATTCGAGTTTACCACGGAGCTATTTGGGTTATTTCCCATCCGAGCAGTTCCCACTTCGTGGATAATCCGTCCTGGATCAGCTAATCCGTAATTTTTATCTGCACCTGGCTTCGCACCCAAGGCTTCCCCACCCATTTCTTGGATGATTTGCTCAAAGGTATCTTGCATGTGTTTGGCTTGCTTGATCTCGTAATCACTCCATTTGTAATGGAAACGCAAGACTGGAATGCCGTATTTGTCCACGACATTTGGATCGATTTCGCAGTAATTTGTTTCTACGGGTACGGGTTCTCCACGGCCTGAAAATCCGACATATGCGCCATAGAAACGACGATAATCTTCTTTCAAGGTCGCTCCGTATCCACCTGCCGCTTTTTTCAAACCGTCGCGCGTATAATTTTCTTTACCGTTTAAGCCTTCGATCCCCCAGCCAAAACCATAATTCGGCATACCCATACCTCCACCATATTCGATGTGGTAACCTCGTGGAAAATCTAATTTTTTATTATCACCCCACCAAGGCGTGTAAATGTGCATGCCCCCCACTCCGTCTTCGTTATAGCGTTTCCGATCGAATAATTTTGGAATAATGGCGGAACGAGATGCGCCTGTGGAGTCATTGATGTATTTTCCGACAACCCCACTTGAATTCGCAATGCCATTCGGGAAACGAGCACTTTTGGAGTTTAATAATAAACGAGCTGTTTCCCCCGCAGAAGCGGCAAGCACGACTATTTTCCCACGAACTGAATATTCTTGTAAGGTTCCTGTATGCACATATGAAACGCCTGTTGCCAAACCTGTAACCGAATCCGTCATGACCTCACGCGCCATGGCGAAAGGCAATAAGGTTAGATTTCCTGTCGACATTGCGGGTTTCATTAACACGGAGGATGAGGAGAAATCGGCATAAGCAGAACAGCCTCGGTTACATTGCGAACAATAAAAACAAGATCCCCGCTCGTTATTGATCGGTTTGGTTAGGATTGAAAGTCGAGAAGGGTAGGTAGGAATCCCCAAGGCCTTATTTGCCTTTTTGATCATTAATTCGTGCAAACGCGGCTTAGGCGCTGGCAAGAAAAATCCATCGGGATCGTTACGAAGACCTTCGTTTGAGCCAAAAACCCCAAGGGATTTATCGATTTTATCGTAATAAGGCTTCATGTCGTCATAGCCGATTGGCCAGTCGTCCCCTAATCCATCGATGCTTTTGCGTTTAAAATCATCCGGTCCAAAACGAAGGGAGATACGTCCCCAGTGGTTTGTTCGTCCGCCGACCATCCGGGAGCGAAACCAATCGAATTTCGTACCGTCTTTGCGGGTATAAGGCTCGCCATCGATTTCCCAACCGCCATAGGCCGCATCGAAATCTCCGAAGGCACGCGTGGTGCCAGAACCTCTGCGTAGGGATTCATAAGGCCATTTGAGTTGGGTAATATTTTTAGGATCTGCAGGGTCAAAGGGTTGACCCGCCTCTAGCACACATACTTTTGCGCCCGCTTTGGTTAATGTATGCGCTGCCATCCCACCTCCGGCACCGGAGCCGACGATTACGACATCAAAAACCTCTTGTTGGGACTTAATGTAAATAGAATTGTTGATCATTAGGTTGGAATAGGTTTAAAGAATGGTAAATGTATAAATTTTGCCTTATTTTTGTTTTCATTAGTCCGAAAAATTTTGGCCAAAAAATTAGAAAATGGGCAAGAACCCTTAAAAAAAGGAGAGACCCCATTATCCCGACAGTTTAATCAGATCAAAGCCAAATACCCGGGAGCCATTTTGCTCTTTCGGGTCGGGGATTTTTATGAGACGTTCGGAGAAGATGCGGTCAAAGCATCCAAGATTTTGGGTATCGTGCTCACGCGTCGAAATAATGGAAATGCGGATGACCAATTGGCCGGTTTTCCTCATCATTCCCTAGACACGTATTTGCCCAAATTGGTTCGTGCGGGCCAGCGCGTCGCCATTTGCGATCAATTAGAAGATCCTGCCACCGTGAAAGGCATCGTG
The DNA here is from genome assembly GCA_947450365.1 of Cytophagaceae bacterium. Lineage (GTDB taxonomy): Bacteria > Bacteroidota > Bacteroidia > Cytophagales > Spirosomataceae > Aquirufa. Next base: position 85,291 of record CANFVE010000004.1, read on the forward strand.
AAACGCGGAGTGACTGAATTAGTCACGCCGGGTGTTTCCTTTAATGACCAAGTTTTAGATCATAAACGCAATAATTACGTAGCTTCCATCGCCTATTCCGAAAAGGAAAACCTGTATGGATTAGCTTTTTTAGATATTTCCACGGGAGAGTTTATGTGTACCCAGGGCTCCTTGGCCTATGTACAAAAATTAGTCCAAAGCTTCATGCCTTCGGAGATTTTGTATCCGAAGAAATACCGAAAATTGTATGAAGAGCAATTTGGCGATGCTTTTCATTCGTTTTCGCTCGAAGAATGGATTTTTTCAAAGGATTTTACCTATCCTTTATTGACCCAACATTTTAAAACCCAGCACCTCAAAGGCTTTGGTATCGAAGAATTAACCCACGGAATTATCGCGGCGGGTGTGATATTGCATTATTTGGCTGAAACCGAACATCGCCAAGTGGGTCATATCGCCACGATTCAGCGCATCGAGGAGGATAAATTCGTGTGGCTCGATCGATTTACGATTCGGAATCTGGAACTCGTGTATTCAGTACAGGAGGGTGGGGTTCCGTTGATTCAATTGATGGATCAAACGCAGACGCCGATGGGCGCTCGTTTGCTTCGCAAATGGATGGTTTTGCCGCTGAAGGATTTGAGGGCAATTCAGGATCGTCTGGATGGGGTGGCGGGATTATTGGCCACCGAAGGTTTATTGGATCACATTAGTGCGTTGCTAAAACCGGTGGGGGATTTGGAACGATTGATTTCGAAAGTAGCGGCGGGACGGATAAATCCACGGGAATTATTGCAGTTGAAACGTGCGCTCCAACAAATTCCTGGCATTCAAGCCTTATTAGGCCAGCAAAAATCGGATTTTCTCAAGAAAGCATCGGATCAGTTGAATCCATGCCAACGCTTAGTCGATAAAATCGATACCGCCCTCCGTGATGATGCGCCCATGTTAATCCACCAAGGAGGGATCATCAAAACTGGTTTTTTAGCGGAATTGGATGAACTTCATGTGCTTTCTTCGAATGGCAAGGGCTATTTGGCCGACATGCAAAAGCGTGAAATCGAACGGACCGGCATAAGTTCCTTGAAAGTTTCGTACAATAAAGTTTTCGGGTATTATTTGGAAGTGACACATGCCCATAAGGATCGTGTGCCGGCAGAATGGATTCGGAAGCAGACCTTGGTAAATGCCGAGCGCTATATCACCGAAGAATTAAAGATATACGAAGAAAAGATTTTGACGGCGGAGGATAAAATTGCCACGATTGAGTTTGGTATTTTTCAGGACTTGGTTCGAGAGGCTTTGGAATATTTGGAATTAATTCAGTTTAATGCGCTCAGTTTGGCGAGTTTAGATGTCTTATCCAGTTTTGCCTGGGTTGCTCAAAAAAATCACTACGTTCGGCCGGCCTTACATGAAGGGGAGGAAATTACGATTGAGGCGGGGAGGCATCCGGTGATAGAGCAACAATTGCCTTTAGGTGAAGAATATGTGCCGAATGACGTGTATTTAGATTCGGAAACCCAACAAATCATGATGATTACGGGGCCCAACATGGCCGGTAAATCTGCCTTATTGCGTCAAACAGCTTTGATTGTGTTGATGGCACAGATGGGTTCTTATGTTCCTGCCAACCGTGCGTCGATTGGATTAGTGGATAAGGTATTTACGCGGGTAGGGGCTTCAGATAATTTGTCGAAGGGTGAGTCGACTTTCATGGTCGAGATGACTGAAACAGCAGCGATTTTGAATAATTTATCGTCAAAATCGTTGGTCTTGTTGGATGAAATTGGTCGGGGAACATCTACCTATGACGGTGTTTCGATGGCTTGGGCGATCGCGGAGCATATTCATAATCATCCCAAAAGTCGAGCTAAAACGCTATTTGCGACGCATTATCATGAATTGAATGCCTTGTCGGAGGATTTTCCTCGCATTAAAAATTTCCATGTGTCGGTCAAAGAGGTGGGAAATAAAATCATCTTTTTACGTAAATTATTACCGGGTGGTTCTGCGCATAGTTTTGGTATACACGTGGCGCAGTTGGCCGGTATGCCCACTTCCCTAGTCCTTCGTGCCCACGAAATTTTGCAAAATTTAGAAAAAGATCATTCGAGGGAGGACCATGTGGCAAAGTTAAAGGAAATGCCAAAAGCGAATTATCAGTTGAGTTTATTCGGTGCTGAAATCCCGGAGGGCTTGAAGAAAATTGAGGAAGAATTGGGGAAATTGGATGTGAATTCAATGTCGCCGATTGAGGCGCTGTTGAAGTTGAATGAGTTAAAAAGGTTGATGTAAGTCCGCCTCCGGACTATTTGGCCTTCGGACTTCGTCCTCCAGAATTAATTCCGAATATCAAGCCCCCAATTTAACTTATTGCGAAGCGTTTGTAGGAAATCATCGCCTGGAATTTTAACGATTTTGGCCACAAATTCAGCTTTTTGAACCGTAATCGCTATTTTACTATCGACGGCCTTCGAGCGCGAGTCGATGGAAACCAAGAAATTTTGGCTACGAGAACTTACTTCAAAGCGTAATTTGGAGGAACTTGAAACCACCAATGGGCGCACGTTTAGGTTATGCGGGCTCATAGGCGCGATGATGAAAATATCAGAACTTGGCATCACCAAAGGACCTCCCACGGAAAGCGAATATCCGGTAGAACCAGTGGCGGTAGAAACGATGACACCATCGGCCCAATAGGTATTCAAATAATTCCCATCGACGAAAGCTTTGATTTGAATCATCGACGAAGTATCCGTTTTCATGATACCTACTTCATTGAGGCCAAAATCTTTTCCTGCGAATAAATCGATGTCAGACTGCACAGAAACCAAACAACGGTTTTCGATGAGGTAATTTCCCGCATTTATTTGTTGCAAGGCGGGTCCAACTTCTGGTGGCGAAAGTGTGGCTAAGAAGCCTAATCGGCCCGTATTAATACCCAATATGGGAATTTCTAAGGCACCGATGTGCGTGAGTGTTTCAAGCAAGGTTCCATCTCCACCGATACTTAAAGCCATATCGATTCCGGCAGGAATTCCAGCATCATCTGAATAAGCGTCTAGGTTTGCTATGTCAAAGCCATGGCTAACTAAATGGGTTTTGAAACTTTCAGAAAGGACGATATGCGCCATCTGGGCACCAATATCCGCCCAAAGTTTTTCGATGAGGGTTTTGGTGTCTGGGGTAAACGTTTTCCCGTGTATGGCGATGTGTAAAGACAATTTTTAGGGATTTAGGTACTTTAAAAGAAGGTCGAACCGACTTTTATCCACAAATTCCGTAGAACCAAACATAAAGGCTTTTTCGATCTGTACGTCATGACGTTCCAAACTCTTGATGATGGTTGGGAACTGTTCCGTTTGCACTTGAATGATTAATTCCGGGCTATTGTACTCCGGCCGATCCATTTTTGTGAGATAGGTCCTGGTAATTGTGCCTTTGTTTTCTTCGATGATGCGGGCGATGGAGCTCAGCGAATCTCGTTGGGAATGAAAAAGAATGCGAATAATGCCTCCATTTCCTGCGTTAAAACCCGTAAAAAAGGTTGTTTTTGCCACAGATTCCCAGGTCAAATAGCCTTGCCAGTTTCCCTCTTCGTTCACGACAGGTAACATTCGAAAACCACTCTCCTCGAAAAGCGGTAAACTGGCTAATAGATCTTCTTCCGCATCGATTTTGATGGAATTCCAGGCCTCGGAGAATTGGGATAGTTTGCCGTCGGGATGGCTTGCATGCATCAGCATATCTTCGGTCACATTTCCTGCCCACCTTTTTCCATCCAAGACAGCAATGGCATTCAAATCATGCGCATGCATAATTTTTAAGGCCTTTTGAACGGTGTCATTCAGACCGGCAGTAGGAAAATCATAGGAAAGAAGTGCGAGCGCTAACATAGTTATACCGGGTTTTTACCTAACCATTGATCCAAAATACGGTTAAATTCGACCGGTTGTTCCATCATAGGTGCGTGGCAACAATGGTCGATAAATTGTAATTCTGAATGTTTAATCAATGAATTAAATTCATGACCCACATGCGGTGGGGTAATCGTATCATTTAAACCCCAGATTAAAAGCGTAGGTTTTTCTATCCGAACAATATCTTTAGCCATATTGTTCCGTTGGGCCGATTTTGCGATTGCGATGATGCGCATGACCTTTGGAATACTATTGGTTATTTCAAAAACTTCGTCGACCAATTCCTTAGAGGCCGTTTTGGGGTCATAAAAGGTATATTCGACGCGTTCTTTGATGTATTCATAATTGCCTCGTTTTGGATAGGAGCCACCCATGGAGTTCTCAAAAAGCCCGGAAGAACCTGTTAGAATCAGGCGCTGAACTTTTTCTGGATGTTTGAGCGTATAAATTAGGGCAACATGTCCACCTAGGGAATTTCCAATGAGGGAGAATTTATCTAAGTTGACATGATCAATAAATTCTTCGATGAAAACGGTAAGTCCTTCACATCCAGCCTCTTTGATAGGCATATCATGAATGGGCATGAGGGGAATGATGACGCGGTATTGTTGACTAAAATGGTCAATGACTCCTTGCCAATTACTTAAGGCACCGAATAATCCATGAAGTAGGAGCAAAATTTCGCCGTTTCCTTCATCAATGTAATGGAAATCGTTTTCCTCCCTAATTTTGTAATTCATTCCTAAGAATCATTTAATCTGCAAAGTAATAAAAAAGACGTTAAACTTTTGTATGTTTAAATAGTTTGTTCAAATATAAACTAAACATGAAACCAATTGTCATTATCGGTGCTGGGATTTCGGGTCTACAGGCAGCACGTTTGTTGGAAAATCAGGGAGTTAACTACGTTTTGATCGAAAAATCCGAAAAAATAGGCGGGAGAGTGCAAACGGAAACGGAGGATGGCTATGTGCTGGATCATGGATTTCAGGTTCTGCAGACGGCTTATCCGGAAGTCCAACGAAGTTTGGATTTGAAAAAATTGGATTTATCTTATTTTGGGTCAGGTGCTTATGTGTATTTGGAGGGCCAATTTCAGCCTTTTTTAAACCCATTCAAAAAGCCATTTGATTTTATGGCTTCCTTGGGTTCAGGATTGGTTTCGGTAAAGGATTTGCTATTGTTGGGCTATGTCTGGTTTCGTTTGCAAGGCGACCTACGGGCTTTGGATGATAGCAAAGAAACTGTGGGTGAATTGATCGACCGACTTGGTTTTTCAAATAAATTTAAAAAACTTTTTTTACGGCCTTTCATGTCAGGGGTTTTATTGGACGCCCATTTATCCCAGCCGGCCTCCTTGTTTTATTTTTACATGAAGCAGTTTATGGAGGGCGATGCGGCGATTCCCACGCAGGGGATGGGGGCGATTGCGTCCCAATTGGCCGATACAATTCCCCCTGAAAAGATTCGCTTGGGAGTATCGGTGAGGGCCATCTCGGACGGATATGTGGAATTGACAGACGGGCAGCCATTGGAATTTTCACAAGTAATACTTGCGACAGAAGCGGATGTCGCTGCTTCCTTCATGGGTTTATCCCTTGCGGAGGAAGAACCCTTGGCCAGTGAGACCTTTTATTTTCGGGCCAAAGGGGATTTGACGCCCTATTTATATTTGATGCCTGAAGGTTCGTCGCCATTGCTTCATTTTTCTTGTCTATCTGCATTAAATGATCCTTTATCTGGGAAGGGTGATTGTCTAATTTCGGCAACCGCGCTGACGATTGGTATGTCTTCTGATGAAATTAAGGGGATTTTGGCGGATCGATTAGGTCGAAAGCTTTCTGATTTTAGTTTTATCAAATCGTTTGCGATACCTAAATCCTTGTGGCGGGTTTCAGATTTTCACGTATTAAAAACAGAAACTGCACGACGGAATATTGTGCTTGCGGGGGACTATACCCAATTTCCTTCCTTGCAGGCCGCTTTGTCGTCGGGTCGCTTAGCGGCTGAAATGGTCATGGAAAAAGTCCAATAAGCTGATAAAAATCAGGACGAAAATCGGAGATAATTTTGTAATTTTGGCGCTCAATTGAATCCTAAAATGAAAAAATACCTATTAATTCTTGGTGTGCTAGGGACCTTGATATCCTGCCAAAAAACAAATCCAAATTATCAGCAAGAAGCGGCGAATCCGGAATTTTTGATTCGGGCAGAGGTGATGTTGACCGAAAGCATCATTCATGACATTTTCGCACCTCCAGTGTCTTCTCGTATTTACATGTATGCGGGGATTGCGGGATATGAAGCGGCGGTTCCAGGGGATAAGGCTTATAAATCATTGGTAGGCCAATTGAATGGATTTGAGAAAATTCCAACACCAGAACCGGGTTTGGAATATTGTTTTCCATTGGCCTCGACGCGGGCCTATTTGGCGGTGGGGAAGAAATTAACCTTTGCGCAGGAAATGTATGTGGAATTCGATAAGAAATTTGAGGCAGATTACAAGAAAATTGGCATTCCAAGTGATGTGTATGAACGGTCAATTGCCTTTGGGGATTCGGTGGCTGCTGCTGTGTTACGGTATGCGGGAAAGGATCACTACAAACAGACACGTGGTTTTCGGTTTACGGTGACGAATTTACCTGGAACGTGGACTCCGACACCTCCTGCGTACATGGATGCTGTGGAGCCATTTTGGAATAAAATTCGGCCGGCTACCTTGGATACGGCTTCCCAATTTCGTGCACCTACTCCGTCTAAATTCGATATGACCCAAGGAAGTCCCTATTACAAAGAGGTCATGGATTCTTATTTGACCGTGAAAAATTTAACCGATGAGCAGCGGAATATTGCCAATTTTTGGGATTGTAATCCGTTCAAAATGAATATTACGGGCCATGCGATGTTTGCAACAAAGAAAATGTCGCCGGGCGGGCACTGGTTGGGCATCGTAGGGCAGGTATCTCGTCAATTAAAAAAGAATTATATGCAAACGGCGGAGGCATTTGCCTTGACGTCCATTGGGATTTTTGATGGATTTATTGCTTGTTGGGATGAAAAATACCGTTCCATTCGCATTCGTCCGGAAACTATCATCAATGCCAGCGTGGACAAGACTTGGATTCCCATTTTGCAAACACCGCCTTTTCCAGAATATACGTCTGGCCACAGTACGATTTCGGCTTCCGCCGCTGAAATTTTGACAGCTTTGTATGGGGATGGCATTGCGTACAACGATTCGACCGAAATACCGTATGGCATTCCACCTCGAAAATTTACCTCTTTTTTGCAGGCATCGGATGAGGCCTCGATAAGTCGCTTGTATGGGGGGATTCACTTCCGTCCAGCTTTGGATGAAGGAGCAAAACAGGGGAAAAAAGTGGGCCAACATATCCTGGCAAAAATTAAAACTCATTAATGAAGCCTGACATTCAAACGCGTGCAGATATTCAAATTTTCGTGGATGCATTTTATGCAAAAATGCCTTCGGATGATTTGGTAGGGCATGTGTTTATGGATGTGATGCACGTTGATTTTGCCAAACATCTACCGAAGATGTATGATTTTTGGGAGATGCTTTTGCTGGACGGGTCTGCCTATAAAGGTGCTCCGATGCGTCCGCATTTGGAGGTAAATCAGAAGGAACGATTAACGCAGGCGCATTTTGATCGATGGCTTTCCTTGTTCAATGCCACCTTGGATGAGTATTTTGAAGGGAAAATCACGGAAGAAGCCAAAGTGAAGGCCTGGAATATTGCCCAAACCTGGGCCTATAAGTTGAATTACCTAAATCAGCAGGCGGATGAAAATGCATTCCCCAAGGCATAGGTTTGCCTGTTGACCCTAAAAAGCTTTTGGCTAATGAAGGGCTAGATTTTTACGGAAATCTACGTGTAGAAGATGGGACTTATAATTTGAAATAAATTTTTCGTTTGTCCATCCATGTAGCGAGCCCAATAATTAGGAGAAATACGACAAGCGAATTTCCTAATTTACCGATCAGTTCGGTTCCGCCAAGTTTTTCGATGATGCCGCCGACAAACACATAGGTCGATTTTTTCAACCAATCAGGTCCGACCGATTCAAAAAATAAATAAATGAAAATCGAATTTTTGCCAAAAGAGAGGATGTAATTCGGGAATTTAATTTTGGTGATTTCGGAACTCCAATTGTAATAAAATCCAGCCATCATCAAGGAAATCCATCCGCCAGATGCGATGGTGAAAGAAAGTGTGGCGGTCCGCTTGATGATCGGGATACCCGCTAAATCAAGACCGTAGCCTGCGATGATGCCTAAAATTCCAAGGCCGATCAACGTACGTAAGGTGCTATTGGAATCCGTATTTCGGTGTATAAGTCGGCCAATCAAGGCGCCCCAAATGGTATGCGCAGCCGTGGGGATACAATTAATAGCAATCCAATGACCGCTGCTTAATTTTCCCATGAGCACCATGTCCATGTAGGAACCGAAATTTTGATCCCGGGTGTAGGGTAGGTTATAGCCGGGGATGTCGGTGAATACGTATAGAGAATGTGCGACCAACAAGAGCAATAAGGAGGCAGCTAATTGAAGCGGCATAGAAAAACGTAAAAGGAAAAAGGCGATGAGGGTGGTGACGGATAATTGGGTCAACACATTCCATAATTCGAGCACTAATTTCTCTCGATAAAGGCAATGCAATCCGGTACCAAAAAGAAATAGCAACACGGATCTTTTGATGACTTTAGGCCATAATAGGGCGTAAGAGGCTCCTTCGTCGAGTTTTTTATAGGTAGAAAAGTAGAGTGCGGAACCGGCGATCATCATGAAACCGGGTTGGATTAAATCCCAAAAATGCAGGCCCTCCCATTGGGCGTGGTGGAATTGTTCGACGAGAAAGGAATCTGGAAATAATTTTCCGAGGGTTCCATAAAGCCCCGTGCTTTCAGCGGCTAATAAAAACAAAATGAAACCCCTGAAATAATCGATGGATGGAATACGTTGGGTGATCATTAATTCATATTTTTTTCGACCAAAGGTAATATTTTTTTTAACTTAGCACCTATGATTGTATCTACACCCGGTCGGATTTGTTTATTTGGGGAACACCAGGATTATTTAGGTTTGCCCGTCATCGCAGCGGCTATTTCTAAGCGCATTCAAATTAAAGGGCAATTTCGAGCAGATCAAGAGGTTTATTTTTCATTGCCTGATGTGGATAAGTCCGAGTCATTTTTGCTCGAATTCCCCTTAAAATATTCCAAAGAAAGGGATTATTTCAAGAGTGTTTGTAATGTTTTACAGCGGAAAGGGCATGTCATCGACCGAGGCTTGGAATTAGAAGTTCGAGGAAATATCCCCATTAATTCAGGTACCTCAAGTTCTTCTGCCTTATTAGTTTCTTGGGTCAAATTTCTGAATGAAATGTATGGTTTGGGCTATTCCCAAAAGGAGATCGGGGAGATTACCTATGAGGCGGAAGTATTGGAATTTGCGGAACCCGGTGGGATGATGGATCAATATTCAACCGCTGTGGGGAACGTGATTTATTTAGCAAGCCGGCCTGCCATTTCCATCCAAACCTATGCCCGCGATTTAGGGACCTTTGTGTTGGGCGATTCCATGGAGCCCAAAGATACCTTGGGGATTTTATCTCGAGGAAAATATGGCACGCTGGGTGGAGTAGGAAAGATTCAAAAAATTAATCCTGCATTTGATTTGTCAACGACGAATTTGGTCGAATTAAATACCTTTACATCTGACATTACGGAAGATGAATGGATTTTAATTGCCGCTAATATCGATGACCGTGATATTTTATTGGAGGCCAAAGCCATGTTTGAGGGGGAGACGGAATGGAGTGATGCGCGTTTAGGTGCTTTGTTGAATCGCCATCAAGATAATTTGAGAGATCACAAGCGGATTTCAACGGCCAAAATAGATCGAATGATTCAAGCTTCCTTGGATGCTGGCGCATTCGGAGCCAAAATTAATGGCTCCGGAGGTGGAGGATGCATGTTTGCCTATGCGCCGAAGGATCCAGAAAAAGTGGTAGAAGCGATTGAGAAAGAGGGGGGCAAGGCCTACATCATTCGGGTGGATGAGGGGACGAAAACAGAACGAGAAAGTTTATTTTATTAAGATATGAAGAAGCGATTATTGATTTTAGCAGGCGGAATGGCCTCACGTATGAAGAAGGCGATGGCTGAGGGAACGAGTGATTTGGATCCGAATTTAGTGGCGCAGGCCAATTCGGTGACCAAAGGCATGATCCAAGTGGGGAAAAATGGAAAGACCTTAATTGATTATCAATTATACAATGCGCATTTGGCGGGGATTCAGGAAGTGATGTTATTGTTGCATCCTACGGATTCGGTAAGTCAGGAATATTGCGAGTCTTTAATGGCCAAAGATGCATGCTGGGGCTTGAAAATCGTGTTTGCGCGTCAACAAATTTACCCTGACCGCGAAAAACCCGCTGGTACCTCTGATGCCGTTTATCAGGCCTTGATGCAACATGCGGATTGGCAAAGGGGTCGGGTAATCGTGTGTAATTCCGACAATTTATACAGTGTGAATGCCTTGAAAACCTTGTGGAATTCGGAGGAATCACAAGCCTTGATTAGCTATCATCGAGATAGTTTATTGTATCCGGCGGAACGTATTTCGGCATTTGCTTTGATTCGAACGGATGCGGATGGGTATTTGTTGGAGATTATCGAAAAACCAACCAAAGAGCAGGCTGATGAATTAATGGCACAATTAGGTCGTTTAGGCGTAAGTATGAATATTTTTGTTTTTGAAGCGAGTGCTTTTCTGCCTTATTTAGAAAAAACACCCTTTCACCCGGTTCGGAATGAAAAGGAATTACCTACCTCAGTGGCCATGTATGGCGAAGGAACGGGCAAAGGCTTTTATGCAATCCCATTAGCTGAAAATGTGCCAGATTTAACGAGCAAGGAGGATATTTTGGTCATGCAAAAATATTTGGAGGAGACATATGGCGATTTTTAATCGCGTCTTTTAGGAATTAAATCCGAAATAATTGTAATTTTAGGATATTCCTGATTCCTTTGACATACCTCTAAACCTATGACTATATTTATTGTAATTGCCTGCATTGGCCTGTTGGTTTTCCTTATTACGTATTTAAAGGTTAATTCGTTTATTGCCTTTTTGCTAATCAGTTTATTTGCTGGGATTTTGTTGGGCATTCCCTTGCCGGATTTGGCGAAATCCATTCAGAAGGGACTGGGGGATACCTTGGGGTCCTTGGTGACGATCATTGTGTTAGGGGCGATGTTGGGGAAATTGGTTGCGGCGAGCGGGGCGGCACAGCAAATTTCGGGTTCATTGATTCAGATTTTTGGTCAGAAACAGATGGCCTGGGGATTGATGTTGACCGGATTTATCATCGGCATTCCTTTGTTTTATAATGTTGGATTTGTATTGATGATTCCCTTGATCTTTGCCTTGGTGCATCAGTATAAATTACATCCTTTGGTGACGGGCATCCCGATGATGGCTTCTTTGTCAGTTGCGCATGGTTTTTTACCGCCACATCCGTCGCCGGCGGCTTTGGTTGCGCAGTTTCAGGCGAATATGGGGACAACCTTATTGTATGGAATTGTGGTGGCGATTCCAGCGATCGTGCTAGCGGGTCCGATTTTCGCGAAGACCTTGGTGCCTATGCCGATGAAGCCCTTGAAGTCCTTTGCTGCGTCGACCTTGACCCCGGAGGAATTACCAAGTAAAACGTCTAGTTTCTTAACAGCTTTATTGCCGGTATTTTTATTAGTATTTACAACTTTGGCAGAGGTTCAGGTGGACAAGGATTCGATGATGGGCCAAATTGTTCATTTGATTGCGGATCCGGCGATGGTGATGTTGATTGCGATCTGTTTAGCCACCTATACCTTGGGTTTGCGTATGGGAAAGAAGATGGAGGAGGTGATGGGGATCTATGCGGAGGCGGTGAAGGAAGTGGGGATGATCTTGCTGATCATCGCAGGAGCGGGTACGTTGAAAGAAGTTTTATTGGTTTCAGGAGTGAGCAAGGAAATCGCGGGATATCTGGGGACTTTACCGATTCCGCCTTTGGTGTTGGGTTGGCTCATGGCCGCCATTATCCGCATCTGTGTGGGATCAGCCACGATTGCAGGTTTAACGGCCGCAGGGATGATTTTTCCGATCGTGTCTACAGGGAATGTGGACCCGAATTTGATGGTCTTGAGTATTGGAGCGGGAAGTTTAATGTTTTCGCACGTGAATGACACGGGCTTTTGGTTGTTCAAAGAGTACTTTAACCTTTCAGTCAACGAAACCATTCGCTCTTGGTCTTTTATGGAATCCATCGTATCGGTAGTCGGTTTGGTTGGAGTTTTAGTTCTGCAAGCAATCCTACATTAGGCTTCTTTTAATAGTACAATTTTATCTAATTTGGGCCTAAATTTCGAAATATAACGAAAGGAATAATATATAGGCTTTATGGCCCCAGGGCTCTATTTTATTTGGATTTTTACTTAAATTCATTCATTTTATTCAGTATTTATGGAAAATACATATCAATTTGTTGATATTTATTTAATAATTACTTAATTTTCACTCGATTATTATCAACAAATTTTTTCAACCCTAACTCAACAGTTCATGAAAAAAAATTTACTCATGACTTTTCTGTTAACTTTTCTAGCGGCAGCAAGTCTGTTTGCGCAGGATAAAAAAGTAACAGGAAAGGTGACCTCGGCCGAAGATGGTTCAGGTCTACCCGGTGTGACTATTTCAGTCAAAGGAACTTCTAAAGGAACACAAACCGATGTGAATGGAGCGTATTCCATTTCAGTTCCGAGTTCAGCTACCTTAGTATTTACGTTTGTGGGATTAAATCCACAATCGATTCAGGTAGGCAACAAAGCAGTAATTGATGTTAAATTAAGTACCGATGCTCGTCAGTTATCTGAGGTAGTTGTTACTGGTACAGGTACTGCGATCGATAAGCGTTCTACGGCGATCGACGTACAAGCGATTACCGCTAAAAATTTACCATCTGTTCCTGGTGCTTCCGTGGATCAAGCTTTGGTAGGTAAGATTGCGGGTGCGCAGATTTCATCTGGAAATGGTATGCCAGGCCAACCGGTTAACATCGTGTTGCGTGGTATTAACACCATTAACCGTGGAACGACTCCGATGATCTTATTAGATGGAGTGGAACTGGGTTCTACAGATTTGAACTCGATTGACTTAAACGTGGTAGAACGCGTAGAGGTTATCCAAGGAGCTGCAGCTGCTACAATCTATGGAGCACAAGGAGCGAACGGGGTAATCCAATTGTTCTCGAAAAAAGGAAAAGCAGGAAAAGTGAATGTTGACTTTTCTTCGTCTGTGATCTCAGGAACTCCTTTAAATGTAGGGGGTCTTCGTAAGGCAGATATGCACGGTTTCAAAACCAATGCAAACAATGAGGTTGTTGGTGGTTCAGGCCAACCCTTAGCATTAGATCCAGAATATGGTTCGTATGCAGAAAACGTAATCTTTGCGAGTACGGATCCAACGGTACAAATTAACAAACCGTACGATAAAAACTTGAAATATTATGATCACTTTGGTATGTTCTTCGTGAACACAACGAATTACAATAACTCCTTATCCATTTCAGGGGGTGCGGATAAAAGTGATTACAATTTGACCTTATCGAATTCAGATAACGCAGGTCCATTCAAAAACATTGGTGGATTAAATCGTACGAACTTGACAGCTAACTTAGGTTTCGAATTAGCGAAAGGTTTGAAATTGCGTTCAATCACTCAATTAGTATATACCAAGAATACGATTAATGATGCGACGGGTCGCTCGATTATCTATTCCGTATTTAACTCTCGTCCATTTGCTGATTATGAGTTTAAAGATAAGGATGGTAATTATCCGGTGTATTTCGGGGATGCGGTAGGTGTCAATGGTGCGAATCCTAATTTCGTGAATCATTACACACAAACGTTGACAAATACGATTGACGTGAACCAAAGCTTGAATTTGAACTATGAAGTAAACAAATTCTTGAGTTTAGATGCGAAATATGGTATTAATCACCAAACATCTTCGACGACATTGACGTACTTGAATCAATCGGGTAACAAAAACGTAATGGATCAACAATATTGGTATGGCTATTACAATGGAAATGATGCCAACGGAGAATTAGTTAATTTCTTGAATACAAGAACTTTCCAAAACTTATTGGCTTCTGCCTATATCAAGACAGATTTGCAAAAAGACTTTGGCATTAACATTCCATTGCGTACAACGACTCAGGTAGCATTTGATTATCGTAATCGTCAAAATACTGCCTATTCTTCATATGGTATTGGATTGCCGAATTACACGCCTTTCAATACTTCGCAAGCAGCTGAGACCCATGTGGCATCAGATTACAAAGAGCCATTTATTACCTATGGTTATTTAGCGACACAGCGTTTGGATTACGGTACCATCGGTGGTTTATCGGCTGGTTTCCGTACGGATTTTTCATCAGCGTTTGGTGCGGCATCTACGCCACAAACCTTCCCTCGTGGAGATGCATATTTACGTTTATCTGAATTAGGATTCTTCAAAAATGCGGCAATTAGCTCAACAATCGAAGACTTCAAATTACGTGCAGCCTATGGTGAAGCGGGTATCCAACCTAATGCATTTGACCGGTATATTACGTTAAATACAGGTGTAATTGGTGGTGGAAATGCATTCTTCTTCCCATTGACTCAGTCTAATCCTAATTTGAACGTAGAGATTTCGAAAGAATTAGAGATTGGTACGGATATTGGATTGAACTTAGGAAAATCATCCGCTTGGTTGAACAACGTGAATTTCTCAGGTTCTTACTGGAAGCGCTCAACTGACAATGCGATCTTTAACGTAGACGCGGCACCTTCTACAGGTATCGGTACGGTAAAAGATAATGCGTTCTCATTAGCCTCTTCAGGTATTCAAGCCAGTTTAAATGCGCAGATCTACAAGGATGCGGATTGGACTTGGAATTTCACAACGAATTTCGGAAAACAAACATCTGAAATTACAGCCGTTCGTGGCGGTGCGCAGGTTGTTGTTACTTCTGCAGCAGGTTCTACCGGTTATGTATTGCGTGCGGGTGAGAAAATTGGTCAATTGTATGGTTTCTTCGGGGTTCATAGCTTAGACGCTTTATTGCCAGACGGAACAGTTGCGATTCCTGCGGATCAACGTTCGTTATTTGAAGTGGCTAGTAACGGTTGGGTTGTTAAGAAATCTACCAAGGCTCCTTACTTCTCTACGAAACAATATTCGTTTGGTGATCCAAATCCTGCCTTCAATGCTTCCTTTATCAACGAATTGTCTTACAAAGGAATCGTGACTTTTAACTTGCAAGTGGATTTAATCCAAGGGGCTCACTTATACAACCAAACAAAAGAGTGGATGTATCGAGATGGTATTCATGCAGATTACCAAAAACCATTGACAATCAATGGCGAAACTGGTGCTTGGTCAGCTTTCTACCGGGGTGTGTATGCGGAGGTTTCTCGTAACGGTACGAAGAACTACTTCTACGAAGATGCGTCGTTCGCACGTTTACGTAACTTATCTGTGGGCGTGGACTTAGTGAAAGTGTTAGGTATCAAAGGATTCAGAAAATTACAATTGGTAGCTTCTGGACGTAATTTGTACACATTGACAAACTACACAGGTATGGATCCAGAAATTTCTTCGGGTTCTGTGAATTCAGCTTGGGACCGTGGAACTGACCACAACTCGATGCCGAACTTACGTTCATACCAAGTTCAATTAAACATTGGTTTCTAATTCAGAATAGAAAAAGGGAATATTTAAATTTGAAAAATATGAAAAATATAAAAATAACCGCGCTTTCCTTTCTGCTCTTAGCTGGAACGGTGATGTCGTGTAAAGATCAATTAGATATCCAAAACCCAAATCAGCCAACACCGGCAACGGCAGCTTCTGAGACAGGGATTTTAGGATTGGCGCAAGGTTCCATTTATAAAAATGGTTTTACTTCAGCGGGTAACAAATACTACGATGGAGTTGTAGGTGCATTTTACAATGGAGTGGTAGGTATCCACGAGTTAATGGGTGATATCGTCGCTGCTGAAGCTGCAAATACCTATATGAATAACTTGTCAGCACCGGATATGGTGATTTTAGATAATGGTACGCAGGTGCCAAATCCAAATAACCCTCCCTTGCAAAAGACGTTATTGCGGGCTGTAAATACGAATTCTCAACAAGGGGGTAACCCAGGTTTCCACGAGTGGGCGATGATGTATCAATTGAACAATTCATGTAACACGATTTTAGAGGCGGTTGAAAAAACAACTTTCTCAGGTGATGCGGCAGCCAAGAAAAATGCGATCAAAGCTTGGGCGTATTTATGGAAAGGTTATGCCTACTCACGCATTGGTTCGATGTACTATGCGGGTTTAATTATTAACACAGCATCTGTAACTAATAGCACGTATGTGTCTAAAGAAGCGATGATTACGGAGGCAAATGCCAACTATGACAAGGCTGCAGCTGCGGTAAGTGCATCAGGTAACACGGCTGCGTTTACAGATATCATCACGGCTTTGATTCCAGATTTCTTCCAAAATGATAAAGGCGCGGTACCAACTTCAGCCCAATGGACGAAGAATATCAATACCTTGAAAGCGCGTAATATCTTGGTAAACACACCAACGGCCTCTATGACAGCTGCTCAATGGGATGCAATTTTAAGCTTAGCCAATGCGGGTGTAGGCGCATCTGATCCTGTTTTTGCTGCAAACACAAATGCAAACGGAGATATCTTCGGTGCCTCGAATTATAACGTGGCAGCTCGTGCTGTAGGTTCAAACGCTTCCGGTGGATCGTATAAAATTTCTGAGCGTTTGATTCAGGATTTTAATGCAGGTGACCAACGCTTGGCTCAAAACTTTAAACAATTCGCTACTTGGATTGGTAATGCCGACCGTGGCAACTCGTTCAATACTCGTTGGGCCATCAAAGACGGTGGAAACGGATTACCAGGCGTGATGACGTATGTAAACCGTACAGCAGGTAACGCAGTATTGTATATGCTAGGTTCTTATGAAGAGAATGAATTGATGAAGGCTGAGGCTAAGTTGTGGAAAGGCGATGTAGCTGGAGCTGCGGCGAGCATTAACGCGGTACGTAAATATCAAGGCGCTGGTATCGATGATATTACATCGAAGGACGCGGCTACGGTAAAAGAAGAATTACGTAAAGAGCGTCGTGTGGCGTTGGCTTTCCGTGGATTCTCGTTCTACGATGCACGTCGTTGGGGTGTTTTGGATAACGGTCGCACGGGTTGCGTCGTGATTTCAAAAGACGGTTCTTCGATTAGCAAAAACGCTACAATCAAATATGGTTATTTAGATTATTGGGATGTACCAGACAATGAGTTAGCAAATAATCCTGCTGGCGCTGGAAGTGCACCTACAAAGAATCCAAAATAAACTAATCAATCTGCACTGATTAATGGGGGTTTTCGAAAAGAAAACCCCCATTTTTTTTGTTTAATGCTTTGTCCTTTATCGGAAAATTCATAATTTGCCAAACTTTTAAATTATTTTTTCATTAAATAAACTAATCAACATGAAAAAACTCTTACTCGTATGGGTATTGGTGATGGCTGTTATCAGTTCGTCCTTTGCTCAAACAAGGCAAGTAACAGGTAAGGTTACTTCCTCAGAGGATGGTACTGCGCTTCCAGGTGTCAGTGTCAGCCTAAAAGGTACTTCTCGGGGTACTACAACAGCCGCTGATGGTTCTTACAAAATCACGGTAGGTAATTCAGATGCTGTTGTGTTCAGTTTTGTGGGATATAAACCACAAACCATTAATGTAGGTAGCCAAACCACAATCAATGTGGTGTTAGCTTCAGATGCTTCAGAATTAAATGAAGTAGTTGTGACGGCCTTGGGTTTGACTCGTACGAAGAATTCACTTCCTTATGCGGCTCAACAAGTAAAGGGCGAAGAATTAACCCGTGTTCGTAATGGAAATGCATTTTCTGCTTTATCTGGAAAGGTAGCTGGTTTGCAAATTACACAAGGTAACACCGTGGGAGGTTCGACAAACGTCGTGATTCGTGGTAACAAATCTTTAACAGGTAATAACCAAGCGTTATTCGTTGTGGATGGTGTGCCCGTAGATAACACAATCAAAAACTCAGGAACTCAGCAAGCTGGGGGTGGTGGTTATGATTATGGTAACGCGGCTGCGGATATTAACCCAGATGATATTGAGTCGATGACAGTTTTGAAAGGAGCTGCTGCGACTGCACTTTACGGTTCTCGTGCATCGAATGGTGTGATCATGATCACTACCAAGAAAGCGAAAAAAGGCTTAGGTTTGACGATTAATGCTGGTTTGACGGTTGGAACTATCGATAAATCAACATTCGTTGATTACCAAGATGGCTATGGTGCAGGTTATTCTGATCCATACCAAAAAGATGGTTTCTTGTATTTTGATGCAAATGGCGACGGTACAAAAGATTTAGTTGTACCAACGGCTGAAGATGCTTCTTACGGGGTTAAATTTAATCCTAGTTTAATGGTTTACCATTGGGATGCTTTTGATCCTGCAGGTCCAAACTACATGAAAACTAAGCCATGGGTAGCAGCGGCTAATACGCCTGTTACTTTCTATGAGACTTCGATTTCAAATAACACGAATATCTTATTGGATGGTGCTACGGACAAAGGAAGCTTTAAATTAGGCTATACGCGTAATGATGAGCGGGGTACTTTGCCTAATAGCTCGGTGTCTAAAAACACGGTTAATTTAGCTGGAAGCTACACGATGTCGTCTAAATTCACGGCTTCTGCTGCAGCTAACTTCTCGATTATTGATGGAAAAGGACGTTATGGTTCAGGGTATTCTGGATTGAACGTAAACCAAAACTTCCGTCAGTGGTACCAACGTAACGTGGATATCCAAGAGCAAAAAGATGCCTATTTCCGTAATCAGAAAAACGTTACTTGGAACTGGGGTGATCCTTCAACTCCTGCAGGTTTAAAGCCAATTTATACGAATAACTACTATTGGTCTCGTTATCAAAATTATGAAAACGATACACGTACTCGTATTTTTGGTAATGCGAT
>CANFVE010000005.1 GCA_947450365.1 Cytophagaceae bacterium
ATGGCTGTTCGAGCAGCAGCCGCAGGCAAAGATATCTATTGCGAAAAGCCCCTTTCCCTCACCGTGAAAGAAGGCCGCGCCATGGTCAATGCCGCTCGGAAATATAAGCGGGTATTTCAAACCGGTTCGATGCAACGCTCCTGGCCTGAATTCCGCCAAACAGCCGAATTGATCCGCAATGGCTACATCGGCGAAGTAAAAAGCATCAAAGTGAACGTGGGGCCACCGCCTATCGCCTATGATTTAGCTGCCGAGGAAATTCCGGCAGGTTTGGACTTTACGAAATGGATAGGGCCAAATGCACCAGTGGCCTTTAATGCAGAATTAGCACCTCCTATTACCAAAGATGTGTTTCCAAATTGGCGTAAATACAAGGAATTTGGAGGTGGCGGTATGACCGACTGGGGTGCACATATGTTCGACATTGTCCAATGGTCCCTCGACATGGATGGCAGCGGCCCCGTAAAAGTGGCTGCTCCAAAATCCCAAGGCAATGAATTTTTAACCTATACCTATGCAAATGGTATTACCATGACGCATCAGCCCTGGGAATGGAATAACGCGATCGAATTTGTTGGTACCGAAGGAACGCTTCGTGTTCAGCGCAAAAAGTTGGAAACCTCCAAACCCGAACTAAAAGACCGTGTCATCGGACCCAACGAAAAGCACGTCTATAAAAGTGACAACCATTACGAGGATTTCATCAAAGCGATTCGGGATCGTTCAATGCCGATTTGTGATGTGGAAATCGGGCACCGGACGGCGTCCATTTGCAACATCGGAAACATCGCCTACGCGACCAATAAATCCTTGGAATGGAATCCAAAAACCGAAAAATTCAACGATGCACAAGCTAACGCGCTCTTAGGCCGTTCGATGAATGCGGAATGGGGTATTAAACTATAAATCAAATCTAAACTTTTAACGAATGAAAAATGTAATTCTCGTATGCTTAGTCCTCATGACAATGCAAATATCAGCTCAAGGAAAAAAATGGGTTGAATTATTTGATGGAAAATCATTAAACGGTTGGAAAATCAATGAAAGTCCCGCCTCCTTTCGGGTGGAAAATGGCATGATTATTATCGAAGGACCTCGAGGTCACTTATTTTATGATGGCGCCGTAGGCGATCATAATTTCAAGGATTTTGAGGTGCAAGCAACTGTCATGACATTCCCTGGATCAAATTCTGGTTTATATGTATGTACGGATTTTTTAGAAGTAGGTTTCCCCACTGCAGGTTATGAAGTGCAGGTCAATAACTCCCACACCGATTGGCGCAGAACCGCTTCCTTGTACAACATCGTGGATACATCCGAGCGTTTTGTCAAAGATGAAGAGTGGTTTGATTTGAACGTGACCGTGAAAGGAAATCGAATCGTAACGAAAATAAATGGGGTTACCGTGGTGGATTATACCCAACCCGCCAATCCATTGCGTAACAAAGGCCAAGAACAACGTTTAATCAAAAGCGGAACCATTGCCCTTCAAGCACACGATCCCAAAAGTAAAGTGGCTTACAAAAGCATTAAAGTGCGCAGTTTGTAATCCGAATCAACAATTCACAAAAAAGGGGTGGCCGAAAAGCTTCCCCTTTTTTTGTTTGATTCAGTTTGGTTAGAAATGCTTGTTCAAAGAGTTTACACGAGGCCAATTAGATGTAACATCTTGGAAAAGGAGTTTGACTTTCTGTTTTTTAAACTCATTTCTACGGTTTTAATTTTCACTTACATGTCCTTAGCTGTTCTTTTGTTCATTGAAAAGCCTAACCACTTTTTAAAATTTAGAACTTAATGGAATAATGCACCGGGTATTTTACTTGGTGCATTTTTGTTTTAAAATCAATCCGGTCGTTAAACGCATCAAATTGGCGTTTATCCCATGCGAAAAAAAAGCATGTTGAATGCAGAGGATGGGATAAAAAAAGAGGACCTGAATCTCAGGTCCTCTGCAAATGACTGAATCGAACGATTACAAATCGACCGCTTCTCCGTAGGCCGCTTCGGTAGCGCCTTTAAATGCTTCTGACATGGTTGGGTGTGGATGCACCGACTTCATAATTTCATACGCCGTGCTTTCTAATTTCCGAACGACCACCGCCTCAGCAATTAATTCTGTCACATTGTATCCAATCATGTGTGCACCTAACAGTTCACCATATTTGGCATCGTAAATGACCTTCACAAAACCATCCCGTGCACCGGCAGCTGTTGCTTTCCCAGAAGCCACGAAAGGAAACTTGCCCACTTTGATATCGTAACCCGCTTCTTTTGCTTTCTTTTCGGTCATACCCACGGAAGCAATTTCAGGGGTGCAATAGGTACAGCCTGGAATATTGCTATAATCCAACGCCTCCGTCTTATGACCCGCCATTTTCTCCACACATATAATTCCCTCCGCTGAGGCTACGTGCGCTAAGGCTGGACCTGGCGTCACATCCCCAATCGCAAAATAACCTGGAATATTCGTTTCATACCACGCATTCACCGGGATTTTACCTTTGTCTACGATGATCCCAACTTCCTCCAATCCAATGTTTTCTAAATTCGAAATCACACCTGCCGCAGAAAGCACAATGTCACATTTGATTTCCTGAGCTCCTGCTGGCGTTTGGATCGCCACGGTGCATCCTTTTCCTTTGGTGTCCACCGATTCCACACTTGAACTCGTGAGAATATCGATGCCCATCTTTTTGTATTGTTTCGCTAATTCTTTGGAAACGTCTTCGTCCTCCACGGGAACGACATTTGGTAAAAACTCAACAATCGTCACCTTCGTTCCCATCGCCGCATATACATAGGCAAATTCCACCCCAATCGCTCCGGAACCAATAATCACCATCGAATCTGGACGTTTCGCCAAGCTCATCGCCTTGCGGTATTCAATAACTTTTTCGCCGTCGATCGGGATATTAGGCAAAGCTCGCGCACGGGCACCCGTCGCGATCATGATGTTTTTTCCTTCGTAAATCGTTGATTTACCCTCAGCATCCGTTACCTCTACTTTCTTCCCAGGTTTAATCTTTCCAAAACCCATGATGACGTCGATTTTATTCTTTTTCATCAAGAATTGTACCCCTTTGCTCATGTTATCTGCCACGCCCCGAGAGCGAGAAATAACAGCTGAGAAATCTGCCTCTGCCCCTTTTACGGTAATTCCATAATCAGATGCATGTTTGATGTATTCAAAAACTTGTGCGGATTTTAAAAGTGCTTTCGTAGGAATACAACCCCAATTGAGGCAAATTCCCCCCAAGGATTCCTTTTCCACGACTGCACATTTGAAGCCTAATTGAGAAGCTCGGATAGCTGCTACATAACCCCCTGGGCCTGAGCCTACCACGATCAAATCGTATTGTTGCGCCATTTTATTGCTTGATTTAATTTAATTTGCCCGCAATTTAGCACAAAATCGGGTATATTTGCACTTTAGTAAGAAGAATTACACATGACAAGAGACAGGTTCAATGACCTGAAAGCCAGAATAGAGGCTTTAAGGGGGTATCTTTGACTACGATCATAAGAAATATTTAATTTCCGAATTAGAAACGGTAACACTGGATCCCGCTTTTTGGAATCAACCTGAAAAAGCCGAGGCCACCATGCGTGAAATGCGCGGGCTCAAGTTTTGGACAGAAGGTTTCGACGTCCTTCGTGGAACCATGGACGATTTGGAGACAATCTGGGAATTTTACGAAATGGGCGAAGCCACCGAAGCGGAAGTGGATGCGGAAGGGCTACGCCTCGAAGAAAAACTAGAGGCTCTTGAGTTTCGGAAAATGATGTCCGAGGAAGGCGATAACATGAGTGCGGTCCTAGAAATCAATGCCGGGGCTGGCGGGACTGAATCGCAGGATTGGGCGTCGATGTTGCTCCGCATGTATCTTATGTGGGCTGAAAAAAATAATTTTAAAGTTCGTTTAGTCGATCAAAACGACGGTGATGTCGCGGGTATCAAATCCGTGACGATCGAAGTGGATGGGGAATTTGCGTATGGCAATTTAAAATCGGAAAACGGCGTTCACCGACTGGTTCGAATTTCGCCTTTTGATTCGAATGCGCGTCGACATACCTCATTTGCCTCCGTGTACATTTGCCCCTTGGCTGATGATACCATTGAAATTGACATCAATCCGGCAGATATCGATTGGGATACCTTTCGTTCCGGTGGGGCAGGGGGACAAAATGTGAATAAGGTAGAGACGGCGGTTCGCTTGACGCATAAGCCGTCGGGTATTATTATTGCGTGCCAGCAAGAACGGTCCCAGTTGATGAACAAGGAAGTAGCTCTTCGACTCTTAAAATCCAAACTCTATCAAATCGAAATCGATAAACGAAATGCTGCTCGCGCAGAAGTGGAGGCCGGTAAAAAGAAAATCGAATGGGGCTCGCAAATTCGCTCCTATGTGTTGGATGACCGTCGGGTGAAAGACCACCGGACCAATTATCAAACGTCAAATACGGAGGCCGTTTTGGATGGGGATATCAATGAATTTATCAAAGCGTATTTGATGGAAAATTAATCCTGTTTCGGTTCGGGCACTTGCTCAGTTTCCAGGGATTGTATATAAGCCACTAACTTATCTTTCGCTAAGCCGAGGGCCAAGGCCACCGCGTAGGATTTGAGGGCAGAACCCAAAAAGGAACCCTCACCTTTGTGGGATGATTCCTTTTTATCGCTCCCTGAAAAGAGGGAATAAAGTAAATAGGAGGCTGCTAAAACACCACCTACAACGGCGATTTGCATCCCGCGTTCTTTGGCGATTTGTTTGAGGTCACTGATTTCTTCGGCGATATCGGCTTTAACGATTTCGGCCTTAGCTTCTAATGCGGCACGTTTTTCTTGTGTATTACTCATGATCTTCTAAATCCTCAGGCATGGGTTCGGGAGATTCCTCGAGGCTTTCCTCCTTTTTTTTCATCGTCAAAAGCAAAATTAGGCTGATGACTAAAGCCAAAGCCGCCACGGCAAAATAACCAATAAAGAGGCTATGGGTGATTTCATTCATCCAATTGGCCAGACCCAGCAAGAAAAAAATGCTGGTAATGCCAAGCGCAAAAGCGATTAGGATGAATTTAAATATGCGGGCCAACAATTCTTCTAATTTCTCCTGTACATCTAACTTAATGATCTCGAATTGAGTCTTAAGGTAGTTGGACAATAAATCAATCAGCCGATTGTTGTCAAATAATCCCATTTATCGTTGTTTTAACTTCGCTTCAATCGAATGTTGCGTATGTGGAACCAAGCGCAAACGCTCTTTGGAAATTAATTTTCCAGATTCAATGCAAACCCCATAGGTTCCATTTTTTATCCGCATTAAGGCCTTCTCTAAATTATTGATGAATTTTTGCAAACGAACCGCTAATTGATTCATATTTTCCTTCTCCGCAGTATCTGCTCCATCTTCCATCACCTTCGAATTTCCAGCCGTGTCATTCGTGCCGGTGTCATTTTTTTTACTTAATGTTTCTCGTAGGTAATTTAATTCCGATCGTGATTCTTCTAATTTTCCTAAAATGATTTCTTCGAATTCCTTTAATTCTGCAGCTGAATAGCGTTGTTTTTCCTCGTTTGCCATAATCAAAAAATGCCTTAAATAAATAATAAAAAAAATGCTTTGTGGGTTAAATCAGCTGTAAATCAGGTATTTAAGCTTTGAGTCAAAACATCTCCACAAAGATAAATTTATCTGTCTGATTTAGGCAAAGATTGATGTAAAATCTATGACATTTTTTTTTGCCAAGACCGATAGCCATAAAATGCCATCAAAATAAACAAGCCATATAGGGCAGCTGTGCCTGGGATGCCCTTTTGTAGGTACATGCCGACGTAGATGGTGTCGACAAAAATCCAGACGATCCAATTTTCGATTTTTCGTTTGGCAGCCAAATAGGTTCCCCAAATACTAAAACCCGTCAAGCCTGCGTCGAGGTAAGGAAGTGATGCACGGGTGAGGTAACGGGCATGTAAATATCCCGAAATGACACCAAAAACTAAACTCGCGAAAATTCCAAGCCATAATTCCTTTGGCTTTGATTTTTCCGGGGTCCATATTATGCTCGAGCGGGTCCATTGGAAAAAGCCAAAAAGGGCCATGAGGATGAAGAAGCCTTGCAATTCCATATCGGAAAATAAGCCTAAGCCATAAAAGATATACCCATACAAGGCGGAGGCGAGGATATTCCAGATCCAGGCGATGCGTGCTTGTTTCGCCGAGAAATAAACGCCCAGCAGCGAACACAGGATTCCTGCCCATTCGACTTTATTTGCGTCCATGATTTTTTTCGAAATAAGCACAAAAATGGTGAATACTGCACGATTCGCATTTCGGGCTGCGCGCTAAACAGATGTATCGACCATGTAAAATCAGCCAATGGTGTGCGCGAGGAATGACTTCATCGGGCAGGTATTTGACGAGGGCTAGCTCAACTTTCAAAGGTGTCGTGGCATTTTTCGGAACTAGGCCTAAGCGATGTGACACGCGAAAGACGTGGGTGTCCACGGCCATGGTAGGCTGATTGTAAATGACGGAGGCGATGACATTGGCCGTTTTTCTTCCTACGCCGGGGAGACTTTGTAAATCTTCTAGGGTTTCGGGGACTTCGCCGGCGAATGCATCGACGATGCGTTGGCCTAAGCCTAACAAATGTTTGGCCTTATTATTCGGATACGACACGGATCGAATGTAGGAAAATATTTCATCCACGCTCGATTCGGCGAGGGCGGCGGGATCAGGAAACCGTTGGAAAAGTTTGGGGGTAACTTGGTTAATCCGCTTGTCTGTACACTGGGCGGAAAGGACCACGGCCACTAATAATTCATATGGATTGCTGTAATGCAATTCCGTTTCTGCCTCCGGAAAATGGGAGGAAAAATGGTCCATAAAAGCTTGAAATCGTTCCTTTTTTTGCATGCGCTAGGCTTTGAGCAAAGGTAAGAAACAATTTCAAGATTGAATCGCGATATTTCGTTTGGAATAAGCGATGATTGCGTCGACACAGCGATCGGATGGATTTAAGAATCCTTCGTCGAGTGTGTTTTTTACCTGTTGGAACGCCGCTAACTCCGAGCGGTCATCCGAGTTTAAAAAGTCAGCAAGCCCTTTTTCAGGCTCATACAAATTTTTAATGAGGTCATTTGGGGTAAAGTTTTGCGTCATAGGCACTCTCTTGTTTTTCTAGCATTTTCCTTAGGTTGATCAAGGCATACCTCATTCTTCCCAAAGCCGTATTAATACTTACACCGGTCTGATCTGCGATTTCTTGGAAACTTAATTCCTCGTAATGCCGCATGACCAAGACTTCTCGTTGTTCATCTGGTAATTTTTTGATGAGCTCCCGAACGTTTTTGATTTTGTCTGCTTTTAATTGAATATCCTCGGAGGATTCTTCGGCAAACTCAAAACTGTTGAACAGCTTGGACCCATCTTCCAACACAATGGTCGGATATCGTTTATCCTTCCTGAAAAAATCGATGGCTAAATTATGCCCGATCCGCACGACCCATGGCAAAAATTTCCCTTCTTCATTGTAGCGACCGGATTTAATCACATCGATCGCCTTAATATATGTTTCTTGCATTAAGTCTTCCGCAATGTAGCGGTCCTTAACGATCAAGTAAATACTTGTATAGACTTTGGATTTACTGCGTTTAACTAATGTTTCAAACGCTTTATCTTCCCCATGGATGTACGCGGATAATAACGCTGCATCGCTAACTTGTGTCTTAATCATATAAGTCAAATTTGTTAACGTAGAGGTTTATCTCATATTGTATCTCCTATTGTTTTTTTTGGCGAATTGATAATCGATGCGCATTGATCGGAGTGCCAAATTAGGTAAAACATTTTAAATTCAAAATTTGAACAAGAAAATAATGTAAAAAAAGGACGCCATTTCATGACAATTAATTGAAATCATTATTAGTTTTGTCAAAATTTAAATCGAAAAATTCATGAAAAATGCACGTTTTGTTGCCATCCTTGCTGCGATGGTTATGTTTTCTACCACTTTATTTGCACAAGTAAGTACCAACGACGACATCGCGGGATCCTATAAAATGCAAGACAATCCTTACGTAAAAGCGGTTAAATTTGCTGTTAAGGAAGGAAAAGTGATTATGTCTGCCGAAGGTTTTCCAGATACAGAAATTGCCAAAGGTAAAAATGCTGATGAATTTGTTATCGAAAGTCAAAACGGCGTAATCACATTTACCCGTGACGGAGGTAAGGTAAAAGGGGTAAAAATCGAAGCACAAGGCGTGACCTTAGCTGGAGAAAAAGAAGGCGCTGCTTCATCTTCAATCGCTGATTATGCGGCAACATTCAAAATGTCAGACAACGAGTACGTAAAGAAAATCAAAATTGATTTGAAAGACGGAAAATTAATGTTGTCTTCTGATTCGAATCCAACGGAAGGGGCCGTTTTAAAACCATCCAACGATGCGGATGTGTTCACCACATCCATTCAAGGGTATGATGCGGATATCATCTTCTCCCGTGCAGGTGGAAAAGTTAGCTCGATCAAATTATCCGTGGCCGGTGGCCAAGTGGTTTTGACAGGAGAAAAAGAACAATAGTCATCCTATTCAGGAAATCAAAAGGGGCCTTATGCAAGGCCCCTTTTTTGTGCTTTATCGCGAATCTTGACATCAGTGAAATCAAGCAAAGTTTTGTATGTTTGTAGGTAGGCTTATCGCAATTGGCGTTTGTACAATTGAATCGTATTCTCCAATCCATAATACAGCGCATCGCAAATCAGCGCATGGCCAATCGATACCTCATCCAATGGTGTCACCTGCGACTTAAAAAAGGCCAAATTCTCCAGACTTAAATCATGGCCGGCATTGATGCCGAGGCCTAATTGATGCGCTCGAAATGCCGCTTTCCGATAGGCTGCCACCGCCGCTGTCGGATTCTCCGGAAATTCCGTCGCAAAGGGTTCCGTATATAATTCAATCCGGTCCGTCCCCGTCGTTTTGGCCGCTTCGACCATCTCGAGCACTGGATCCACAAATATCGACGTACGAATTCCCGCCTCTTTAAAAACCTGAATGAGTTCAATCAAAAGGGACTGATTCACCACGGTATCCCAGCCATGATTGGAGGTGATTTGTCCCAGCGCATCGGGAACCAATGTGACTTGGTCCGGTTTTACCGCCAGGACCAGCTCGACAAATGATGCCTCCAGCGGATTTCCCTCGATGTTAAATTCGGTGGCCAACAAAGGTTTCAATGCATGCACATCCGCATAGCGAATGTGGCGTTCATCTGGCCTCGGGTGGACCGTAATACCTTCCGCCCCGAAACGCTCACAATCCAACGCCACTTGAACAACATCCGGATTATTACCGCCCCGCGAATTTCGGAGGGTGGCGATTTTATTGATATTTACACTTAATCGAGTCATATACAAAAAAGGCCGGATTGACCGGCCTTTGTTTTAGATTAACTGATGCTTGGCCAAATATTCTGCAATCTGAACGGCATTCGTGGCCGCCCCTTTTCGTAAATTATCGGCTACAATCCAGAGATTCAAGGTGTTTTTTTGGGATTCATCCCGACGAATCCTTCCCACAAATACCTCATCCTTTCCATGCGCCGTAATCGGCATCGGATACAAGAAATTTTTCGGATCATCTTGAACAATCACGCCTTCTTCTTTTTCCAAGATCGCACGTACCTCCGCCAAATCAAAATCATTTTCAAATTCGATGTTCACCGCTTCCGAGTGTCCCCCGATTGTCGGGATCCGCACGGTCGTCGCCGTCACCTGAATCGAATCATCCATCATGATTTTTTTCGTTTCCAAAATCATTTTCATCTCCTCTTTCGTATAGCCATTGTCTTGAAATACATCAATATGAGGCAATGCGTTTAGGTCGATTTTATGTGGATACACTTTGTTGTAATCTGTTTTTCCAGCCCGTTCGTCGAACAATTGGTCCACCGCTGCTTTTCCGGTACCGGTCACCGACTGGTAAGTAGATACAACTACGCGTTTGATTTTATATTTTTTATGCAATGGATTTAGAATAACGACCATTTGGATCGTGGAACAATTCGGATTCGCGATGATTTTATCCTCCGACGTTAAGGTCGAAGCATTGATTTCTGGAACGACTAATTTTTTCGCCGGGTCCATCCGCCATGCCGATGAATTATCCACTACAGTAATCCCCGCTGCCGCAAATTTCGGAGCGGTTTCCAAGGATGTACTTCCGCCGGCTGAGAAAATAGCGACATTGGGTTTCATCGCAATGGCCGTTTCATAGCCCACCACGGCATATTCTTTTCCCTTAAAGCTGATTTTCTTTCCGATCGAACGCTCGGAAGCTACGGGGATGATTTCAGATACGGGGAAATTCCGCTCTGCTAATACTTTCAAAATTTCGCCGCCTACAAGTCCTGTGGCGCCTACAACTGCAACTTTCATGCTTGATAATCTTAAAATGGATACTTCATTGCGATTCCAACGGCGGGATCCTGACCGTTCGTTGAAATTTGTAAACTTATTTTTGCTTTTTGTTCATTTCCTAACGCATTGTATCGATTTAGTGCTCGGTTAAAATGCCGCATGCTGACCGAACCAAAATACACATTCGCCAAGGCACTGGCGCCCACCACCGACCAATAAAAGCCGTCGGACACCGCATCCTTTTTCAACAACGAATACAAGGACAAGGCCAATGTACCGCTTGAAATCCATTTGATGTGGTTTTGTTGACGTTTATAGGTCAAAAACTCCCGATTAATTTCCGGATCCTGCATCTCCATCAAGGGGATTTGAAGGGCCAATGGATTTTCTAAAACCTGGCGTTTGTACACAAAATGGGTTCGAAAGCCTCGCGAAGAACGCTCAATCGGGAACCATTCCTTTTTGCTTAGCTCCTGGCCGAAGACTGGCAAGGCGAACCATACAAAAAAGAGTAATTGTCTGATTTTCACGTATCAATGCTTTTGGCCTGCAAAATTAGGGCTTAAATTTGTATTCAGCCTATTTTTTTTGATTAAATCGATGAATTCCTTCAGGAGAAATGGCCATGTCTAAAGGAATGTCATATACATGTAAGTCGGAAATGGCTTCAATCGGCATGCTCATACTGATACCGAGCGATAAACAGTCGGATTTAGTTTCTGCCAAAAAGCGGTCATAAAAGCCTTTTCCATAGCCTACGCGATGGCCATTTTGGTCAATGGCTAAAAGGGGCACAAGTACCACATCCCAATCCTTTGCCTGCATTTCTTGTGACGAGCTGGGCTCGGGTTCCCAAATTCCCCAGCGCGATTGTTCGAATTGACTGTGCTCATTCGTCAAATAGGTTTGCAGGCTCGTATCCACGGGATTGGCTCGAGGGAAACCTAGTTGAAATTCAAATGGGGTTTTTGTTAATTTTTCATGCGTGGCGCTTAGGTCGATTTCGCGTTTGTCGGCAAACGCTCGAAAACTCAGAATCCTAGTTCCGGCAGGGAAATCATGTAGAAAATCGAGTAGATTTTTTTGAATGGCCAAGTTGATGGATAGCCATTTTTCATCGCTGAGATTTTTGCGGAGGGCAAGGGCTTGTTGGCGTATCGCTGCTTTTAACATTTATTCCATTCAAAATTCCATGCAAAGTAACATAAGGTTCACAATTTTCGTATTTTTGCCTCAATTTTGCCTGATATTATTCAAAAAACCAAAGATCCGTGAGCTTCAAAGAATACAAAAATTTGGATTATGCTGCCTTAGCCGATGAAATTTTAGATTTCTGGACGAAAAATAACATTTTCGAAAAGTCAATCTCGACTCGCGAAGGAAAGCCTACTTTTACGTTTTTTGAAGGACCGCCTTCGGCCAACGGCACCCCTGGCATTCACCATGTCATGGCTCGTGCCATCAAAGACATTTTTTGTCGCTACCAAACCCTAAAAGGAAAGCAAGTGAAGCGCAAAGGGGGCTGGGATACCCACGGTTTGCCCGTGGAATTGCAAGTAGAAAAAGAATTAGGCATCACCAAAGAGGATATCGGAAAAACGATTTCGGTCGAAGAATATAACCAGCGCTGCCGGGAAACGGTCATGAAATTTACGGATCAGTGGAACGACCTTACCCAAAAAATGGGCTATTGGGTCGATCTCGAAAATCCGTATGTGACCTATCAGGCGCCATACATTGAAAGTGTTTGGAATCTGTTGAAACGCCTGTATGACCAAGGTTTATTATACAAAGGATATACAATTCAGCCCTATTCGCCTGCCGCGGGAACGGGCCTTTCGTCGCATGAATTAAACCAGCCCGGTTGTTACCGCGATGTCAAAGACACCTCCTTAACCGCCCAATTTGCCGCCATTCGAAATCAAGCGTCTGAGTTTTTATTTCAAGCAGCATCTGGTGCACCCGTGTATTTATTGGCTTGGACGACGACCCCATGGACGTTGCCTTCTAACTCAGCGCTCACGGCAGGAAAAAATATCAACTATGTTTTAGTCAAGACCTTTAATCCCTATACGTTTTTGCCCGTGTATGTGGTGTTGGCCAAAGATTTGGTCAAAAATTACTTACAAGCAGCGGCCGAAAATGTAGATTTTGAGGCCTATGTGGCCGCAGAGAAAAAGCCGTCGGCGATTCCTTATCAGATCGTTTTAACATGCAAGGGTTCGGATTTAGAGGGAATCGAATATGCCCAATTAATGCCCTATGTGCAGCCAAAAGAAGCTGCATTTCGGGTGATTTTGGGTGATTTTGTGACGACCGAAGACGGGACGGGTATGGTACATACGGCGCCAACATTCGGAGCAGATGACTTTCGCGTAGCCCAACAAAATGGCATTCCCGCCATTCTCGTCCAAGACGAACATGGAAAAGATGTTCCCTTGGTTAATCGGCAAGGTAAATTTGTCAAAGAAGTCACGGATTATGCCTTGGAGCCTGTTAAAGAGGCTTATTTGACCGAAGAGGAAAAGAAAGAAGCGGCGCAGAGGCAAGGTCGGGATAAGTATTTATCCGTCGATGAGCGCATCGCCATTCAATTAAAAACCGAAAATAAGGCGTTCAACGTACAGAAATTTGATCACCCCTATCCACATTGCTGGCGTACGGATAAACCCGTTTTATATTATCCGCTCGATTCTTGGTTCATTAAAACCACGGCAGTCAAAGATAAATTAATAGCCCTAAACAAGACGATTCAATGGAAACCTGAATCGACCGGAACGGGTCGCTTTGGCAATTGGCTCGAAAACCTCGTGGACTGGAATTTATCTCGTTCTCGGTATTGGGGAACACCGTTGCCGATCTGGCGGACGGATGATGGTTCGGAAGAAATTTGCATCGGTTCCTTAGCACAATTAATCCAAGAAATCGAACAAGCCAATGCCACAGGTGCCTTGTCCGAAAGCCAATTATCAGGCAATCAGGCTTTCCAAAAGGCCTTTGCCGCGGGACAAGCGGATTTGCATCGACCTTTTGTGGATGAGATATATTTGGTGAGTGCGAGCGGCCAAATTTTATCCCGGGAATTGGATTTGATTGACGTGTGGTTTGATTCGGGGGCGATGCCCTTTGCGCAATGGCATTATCCATTTGAAAATCAAGATATTTTCAAACAATCCTATCCGGCGGATTTCATTTCAGAAGGAGTCGATCAAACGCGCGGTTGGTTCTTCACTTTGCATGCAATTTCGAGCATGGTGGAAGATTCGGTTGCCTTTAAAAATGTCATTTCCACGGGCTTGGTCTTGGATAAAAATGGCAATAAAATGTCCAAACGCTTGGGCAATGCCATCGATCCTTTTGAGACGTTAGCTTCGTATGGCGCGGATCCGACGCGCTGGTACATGATTACAAATGCCCAACCTTGGGATAATTTGAAATTCGATTTAGCCGGGATCACCGAAGTGCGGAATAAGTTTTTTGGCACCTTGACCAATACCTATAATTTCTTTGCGCTGTATGCGAATTTGGATGGATTTGAAGCATCTATGGCGCAAGAAATCGATGAGACCTTTTTGACCGAATTAGATCGTTGGATTTTATCAAAATTGACGCAATTAATCAGCGATGTGGATGAGGCATTTGCGGCGTATGAGCCAACGAAGGCCGGTCGGGCCATCCAAGATTTCGTATGTGATCATTTGTCCAACTGGTATGTGCGTCTTTCAAGACGTAGATTCTGGAATCCAGAAACGGCCAAGGATGGCTTGTCTGCCGATAAAATAGCCGCCTACCAAACCCTTTATACGTGTTTAGAGACAGTGTCTCAACTCATGTCTCCTATCGCGCCCTTCTACGGAGAATGGTTATACAAAAATGTGAAAGGAGGAGAATCTGTTCATTTAACGGATTTCAAGGTGGCGCATGCTGCTTGGCGCAATGAGCCATTGGAAGCATCGATGGATATGGCGCAACGGATTTGTTCGTTAGTTCATTCCATCCGAAAGGTCCATAAATTAAAAGTGAGACAGCCACTGGCTCAAGTGCTTGTGCCCGTCTTGCAGGAACATGTGCGGGAACAAATTCGTCGGGTCGATGATCTAATCAAATCCGAAGTCAATGTAAAGCAGGTGAATTATTTGGACGATGCTGCCGGCGTGTTAAGCAAAAAAGTAAAACCTAATTTTAAGACCTTAGGGCCAAAATTTGGGAAGGATATGAAGGCGGTGGCAGAGTTGATTTCAGCGATGTCGACGGATGCCCTAGCCGATTTGGAATCTGCCGGTGAAATAGCCTTGGGAGGATTTGCGATCAGTTTAGGCGATGTGGAGATTTTGACGGAAGATATGCCAGGCTATGTGACGGCGAGCGAGGGTGGATTGACGATTGCCCTAGATCAAACCTTAAGTCCGGAGCTGATTCGGGAGGGAATGGCGCGGGAATTTGTGAATCGGATTCAACATGTGCGGAAGGATTCGGGATTTGATGTGGTCGATAAGGTACATATTAAGATTCAGGAAGATTCGGAGCTTTGGAAAGAAAGCATCGATGAGTTTAAGGCCTATATTGCGCAGGAAGTTCAGGCGTTGAGCATTGAATGGGTTGCGAAATTGGAAGGCCCGAGTTCCGAAATAAATTTAGATGAGGTGAACTTGCGGGTGCAAGTGACGATTGGTTAACCCAAGCCATATGGTTTTCAATTCATTGCAGTTTTTGGTTTTCTTCGGCATTGTGACATTGGCCTATTTTTTATTGGCACACAAGTACCGGTGGCTCCTTTTATTGCTCGCTTCTTGTTATTTCTACATGGCTTTCGTGCCCATTTATTTGGGGATTTTGGCGCTGACCATTGTCATTGATTATTTCGCAGGTATCCTATTAGAACAGCATGAAGGGCGGAAGAAAAAATGGATACTAGCCCTCAGTATAGTCGCAAATGTAGGCGTATTGGCGGTTTTTAAGTATTATCAGTTTATTTTCAACAACATTTCGTGGCTCGCACATGCGCTGGATATTCCAGTTCAAATGCCCGTATTATCTATCTTATTGCCTATTGGTTTGTCCTTTCATACCTTCCAAGCGATGAGTTACACGATTGAGGTCTATCGGGGAAATCAAAAAGCGGAGCGGAATTTTGGGATATATAGTTTGTATGTGATGTTTTATCCACAACTGGTCGCAGGGCCGATCGAACGGCCCCAAAACCTGATTCATCAGTTCTATGAGCGAAAGCATTGGGATCGGCATCGGGTGCAATCGGGCTTATTGCAAATGGGCATCGGGATATTTAAAAAAGTGGTCATAGCAGATCGCTTGGCCATGGTCGTGGATGAGGTTTATGGGAATGTGGTGGAGCAATCGGGAACCAATTTAGCGGTGGCCGCTGTGTTTTATTCCTTCCAAATTTATTGTGATTTTTCAGGCTATTCGGATGTGGCAATTGGTGCGGCGCGGGTGATGGGATTCAAATTAATGGATAATTTTCGGGCACCCTATTGGGCGACTTCGATTCCAGAATTTTGGCGGAGATGGCATATGTCCTTATCGACATGGTTTAAGGATTATGTATATTTCTCTTTGGGAGGAAATCGGGTTTCCATCCCTCGTTGGTATTTGAATATCATGATTGTTTTTGTTTTGTCGGGTTTATGGCATGGGGCGAGTTGGAATTTTGTGATTTGGGGATCTTTGCATGGTATATTTCAATTGATTGGTTTGACTTTGAACCGCCTATTCCCCGTATTGGCAGCAGATCGAAGAAAGACCGTTTTGGGCCAATGGCTCTATCGCTTGTTGACATTTTTCCTCGTGACCATCGCCTGGGTATTTTTCCGAATTGCCCATTTTTCGACGATCAAATTGTGGTTTAAGCAAATGGCCCAATTCGATTTTAGTAGTCCATTGAACGTTTCTATGGTAAGTAAAGAACTGTATTTGAGTGTTTTCTTGATCGTAGGTTTGTTTGCCTTGGAATATAAAAGAGACAAGTTTAAGATGTATTTAGAGAATTTTTTCTGGTTGGTATTTCCGGTGCTTTTGTTGGGAATTTATTTCCTAGGTGTATTTAGTATGAAACAATTTATCTATTTCCAGTTTTAACATGCGGAGAATAGTTGCTTTTGTTGGACTTTTGTTTTTGGCTTTTGTGCTGATTTTTGGCAGTTCAAACGAAGGGATGCGCTTGTTAAGTCAGCGGCGTTACATGCGGCAAGATGGCTGGGGCGCGGATAAATTCACTTTCGGCGATTTGTATGGCTTAACCTACATCAAGCCGTTTAAAATGCCGCGCGATACGAGTTTTGTCGCCTTGCCGGTGCTGGAAACAGATTCTGCCAAATATAAAATGCACATCATCGGTGATAGTTATTTGTATTCTTTTTTCAGCATGGATCCTCGGTATTTTGAAAAAACGGGGGCGGTTCAATTTGTGCGTTGGTCTACGCCAAAAGCCATTCCTTATCAGTTAGCGATGGACAAAAAGAATATTTTACTCATCGAATGTGTCGAGCGAAATTTCCGACAATTGATGCAAGTGCAAGAAATTCGGAATCGAATCGAAGCACAACCCGCAGCGAAGGCTATAGAACAATCGAGTAGTCGATTCGCATTTTTAAGTCAAATCAATGCACGTGTAAAAGAGACGCTGTATCATCCCACCTTGGAAAATAATTTGGAATTTCTGCTCTTTAATTTAGGGATTTGGGCGCCCTTCAAGGAGTTAAAATCGGCCTTGAATTTTTATGTGTTTGGTCGGCTGGATAATGATGTGCGTGTCTCCAAAAACTGGAAACAATTGTATCTTACACAAACCGTCGACCCCGAGAAGGTGGGTAGTTCTTTTTATCCCACGAGCGATGAAGAGGTAGCGGCCTACGTTGCCCAATTAACCGAGGTGGAAGCTTATTTTAAATCCAAAGGATTCGACCATGTTATTTTTAGCATCATCCCAAATCCCGTGGGTGTATTGAACACGGAAAACAAACCTACGAATCAGATCATTTCTCGGATGGCTAAACATCCCGCTTGGAAAGGGATTTTAGTGGATCCCACCCTCCGCCTCCAAAAAAACGCCAGAGACAATTTCTTCCCCTCCGATTCCCATTGGAACCAGCGGGGTGCGGCGATTTGGTTAGGTCAATTAAATGAAACCCTCCGTACGCTTTAAATTACTTTGGAAATTGAGACTTGTCGATCTGTGGCAATAAGGCGAGTGCATTTTTGTAATACACTTTTTTCAAGACTTCATCAGGTAATTCCAAGCCGTAAATTCGCCAAAAAGCATGCCGCTTGCGGTAATAGGGAAAGTATTCATCTCCCGTTTCCAATAATCTGAAATAGGTATAATATTCCGAAGTGGTCCAAATGTCTTTGCCAAATAATACCCGGTCTTGGTATTGGATCATGAATTTGCGCGCGGCTTTTGGTTGGCGCCCCAGCTCATGAATGACCGCCCCAATTTCCGTATACATATTCGGGTAGGTATCCAATAATTTCCCTAATTCACCCAGATTATTTCCAAGCCAGGCCAGGTGGGCGCTAATGAATTTCGTTTTAGGATGTTTTTTAATGATGTCAAATTGTTCCGCCATCACGACTTTCCAGGAAGGATATTTGGAAGAAGGGCGTGCCCGACTTGGAAATTGCTTTAATTCCAACCAGCGCTCGTTGTATTTATCATGCGTATCAAAAAAAGCAATCGGTTCACCCGTATGAATGAGTACAGGAATGTTTAATTCCCCACACTTTTCCCAAACCGGATCGAGGCGCGGGTCATTGGTGGCCAGGCGATTTCCTTTCGAATCTTTAATTTCTAAACCCAAATCCTTGTAAATTTTAAGGCCCATCGCACCGGCTTTTACTTCTTTTTCGAGGGCTTTGACAGTTTCAGCGGTCCAATTTGGGTTATCGATGTCATTGAAATTTAAATTCGTAAACGCCACCACCCGATTGTTCGTTTTCTCTTTTCCTGCCTTCGCCGATTGAATCAGGTAGTCTGTGCCCGCTTCCCGGCTCGCATTTCGTTGAAAGCCTTTACCACTTAAATTCACCATCACCCGCATATTTAGGCTGTCCATTTGTTTGACCAAATAAGCCAAATCTTGGCTTGGCATACTTCCTTGGTGGTTATGGATATCGATGAACGGATATTTGGCGCGGGTTAAAATGTGTTCAGGTACCACAAGCGTCGAAATGGGGTCATATTCTTCGAAGCCCATCGTTTTTTCTTGGGCTACCAAGGGAATGCTAATCAAAGCGATGAAAAGGAAAAGGTATTTCATAGGATCTCGGTTTATTTCAGCGAATCTATCAAAATTATCTGTAAAATGATCATTCAATGTGGTATATTCGCTCTAATGAAGCGAATTTACCTCCTTTTAGTTTTGGTTTCTTTGTTGGCGATGCCCGCGGCATGGGCGCAAAAAAAAGCGAAGGCTTTAGATGCGCTGACCCCGGCGCAGTCGGAGGAATTAATGGCGGAAGCCATGCGGCATTATGTGCAGGAGGAATATGATGAGGCGATTTTGATTTGGGAGCATTTGATTCAGGAGGTACCGAAAGAGGCATCCATTTTCTATTATTTAGGAAAATCCTATTTAGCCCAGGATAAAAAGAATTTAGCCTATCAAAATGCCAAAGAGGCACATGCCTTATCCCCGTTTTCCTTGGATTATGGACTTTTTTATGCGGATTTAGCCTTGGAGTTGCGGGAATACGAGGAGGCCTTGGTGATATTGAAAAAACTCTTGGCCTTCGATGAAAGCCAACCGGAAGTTAACATCCGCCTCGCACAGGCCTTTTTATGGACCGATAAAGGCGACGAAGCCTTAGCTGCCTTACAAAAAGCCGATGCATTTATTGGGGATTATCCCGAAATTATTCGGACGAAACAGTTTATTTATTTAAAGAAAAAAGATGTACCAGCGGCCTTTCGGGAGGGGGAACATTTATTGGAAAATATTCCGGAAGAGTCACTTTTTTCATGGGATCAAATGGAACTTTTGTGGGATTTGGTGCATGGATTAGAGTTTAAAAAGTTGTTTGAACAAGTTCAAAATCGTTTTCCGGATCAGGGCCAAATTCATTTATTGCAATCAAAATTATTCATCGAGGAAAAAAACCTGGATTCGGCCTGTGTGAAAATCAGGCTAGGGGCGGTGGATGCGCGGGTAAGTCCGGAGGTTTTGGGCCAATTGGCCATACATGCCATGGAACTTGTCAAGTCGAAAGAAGATTGGGAAAAGGCTCATGCCATGGTGCAGGACTTAACTCATATTTTTCCTGATGAAGCACGTTTTGTGGCATTGGAAGGCGATTTGTGGATTAGCATTTCGAAGTTTCAAGAAGCTCAAACAAATTATTTGCAGGCGGCCCGCATGGGAAATCCAAAATTTGAGGTCTGGGCGCGTATTGTTCAGTTGGATTTTGAATTGAATGCCTTAGATAGTGCCATTGTGCATTGTGATGAGGCTTTGCATGAGTTTCCGACGGAAGGGTTTTTATTGTTTCAAAAGGGATTCGCCCAATATTTACAAGCAAAGAATTCGGAGGCGATTGCGAGTTTTGAGAAAGCGATTCCCTTGGTGAAGGATACAGATGGCTGGTTTACTCAATTGTACGGACTTTTAGGTGATGCCTATCATGCGAAAACTCGTTATGTGGAATCAGATGCGTGTTTTGAAAAGGTATTGGCTTTGAAACCCGACGAAGAACATGTGCTGAATAATTATAGTTATTATTTGTCCTTACGAAAGGATAAATTGGATAAAGCAGCGCGGATGTCGAAAAGTTTAGTGGATAAATTTCCGGACAATGGGACATATTTGGATACGTATGCCTGGGTGCTGTTCCAACAAAAAGATTTTGCCGGTGCCTTAACCTATATGGAAAGGGCATTAAAAGATGAAAAGCAAAATAGCGCCACTGTTTGGGAACATTATGGAGATGCCTTAAGTCAAAATAATCGAATTGAGGATGCGGTAAA
Source organism: Cytophagaceae bacterium (assembly GCA_947450365.1). Classification (GTDB taxonomy): domain Bacteria; phylum Bacteroidota; class Bacteroidia; order Cytophagales; family Spirosomataceae; genus Aquirufa. The sequence goes on from CANFVE010000005.1 coordinate 20,399, forward strand.
GGCCTGGAAAATGGCGAAAACGATGGATGGGACGCGTGAAATTTTGGATAAAAAGATTAAGATGAAGCGTTTTATCGAAAATTGAGATAATTTTGTAGGCAATATGCGTCATGTATTTCTTTTCTTGGTCCTCCTAATGATTCAGGCCTGTGGCAAGAAAATCGCATCGACGCCCCAACCGGCACCCGTCATCCTGGATACCCTGGTGATCGACACCGGAAAAGATACCATTCAAATTTCCGTCCCCAAACCTGAAATCAAGGAAGAGCCCAAGGTGACGGTCGATGATTTAAATTTCAATTATTTAAAGGCGAAATCGAAAATTGTTTGGAAGACTGCCAAGGATCAGGATACCTATACGGTGGATATTCGCATGAAGCGGGATAGTATTATCTGGGTCAATATTTCACAGTCTGGATTTACGGGGGCGACCGGTTTGTTTTCGAAGGACCTGGTTCAATTTTACCAAAAAATCAATGGTGAATATTTCCGCATGAGCTATGATAGTTTGAGTACTAAAATGGGCTTTAAAGTGGATTATGGGATTTTACAGTCCTTGATTGTGGGGAATCAACCGTTTAAAAAGAATAATTCCCGAGTAATTCGCGAGAATGAAAACATCATTTTGAAGCAACAAGAAGGTCGGATTAATATCGATAACATGGTCGGACCGAATCGGAAATTGAAGAAATTGTTATTAAATGACGTCCCGACGAACAATAAAATGACCATGGATTTTGAAGAATTTACCGAACTGAACCAAGTTCTGTTTCCTTTTTCGAGCCAAATTAATTTAGACGTCAAGGATAAAAATAATATGAACGTGAATACGTTAATTACGATTAAATACTCGAAAGTTGAATTACTCGACACGCCTTTGGAATTTCCATTCCGCGTGCCGCAAAAATTATTGAATACGACGAAATGAAATACATCATTCTTCTATTGGCTTGTTTGATTACGGGAAATGTGTGGGCTCAGGCGGATAAAAAAACGCAGTTGGAGCAACAAAAAAAGGACAATTTGGCCAAAATCAAAGAGTTAAATTCCATTATTACGCGTACGTCGAAAAAGAAAAATGTGTCGATTGGGAAATTAAATGTGTTGAAAGAACAAATCGTAGTTCAGAAAAAGCAAATTAATATCCTGAATGAAAACCAACAAATGCTTGCCCAAGAGGCCAAAAAATTAACCCAAGAAAGTGATATATTGGCGGCTAAATTAGCCAAATTGAAATTAGCCTACGGGCACATGTTGTACGAAGCGGAAAAGACTTCCTCGGTTAATAATAAATTAAGTTTTCTGTTACTTTCCTCGGATATCGGTGAATTTACACGCCGCTTTGATTATTTACGGCATTACACCACCAACCGAAAAGTTCAGGCGAGAAAGATTTTTGAAACGCGGCAGGATTTGATGACGAAGAAACAACAAGTTATTTTCAAAAAAGAGGAAGAGAAAAAGGTGTTGGTGGAAAAGGAACAGGAAAAGTCGAAGTTGGAAGTCATGAAAACCAAAGAGGCCAAGGTGGTGACGGTGCTGACCCAACAAGAAAAAAAGCTTCGTACCGAACTGGAACGTAAAAAATTAGCCATTCGGAAATTGGATAATTTGATCGCGGGAATTGTCCAACGGGAGATTCAAAAAAGTATGGAACGGGAACGTCGTTTACGGATGGCGGCCCAAGCGAAAAAATTGGAAGTGAATAAGCCGGCTTTGCCAAAACCCAAGTTAGAGGAAGGCTTGGTCAAGAAATACGAAAAACCGAGCACTCCAGAGGAAAAGACCGAGGCAAAAATTGAAACAGCCAAAACGGAGAAAAAAGAGCCGGTAAAAGAAAAACCTGCGCCTGCGAAGGAGGTGGCCATTGCTGAACCTGTGCTGGAAAAGAATACCTATTATATGAATGCGGATGAGGCTAAATTAGCCAGTTCCTTTGCGGCCCTTCGTGGTCGAATGCCCTTTCCAGTCCCTTCGGGTTTCATTTCGGATCATTTTGGTGTACATAAACATCCGATTTTAAAGGGGGTGATGATTAATAATAATGGAATTGACATTCAAACCTCAGCGGGTTCCGCGGTACATAGTGTCTATGATGGAGTGGTACAGTCGGTGGTGAATATTCCTGGGATTAATATGGTGGTGGCGATCCAACACGGGGATTATTTTACCGTATACAGTAAATTAGATAATGTCTCTGTGTCTACGGGACAGCGGGTTCGGACGGGTCAACGAATCGGGTCTGTAGCCTCCGACGAGGATGGTACCTCCGAAATAAATTTCCAAGTTTGGAAAAATACCGTTCGTCAAAATCCGGAATCGTGGCTTAAACGCTAAGAAAATCGATAAGTCAGGCGGACGCTGGCATTAATCCCCTGGTCATCTGCGTAATAGCGGAAGCGGTTTAGGTAATCGCGATACGCCTGGTTTAAGGCATTGTTCACCGTGATACCCATATCAAAGGAATTAATTGAAATCCCCCAATTCGCCTGCACCAAAAAATAGCCCTCGGGTGGGGGAGCATAATCGGAATTTTTTTCAACGCGTGTTTGTTGGGAAACCTGGGTCAGCCCTATACTCACATACTGTTTGTTTTTAGGGAATTGGTGTCGGATTAAATACTCAAATCGATTCGCTGGAATATTGACCATGTATTCATGATTTCTTTCGTCGTAGGCATACACGAGGCTGGTTTTTTGTTGGAACGACCAGCGCTCTGTCGCCTTAAAATTCACCTGCGCATCCACGCCTTTAAACGTGGCATCGATTTGTTCATAAGAGAAAGCAGGGAAGGAGCCTCGAACAGTTGTGACATAAACCGCGCGACCTTTATCGACCATGGGCTTTAGGTAAATGAAATTTTGGATTGAGTTCGCATACAGGCCTAGTTCAAAAGCCCATTGATTTTCAGTGTATAAGGTATTCAAACTAATATTGTAGGCAGTTTCTCCGCGCAGGTTTGGGTTGCCAATTTCATAGGCGCCAGCTCCGTGATGAACCCCATTGGAATACAATTCATTGGCCCCCGGGGCACGGAAGGCGCGGGCAAGGATGATGTGATTTTCGAATTGTTCAGACCAATGGTATTTAAGACCCGCACTGGCTGAAAGGCCTATATAATCGATATCGTTGCGATTAATGCGGCTGGAATAATTCATGTCGGGCCGATGAATCTCAATGTTTTTTGCATCTATGCGCAGTCCGCCGTCGAATTCCAATTGCTCATTGACATACCTTTCTAGGGCAAATAAGCCAAAATTGTTCAGGTAATAATTGGGGAGTAGACTCGTGGTTAGGGTCGGATTATTGACTCGATTTCCCGAGGTGATGTTTCCTTGGCTGAGGACGTTGAATCCGAATTGGCCTTTCCATTTTTTGGAAGTATTCGTTTCGTCGTATAGAAATTCGCCGCTTCCTGTTTCTAATTCGAATCGAAGGGTATTAATGTTTTTACCCATTCGTAGGACATCTAATTCCAATCGTTGGTCCTGTTGGTAGGCCATATTCCCCCGAAATGCAGCCCCAGAGGCGAGTCGATAAAATGCCTTCCATTTCACTAAATCATGGATAATATCTTGATTAGGTCGTTCGATTTCCCGAATGAATTCCGTAGGGGTGAATTCAGGAAAGGGCCTTTCGCGGGAAATGGCATTTTCAAGGTCATTCACATTTCCGATATGCGAACCCGCATAAATTCCGATGATGGAATGAAAGCGGCTGAGGAATACATCGGTGGACCAGCGATTTTTTTTATATCCCACAGCGGCTGAAAAATTTTGTTCCTCGATCCCGGTATTCGCTAAATAATAGTTCGCGGTTCGCATATTTCCACCATTTTTCAGGGTTCCTTGGATGCGCCAACCAAACCCAGGGGCATTTTTTATACCCCCTTCAAGAAGCGCGGAACCGACGAATTGCCGACCATTGCTAAAGAAAATACTTTGAACTTCGCCCCGAATTTGTGCACTATCCGGAAGCGCATTGGGTTCTAACATCACGATACCGCCGATGGCATCTCCGCCATAGCGCAAGCCCGCTGGGCCTTTGATAACTTGAATATTTTTGGAAACAAAAGGATCCACTTCGGGGGCATGTTCACTTCCCCAGTTTTGTCCTTCTTGGCGTACGCCTTGGTTTAAAATAATGACGCGAGAGGAATGCATGCCATGGATGACGGGCTTTGAAATCGTACTTCCAGTTTGCAAACTTTGGACGCCCATGATACCTTTCATCATTTCACCGAGGCTTAATCCATCCCGCTGTGCGCGTTCTTCGTCGCTTAGATTTCCTTTGAGTTGGGCACCCCCTTCCGACTTTTTCCCGCTAACCAATACCTCCATTAGATGTTCGTCATGCACCTCAAGACTAATATTTTCCTCCTTTTGTTCATGATCTTCCAGCGTTACAAGCATCTCTACCCGCTCAAAGGAAGTCATCTCACAGATCAAGGTATAGGTTCCGGGACAAAGATTTTTTAAAACAAAATTCCCTTGCGCGTCTGTTTGGGTAGTATTGTTTTGGCCCTTGACAAATACATAGGCTCCTTGAATTTTCTCTTCGTTTTCTTTCGAATTTACACGGCCTTTGATGGTGCATTGGCATGCGGTTTGCGCCACGAGACTTGGTGCAAAATGAATAAATAAACTGATCAATAAAAGTAATCTCCGCATGAATAAGACCCATTGGGTCATAAAAATTGAAAAATAAACATACAAAATATTGTGCGAAATAGGAGGGGTAGTTGATAAGCCCAATCAATTCGCCGACCAGCCCGAAGCATGTGGCGATAAAATTTTTTTTTAAAAATAATTTGTTTTGTTTAATCTTTTTATAATTTTGTTAAACAAACATCAACAAACAAAATATGACTGCTCTAGAATTTTCCTATCAGGTCGGAAATTTTTCCAAATTTTTAAGGCCATTTGCCTTGCGTTTGACGAGAGATTCGGATGATGCGAATGATTTAGTTCAGGATACCTTGGTAAAGGCATATACAAATCGCGAGAAGTACGCGGATGGTACGAATTTAAAAGCATGGTTATTTACGATCATGAAAAATACGTTCATCACGCAATACCAGCGGATGGTTCGTCGGAATACGTTTATCGACACCACAGATAATTTACACTTCATCAACTCAAATGAATCCTTGCAAGACAACGGCGCCATTGCGTCGTTCATGCGCGAGGATATCGAGAAAGCCTTGGAACTTACGGACGAAATGTACCGCCTACCGTTTCTGATGTATTTCCAAGGTTTCAAATACCACGAGATTGCTGAAGAACTCAATTTGCCTATTGGAACGGTGAAAAACCGCATTCATATCGCGCGTAAAGAATTAAAGCAAATGCTTTATATGTACGCTTAAATTTAATTGGTAAAGTTTTTTGATTAGTTTTTTGGTTAACAGAAAAGGTAGTAAAAAGTCAGATTTTATCTGACTTTTTCTTTTTTTACGAATGATTGGTCTAATTGGTTATCTTTGTTTTTAGCTTGAATGGATATGAAAAAGAAAAAAATACTCGTGATCGGTGCTGGTTTTTCAGGATTATCAGCCGCCACTTCCTTAGCGGATCGAGGGTATGAGGTGGAGATTTTAGAAAAAAATTCAATAGCAGGCGGTCGTGCCCGCGTGTTTTCTGAGCAGGGTTTTACCTTTGACATGGGACCGAGCTGGTATTGGATGCCGGATATTTTTGAAACGTATTTCGGTAAATTTGGCAAAAAGCCTGCTGATTATTATGATTTAGTGCGCTTAGATCCGTCCTATACGGTGATTTTGTCGGAGAATGAAGTGATCGATTTGCCGGCGAATTATGCGGATTTACGTCAATTATTCGAATCCTATGAGCCCGGTGCGGCGAATGCCTTGGACCGTTTTATGGACCAAGCCGCCTATAAATACAAGGTCGGAATTCAGAATTTTGTGTGGAAACCTTCCCGAAAAATTAGCGAATTTATGAGCTTGAAATTGCTCGTGGATGTCGTCCGACTTGATGTTTTTCAATCCTTCTATTCCCATATTCGGAAATTTTTTACCTCCTCCACGCTTTTAAAACTCATGGAGTTTCCGATTTTATTTTTAGGGGCCATTTCCCAAAATACCCCAGCCATGTACAGTTTGATGAATTATGCGGAGATCAAATTGGGCACCTGGTATCCGATGGGCGGCATGCATTTAATTGTCAAAGGCATGGTGGCCTTGGCGGAAGAAAAAGGAGTTAAAATTACCTACAACGCGGAGGTAACGAGCTTTCGCTTAGATGGTAAAAAGGTCCTGGGTGCAGAAACGGCTTCAGGTTTTGTGGAGGCAGATGCGGTGGTGGCCGGTGCAGATTATCATCATGTAGAAACATTGCTCGGTGATGCACATCGAAATTATGATGAGGCCTATTGGGACAAGCGCGTGATGGCCCCTTCCTCTTTATTGTTTTACCTAGGAATTTCCAAACGCATTCCACGTTTGAAGCACCATAACTTGTTTTTTGATCGTGATTTCTCGGTGCATTCGGAGGAAATTTATACGGATCCGGCTTGGCCGACAGACCCTTTGTTTTATGCCTCCGCCCCTTCGGTAACAGACCCCAGCGTGGCCCCGGAAGGCTGTGAAAATGTCTTTTTATTAATTCCCGTAGCTCCTGATTTAGTGGATACAGAAGAGGTCCGTGAAAAATATTTTACCCAATTAATGGATCGGCTAGAGGCCTATACGGGAACCTCGATCCGTGAACATATCGTTTACAAACGCTCCTATGCGCATCGGGATTTTATGTCGGATTACCATGCTTTCAAAGGCAATGCCTATGGCCTAGCGAATACGCTGATGCAAACGGCGATTTTGAAACCAAGTTTGAAAAATAAAAACTTGGATAATATGTATTATACGGGCCAACTCACCGTTCCCGGACCCGGCGTTCCACCTTCCTTAATCTCCGGATTAGTGGTGGCTGCCGAAGTAGATCAAGAATTAAAACAGCGTTAAATGGATTTTTATTTAAAGGTTTCCCTGGCATCGAGCAAGCTTTTGACAAAAGCCTATTCCACCTCTTTTTCCTTAGGTATTCGCACGCTGGACGATTCCGTGCATGATGCGATTTATGCGATTTATGGCTTTGTTCGACTGGCCGATGAGATCGTAGATACCTTTCATTCCCACGATAAAAAGGCTTTATTGGACCAGTTTACCCAAGATACCTTTCAGGCCATCGAGGAAAAAATCAGTTTGAATCCCATTTTGCATTCGTTCCAATGGGCGGTCAACGAATTTCAGATGGAACATGACTTAATCCATGCCTTTTTATATTCCATGGAATTGGATCTGACCAAAACCGATTATACTGAAGCGGAATACAAACAATACATTTATGGTTCGGCAGAGGTGGTGGGCCTCATGTGTTTACGCGTGTTTTGCCAGGGAAATCCTGCGGAATATGATGTGTTGCGTGCGGATGCCTGTGCCTTAGGATCCGCTTTCCAAAAGATTAATTTCCTCCGCGATATTCGCTCAGATTATGAAGAGCGTGGACGTGTTTATTTCCCTGGGATTGATTTTAATACCTTCACGGATGAACAAAAACGCGACATCGAGGCAGATATTCAATTGGATTTTGATGCCGGATTACGTGGCATCGGTTCTTTGCCTAAAGTAGCACAAAAAGGCTGTTTGTTGGCCTATGAATATTATATCCGACTATTTGAAAAAATAAAAGCGCTACCTGCTTCTCGGATCAAAGAAGCCCGGATTCGGGTACCGGATTGGGAGAAAATGTTTATTTATTTCCAAATTGCAATACGTAAATAGCATGGAATTAATTGTCTTATTAGGTCTCATGGCCTTTTTATATGCCTCCGTAGGACACGGGGGGGCGAGTGGTTATTTGGCCGTGATGGCCTTGTTTGCGATTGCCCCGCCGGTGATGAAACAAACGGCTTTGTTGTTAAATCTCGGGGTGTCCCTCATGTCGTTTATTGCATTTTACCGACAAGGTTATTTTAAGTGGAACTTATTTTGGCCATTTGCTTTGGGATCGATTCCGGCGGCTTTTTTGGGGGCTAGGATTCCGTTGACGGATACTACCTACAAACAAATATTAGGCGCCTGCTTGGTGTTGGCGGTGATTCGAATGTTGATCTCGTTGAAAGAAGGGGCTCTTCGACAGTTGCCAGCGGTTCTAGGCGTGGGCACTGGGGCGGTCATCGGATTGTTATCAGGGATGATTGGCATTGGCGGTGGGATTATTTTGAGTCCCTTGCTTTTGTTATTTCGCTGGGCTAGTTTGAAAGAAGCGGCTGCGGTTTCGGCCTTATTTATTTTTGTGAACTCGGTTTCGGGTTTGGCGGGGTTGAAAACTTGGATTCCGTTGGATCAGTCTCAAATGGTGTTTTGGTTGGCGGCTTCGTTGGTCGGTGGATTCTTAGGGGCTCGTTGGGGTGCCGCCATCGCCTCCAATCAAAAGGTGAAATGGATTTTAGCCTTGGTATTATTGATTGCCTCGGTTAAATTGTGGTTTGTTTAATTGACCCCCATGGAAAATTTAAATCAAGATACAGGCTTTGGGGAAAAACCCTCGGCGATGGGTGGCCAGATGGTCAACAAAGACGGAAGTTTTAACATCAAACGAATTGGGATCGGCTTGCGCGATCGAGTGAGTGGCTATCAAAGCATGCTCACTATGCCACGCTGGCGATTTCTTGGGATAATTTTTCTTTTCTATTTGCTGATCAATTGTTTTTTTACGCTTCTATATTGGTTGGCGGGTCCAGCGGGTTTAACAGGAATTGAAAAAGCAAATACGGTCGGTCGGCTCGAGGAATTGTTTTTCTTTTCTACCCAAACCTTTACAACCGTGGGCTATGGCCGGGTGAATCCCGTGGGTGAAGTCACGAATTGGATTGCGGCCATCGAATCTTTAATCGGGTTCCTTTCCTTTGCCATTGCAGCGGGTTTGTTGTATGGTCGTTTCTCTCGACCAAGAGCCTTTATTCGCTTCTCTGAAAATTTGGTTTATGCTAGCTACCGGGAAGGTCACGCGCTCATGTTTCGGCTCGTTTGTTACAAGGATGACCATTTATTAACAAATGCCGAAATCAAGGTGAATGCTCGGATGGTTAGGCCCCAACAAGGCTATCAGTTTTTTAATTTAAACCTGGAACGAAGTCACGTGGATAGTTTGGTATTGAACTGGACGGTGGTACATCCGATCGATGAACATTCCCCTTTTTATCAATTGTCTGAAACCGAATTGGCGAAACTCCAACCCGAAATTTCAGCTTACCTCACGGGTTTTGATGAAGTCTATTCTTCTACTGTCGTTGCACGCGTTTCCTACGCAATGAAGGATTTCAAATTTGGCTATAAATTTTTACCCATGTATTTCAGTCGAAATCTGCGCACGGAATTGGATCTTTCGAAGCTACATCTGATTGAACAAGAATAAAAAAAGCCCCTATCGCTAGGGGCTTTTTTGTTAGTTGTTCTTCGAACCAGTGACGGCGCCAGCTGCTTCTTTGGCTTTTTTAGCTTCTTGCATCGGGTTTACCCCTCCGCCATAGGTACGGCCTTGGGCTTTAAATAGTTGGACGCGTGTCGGCTGGGCCGGTTCCCGAGGAAATGCATTGTCATCGGTATCGATATCTGCGATTTCATAATAGGGGTCAAGGGTCCATTTGGCAACTTTCTTGCTCGTAGGGATAACCTTTTTCGCTACCACATCATTTAGTCGCCAAATCTCCGCCGGGAATCGCATGACCTCTTCGGTACCATCTTCATAGGCTAATTTTACAATGACCGGCATGGGTAAGCCACCTTTGTTTTTGAAATTTACCACGTAGAAATTTTTCCCCTGATCGACTAATTTCCGCTCGTCGGGCGATAAAGCAGCTAAATAATCCTGGAATTTTTTCTTCTCTGCGTCTGTCGCCGCGAAGCGATCATAGGTAGTATAAAAATCGGTCAAATCTGGATTTTCCTCCACGACAGTAGATTTGATATCCGTTTTGTTCCGAATATTGGCCATCGTTTGGCGCTTGGCATCGGCTTGCGCTTTGGCTTCTGCCTTTTTTGCTACCGGATCTTGCGTATCGATTCCGAACCATTCCACCGTTTCGATCGATTGGTTCACTGGCTCAGTTCCGTAGAACCAACCGCGCCAAAACCAATCCAAATCTACCCCAGATGCATCTTCCAAGGTTCGGAAGAAATCGGCTGGATAGGGTTGTTTGAAGGCCCAACGACGCGCATATTCTTTAAAGGCATAGTCAAATAATTCGCGACCCATGACCGTTTCTCGCAAGATATTTAAGGCTGTTGCGGGTTTAGCATAGGCATTATTGCCGAAATCCATGATGTTTTCAGAATTCGCCATGATGGGTACTTGGTTTTTCGCATCCAAACGCATGTAGGGCACGATGTTTTGCGGCTCGCCACGGCGCGCAGGGAAATTGCGATCCCATTCTTGTTCTGCTAAATATTGGCAAAAAGTATTCAAACCTTCATCCATCCAAGACCATTGGCGCTCATCTGAATTAATAATCATCGGGAAAAAATTATGACCCACCTCGTGAATAATCACCCCAATCATCCCATTTTTCGTATTCTCGGTATACGTACCGTCCGTTTCGGGTCGACCACCATTGAAGGAAATCATCGGATATTCCATCCCACCTCCCATCGTGGAGTGACAAGAAATCGCCACCGGATAGGGATAAGCTACGGTTCTTTTGGAATAGGAACGCAAGGTATGCGCGACCACCATCGTCGAATATTTTCCCCAAAGTGGATTTCCTTCCTTCGAGTAATAGGACATCGCCCATACTTTTTTACCTTCCACGTCCACTTGCATCGCATCCCAAATAAATTTACGGGAAGAGGTAAACGCAAAATCACGTACGTTATCGGCTTTGAAAATCCAGGTTTTTTTGCCCGTTGGTTTTCCTTTTTCCGCTTTCTCGGCTTCTTCTTGGGTCACGATTACTACGGGGCGTGTGGCCGTTTTTCCTTGTTCCCAGCGCTTCAATTGCGTCGGCGACAGAACCTGTGTCATGTTTTGTAATTCACCAGAAGCGCCTACAATATGGTCATTTGGTGCCGTGATAGCCACTTTGTAATTTCCGAAGTTCAATGTGAATTCGCCTTGTCCTAGGAATTGTTTGTGTTGCCACCCATATACGTCGTTGTACACCGCCATCCGCGGAAACCAATGCGCGATGAAATAATTTGCATTGCCATCTTTGGCAAAAAATTCATAGCCTGATCGACCGTAATATTCGGTGATCAAATAATTCCAATCGATCGAAAAGCTTACGGAGGCACCTGATTTTACGGGTGTAGGTAAGTCGATGCGCATCATCGTTTGGTTAATCGTATGGCGCAATGGATTTCCTTTCAAATCCTTGACGGCCATAATTTTATAGCCATAATCGCGTGGGTCGGTCAATTCTTCAAACATGCTCGCTGAAATTCCACGGGAAACATCCCCGGTAGCGGTTGTTTTTTTACCAGCCCCTTTTTCGAATAGGTTTTGGTCTAATTGCAACCAAAGGTAGGGCAATTCGTCGGGCGAATTATTGAAATACGTAATGGTTTCAGAACCGATAATTTTGCGATTAATATCGTCTAATTCGACCTTAATGTCGTAATCCGCACGTTGCTGCCAATAATCCTTGCCTGGCGATCCACTCGCGGTCCGATAGGAATTTGGGGTGGGAAGCGTAGATTCCAATTGCTCAAATCGGCCATTCGCATTGTAGGTCGTTTGGGCTTGAATTTGTAATGCGCTGATAACCAGTGCCGTAATGAGTAGTAGTTTTTTTAGCATGTGATGAACGTGTTTTTTGTCAAAAATAAGGGAAAAAAACCAATTTCATATCTGTGCTAAACAGTGCTAAATAAATTAGAAAATATTTTTAGGAAATCACCTGATAATTTGTAGTTTTGATGTTCATTAAGGTATTAAAAATAGCATTATAAACAGATGAGTGTAATCATAGGCCAAAAAGAATATTTCAAAGGCATTAATCAAATCAAATTCGAAGGAGCAGATTCCGATAACCCATTAGCATTTAGGTATTACGATGAAAATCGTATCGTGGCGGGCAAAACGATGAAAGAGCATGTACGCTTTGCGATTGCGTATTGGCATTCTTTTTGTGGCAATGGGGCTGACCCATTTGGCCCTGGTACGCACCATTATCCATGGGATGTGGCGGGAGATGTGCGTCAACGTGCCGCGGATAAAGCAGATGCAGCCTTCGAATTCATCACGAAAATTGGCGCGCCATTTTATTGTTTCCACGATGTGGACGCCATTGATCAAAGCAATGACCCCAAAGAATTTTCAGAACGGATCAAATTTATCTCGGATATTTTTTCCAAAAAACAAGCGGAAAGTGGCGTAGAATTATTGTGGGGAACCGCTAATTTGTTTTCACATGAACGCTACATGAATGGCGCGAGTACAAACCCGAATTTCGAGGTGGTAGCTCATGCCGGGGCTCAGTTGAAAGGGGCCATCGATGCCACGATCCAATTGGGCGGAAAAGGATATGTGTTTTGGGGAGGTCGGGAAGGCTATATGACTTTATTGAATACCGATATGAAACGTGAGCGGGAGCATTTCGCGCGCATGTTGCATACCTGTGTGGAATACGCACGTAGAAAAGGATTTACGGGCAAGTTTTTTATTGAACCGAAACCTTGTGAGCCAACGAAACATCAATATGACTACGATGCGGCCACGGTGATTGGTTTCTTGCGAGAGTTTGATTTGTTGTCTGAATTCGGTTTGAATTTAGAAGTGAATCATGCGACTTTGGCTGGACATACGTTTGCGCATGAATGCCAAGTGGCTTCGGATGCGGGTATGTTAGCGTCCATCGATGCGAATCGGGGCGATTACCAAAATGGATGGGATACGGATCAGTTCCCGACTGACATTTACGAATGGGCGGAATCCATGGCGATTATTTTAAAACAAGGCGGATTAGCCGGGGGTGGAATTAATTTCGATGCGAAGCGTCGGCGTAACTCAACCGACCCTGCGGATTTATTTTATGCGCACATTGGCGGAATGGATACCATCGCGCGCGCTTTGTTGATCGCAGATAAATTAATCCAACACGGAGAAATGGACCGATTAAAAGCCGCTCGATATGCAAGTTTCGATGGGGGCAAAGGTGCAGCCTATGAGTCGGGCCAATTGAAATTAGAAGATTTGTACCAAATCGCCACCGAAATCGGTGAACCTGCGATGATTTCTGGTAAACAAGAATACCTGGAAAATTTACTCGGACGATTCGTATAATGAAACGTATATTTTTACTTACCCTATTATCTCTAAACACCTATTTAACCACAGCAGGATCTCCCAAGGATCCTGCTGTTTTTTCTACCGCTAAACCCTGGGCCTATTGGTGGTGGCCAGGCAGTGCGGTCACAGAGAAGGGGATTACGCATAATTTGGAGGCCTTTGCTTCCGCGGGATTCGGAGGTTTACACATCATCCCCATCTACGGGGCGAAGGGTTTTGAGATGCAATTCCAACCATTTTTAGGTCCTGGATATCAAGCTAAATTCTTTTTTGCCCTCAAAGAGGCGAAGCGTTTAGGCTTAGGAATCGATATGACCTTGGGCACCGGTTGGCCCCTCGGAGGCCCTAAAATTACCCCGGCCGAAGCGGCCAAATCCTATCAAATCATCTCCAAGTCGATTGAACCCGGTCAGGGCTTAGGAACGGTGGAGGCGAGTTTGGCAAAATTTCCGTTTTCGGAAGTCGTTACAATTTCAATATATGAAGGGGGAAAATTCCTTCGATCACTGACACCCGGACAATTCAGTGGATTTCGCGCAGGGGCCCAAGGCGCCCAAGCCTATGTTTTTTACCAAGCCCTAACCGGCCAAAAGGTAAAACGCGCGGCTCCCGGTGGCGAAGGCTATGTGATAGACCATTTCAATATGAAGGTTTTTGCGGGCTATACCCAGCAATTTATCCCTCTGCTGAAGAAATCCCATACACCTTTGCGGGCTTTGTACAACGATTCCTACGAGGTCTATGGGGCCAATTATACCCCCGATTTTTTCAAGACTTTCCAAAAATTAAACGGCTATGATTTGCGGGAACATTTGGACGTGTTGGCCAAAGAAACGGCAACGAGCGAAGGGGAGAATCAAATTTGGGCGGATTATCACCGGACTTTGGAACAATTATTATTGCATCAATTCGTGAATCCATTTGCAGACTGGATTTCGTCCATGGGCTTTCAGAGTCGGAACCAAGCCCACGGATCGCCTGGGAATCTAATTGACATATATGCTGCGGTCGATATCCCAGAAACCGAATTTTTTGGTAGTAAACCTTTTCCGATTCCGGGCTATCAAGTGGATCCCGACTATGATTCCTTACGCTATGGCATTCCGGATGTGCGGAATTTGAAATTAGCTTCTTCGGCGGCGAATTTAACGGGGAAAAAACTGGTTTCGTCGGAAACTACGACTTGGTTAGGAAATCATTTTAAGGTCTCTTTGGCTCAGGTAAAACCGGTGGTGGATCAAGTCTTCGTTGGCGGAGTAAACCACTTGTTTTTTCATGGGGCTACCTATTCTCCGCCGGATTTACGCTGGCCCGGCTGGCTTTTTTATGCGAGTACAAATTTCAATCCGCAAAGCCATTTCTGGGAAGCTTTACCGGAATTGAATGGCTATATTGCGCGCTGTCAAGAGATTTTGCAGAAATACAAAACGGATGCAGATGCGCTGATGTATTTCCCGATGGAAGATATTTGGCATCAGGGAAATGGGAAAGGGAAATTGCATTTGTTGGACTTGCATGCCAACAGCCGCGTTTGGATGAAAAACACCTCCTTTGGCCACTGGTCTGAACTCATGCAGGACAAAGGCTATCAAGTAGATTATATCTCAGATTTATTGATCAAAAGTCTGTTACCTCAGCCGAATAAAACCTGGAAAACCCCGAGTGGTGCGGCTTATAAAATTTTATTAATTCCAGCGGCGCATTATATGTCTCTGGAAACGATGGAATTGTTAGCATCCTGGGTAAAAAAGGGCTTTCCAGTATATTTTTTAGAGCATTTGCCTCTGCAAATCAATACCTTCCATGCGCCAGAGGACTTGCTCACGCGCTGGAATGCTGCCAAAGAATCCATGTTGCTGCAAGTCTTTTCAGACCCGACCGACATCCTCGCTAAGCGGGGCGTCACTCGGGAAAAAATTGCCGATCAAGGGATTTCCTTTTTACGTAAAAAATCCGAGCAGGGCTATACGTATTTTCTGACGAATTTATCGAATCAATTTCAAGAGGGCTCCATTTCCTTGGCAAAAATCGGAACTGATTTTGAAATTTTGGATCCGTTGACGAATCAAAAAATGGCGAAGCACGCAAGTAAATCCGGGGCATTTTTTCTACAATTAAACCCGGGTCAAAGTGCATTTGTGCGTTCATTGCCAGTGAAAAAACGAGCTTTGGCGGAGGCCTTGCCGGCTCAGATTCTTGAAACTGCGCTGATGCCTGAAAGCCCGATTCGCGTGCAGTTTACGAAGGGTGCTCCTGCCATTCCAGCGCCCATGACGCTTTCGTCGCTGACCTATTGGACGGAGAATCCAAGTACACATGATTTTTGGGGAACAGGTAATTACCATTTTTCATTTAGCCTTGCGACGGATCAGATTTCCGCTTGTCGGGTCCTGCACGTTGATAAAATTCGGGACTGGGCACGTGTAAAAATCAATGGAAAGGAGATAGGAATTATTTGGTCCTTGCCTTACCAAATCCAAATTCCGCCGGGTCTGTTGAAGGAGCAAAATACCATTGAAATCGCCGTGACAAATGTGTCTGCGAATCGCATTCGAAAATTAGATCGGGAGAAGGTGGTTTGGAAGAATTTTTATGAGATTAATTTCGTGGATATTAATTACGTTCCCTTCGATGCAAGCAAATGGGCGGTGACCGAAAGTGGATTGCAGGGAAAAATCTATTTTACGAATCGATGAGTCTCTTTTCTGTCGAACTCGAGGAAGTCTTTCACGACCTAGCGAATCCTGAGAATGCGGTTTGGATGCGGAAATACATGCGTGATCAATTTCCCTTTTTAGGCATCAAAAAACCGGAGCGCGCAGAGATTTTTTCGGAGCTATACCGGCTGCATGGACATCCGGCTGATTTTTTTGAAACTTCGAAGGCCTTATTTTCGAAGTCTGAACGTGAATTTCAATACATCGCCATGGAATATGTGCGAAAGGCAAAATCTGCTTGGGATTCACGCGTTCCCGAACTTGTGGAGGAATGGATCGGCCAAGAATCCTGGTGGGATGTAGTGGATGTGCTCGGACCACAAATTATAGGACCTTATTTTTTGAAATTCCCGGACCAACGCGACTATTGGATTCAGCGCTGGATGGCTTCGGGGAATTTTTGGTTGCAGCGGGTTTGCCTGATATTTCAACTGAATTACAAAGAAAAAACAGATCGAGAATTATTGGCGACCCTGATTATCCAACTCGCAGGTTCGAAAGAATTTTTCATTCAAAAGGCGATTGGATGGGCCCTCCGACAATTCGCCCGGCACGATGCAGAATGGGTACGAGATTTCGTGACTACGCATTCCTTGGCCCCGCTGAGTAAACGCGAGGCCATGAAACACATTGGAATTATTTAACTCGTTTCAGCACGGCTAATTCATGGGCCGTATCGTAATAAGAACGAAGGTTAGACCAATCGAAAGTATCAGCGATGGATTCGACGCGATTTCGTTGGGTGATGCGATCCCGCTGACTTTGTTGGACGAATTTGAATAATAAATTGGCCAATTGTTCCGCTGATTCCTGGTAATTCTGCGTTTTTCGATTCACGACACTCACGCCCCATTGTTCGTAATCTCGCATAATTTGCATCATATAATCGCCAAAACCCGATAAATCCGAGGTTACCGTAGGCACCCCGCGCGCCATGCATTCCAAGGGGGTATAGCCCCAAGGCTCATAATAACTTGGGAAAACTCCTAAATGACAACCGCGCACGAATTGACCATAATCGAGACCAAAAAGCGGATTCGTTGAGACAATGAAATCGGGGTGATAAACAATTTTGACTTTATCGTCGGCATTGTTCATTAAACCGGTGCGTTGGAGATTACGAATGATGTCATCCTCCTGTTTCAGTAAATGCGTAACGACCTTTGGTTTGGAATTTGTCTTCCAGGTTTGCACCGTTCTGCGCAACCGCATTCGCCAGTATTCATCCACAAATTGATTTAAATCGGGCAAGGTTAAATCCTTCGACGAAGCGGAGGCTTGGAATAATTTCTCACCTACTTCTTTCTCGATCGCCGAACAGTTTTCCCGAATTTCATCCAAGACCGCCCGCGAATGCAACACCTCTGGATCGATGGAATGGTAAGGTTGTTTTGTGATAAAAAACATCACCACCGTTTTTTTCGAACCGGCTTCCTTCATTTTTTTATTCAGAATTTTCAGCGCGTCGAGGGTCAGGTCATAGCCCTTGTTCGTATATTCAAAACGACCCGAGGTGAACAAATAAAGCGTCTGGTCGAGGTCAAATGGCTGGTTTTGAAAAAAGTGCCCCATAACAAAATCTGAGATACTTTTTTTGTATTTCGAATGCAGATTTTGATGTTCGTGCAAGGCCGCGAATCGCTGAATATTGAGGCCATTGGGCAAAATCAATTCCGGTATGCGACCGAGGAAATACTGGCATTCTTTGGCCGTGATGTCACTGACTGTGGTGAGGACATCGGCTTTTTGGGCCGCTGCTCGTTCGAAACAAGCTTGTGCTTCGATGCCATAATGTTTGGCCTCTTTGTGCCAGTCGAACCGGTCGATGACGTCATAGAAATTTGGCACATTTCCGGCCAAATAACGTCCCAACATCGTCGCGTGCGTCGTAAATACCGTCGAAATTTTGACCTTTTCTTTCTTCAAATCCGGTAAACAAGTGGCGGCCATCCATTCATGGAAATGCACGACGATGTTCGATTTAGATTTATTTTCTTGGGCTAATTGGCCCAAAAACAAGCGAATCATTTCGCCTAAGGCAATTGTTTGATTCACTAATTCCTCGACACCCAGGGTAGATATTTTATGATTATCCCATATTCGGCCTTTGATTGTATTTACTTGGTCATAGATGGATGCAAAATCGAATAAGACAATTTTCGGTTTTCCGGTGATGAGCCAGTTGCCATAATGCACCGTCAAACCCTGCTCCCGCATCCAAAGAATCGCTCGTTCCAGTGGCGTTTCATCTCCCACAGGAAGCGGCTCAAATTCTGCGGCGGCCGTTTGAGCGAAATATGGGCCTAAAAGCAAATAATCATTTCCCCATTTTTCGACCATGGAGGGGACTTTGGTACGAATGACGGTGTAGATACCGCCTACTTGGTTACAGGTTTCCCATGCAACTTCAATTAAAAACTTCTTTTTTTCGACTGGTTTTCTGACCGTTTTCTCCATGGAAATACCTTATGACATATAAGAAGCACTCTCGATCACTTGAGTCACTCCATTTTTTATAATTGTGAAATTAAAGCCTTTTTGGATAGAATAAGCACCATATTCGCCTTTTTTATTGATAGCTAGGTAGCCCACTTGAAATTCTTGGTATTTATACCGTTTCACGATGCGCATGATGGCGTCTTCGCAGGCTTGTTGGGGCGACTTCCCCTGCCGCATAAACTCCACGATCAAAAAGGATCCTAAGGTTTTCATGACAAATTCCCCTAATCCTGTGGCACATGCACCACCCACTTCATCGTCGCAATACACCGCCCCACCGATGATGGGGGAATCCCCGACCCGACCATGCATTTTAAACGCCATTCCACTCGTCGAACAGGCCCCCGCGATTTCTCCCGCTTTTCCCAAAGCCAAAAGTCCAATCGTGTCATGCCGTTCAATGTTCACTTTAGGCTCATATTTGGCCACTTTTTTCCATTCTTCCCAGGCTTTTTTCGATTTTTCAGTTAGAAGATTTTCTTTTTTGAATCCTTGTTCTAAGGCGAATTGCAAAGCTCCCGCCCCCGATAACATCACATGCGGTGTTTTTTCCATCACAGCTCTGGCCACGGAAATCGGATGCATGATGCCTTCCAAAAACGTCACTGAACCGGCATTTCCGAGGTGATCCATGATGCAGGCGTCGAGAGTAACGTGTCCGTCGCGGTCGGGATACCCGCCATACCCCACCGTTGTCTCGTTCGGATCTGCCTCAGGAACCCAGGCGCCCGCTTCCACGCCATCCAAGGCTTTACCGGTTTGCATGATTTTATCCCAGCCGGCTTTGGTTCCTTTTTCATTCTTCCAAGTCGCGATGATGATCGGTTCTGGGGCAATGGTTTTCGCCTGGCTTGTGGCGGCTAATCCTAATAGGGTGGTGCTTTGTAAAAAAGTTCGTCTACGCATCATGATTTATTCCAAATTGTATTAAATTGTCTTTCTAAAATAAAACAAATTCTTCGAATTTTCTCATCAATGAAAGCAATTAAATCGATTTTCCCCCTGATTTGTGCGGTTATTTTTACCTATGCACTGAATCGAAGCTGGGGAACTACACCGCCCTTCGGTAAATTACTTAGTCCTTTTCATGGCTTTTGGGTGAATGCCGAAAATCCGGAGACGGAGGAAGCATCTTTGGAACTTTTAAAAATCCCAGGATTAACAGCGGAAGTTCAAGTTATTTATGACGAAATGGGTGTTCCGCACGTCTTTGCGAAAAACGACCATGACTTGTTTATGGCGCAGGGCTATTTGACCGCCAAAGATCGTTTGTGGCAAATGGAATTTCAAACCCATTTTGCCGGCGGGCGAATTTCCGAAATCGTCGGAGAAAAAGGAATGGGCTCGGATCAATTCCAACGCCGAATGGGCTCCATTTATGGTGCCGAAAAATCCTTTGAAGGCATGAAGGAGGATCCGAAGGCGGAAGAAGCGTTGAATGCCTATTCGGATGGGGTGAATGCGTATATTTCGGGTTTGTCGGAACGTCAATTGCCCCTCGAATACAAATTACTTGATTACAAACCGGAGACTTGGACGCCGATCAAAAGTGCTTTGTTCTTAAAGAATATGTCTTTTGTTTTGGCTTCCGGAACGGATGATTTAAAAATGACCAATATTTTGCGGAAATATGGCAAAAAAGTGGCGGAGGATTTATTTCCCAATTATCCATTCGATGAAAGTCCGATCATTCCCGTGGGTAGTCCGATCGATTTTAAACCGGTACCCATTCCGGCGGGACCAGCTGATTTTACGGGCTTAGGAAGTTCGATGTCGACGCCAGAAAAGGATCCGAACATCGGTTCGAATAACTGGGCCGTGGCTGGAAATAAAACCGTTTCTGGTTTGCCGATGTTGGCCAATGACCCGCATTTGACCTTGCAATTGCCTTCGATTTGGTACCAAATGCAATTGGTGGCTCCGGGGGTCAACGTATATGGTTCCACCATGCCCGGAACGCCGAATGTCATTATTGGATTCAACAAAAACGTCGCATGGGGCGTAACGAACGTCGGATCGGATGTGCTGGATTGGTACCAAGTGAAATTTAAAGATGCTTCCAAACGGGAATATTGGCACGATGGAAAATGGAAAAAAACGACGCTTCGGATTGAGACCTTTAAGGTGAAGGGCAAGGAGAATTTTGTGGATACGATTTTCTTTACGCATCATGGTCCAGTGGTGTATTTGAGTCATGAGAAACCTTTCCGGTCGAATATTCCGGTGGGACATGCCTTGCGATGGATTGCGCATGAAAAATCGCAGGAATTGTCGACCTTTTTCCAATTAAACCGCGCGAAAAACTACGAAGACTATAAAAAAGCCTTATCCTTTTATTCTGCCCCTGCACAAAATTTCGTGTTTGCGAGTAATGAGGGCGATATCGCCTTGTGGGTGAATGGCAAGTTTCCATTAAAGGCGCCTTTGCAAGGAAAATATTTATTGGATGGGACCAATGCGGCGGCGGATTGGCAAGGATTTATTCCGCAAGAGCATAATCCACATGTGAAGAATCCGGTACGGGGTTTTGTGAGTTCGGCGAATCAGTTTTCGACGGACCCGAGCTATCCGTATTATTTGGGTTGGCAATATGCCCCATCGGAGCGGGGTCGACGGATTAACGAGCGCCTAAGCGTCATGAATAAAATCAACATGGATTCCTTGAGAGGTTTGCAAAATGACAATTTTAATATTCGGGCCCGCAAGGTATTGCCTTTGTTAATGGCACATGTGAAAACGAATTCAGCTTCGCAGGCGAAGGCTCTGGCGGCATTGAAGGCATGGAATTTGCAAAATTCACCGGAATCGGTTGGGGCGACGATCTTTGAAACGTGGGTGTTGACTTTACAAGATCAGGTGTGGGATGATGAGTTCTCGGCCGATGAAAAAGTGCCCATGAATCGTCCAGCGATGGATCGTTTGATCCGGATGATGGAAGCGGAACCGCAGGCGATTTGGTGGGATAATGTGAAAACGGCTTCGAAAAAAGAGACGATGCAGGATATTATTTCGAGTTCTTTTGGGGCTTCGGTGGATTCATTGACGAAACAACATGGTCCTTTGGGTTCCGAGTGGGCTTGGTATAAACACAAACAAACCGGTGTTCGGCATTTAATTCCTGGCATGGACGCATTAAGTCGTTTGAATATCCCGATTGGCGGTGGGGGAAGTATTGTGAATGCGGCAACAACCAAAACCGGTCCGTCCTGGCGGATGGTAGTCGAACTTTCGAAAGAAGGAAAACCGAAAGCTTACGGGGTATATCCGGGGGGACAATCGGGAAATCCGGGTAGCGCGCATTATGATGATTTAATTGATACCTGGGCCAAAGGCGACTTAAAAACGCTTTTGTACATGGAAAATCCGGATCAAAAATCCCCTCGATTACGTAAAAAAATCGTTTTATCTTCAAAATAAACTAGATGAAAAAGAAATTAAATGCTTCTTATCAATTCGCGGTGGTCGTGATTCTCATGGTTTTGGGAGCTATCGTGAATGTGTATTTGCCTTGGTATGTCATGGGGCTTGTTTTTGCCGTCTTGGGGCTGGTGTTAGCCTTGCCTGCAGGCGCGGGTTTTCGTTTAGGATTTGTGTCGGGTTTTCTGCTGTGGACTTTGGCAGCGGTGCTGGTGAATGTGCAACATCCGAGTTCATTGCCTGAACGAATGGCTAAAGTCCTACCATTGGGAGGAAATGTGATGGCTTTATATGCGGTAACTGGTTTAATTGGAGGCATTTATGGAGGAATTTGGTTGTGGGCCGGGGCAAGATTAAGACAGAAATCATAAAATTTTAGGACAAACGATACAGACCTTGTATATTTGTTGTTCATCCATTTACAAAAATTAAAAACACGTGAAAAATTTACCTTATGTTTGGTTGGGCATTTTAACCATCGCAATTGGATTTTTATTTTTTAAACCAGCAGGAAACGGAGGGTCAGGATTAGGTGCATCGACTGCCGATGGAAAACGAATTGTATTTGTAAATTCCGATTCATTATTGGCCAATTACCAATTTTACAAAGACGCTCAAAAAGAATTCGAAAATAAAGGATACCGCTTACAAGTGGATTTAGGCCAAAAAGAACGCTCATTGCAAGCTGAATTGCAAGCGATCCAACAACGTGCTTCAGCCATGACCCAAGCGGAATTGCAAGCAGCGGATATGACCTTGAAGAAAAAAGGGGCGGAGTTGCAGCAATACAGCCAGCAAAAACAAGCCGAATTAGGGCAAGAGCAAGCCAAGAAAAACGAAGAATTGTATAATAACATTCGTGAATATATCTTGAAAGTGAACAAAGAAAACAAATACGAATTCGTATTAGGTTATTCCAAAATCGGTGGAGGCATTTTATTCGCGGATGCTTCTGTGGATGTTACTCAAAAAATGATTGAGGGATTGAATAAGGAATATGCTGCCAAGAAAGGCGATAAATAAGCAAAATTTATAAGAATAGGCCACGCAGGAAACCTGTGTGGCTTTTTTTATGTAGGACGAATGGCAAAGGAGAAAATCCAAAAAACTGTTGAGATTAAAAATCGTCGGGCATCCTTTGAATACAGTTTCATCGATACCTTCACGGCGGGTTTGGTATTGACTGGGACCGAAATCAAATCCATTCGCCAGGGGAAGGCGAATTTGACGGATTCTTATTGCCTTTTTTTACAGGAAGAATTGTTTGTGCGCAATATGCACATATCCAAATACGACGAAGGCACGCACTTTAACCATGATCCTTTGCGCGATCGTAAATTACTTCTTTCCAAACGTGAATTGGGGAAACTCCAAAAGGAATTAAAAAATGTGGGCCTAACGATTATCCCGACACGTTTATTTATTTCCGACAAAGGCTATGCCAAATTGAATTTCGCACTGGCCAAAGGAAAGAAGACCTTCGATAAACGAGACGACATCAAAGAAAAAGATGTGAAGCGCGACATGGATCGCTCAATGGCCTAGTTCCGCAGCCGCTTAACGATTTTCACGGCTGACATAATCAGTACCGCAAAGGCCACAAATCCTATCAAACCATAGACCCAATCTAGGGTATTTTTCGCAACGACTAAAAACACCACAGCAACTAATAAGATCGTTGCGATTTCATTGAAAAGCCGCAATTGATTCCCAGATAAAACAAAGCGCTTGGCGCGAAAAGCCAGAATCAAATGCCGGCAGTAAAAATGATATACTGTAATCCCAACGACGAAAGCAAGTTTCAAATGCAACCAGGCTTGGCTTCCAAACGAATCTAGCCAAGCAGTGTAAATCAAACTTAGCCCCGTGATCCAAGTTAAAAACATTGCAGGAATCATGATCGCATTAAATAAAACCTTTTCCATTTTTTCAAATTGGGCAGAAAGGATTTCTTTTTCTTGGCTTGTTTTGTCTTGTGCTTCAGCATGGTAAACCAAAAGCCGTGGCAAATAAAAGAGTCCCGCAAACCAGGACACCACAAAAATTATGTGCAAGGATTTTAGGAGTTCATAGTTCATGAGGCTTTTTGATAGCGTTTAAATAAACTATTGATTTTCAATTGGATCACTCCGAAAATCGCTTCTTTGAAGATGTTTGCCGACATCTTGCTCGTTCCTTTCGTACGATCCGTAAAAATGATGGGTACTTCTTGCAGGGTAAATCCGAATTTCCAAGTGCTGAATTTCATTTCAACCTGGAATGCATAGCCGATGAATTTAATCTGATCTAAATCTATCGTTTCCAACACCTTTCGTCGGTAACAGACAAATCCCGCCGTAGCGTCTTGCACCGGCATGCCGGTGATGAAACGCACATAAAATCCGGCGAAATAGGACATGAGCACGCGACCCATGGGCCAATTAACGACATTCACGCCATGGATGTAGCGAGAACCAATGGCCATGTCGGCCGGTTGGTTTCCTGTGGAACAGGCTTCGTATAAGCGAACTAAATCTTCAGGATTATGGGAGAAATCCGCATCCATTTCAAAAATGAATTCATAGGCTTTGGCCAGGGCCCAACGAAATCCAGCAATATAGGCCGTTCCAAGGCCCAATTTCCCTTGACGTTCAAGCAAAAATACCTGGTCAGGATGCAGAATTTGTAGGCGTTTTACCTCGGTTGCAGTCCCGTCCGGACTTCCATCGTCGACGATCAGGACGTGGAAATCGGGTTTTAGGCTCAACACCTTTTCGATGATGGCTTGAATATTCTCAATTTCGTTGTACGTCGGGATGATGACGATTCTATTGCTCATGTTGCTGCGTTGGATGACGAAAACAATTCGTCAAATGATCATTTACCATGCCAGCAGCCTGCATGAAAGCATAACAGATGGTTGGCCCCACAAATCGGAACCCCTGTTTCTTTAAGGCCTTGCTCATGTGCTCCGAAATCTCGGTGCTTGGAGGTATTTCCTTCAGGTGATGGAATTGGTTTAGGATTGGGCGATGGGCCACAAATCCCCAAATAAATCGGTCAAAGCTACCAAATTTTTCCTGAATTTCGATGAATGCCTTCGCATTCGTTTTGACGGATTGTATTTTCAGTCGATTTCGAATGATTTTTGGGTTCTGCATCGCCTGAGCCATTTTTTCTTCAGGCCATTCTGCCAAAACGTGGTAATCAAACTGCTCAAAAACGGCTCGAAAATCATCCCGTTTGCGTAAAATGGTGATCCAACTTAAGCCCGATTGAAATCCTTCTAGAATCAGTATTTCAAATAATTTGGCATCCGAATGCTCCGGTACTCCCCATTCTGTATCATGATACTTTTTATATAGAGCATCCCCTTGACACCAAGGGCAACGATTGACTTCCATCTTATTTGTAAATTATAAAACAAAATACCTGAAAAAAATGAATAAATGGATCAGTAAACGCATCAATTGAAATAATTATCAAGTATTTGATTTTTTTAAGCGTAGCTTTGTGACAGTTTTGGGTGTGTCCGTTCGTCGGAACGAATCACTTAATAGGGAATCTGGTTAAAATCCAGGACTGTCCCCGCAACTGTACATTTTCAAAATGCTTTTCCGCATCGCCACTGGGTTCGCCCGGGAAGGTAGAAAAGAAACGAAAATAAGTCAGGAGACCTGCCTAAAACAATTCTTGCTTCGACATTACGGAGGATGGCGAAGAAGCGAGCGTTCGAATACCTTTTTATTTAATTGCCTTTGAGGCACACACATGTCGTATTGTTTTAACCCGCGAATCGCGTTGGTTCTTTGCTTTATTTGCTTAGCATCAAGCGCTTTTGCCCAAAATCTTCGTCAAGATACCCTTCGCGAAGTCCAAGTTACCGCACCTAAATACCCTGAAAAAATGTCCCGCACGGGCAAGGTGGTTAGCATTATTTCGAATGCCCAAATTCAAGCGAGTATGGGCAAGGGTCTCGGCGAATTATTGCAAGAACAAGTGGGCATCCAAGTCGTAGGCGCCCGTAGCGCTCCCGGCTCGAATCAGGAAATTTATGTACGTGGGGCCAATACGGGCCACGTACTTTTATTGATCGATGGCTTTCCTGTCAATGACCCCTCTCATATTAGTCAGGTGATGGATTGGAATTTGATTAATTTGGCCAATATCGAACGCATCGAAATTCTAAAAGGCGGCCAATCCACGCTGTATGGCTCTGATGCGATGGCAGGGGTAATTAATTTAGTGACTCGAAAAACCAATGCCCCCAAAACCCAAGGCTCAGTTCAGTTACAAGCCGGCGGCTTTGGGACCTATCGTGCGCAGGCCAATTGGCAAGTAAAATTGGGAAAAAACCAAATCGGTCTTTCTGCCCAAAACTTCCAAACACAGGGTTTTTCAAGTGCATTTGTGCCCAATGGAAAAGGCGAAGCGGATGGATTTCGCCATCAAAACCTTCAGCTGTCCTATTCTCGTCCCCTGAGTACCCATGCGAACTTGGATGTGCAATATCAGGCCCAACAATACCAAGGCAACCTTGATGCCGGGCCATTCCTCGACGATCAGGATTATACCTCCAAGGCAATTTCGCATTCCCTTCGGGGCCAAGTTTCCTATCGTTTTGTGAACAGTGAGGCGTTTTTAAGGGGATTTCAGGATTTGATCCAACGTGATTTTATCAACGACTCCACCTCCATCGTCCCCAATGCCTGGTCTACCTATAGTTCCTCGAAGTATCGCGGCGTGAATCAGGGCTTGGAATATTTTCAAAAATGGCAATTATCCGCTGACCTGCATGCCATCGCCGGCATCGAATATCGCCGACAAGCCACCGACCAATCCGATTTTTCCATCTCCTCTTATGGTCGTTATGATTCCCCCTCGCTATCTGAAAAACAAGCAAATCAGTCGCTTTTAGGGGTATATGTGACTTTTCAAAAAGATTGGTCTCGGAAATTCGGCGTGGAAGTCGGGTCGCGCTGGAATCGTCAGTCGACCTTCGGGGATTTTAGTACCTTAAGCCTGAATCCCTATTGGCATTATGCGGAGGCTGGGAAACTCTTTTTTAACTATTATTCGAGCTTTAAAACACCGTCCTTATATCAATTGTATTCGCCTTATGGGAATTTGAATTTGCAAGCCGAGAGGGGTACAACCATTGAATTGGGTTTGGAACAAAAAATAGGTCCTTTGAAGACTCGCTTGGTCGGTTTTCAAAATGATGTAAGTTCCGGAATTGTGTTTCAATCCATGGATGTGGAGCCCTATGGCCAGTATCAGAATATTGCCAAACAAAAAATCAAGGGGCTGGAGGTGGAATTAAGTTACCAAGAAAAAGCCTGGACTCTTGAGGGTAATTATACCTATTTATGGTCGGATACGACCTATTCGGCGCTGATTCGTCGGCCAGCGCACCAAGCTCAGATCCGAGCCATCTTCCGACCTACCGCCAAATGGCAATTCCAGGCTAGTGTCCAATACGTAGGCGAACGTAAAGATTTGTTTTTCGACGAGGCCGTGTATGCCTCCGTGCCTAAAAATTTGACAGGATATTTCTGGACAGAACTGCAAGTGGGATATCAAATGACACCCAAAATTCGTTGGAATTTTTTGCTCAAAAACGCACTTAATCAAGACATTACGGAATTGTATGGCTATACGGGTCAGGCACGAAATGTACAATTGACCTGCGTGATTGCGTGGTAATTCCGGGGTGAATATGAACGAAGTATGGTCGTTTTTTACGGCTTAAAGCGTTCGTATACATCTTTTCCGGTGCTTGGGTCCCGGCCGAATAGTTCGATGTAATAGACAGAAGGCATATATCCGCTATCGTCTACGCTGACAAAGACACGATCGAGGATTTGCAATTTGCCGTTGATCGGGAATAGGGCAATCGGAGTGCCTTTGGGATCTAATTTGACCACAAATTTTCGTTTTCGGTAGGCCAAAAAATAGCCTTCATAGGCATTCACTTCGCCTTTGATGGGGTCTGTGTAAAGTCCGTAGGCAAGGGTCCTTTGGATGGTGCTTAATTCTTCTTTTTGGCCTTTTTCGGCGTAGCGAAGCCAATATGTATGCACGGGTTGTTTGCTGTTTAGGGATTTATTAGGCAAAACATTTGCGTCATAAACGACCGTATTGGCATTTGAACTTCGTTGGATATAAAAAAGGCGATTGGGGGCACTGGGTGGAATAGGAAAACGTTCCCCCATTTTGGCATAAACACTGAGGGATACCCACATGCTTATAACCCATAAAATAAGGGAACGTTTCATGAATTTATTTGAGGCCTTGTTCCATTTTCTCTACAATCTCCTCAGAAATTCCTACGCATGAGAAACCTCCATCGTGGAATAGATTTTGCATGGTTACGCGGCGCGTTAAATCAGAGAAAAGGGTGATGACATAATCGGCACAATCGTCGGCCGTGGCATTTCCGAGCGGCGACATTTGGTTGGCATATTCGTAAAATGCATTAAATCCGCTGATTCCTGTTCCTGCGGTTGTTTTCGTAGGGGATTGGGAAACGGTATTTACGCGAACGCCTTTGGCTTTTCCGTAGTGGTAGCCGTAGCTACGGGCGATGGATTCGAGCATGGCTTTGGCTTGGGCCATGTCGGTATAATCTGGGAAAGAGCGTTGGGCTGCGATATACGAAAGCGCGACCACGGAACCGCCTTCGGCGATTGCATCTTTTTTCTGCGCTACTTGCATCATTTTATGGAAAGAAAGCGCGGACACATCGATGGATTTTAAGAACCATTCGTAGTTCAAATCGCTGTATTCACGTCCTTTACGGATGTTTGTACTCATACCGATGGAGTGCAATACGAAGTCGACCGGTCCACCTAAAAATTCCATGGACTCGTCGTATAATTTTTCTAGGTCTTCGATGGACGTGGCATCTGCGCCGATGATTTTAGCGCCGCATTGTTCAGCTAGGTGATTAATTTCCCCCATTCTCATGGCGAGGGGAGCGTTCGTTAGTGTAAAAGTGGCGCCTTCTTCGTGAGCGCGTTGGGCGATTTTCCAAGCGATTGAATCCTCGTTTAATGCGCCTGAAATGATTCCTCTTTTTCCTTTAAGTAAGCCGTATGCCATATGGTTTGTTTGATTTTTGGTGCAATTAACGAATTTTTTCTCAGAATAGAATGGAACGAGGCCTTGTAGTTCTGAATTTTTTGCGTAGCTTTGTGACGGAAATTTTAGAAAAGAAGAGGGGTTTTAATCCCTCTTTTTGTTTTCATAGCTTTTAAGGAGATGAGTGATTTAGCAAGCAAGGTTCGGGGATGGGTAGAAGAATATGTGGGAGAAGGACCGCTGTTTTTGGTGGATTTACAGATTACCAAAGGGCTGAAGCGATCACAAATTTCGATATTGGTAGATACGGAAGAGGGGGTGACGATCGAGGCTTGTGCGTTGTTGAGTCGCAAATTAGGTAATTTCATCGAGGAGCAAGAATGGATTGAGGAGGCCTATAATTTGGAGGTTTCGTCGCCGGGATTGGATTTTCCGCTGACCCAGGGCTGGCAGTTCAAAAAGAACATAGGCCGAAAAGTGAAGGCTTGGATGAAGGAAGGTGAGAATGTGGAAGGAGAGTTAGTGGGGTATTCGGATGAGGCGGTGGAGATTTTGACAGAGAAAACGGTGAAGCATCGTAAAATAGTGGCGAAGGAGCCTACGTGGTTTCCTTTGGTTACGGTAGATAAAATAAAAGTACAAGTGTCATTTCAATAAAAAAACGTAAAGATAGCAATGAACAGTGTTGAATTAATTTCGTCATTTTCAGACTTTGCTCGGGACAAGAACATTGACAAACCGACGATGATCGCGGTTTTAGAAGAAGTTTTTAGAACGATGATTCGTAAGAAATTTGGGTCCGATGAGAATTTCAATGTCATTATCAACCCAGAAAGTGGGGACTTGGAAATGTGGCGTACCCGGGAGATTGTCGACGACAACTCCGAAGATATTTGGGATTTTGACAAAATACCTTTGGCGGAAGCAAAGGTGATTGAGCCAGATTTTGAGATTGGGGAAGAAGTAGCGGAATTGATTAAGCTGGAAGATTTCGGTCGTCGGGTGGTTCAAACCGCGCGTCAAACCTTGATTCAGAAAATTAAGGACATCGAGAAGGAGAGTTTGTATGATAAATACAAGGATTTGGTAGGGGAGTTGGTGACTTCGGAGGTGTATCAAATTTTGGGTCGTGAATTGATTTTGTTGGACAATGATGACAACGAATTGATTTTGCCAAAAACGGAAATGATTTCAAAAGATCGTTTCAAGAAAGGGGAGACCATTCGGGCAATCATCCATAAAGTGGAAATGGCGAATGGAACGCCTCGGATTATTTTGTCTCGTATTTCTCCGGTGTTTTTGGAGCGTTTATTTGAGCAAGAGATTCCAGAAATTTACGATGGAACGATCACGATTCGCAAGATTGTGCGTGAACCAGGTGAGCGTGCGAAAGTGGCGGTTGAGTCTTATGATGACCGCATCGATCCGGTAGGTGCTTGTGTGGGGATGAAGGGAAGTCGGATTCACGGCATTGTGCGTGAATTGCAGAATGAGAATATTGATGTGATTAATTTCACGGATAATTTGGAATTATTGGTGGCGCGTACCTTGAGCCCGGCGAAGTTGAATTCGATGGCAATAGATAAGGAGCGTCGTCGTATTTCGGTGTTTTTGAATTCGGATCAGGTGTCGATGGCGATTGGTCGGGGAGGACAAAACATTAAATTGGCTGGCAAGTTAGTTGGGTATGAAATCGATGTATTCCGGGATGTTCCGAAGGATGAGTTGGATGATGAGGATGTGGAATTGTCAGAATTCTCGAATGAGATTGAGGCTTGGATTTTGGATGAGCTTCATAAAATCGGTTTAGATACGGCGAAGCAAGTTTTGGCCTTATCGAAGGAGGAATTGGAGCGTAGAACGGAGTTGGAAGAGGAGACGATCGAAGATATTTTATCGATTTTGCGTTCGGAGTTTGAGTAAGTAATAAAGCGTAATTGTAGCAATTTTTAGTATTATTAATCATTTATGGCAGAAGAAAAGACAATGCGGTTAAGCCTTGTAGCAAAGCAAATAAACGTGGGAACGTCTACGATCCTTCAGTTTCTTTCTGCTAAGGGGCATAAGGTGGATAACAATCCAAACGCGAAATTGAATTTCGAGCAGCTGACTTTATTGGCCAAAGAATATGGTGCAAATCACCTATTGGAGGACTCCGAGCCAGCTAAAAAGCCTATTGAAGAACCTGCGGCGCCTGTCGTGGCACCTGCCCCCGTAGTGGAGGTGGTTGCTCCTGCACCTGAACCGGTGGTGGAAAAAATTCCTGAACCGGTGGCGGTAGTCGCGCCGGTGGTGGAGGTGGTAGTTCCTGAGCCAGTAGTTGAAAAACCTGTGGTGGAAGCACCGGCTCCTGCGCCTGCGGAGGAGAGGCAAGTTGGATTAAAAGTATTGGGTCGGATTGAATTGGATAAAAAAGGAAATCCGGTAGCCCCTAAACCTGCGCCAAAACCGGCGGAGGAGCCTAAAGCCCCTGTGGTACCCGTACCAGAACCGGTGAAGGTGGAAGCACCGGCACCTGCGCCTGTGGTACCGGCGGCCCCTGTGGTGGAGCCGATTGAGTTGATCGAAGCGAAGGGTGATACCTTGAAGGGTTTGACGGTCTTAGGAAAGATTGAATTGCCTGTGGATAATGATCGCTCAGGCGGACACAAGCATAAGCGGAAACGCATTATTAAGGAAGAGAAAAAGCCGGTAGCCAATGAGCAGCGTCCAGCGCCTGCGGGTGGTGGGGCGAATAAGGGCAAGGATTTTGGTAAAAAACCTGCACCTGGAGCGAAGGCGCCGAGCAAAGAAGAATTATCAGATAAGGACATCCAAGAGCAAATTAAGGCCACCATGGCTCGTTTGCAGGGTGCGACAACGAAGCAGAGTTTCGGGGCAGATAAGCGTCGGGAAAAGCGAAAAGGTCGTGCGGAGGCGGAAGAGGCTCGTTTGATGGCGGAAGATGAGGAGGCAAAAATCTTAAAAGTGACCGAATTTATTTCGGCGAGTGATTTGGCTTCGTTGATGGACGTATCGGTGAATGAGGTGATTTCGACGTGTATGAGTTTGGGGATGTTCGTGTCGATCAACCAACGGTTAGACGCCGAGGCGATTACCGTGATTGCGGATGAGTTTGGATTTGAGGTAAGTTTTGTTTCGGCGGAAGAGGAGATCGATGCGGAGGAAACAGAAGTGGAAGATTTGCCGGAGGATTTGGAACCACGTGCGCCGATTGTGACGATTATGGGTCACGTTGACCACGGTAAAACATCCTTATTGGATTATATTCGTCGGGCCAAAGTCGCCGCAGGCGAGGCCGGAGGAATCACCCAGCACATCGGGGCCTATTCGGTTCAAACGGATTCAGGTAAGAAGGTAACGTTTTTGGATACACCGGGTCACGAGGCCTTTACGGCGATGCGTGCGCGGGGAGCGAAGATTACGGATATTGTGATTATTGTAATTGCGGCGGATGATTCTGTCATGCCACAAACCAAAGAGGCGATTAACCATGCGATGGTGGCAGGTGTTCCGATTGTTTTTGCTTTCTCGAAAGTGGACAAAGATGGTGCGAATGCGGACAAGGTGCGTGAGGAATTGGCGGGCTTGAATATGTTGGTCGAAGACTGGGGTGGTAAATACCAAAGTCAGGAGATTTCATCGAAGTCGGGCTTGGGTATTAATGACTTGTTGGAGAAGGTGTTATTAGAAGCAGAAATGCTTGAATTGACGGCAAATCCGAATAAGAAGGCGGTAGGAGCGGTGATTGAGGCGGAATTGGACAAAGGACGTGGCTATGTGACGACGTTGTTGATTCAGGCGGGAACGTTGAAAATTGGAGATATGATGTTGGCTGGTGATAATTATGGTCGTGTGAAAGCGATGTTTGATCACCATGGCAATAAGATTAAGAAGGCGGGTCCTTCGACGCCGGTCCAAGTATTGGGCTTAAACGGTGCGCCGCAGGCGGGTGATAAGTTGTTATGTTTAGAAAATGAGCGCGAGGCGCGCGAGATTGCAAATAAGCGTGAGCAGATTTTGCGTGAGCAGACATTGCGGACGCGGAAGCATATTACGTTGGAGGAGATTGGTCGTCGGAAGGCGATTGGTACTTTCCGCGAGTTGAACGTGATTGTGAAGGGTGACGTGGATGGGTCTGTGGAGGCTTTGTCGGATTCCTTGATGAAGTTATCGACGGAGGAGGTTCAGGTGCGGATTATTCACAAAGGCGTGGGTCAGGTGTCTGAATCGGATGTGGCTTTGGCTTCGACGTCGGATGCGGTGATTATTGCGTTCCAGGTGCGTCCCTCGGCCAATGCACGTCGTTTAGCGGATACGGAGCAAATTGAGATTCGAAATTATTCGATTATTTACCAGGCGATTGATGAGATTAAGGCGGCGATGGAGGGTATGTTGGCCCCAACCTTCGAGGAGGTGATCACAGCGAATATCGAAGTCCGTGATGTGTTTAAGATTTCCAAAATTGGTACGGTCGCGGGAAGTTATGTATTGGATGGAACGGCGAAGCGCTCGAATAAGATTCGCGTGATTCGTGATTTCGTGGTGATTCATGATGGAGAGATATCGGCCTTGAAGCGTTTCAAAGACGATGTGGCGGAAGTGAAGTTTGGCTATGAATGTGGTCTTTCGGTGAAGAATTTCAATGACTTGGAGGTGGGGGACCTGCTCGAGTGTTACGAAATGAAGGAAGTGAAACGAACCTTGAAATAAAAAAAAGCCCAATCGAGAGATTGGGCTTTTTTTATGGATTAGGATTTTTGAATAGCTGATCGGATTTTTTCAAAAAATATTTTGTTGGGGAAATTCGAAGGGGGCTTTTTATCCTGAACGATGGTGAATTATCAGCCACTAATTTTTACGGCCAATGGTAAGGGCCATAAGGTCCTTAATTAGCCCAGCAAGGATTTCAAGTCCACTTCCTTAAAGAAGATATATCCGAGGGCGATGAAGATTCCGACGAACATGAAACCGAGGGTGATGAGGCTGCGGCTGGGTCCAACTTTCGTTTTGGCTATTTCAGCAGGCTCTAATACCTTGAAGATTGGCGTTTCCCGTTGAACTTTGATTTGTGCATCGGTCATTTGCGTACTGAGCGAGGCGTATAGGTTATAAGCCATATCCACTTCGTATTGCAATTTTTTCTCCTGATCCTTCGCGACATTTAAGAATAAATTCCGGTTTTGATCGCGGTAATTGGATAAGGTAAATAAGGCTTGGTCGTATTTTTTTCTAGCCTCCGCTTGCCGTGTTTGAAGGAATCCTAATTCTTTCCTAGCCTTCTCGGTGCGGTAATTAATGACATATTTTGTCAATTGATTCTGCACCAAACTACTGATGGAGGCCGCAGCAAAAGCATTTGTCATTTTTACCGTTAACGTGATGATGGCTGATTTTTTATCGATTTCAACGGTAATGGCCCCTTGCAAATTTTTAATCGCTTGGCTTTCTTTTTTGTTTAATTTCAAAACATCTGACGGAATGACATTATTTGGTATAACTTCTCCAGGTTTTGGTTTTGATGCCTTTGTAGAATCGTCCTCAGAGAAAATGGATGGAATGGTAATTGGTGCGGCATCTTGTTTCGTTGTCAAGTAGGTGACCAAACTTTGCCATATTTTTAATTTTGGATTGTATATATTGGCCTTAATAACCTCTTGCAAGAAAGGAGCACTTTGAACAATATTCGGGTATAGATCCGGTCGGATTGCCTCGGAACTACTTCCTGCTCCCCCCAAGTCAATCCCGGCTAAACCTGCCAATGATTTAAGGCCGCTTAAACCTCCACCGCTCGTTTTGGAATCTAGCTCAGGCAATAATTTAACAGTAGACACATATTGATTGGCTTTGGTTAAAGAATATACAGCACCAAGCCCAGCAAATACCAAAGCCAAAACTGCAATAAATAATTTATAGGCTTTTAAAACCCTGAAAATTTCACCAAAATTAATCGAAATCTCTCCGTTGTCTTGCGGATTATTCGGGATGTTCGTTTCCGTCGTCGACATGGATTATTTAGTTAAATTGTTAATTAATGTAATAAGTGTCAGCGATAAGGACGCCAAACTCGTGGTTAAGCCTATCGCTTCACCGGTCGATAAACCCTTCTTCCGATCCTTCGGAAATTCGGGTACAACAATCTCCGAGCCTGGCTTGATTTTTGGATATTTCCTGAAGATCAAAAACTGTTTGATCTGTACCGAAACACCATTGGCATATTTTACATAGGCCCTACCTTTGTCTGCATCATCCGTAAATCCACCCGCACCTGAGATGTATTCGCGAAGCGATTGACCCGTTTTATATGAAATGGCCACTGGATTTTGAACGGCACCGGTTAATTTCACCGTTTGCAATTGGCGTGGAATTTCCAAGCGATCACCGGCTACTAATAAGATATTTTCTTCCCGACTCGGATTTTCTAAAATCAAATTTAAATCAACCCCCACGGTTGTCGAGTCACGGAATAATTTCGCGCCTTCCAAATAACTTTCTTCTTTCAATCCACCCGCCATCGAAATCAAATCTGAGATTTTCTGCTTTTGATCCTGAATGGCATAGGAACCTGGATAATTTACTTGGCCATTGATGGTCACGCTGCGTTGCTCTTCGTAATTCGGGGCCCGACGAATCGACAAGATATCAAATGGTTGAAGGACCAATTGGCTCCCCTCATTCCCTAATTGCAAATTGCCATCAATTTCAAAGGTCTTAATCAATACCTTCGCATCGCCCGGTTCTCCCGCCCCGTGCGAAATAACACGCCGAGCCAATTCCAATTTCGCATAACTCGCCGAAACCTTCAATCCTTTTGCCATCAAAATCAAATCCCCCACACGCATGCCTTCCCGGAATTCAAATTCGCCGGGTTCATTCACCTCTCCCACGATATTGACCATGAATTTTTCCTTGATTTCATCCAGGCCATAGACTTTTAAAATATCCTCGCGATGCAAAGCCACATCAGGCGCCTCGCCTCGCAGGATTTTCCCTAGATCTAGAGAGATCATTTCAGGGTCATAATTCTCTTTCCGACGAGTCAGCGTCGCCCGGTTCAAAAACGCATTCTCTTTTGTTCCCTCCGCTTTCTTCACTAATTCCTTGACCGTACTTAAACCTGCTTCCATCGCATAAATGCCTGGTCGGAAAACAGCGCCTTCGACTTCGACACGGTTTTCATAGCGGTTGATAATCGTACCAATCGTATATAAATCCCCGTTTTGTGGCAAAAAGGTCGCCACTTCATCTTGGGTCACATTGACTAATTTCAATTCGCGCGAGGTGTTTCTCCGGGCGCTAAAGGAATAGGTATAGGCTTTGTCGGTGAAGCCCCCCGCGTATCTCAATAAATCCTTGATCGTTTCCCCTTTAACCGCCTCAAAAACCATCGGACGTTTCACCTCACCCACAAATTCGACGCGGGTTTCATAATCCCCAATGCGAATCACATCTTGGTCTTGCAAATGGATATTGTCTTTTTGATCCGCCCGCAATAAGAAGTCATATAAATCCAAGGTGCGAATCAACTTATTGCCACGAATCACTCGGATGTTACGGTAAGACCCATTTTCATTCGGACCTCCGGCTAAATAAAGTGCGTTAAAAACAGTTGCCAGAGAAGAAACGGTATAGGTTCCAGGATTTTTCACCTCACCGGTCAAGGTAACTTTCATGCTGCGGACATTGCCTAAGGTGACTTGGGCGGATGAACCGGAACCGGGTTTATTTAGCCCTTGGTACAATTGACGCAAACGACTCACGATTCGTTCTGAGGCTGCCTCGATCGACATGCCGTTCACGTAAATCGGTCCTAAGTTTAAGATTTTGATGGTTCCTTCTGGGCTGACACGGACTTTGAAATTATCCAACACATCCCCAAAAATATCGATGTTTAATTCATCATCTGGACCTAATTGGTAGTTTTTCGGGGTGGCGATTTTTAAGTTGGGCTCGAAGGAAAGCTTTTTATTATTGAATAGATTTTCACCAAAAATGACCTTTTTACCCCCTTTTTCTATAAAATAATCATTTTTAACCTTGGGTTCTTTTGGCGACTTTAAATCCTTGATATTTTCTTCATCGTCTACTTTTTTGCTTAATTCATCTTGGCCATTGATCATCCGCTCCATGGTCATAGTGTTCTCTGAAGGCTTCGCATTTGGATTTGAACTTACTTTCCCCAAGCGCTCCCGCATCTTCGCAATATCCGCCGCCGTATATCCTTGCGCCTTGGCTGCCGTTTCGATTTGCGCCTCACTCATCCCACTCGCTTGTGCTTTTTGGAAAAATAGCGTCACTTCCTCATCGGTCAATTCATCCACTTTCTTTTTAGTAGCCACCTGCGCTTGGGCAAGGGAAGTGATCAATAAGCCAACGAAAACGAACAGGAGTAGAAAACGTTTCTTCATATGAAATCGAAAATTATAGCTACAAATTTAGGGAAAATTTAACCATGTTCGCCCGCCATTTACTGCATAATTTATTAAGAGGTTGTAAATTTAGAATTTAGGACAAGCCGTCGTCCGTTTCCATTTAATAAAAGGTTTTTTGAAGGACATGTCCCAATCAAACAAATAGGCAATCGAGATTTCATGCGCCCCACCTGTGGAAACGCCTAAGTTCGACGTCGTCATGTCATACGAATAGCCTATCGAAAAATTATCTTGCCGATAGCCCACCAAAAACACCATCGACTCGCGTGCTGAGGAGACACCCGATTTTTGAATCGGAATACCGCGATACCAGGATCCAAAGACCATCGGTGCCAAGGTCAGATAGGCCCCCACGTCCATTTGGTCAAAATTTCCCTGGTGTTTATAATGCAACACAGGACTCAAACTCTTCTCATGATTCCGCTCGCTGTATTCGTTTTCTTCCAAATAGGCGCTTTCGAAATCGATTTTGGTCCCAATCTGTAAACTGTATTTCGGAGCCAAAAAATCCTCAGACACATAGGGAAGAGGATTCGCCGGATCTTTTAATGTATTCACAAAGGATTTATTCGCCGCATTTAAATGGTGGACGGAAACACCCACCCAGGTATTTTTTGTACTAAATAAAGCCCCTGTGGAAAGATCCAGATATTGTTTGTTGGGAACGATTCGTTGTAACACCGGATCGGTGCTCGAGCCATAGGTTCCCGAACTTAAAAAACTATTCACTTGATCCCCAAAAATCAAGCCTGACGTATTTAGCCCTCGGTTCACATAGGCGCCTTCGATGCCCAACGAGAGATTGCTTTCCTCATTCAGATTGATGTGATAGGCATATTGAAGTCCAAAAGAGGTAGTTTGTAAATTCGCAAATTGCTTGTCACTGCTTGCATAAAATCCGAAACCACTGCTTAAAGCCCCCAGGCTGATGTCGCCCGAAACGGAAGAATATTGGTAATTCGCATCCAAATTTGGCCATTGGGAACGATGATTGAAATTAATCTTGGAAGTACCTTGCACGCCGGCGAAGGCAGGGGAGATGAGTTGGGGCGCTGCGTAAAACTGTGACAACTGCGGATCCTGTCCATGTACCTCCGCGAGGCCAACGAAAATGAGTAACAAACATGAAAAAATTCCAACGATTTTTCTCATAAATTTGCGCTTAGCCCCGCAAATTAAACGATTAATTACCAAAAACCAATAATTTGCGCTAATTTGTGCTCTATGCGTGGATTTGTACTCTTGTTCGCCTGCTTATTTTTGACATGTATCCAATTACATGGACAAAGAGATATCATTTTTCGAAATAATTGTATTACTCAATGTGCCAATTGTGATGCAGGACAAAATCCTGACATGGCAACAGTTTTTGAATTGAATGAAGTCCCTCCAGCTGGTACAACCTATTTATGGGATTTTGGCGAACCAAATATGCCAGGCAATACATCTGTAAAAGCTACGGGCATTCATCAATATTGTAGTCCTGGTAAAAAAACGGTGACCTTAACCTTATCCAAAATTGGCAGCTCAACAGAAATCTTAAAAAAGGATTTAATCATCGGACAATTACCTTATGTATATTTAGGGAAAGATAGAAATGATACCACAAAAACTATTTGTAAAGGCCAAGGCTTGGTTTTAGAGGCATTTGGAAAAGTAGGTAGGCCCAATTATCCTGTGGAAGTTTCTTGGTTTCCTGGTGGGCAAACCACGGATAATATCAAAGCAGATAGTTCTGGCTGTTACTCTGTTCAGGTAAAAGATATTGCCTCTGGTTGTACGACTGAAGCTAAGATGCAACTTAAAGTTTGCGGTGAAAGGGATCCTTTTGCCGCAAGAGTGAAGAACCCTTATAAGATTTGGTGTTTTGGGAATGGGGCAGGATTAATTTTTAATGATCGAGATAATCCGACACCAACAAGTTGTGCACTTTCAGCACCCAATGGTGTAGCAAAAATGGAAGATGCCTCAAGTGCTAGTGGCTTAATTTTTTATACTGATGGAGTTACAGTATATGATTCAACAGGTGTTCCAATTGACCCCTTAAAAAAATTGAATGGAGAAAAAGGGAACTCCCAAGGAGTAACCATTATACCCAAAACCACATGTAAGGGATGTCAGTCAGAGTATTACGTATTTACATTGTCAAAAAATGCAGCAGGAGAAAATTTGATTTATTACAGTATTGTTGATATGAAATTAAATCAAGGAAGAGGCGGAATTTCAGAGTTAAATAAATTGTTGAGTCCTGTCCCAACAACCTCCAGAATATTAGCATCTCAAGGTGGTAAGGATTTTTATTGGCTTATTACTCAGGATGCAAACTCTAATATTACAAGAAATTTTAAAATATCTAGTGCAGGAATATCCCAACCAATTAATTCGATAGGTGGAACTACTTTCACTTCTGTTAGTGGATCGAATGGAACAACGAAAATTTCACCGGATTGGACTAAAATGGCTATAACCGTTCCAGGTCCACCCACAAATAAAATTGATTTATATGATTTAAATCCAATTACCGGGAATCCAACATTTTGGACAAGCATTGATCTTGGTACAAGTCCACCAACCGTTTATGGAGTTGAATATTCGGCAGATAAGAAAGTGTTATACGTAAGTATGTTGGGTGATGGAGCTACCGTAAAATCTCAAATTTTGCAGTTTGATATTTCTATTAATCGTAAAACGCATATAGATTCTTCCAAGGTTGTCGTATTTGAAACTACGGAAAAAATCGGAGCCTTACAAATTGATCCCATTTACAACAATATTATTTTTATTGCATTTCAAGGTAGTGATGCATTAGGAAAAATCACTAGTACTAATGGTTTAATAAATGCAAATACGCCAACACTTTTACAGGCTAAGTTTGAAAGAAAGGGAGTGGTATTTCCAACAACTTTAACGTCTACTTTGGGGACAGCAGTTACGAGTGAGTTAGGTTTGCCTGCAACAATACCTTTTCCGCCAACCTCACAAAATATCCCTAAAATAAAGTTAGATACGTGTGTAGGTAAAGTTTTTAAGTTTAAAGTAGATCAAAAACTTTGTGATCCAATTGAAAATAGCAAAATTGATTGGAAAATCTACCAGACCTCTCTCAGCCTAATTCCGAATCCTGCGGGCATCATGGTGCCTAAGGACAGCACAAAAATTATCTATTCCTTCACAGGTCCTGAAATGCGCTACGAGTTTAAAAAGTCAGATACTTATGTAATTACAGCCTCAATTTCAAATATTTGCAAGAAAGATTATTTATTGGATGGAGAGCAATTTGTCATCGATGTTTTAGAACCCTTGTCCCTTGCCCCCGAATTTAATCGGATTTGCAAAACGAATGCGACGATTAAATTGGATAGCATTCCTCCATCTAAGAATTTGGTTTTCGAATGGAGCAATGGGCAAAAAACACCCACGGCAACCATCCCGAATCCGGGGGGAGAATTGAGCGTGATCGTGACGGATACGTCGAGCGGTTGCCAAGTGAAAGCCTCCACGAAGGTCAATTTCTTGACCAATAAAATGGTCATGCCACCAAACGATTTCTCCATCTGTATGGATGAACCCGTGCCATTCACCATAACCTTAAATACGAGTCAGAGGGATTTGGTCTTTGATTGGTCAGGTCCTGGTGGGGCGACGTCTACGACGAATCAAATACGCGTCAACCAGAAGGGAAATTATGATGTCAAAATAACGGATAAACAAGGATGTATCATGCCGCTGACCTTTCCGGTGGCAGATCGTTGCGATGCATCCGTACTCGCACCCACCATTTTCACGCCCAATGGCGATGGAAAAAATGATGATTTCATTCCCAAGCCGAAATCGGATCCCCGAACCGAGATGATTAGCCTTCAGATTTTTAACCGCTGGGGTGAGATGCTTTATACCCAAACCAAAGTTAGCTCTTCTGAGGAATTGAAATGGAATGGTTTAGTGAACGGAAAACCTGTCCCTCAAGAATCCTATGTGTGGGTCGTAAATTTCAAGGCCGTGGACTATCCTAACAAAGGCATTCAAACCCAACGAGGGGCCGTCATCGTCGCCTATTAGCCTTTTTTACCGCTTAGTAAATTACCGACCATTAGATAAATTTCATAAGGATATCCTTTTCGCATGCTTTTCTTTTGTATTACGTTAAAGTTCTACAATACAATTCTTACCATGCGAAAAATTATACTAAGCATCCTTTTTATGTTGCCTTTTGTTATTGCCTCGGCATTTACGCCCGGTGAAACGGTGAAGGTAGGATCTGAGCCTGCTGGGGCCGAAGTTCAATTAAACGGCCGTTATGTGGGCAAAACACCTTTGGAAATCACGGTGGACTATACACGTAAGTCCAACTTCCTTTATTTTACCAAAATAGGTCATCAAGGTTTACGCCTCGACTTATCTAAAAATCAAAAAGAAGTTTCTGTCACCCTGGTTCCCGAGAAAATCAAATGAAAATCTCCTTATTTGATCGCTTTATTGCTTTTTGGAAAGGACATAAAATTGTCGAATTGTATTCGTCGGAGAACCAACGTAGCTATCCCACCATCGCCGAAAAAGACGAACAAGGCCGCTTAGTCTGCCGCATCCCTCGCTTCGCGAAGGATTGGGAGTATATTGAAATCGTCTTATTGCCCGATGGGAAACTCGAATTTCCCGATGAAAAATTAAATGACATTGGCCTCGACCAATGGAAATAATTAATAGGCCCGCACTTCGATTCCCTTCATAAAATTCACGAAGGCTTTATTTACCACTTGATTACCTCCCCTTGTCGGGAAATTCCCCGTGAAATACCAATCGCCCAAGTGATTCGGACATGCCGTATTTAAATTGGCTACCGTTTGATAAACTACCGAAACTTCCGCTTTCAAATGCTTTGGTTTCACAATTTCTGCAATCTTCGCCGAAATCTCCTCATCAGTAAACGGTGCATAAACTGCCTTGACAAAATTCTCCTCATTCGCCGTTCCATTTTCGAGGGCCAACAAACATTTCAAATGCACCTCCTCCAAAATGTGCTCCATGTCTCTTTCCTTCAACAAAGCCAATGCCGCCCGGAAAGCCACAAATTCCTTCATCTTCGACATATCAATCCCATAACAATCCGGATAGCGAATCTGAGGTGCCGACGAGACAATGACAATCTTCTTTGGCGATAATTTATCCAATAAACTTAAAATACTCTTCTCCAAGGTCGTCCCCCGCACAATCGAATCATCGATCAATACCACTGAATCCACCCCCTTGTTGATCACCTCGTAGGTCGTATCGTACACATGCGACACCATATCATCCCGCTGGTTATCATTCGTGATGAAGGTTCGCACCTTCACATCTTTGGAGATCAATTTCTCCACGCGCGGTCGGAAGGTCAACAATTCCTCCAATTCCTCCTCGAACAATATCCCCTCCATAATCGCCTTCTTCCGCTCTTTGGCCAAATGATCCTCCAAGCCATCAATCATCCCCAAAAAGGCCGTTTCAGCCGTATTTGGAATATATGAAAAGACCGTATTTTTCAAGTCATGATGGACTTCGTCCAAGATTTGTGGAATGAGCAATTGGCCCAATTTCTTCCGCTCATGGTAAATATCTGGATCGGAACCCCGCGAGAAATAAATCCGCTCAAAGGAACAAGATTTTTGCTCCAAGCGATCTATGAAAGGCTCCTCTTTCGCCGAACCATCCATCTCGATAATCAGGGCATGCCCCGGTGTGATCTCCTTGATTTCGCTGTATTCGCAATTA
The DNA here is from genome assembly GCA_947450365.1 of Cytophagaceae bacterium. Classification (GTDB taxonomy): domain Bacteria; phylum Bacteroidota; class Bacteroidia; order Cytophagales; family Spirosomataceae; genus Aquirufa. The sequence continues at coordinate 63,581 of CANFVE010000005.1, forward strand.
AACGAGGTTTTAATCGCCTGTTTTTCAGAGGCTACTACCACCACCTCATCATCCATGTAATAAAAAGCAGGACGAATTCCTGCCGGATCCCGCGCGACGAAACTTGCGCCATATCCCGTCATCCCCACCATGGCATATCCACCATCAAAATCTTTGCAAGAACGCACTAACACCCGCTTCAGGTCAATTTGCTGCGCCAGGACATCCGATAATTCCGGATTTTCATATTGATCTCGGTATTTCAAAAACTGCCGCTGGTTCTCCTCATCCAAAAAGTGCCCAATCTTCTCCATCACCGTCACTGTATCCACTTTTTCCTTGGGATGCTGACCTAAAGAAACTAATTTGTCGAAAAGGTCATCCACATTCGTCATGTTGAAATTACCCGCCATCACTAAATTCCGACTGCGCCAATTGTTCTGCCGCAACATCGGATGGCAATTCTCAATCTCATTCTGTCCATGTGTCCCATACCGCAAATGCCCCAAAAGCACCTCGCCCGTAAAGGCCACATTGTCCTGCCACCATTGCGCATCATTCGGCGCATCAATGCCCGTTTCGCGTTTGGCGTCCTTGGCCAGTTTGTGTGCTTTCTTAAATTTCTTATCGATTTTGCCAAAAATATCCGCAACGGCTTGCGGTTCTACCGATCGGTAGCGGCTAATGTATCTATGCCCTGGTTTTACGTTGATTTTGATATTCGCAACTCCCGCTCCGTCCTGCCCCCGATTTACCTGTTTCTCCATCATTAAGTACAACTTTTTAAGGCCATACATCGGGTTGTCGTATTTATCCAAATAATATTGGAAGGGCTTTCGCAGGCGGATTAGGGCAATTCCGCATTCGTGCTTAATAGAATCAGACATTCGGTTTTTTGAGAAGAAGCGTTGGTTTCAAAATCATTCAAAATTAGGGAATTTTAAACGATCCCAAACCTAAATTTTACATTTTTTTAATACAATTTTTTACGCGTTAAAAACTAGGTTGGGAGCAAGAAAACATAGGATTATTCCACAGGCCAACAACATAAATACCCAAGATTCCCAGCCTATATCTCCTCCCTGTATTCCCCCATCGGATGCCTTTTTTAAATACATCCGGTACGGAATTTTCAAATAGTAATAGATCGAAATGGCCGTACTTATGATCGCCACCACCAATAAGCTCATGATGGCCAAGGATTTATGGATTTGAAAACTCTCCCAAAGCAAACTGAAATAGGTGATTTTAGCCAAAAATGTTCCCGCTGGGGGTAGGCCAATTAAGGATACTAGGCCGACCAATAAGAATCCCGCCTTCCACGGTTCCCGCGAGGCATAACCGTCCCATTTGGCCAAATCTTCCCGTTCGTACGTCTCCTCATCGACCAAATAAAATACCAACATCGTACTCAATCCATACGTCAGCCCATAAAATACCAAAGCCTTAGTCGCCTCCTCCGCCGGAAACAACCATGCCATCGCCATAAATCCGCCATGCGCGATGCTTGAATAGGCGAGGAGTCGCTTCGTGTTTGTCTGACCTAATGCACCTAAATGCCCCACTAATAAAGTTAATATCGCCAATATCGCTACCACTTCGCTCATCTCCGTAGGGATGATATGCATCAACCGGATCCCCAACCAAGCCGCCGCAATTTTGGGGGCTGTCGAAATCCAACTCATCCAGCCCGCCGGCAAACTTTCCAACACATCCGGACTCCAGGGATGTAAAGGCGCCCAAGCCATTTTGAATAAAATACCCGCCCCCACCATTCCTAAGGCCAATCCTAAAACGCTCGGATCCGCCATCGACAAGGCCCGCGAAAATTCCGGATTGTGCAAATACATGGTCCCCGATAAGCCATAAACCAAGGAAACCCCGTACAAAAACATGGCCGATGTCCCCATCCCGAATAATATATAAGGCAAGGACGCCCGAGCGCCTTCCTGATCTTTGCGAATTCCGACCAACACATAGGTCCCCAAAGACATCAATTCCAAACTCAAATACACCGACAACCAATGATTACTTACCCCCGTCAACATCGCACCGGCCAATACACTCAAAAAGCCGATTTGCTCCTCCAAATGAAAGGATTTCGCCCGGGCCTGATTAACTACCAACAAAATAAAGGCAAGCAGAATGATCAATAAATTTATTGCATTACTTCCTTCATTGATCCAAAACAACTGAAAAGACGCAAAACCGACAGATTGCAGGGCATAGCGCTGATAGGCGAGGACCAACAAAAGTGCCAGCCCAATTTGCGTCATAAAATAGCGCCATGAACTCGCTAATTTTTCCAATTTCCCATGTAAAAACAACTCAGCGAAAATTCCTAACACTAACAATCCGCAAACCCCAATTTCCGGAATCATCCATTCATAGCCTTGTAGGACTCTATCCAATCGGTCCGCAATTCCAAGAAGCATATCGGCTAAGATCATGGGCGAAAATACGTTTTTTTAGGGCTTAATTTTTGAGCCAAATAAAAGGCCGTTGGGTTATTTTTCAAGCCCAGCATCTCCTCCGGAGTTCCTTCAAAACAGATATTTCCGCCATTTTCTCCACCCTCTGGGCCTAAATCAATGATATGATCTGCGCATTTAATCACCTCCATGTTGTGCTCAATAATCAGCACCGTATCGCCCTGCTCCACCAAATCATTCAGTGCTTTCAGGAGTTTTTTGATGTCATGAAAATGCAAACCGGTGGTCGGTTCATCGAAAATAAATAAGGTTTTGCCTTTGTTCGAATTTCCTTTGCCGAGGAAACTGGCCAATTTTACCCGTTGGGCCTCCCCACCCGAAAGTGAATTACTCGACTGTCCTAATTTGATATAACCAAGTCCCACTTGGAATAAAGGCTCAATTTTTTCCGCGATGCGCGGCATTTTTTCCTTGAAGAAGGGAATGCTTTCTTCCACGGTCATGTCGAGAATCTCAGCGATTGACTTTTCTTGGAATTTAATATCGAGGATTTCTTGTTTGAAGCGAAGGCCGTGGCAGGATTCGCAGGTCAACTTAATGTCGGCCATGAACTGCATCTCGATCGTAATTTCCCCTTCGCCTTGGCAGGTTTCGCAACGGCCACCCTCCACATTAAATGAAAAATGGGCAGGTTTATAGCCCCGACTTTTGGCCAAGGGCAATTCCGAATACAACAAGCGAATCGCATCGTAAGCCTTAATGTAGGTAATCGGATTCGAGCGAGAGGATTTCCCGATCGGTTGCTGATCCACCATTTCCACCCCCGAAATCTTGGAAAGACTTCCTTTGATTTCGCGGTATTTTCCGGTTTCCTCCGTGCCTAATTGCAAATTCCGCATCATCGCTGGATACAAAATTTTCCGAATTAAGGTCGATTTTCCCGATCCACTTACACCCGTCACCACGCTCAAAATCCCCAGAGGAATCTTCACATCCACCTGTTTTAAATTATTTTCCTGGGCACCTAGGATTTCAATATGGGCCAAAGGCTTTCGGCGAAAGGCCGGAATTTCAATCGAATCTTGGCCGTTTAAAAAACGAAGGGTATGGCTATCGGTGGTTTTATCCGCCAAGGCCGCCTCGAGATTTCCTTGAAAAATCAATTGCCCTCCGTGTCTTCCTGCGTCCGGACCGATGTCGATGATTTGATCCGCCGCCCGCATAATGTCTTCTTCATGCTCGACCACAATCACCGTATTGCCCATTTTTTTCAACATCTCGAGCACCGAAATCAAACGCTCCGTATCCCGCGGATGCAAACCGATGCTCGGTTCATCCAAAATATACATAGACCCCACAAGCGCACTGCCGAGGGAGGTGGCTAGTTTTATGCGTTGGAATTCCCCACCCGAAAGCGTAGAACTCAGCCGGTTTAAGGTCAAATACCCCAAACCTACTCGATTCATATAGTCTAAACGGTTATTGATTTCGATGAGGATTCGGCGGGCCACTGCGTGGTCATGCTCGTTTAATTTGAGTTCCTCGAAAAACGTTTTTACTTTGGATATCGGCCATAAGACCAGATCAATGATCGAAACGCCACCAATTTTCACATAGGCTGCATCGCCTCGCAGGCGGGATCCTTGGCATTCAGGACAGGTTGTTTTTCCACGATAACGTGACAACATGACCCGGTATTGAATTTTATACGTCTCCTTTTCGAGGTGATCAAAAAACTGAGTTAAGCCCGCGAAATATTTATTTCCTTTCCAAAGCAGTTTTTTTTCGGCCGTTGTTAAATCTTTATACGGTCGATGAATGGGGAAATCGAAATGAATGCCGTTGCGCAACAGCGGGTGCAACCATTCATTCATCCGTTCTGAGCGCCATGGCGCTATCGCCCCTTCATACACGGATAATTCATGGTCTGGAATGACCAAATCAGGATCCAAACCTAGCACCTTTCCGTAGCCTTCACAATTCCGACAGGCGCCGTAGGGATTATTAAACGAAAATAAGTTGAGGCTCGGTTCTTCGAATACGATGTCGTCAAGTTCGAATTTATTGGAAAAAACGGCGCGCTTTTGGCCATCGATGTCGATCCAGCAAACTCCCTCACCCTCAAAATAAGCCGTTTGCACCGAATCCCCGAGCCGGAATGTAGTTTCTTCATCCTCCGGTTTGGAGATCAATCGGTCGACCAAAATGGCGATGTCTTTTACTTTTTTGCTTAAACTTTTCAACCGTTCCGCATCCTCCACCAATTCTTCCAAATCGATGATTTCGTCTTGAACGCTGAGGCGGGTATAACCTTTTTGAATGAGCAATTGACATTCATCCCGCAAACTTCGATCCACATGAGGAACGAGCGGTGCGAGAATGAGGACTTTGCGATCGGGAAATTGGCCCACCCAATCCACAATGCTGGACACGGAGTCTTTTTTGACTTCCTTGCCGGACAGGGGGGAGAAGGTTTTGCCGATGCGGGCAAAGAGCAATTTAAGGTAATCGTATATTTCGGTGGTCGTTCCCACGGTGGACCGCGGGTTTTTCGTATTTACTTTTTGTTCGATCGCGATGGCGGGCGAAACGCCTTTGATATAATCCACGGCCGGTTTTTCCATGCGGCCAAGGAATTGGCGGGCGTAGGAATTTAGGCTTTCGACATACATGCGTTGACCTTCTGCAAACAGGGTATCAAAGGCAAGCGATGATTTTCCGGAACCCGAAAGTCCCGTGATCACGACTAATTGATTGCGAGGAATCGCCACGTCCACATTTTTTAAATTGTGAACCCGGGCACCTTTAATGATGATGTGAGTTTTGGGGTCAATCGTAGTCGATTGGAAATCATTCATAAAACAAAATTAATTCTTTTAGGTTGATATAAATTATCAATACCAAGTTTTTTAAAATCCATTTTTTAGGATGGAAAATTCATCTGCCTTTGTTAGATTTGCCAAATCTCAAAATTAGCAACGACCCATGAAAAAAATTGCCTTTTTGTTCTGCCTGATTTTCTTAGCTGCGGCACCATCTTTGTGGGCCCAGGACGAGCAAGTTGTCATTAAAGAAGAAGGTGCCCGCGGGGATTTGGATGTGGAACCGGATGTGAGCGAGTTGAGTTTTCGGGAGCGTTTGCATTTTGGGGGAGGATTGTCGGGCTTGAGTTTTGGGAATCCGACGAGCATTGGTATTTCGCCCATGGCCGGGTATTTATTGACCAATAATACGGTTGTAGGGGTGGGGATGACTTATCAATATTATTCGTTGAGCTACAGTGGTTATCGGGCGACAAGTAATTTGTTAGGAGAGCGTTTATTTATCCGCCAACAAGTTCCCATGCTAGCTCAATTGCTCGGTCAAGGGTACCTTACCGCCCAAGTAGAAAATTTCAATGACATGACGGCCGGAACCACAGGTGTAGGCTATTCAAATCCAGTTTTAGTGGGGATTGGTATAGGTTCGCGAATCGGGATTAATTTGTCGCTGATGTATGATTTAAACTATTCAGCCACGTCCGGAAAAGCGTCGCCCTATGGCTCAGCATTTGTCGTCCAGGTGGGCGGATTTTTCTTTTAAAAAAATCAATAAAAACCTCAAAAAATACGTGCTAAATCTGTAAATTCGAATTCATTTTATATACACATGTCTACAACTACTTTTCAAGAGCCTTTGTTGGTCGAAGATCCAAACCGCTTCGTACTTTTCCCGATTAAACACGATGATATTTGGCAGTTTTATAAAAAAGCGGAAGCTTCTTTTTGGACAGCGGAAGAGATCGATTTGCAACAAGATTTGGCCGACTGGAAAAAGATGAATGACGGCGAACGTCATTTTATTTCCCATGTCTTGGCGTTTTTTGCAGCTTCCGATGGGATTGTGAATGAGAACTTGGCCAACAACTTTTTGAAGGAGGTTCAATACGCGGAGGCCAAGTGTTTTTATGGTTTCCAAATTATGATGGAAAACATCCACTCAGAGACGTATTCCTTGTTGATCGATTCATATATTTCGGATCCAAAAGAAAAAGACCATTTATTGCGCGCTATCGAAACGATTGATTGTGTGAAGAAAAAGGCGGATTGGGCCTTGAAATGGATTGAAAGTGATAATTTCGTCGAGCGCTTAATTTCGTTTGCGGCGGTGGAAGGGATTTTCTTCTCGGGTAGTTTTTGCTCTATTTTCTGGTTGAAAAAACGTGGTTTAATGCCAGGTTTATCCTTCTCGAATGAGCTAATTTCGCGTGACGAAGGCTTGCATTGTGATTTTGCATGTTTGTTGTACTCGGATCACATCAAAAATAAAATTTCCCAAGAGCGTATTTACGAAATCATCTTAAACGCAGTGGAAATCGAAAAAGAATTTGTGACGGTCGCGTTGCCAGTATCTTTAATTGGGATGAACGCGGAATTGATGTGTCAATACATCGAATTTGTAGCGGATCGTTTATTGGTGTCTTTGGGATGTCAAAAGAACTACAATGCAACGAATCCATTCGACTTCATGGAAATGATTTCGCTTCAAGGAAAAACAAATTTCTTCGAGAAACGCGTAGCAGAATATCAAAAATCAGGTGTTATGTCTGATAAGGAATCCATGTCATTCTCCATGGATGAGGATTTCTAGAAAATTACAGCGGCCATCGTTCAAGGATCATCGGCAATACCAAGCCGATGATCAGGCCGGAAATCGCCAAGGCATAATGCCGAATCTTGATGCGTAAAACCTCAATTAAGAAGGTTGAAACCAATAGAAAGGCGGTTACCACCGCTATTTGGCCCAATTCCAATCCTATATTAAACGCAAACAAGGGCTCAAGAAGCGAATTTTCGGAACCCAATAAGCTTTGTAAATAATTCGAAAATCCCAATCCGTGGATTAGACCAAAGCCCGAAATTAAGGCAAAAATCAACCAGGGCATATTTTTTTGTTTTCCTTGTAGATCATTTTTGAATAAATTGCCCGTTGCCGAAAGTAAAATCGTGCAGGGAATTAAAAATTCAATCCAGGTTGCGGAAAAATTAATCCAGTGCAAGGTTGCCAATGCCAAGGTAATCGAATGCCCTAGCGTAAAGGCGGTTATCATGAAAAATAAGCGTTTGATATCGTAAAACCGGTAAATGCAGGTGATGGATAAGAGGAAAAGCAAATGGTCGATTGCCTGGACATTTAAAATGTGTTGCAATCCCAAAATCAAATAGCTGGTAAAATTATTCATAGTGGTTGACTTTCCGGTAAATTTATTGAAATTTATAGAATAATTACAAATTTTCTATGCTGTTTGATTACATCATTGTCGGGGCAGGAACAGCCGGTTGTGTATTGGCGAATCGCTTGTCGGAAAACCCACTTAATCAAGTCCTTTTGGTGGAGGCTGGCATGGATAGTCGGGATCCTCGGATTACGATGCCCTCGTCGTATCCGTTGTTGAATGGGACCTACCTCAACTGGAATTTCTTCACCGAGCCCCAAGTCAAATTAGGCAATCGAAAAATATATCAACCCCGCGGAAAGGCCATGGGTGGAAGTAGTGCCATTAATTGCATGGCCTATATTCGAGGAAATCGAGCGGATTTTGATGGCTGGGCTGCCATGGGTTGTGCCGGATGGGCGTATGAAAACATCTTGCCCTATTTTAAAAAATCAGAAAATAATGTTCGCTTTTCCAATGAATATCATGGCCAAGGCGGTCCGTTGACCGTCTCCGATCCGAGGCATTTGACACCTTTTGGGCAGGCATTTATTCAAGCCTGTGGTGAAATTGGGATTCCAGAAACGGATGATTTTAATGGGGCCCGACAAATAGGTGCCGGCATGTTCCAATTCGCCATTGAAAATGGGGAACGTGTTTCAGGCGCAAAAGCTTTTATTTATCCGGTGTTGAAGCGAAAAAATTTGAAGGTATTGAGCCAATTTCATGTGGGGGAATTGTTATTCGAAGGGGATGTGGTAAAAGGAATTAGTGGTTGGGCCTCTGGGAAAAAATCAGCAGAAAACTTTTTTGCCTCCCGTGAAGTGATTTTATCTGCTGGATCTTTCCAAAGTCCTCAATTATTAATGCTTTCGGGCATCGGGCCGAAGGAATATTTGGCAGAATTCGGGATTGAATCGCGTGCGGATTTACCCGGTGTGGGACAAAATCTATCAGATCATTTATTTGTGAATATGCATGCGGAGGCGTCCACGGACCATGTGTCCTTCAATGCAGCCATTTCGGCGCCAAACTTTGCGCAATATACATGGAATAAAAGCGGGCCTTTGTCGGCCAGTCCGCTGGAGGGTTGCGCCTTTGTGGATTCGTTGGGTGGCTCGGATCGACCGGATCTGCAGTTTCATTTCTCCTCCGCCTGGTCCTTGGATATCTATGATTATAAACAAATGCCTTTGCGGGATGGATTTACGTGTTTGCCCACTTTGTTAAAACCCGCCAGTCGAGGCTATGTGGGATTACACTCTGCCTCACCTTGGGATGCACCTAAAATCGATCCTCAATATTTGACGGATGCGGAAGGAAAGGATCTAGCGACCTTGGTTCGCGGAGTTAAAATGGCGCATGACCTATTATTGGCCCCGGCATTTGATGCCTTGCGCAAAGGTTCTCGATTAAAATATCCAGCAGAGGATTTGACGGAAGAGGTGATTTTGAAGCATATTGAAATGGCAACCGAATGCGTGTATCACCCTGTGGGAACGTGCCAAATGGGCCAAGGTTCAAGTGCCGTGACCAACCCAGCTAGCTTGCGCGTACGCGGATTGCAGGGCTTGCGGGTCATCGATGCCTCGATTATGCCGGATTTAGTGTCCGGAAATACGAATGCGGCGGTGATGGCGATTGCTGAAAAAGGTGCCGATTTAATTTTGAATAATCCCTAAGGATTGACTACTTTGGTCTTTTAAAATAAACAAATACTATGAAAAAATTTACCTTACTCGTAACGTTCATGATGACAACCGTAGCTGCTTTCGCACAAAAAGCGGATCTTGCCTCCTTAAAAGAGGCTGAATTAAATCGTTTCAAAGTGATGATTGCCCAAGATGAGGCAGGTTTACGCGCTGTTTTGCATGATGATTTAATCTACAACCATTCAAATGCAGCGACTGACACAAAAGAAACCTATATCAATTCCATCGTTTCGAAAAAGACGATTTACGCGGCCATCGAATCCGAAGAATTAACGCCACGCATTTACGGAAAAACAGGAATCATTACGGGAATTGCCACCGTGAAAAATCAAACCAAAGAAGGAAATTTCACCTTTAACCATTTACGTTATACGGATGTCTGGGTGTTTGAAGGCAAACGTTGGCAAATGGTTTCGTGGCAATCGACGAAATTACCCAACTAATTCATTCGCAAACTCCAGGATACATGTATACATGTAATCCAGGTCAGTTTGGCTAATGCAATAAGGAGCCAACACATAAATTGTATTTCCAAGGGGTCTAAGCAAGACCCCTTTTTTGATGAAATATTCATAGGCCCGACCTCGAATCGGATTCATATAGTCATCCGCCTCGCCATTGACGAGTTCGAAGGCGAGGATGGTTCCCGTTTGCCGTAGGTTTTTAAGTGCGGGATGATTGGTTTGTTGGATCCAACGAGCATGTGACTCGCGTATCGCCTCAATTTTCTCCCAAAAGCCTTCCGCTTCCATCAAGTCCAAACTCGCATTCGCCGCCGCACAGGTAAGCGGATTCGCGGTAAAGGAATGGGAATGAAAAAGGGTTTTGTGGCGATCGGCCGATAAAAAGGCATTAAATATGTCATCTGAACAAATCGTTAACCCCATGGCCATCATGCCACCCGTCAGGCCTTTGGATAAACACATAATATCCGGTTTTTGACGTCCATGATCGATGGCGAAAAATTTGCCTGTCCTTCCAAAACCCGTCATGATCTCATCCGCGATACACATCACTTGGTTTGCCTGCGCACAAGCAATCAGCGAATCCAAAGTTTCGGCGGAATACATGGCCATACCGCCCGCGCCTTGAACGAGTGGTTCGAAAATAAAGGCCGCATAATCCTCTGCATGGCGCATTTTTACTTCCAAGGCCTTCAGGCAGGCCACGGGATCCGTGGGACTTGGGATGAATTCCACGTCGAACAACATTTCCTGAAAGGGCGCATTGAAAGCACTTGGGGCCCCCAAACTCATCGCCCCAAAGGTATCCCCATGATAGGCATCCGCCAAGGCGATGATTTTTCGCTTGCGGGTATTTCCTTGGTTATGGAAATATTGTAAGGCCATTTTGATGGCGACTTCGACCGCCGTACTGCCATTGTCCGAGAAAAATACCTTTTGAAAATGATCGGGCAAAAGACCTAATATCCTTTCCGATAAACGCACCGCAGGTTCATGCGTAAACCCAGCGAAAATCACCTGCTCAATTTTTAATGCTTGTTCATATATTTTTTCAGCCAAATAGGGATGCGCATGTCCGTGCAAATTCACCCACCAGGAGGAAATCGCATCGATATATTTGTTACCCGCCTCGTCGTATAGATATACGCCCTCGCCATGCGTAATCGCGATGGAATGCGGCTCAATCTGATGCTGGGTGAATGGATGCCAAATCACCTGCGCATCGCGTTTGGATAGGTTATAACTGGATGTGTTTGGCATATTCCTGGATGATGTTGGGATCTAATTTGGGTAATTCGGGTACGCGCATGAGGACCTTTAAACCCGTATGATTTAGGATAAATGTTTCCCCGGATGCATTGGAAGGGCCATTAAAAACAATCCCCGCCATGGGAATGCGGCGCGCTTTTAACAGTTCGTAGGTCAATAAGGTGTGATTGATACTCCCTAAATAATTTTTACTCACTAAAACCACGGGTAAATTCAGCTTGGCCATGAGATCCAAATTCGTGTCGCTTTCATTTAATGGGACCATGATCCCGCCGGCTAATTCGACAATCAGCGGTCGGGGAGTGGCTGGCAACTGAATTTCGTCCAATGTAATCCGTAGACCATCGATCTCCGCCGCGGTATGAGGGGATAGGGCTTGGGTCAATACAAAACTCGAATCCCAAATTTTCCCGCCCGGCACCTGAGTCATCTGCTCAATAAACAAGGCGTCAGCTTCTTCCGGGTTTCCGGATTGGACGGGTTTCCAATAATCCGCCTGCAACGCTTGCCTGAAAATAGCTGAAATGAGCGTTTTGCCTATTTCGGTGCCGATGCCCGCGATGATGATTTGATTAGGCATGTTCATTGAGGGTTTGAATCAGTGAAAGCATATCATTTTCTTGGCTACCTGCGTTCAGTGTAATTCGGATGCGTTCTTGGCCTTTGGCGACCGTCGGATAGACAATCGGTTTCACCGCAAAACCTGCCTCTTGCGCCTTTTTGGCCGCAGCACGAAGGGCCTGGTTGCCGGACACAAAAAAGGTTTGAATGGCCGTTTGGCTTTTTCCCCAGGCCTTTCCCTGGACTTGGCTTTGAAAAAATTGAATGTTCGACTGAAGTTTTTGTCGAAGCGTATCTTGTGTTTTAATAAATTCCAAGGTGGCCAATAAACTACTGACATGTTGAGGACTTGGCGCCGTGGAATAGATGAATGGCCGGGCGAAATTGATCAAATAATCCTTTAAAATTGGCGATCCCAAAACCACCGCACCCGCATTTCCCCAGGCTTTTCCGAAGGTAATGACCCGTGCAAAAATCTCCTTTTCTAGTCCTAATGCGACACAGAATCCGCTGCCTTCAGGTCCATACAATCCACCGCTATGAGCTTCATCCACAATAATTTCGGCATTGAATGTATTTTTTATGGCTACTAAATCGGCCAAAGGTGCCTTGTCCCCATCCATCGAATAGATGGATTCGACAACGATCCATTTGGGTGTTTCTTTTGGATATTGTTCCAATAATTTCACCAAATCCCCAAGGTCATTGTGCTTGAAAATCCGTTTCTCGGCCTTGCATAAACGGAGGCCATCGATCAAACTGGCATGCAATAATTTATCACAAAAAATCACTTGGCCTTCCTGCGCCAATGCGGCGATCAAACCCACATTGGCATCATATCCCGAAGCGAATAACAATGCCGCCTCCGCCCGGTGCATGTCAGCACAGGCTTGTTCAAATTCGTCAAAAATAGGGGAGTGTCCTGAAATCAGGCGGGAGCCCGTCGCTCCATGGCCTAAGGATTTTCCTTTTTCGGTCCTGCGCTGCGCTTCTTGTTGGATGGCAAGTGCAAGGGTTGGATGTTGGCTAAGTCCTAAATAATCATTCGAACAAAAGTCAATCATGCCCCTAAGGTCCTGTAAAAACCGTAAAAGTCCTTCGGATTCTCGCGTGTTTAATTGATCAGAAAGGTGATTTAATGCGGAATTTTCCATGATTTACCCATGCAAATTACAAAATTATGAGGAAAGGCTTGACAATCTAATGTAAGTAATGTAGTATTGCGCTGTGTTTCAATGTCGTAAGCACGTCAATTATACATTTCCTTTCCTTTTCATCTTTTGAAAGCTAATCCTGCCTAAGGTTTTTGCATCATTTTTTCAAAACGTTTATGAGAGTGGAATAACAAAAATTTCCCCATTTTATGGAAGAAAAACCCATCCGAAGAGTAAAGAAAGTAGAAGAAGAATTACCATCCACTGACCGTCCTAAGCGTCAACGAATCCAAAAAACATCCAGCAATCCTGCTGAATTGCCTTTGATTCCTTATGAGCCCAAGATTCCTGTGGAACCGATCATCGAAGCAGCTCCAGCGCCCTCAGAGGCTCCGATAGCCGGATCATCGGAACCAACAGCGGCCACCTCAGAAGCTTCTTCCGAAAATGCAGGAAACGATCAGCCGACGAACACCCGGTCGAATAACCGCCCCGAACGCCCAGCGAAGAATTTCCGTCCTCGGAAAGACGCAACGCCAGCCGCGGAAGCGCCTATCGAATACGAGGCCATCGCTCCACCGGAGGATTTTATGGTCGATACTTCGTTTATTACCAACGATAGCAATGTCGTAGATTCGAAAGTTTCTCCGACCGACGCACCCGTGGATCCTCAATCCTTACCGAAAGAAGATGCACCCGCGCAAGCACCTCAGCATTTCAAACAACGCTCGAATTATAACCAAATCATCAAAGAATTAGATGGTTTGATCGATAATGAAGGCGTGCTCGAAATCATGCAAGAAGGTGGTTATGGCTTCATGCGTTCCTCGGATTACAATTATTTAGCTTCTCCCGATGATATTTATGTATCCCCTTCGCAAATCAAAATGTTTGGTTTGAAAACAGGAGATACCATTTTAGGAAAAATTAGACCTCCGAAAGAGGGTGAAAAATACTTCGCGTTGTTGAAAATCGATTCGGTCAACGGGAAAACGACCGATGAAATTCGCGACCGTATTAATTTCGAATATTTAACACCTTTGTTCCCCGAGGAAAAATTAAATTTAGCCTCTGCGCCGGATAATTATTCGACACGGATTTTGGATTTATTCGCCCCGATCGGGAAAGGACAAAGGGGAATGATTGTCGCCCAGCCGAAAACCGGTAAAACCGTTTTATTAAAGGACATCGCCAATGCCATTTCGCGTAACCATCCAGAGGTGTATTTGATCATTTTATTAATCGATGAACGCCCGGAAGAGGTAACGGATATGCAACGTTCGGTGCGCGCGGAGGTGATTTCGTCGACCTTCGATGAACAAGCCGAACGTCACGTGAAAGTGGCCAGCATCGTATTGGAAAAAGCAAAACGCATGGTGGAATGTGGTCACGATGTGGTGATTTTATTGGATTCAATTACGCGTTTGGCGCGTGCCTATAATACAGTTGTCCCTTCGTCTGGTAAGATTTTATCTGGGGGTGTGGATGCGAATGCATTACATAAACCAAAACGTTTCTTCGGAGCGGCGCGGAATGTGGAAAACGGAGGTTCGTTGACCATCATCGCCACAGCTTTAACGGAGACGGGAAGCAAGATGGATGAGGTGATTTTTGAAGAATTTAAGGGAACTGGTAATATGGAATTGCAATTGGATCGGAAATTGTCCAACCGCCGTGTCTACCCAGCCATCGACATCACCGCATCCGGAACACGTCGCGAAGATCTATTGATGGATCCAGCGGTACTCCAACGCGTGTGGATTTTGCGCAAGCATATGTCCGACATGAATTCTGTGGAAGCGATGGAGTTTTTACAGCAACAAATGAAGGGTACAAGGACCAACGAGGAATTCCTCGTATCCATGAATCGTTAAGATGGATTTGCTCCAACCCGTTTGGTTTATCGGCCATGGTAGTCCCATGAACGCGCTCATGGACAACCCATTTACGCAGGCCTTGGGCCAAATGGGTCGCCAGGCATTGGAAAAAAATCCACCGAAAGCAGTTTTGGTGGTTTCTGCCCATTGGTTAAGTCGCGGAGGTACCTTCGTTCAGGCCAGTCCTAAACCCGAAACCATTCATGATTTCGGTGGTTTTCCACCGGCATTGCATGCGTTTCAATATCCCGCGCCGGGAAGTCCGGAAACGGCGGAATTATTAGCCTCCGGTTCTCAAAAAATTCAAACTACCCTCGATTGGGGCCTAGATCACGGCGCCTGGACAGTTTTATGCCACCTATTTCCGGGGCATAATATTCCTTGTTTTGAATTGTCGATCGATTATGGGCAACCCTTGTCCTACCATGTGAGCTTGGCTCAAGAATTACAATTCTTGCGTTCTCGTGGTGTTTTGATCATCGGAAGTGGCAATATCGTGCATAATTTGCAGGCCAGCGTGGCCAATTTGTCCAGGGGCGAAGAGACCTTTGCCTATGACTGGGCGCAGGAATTTGATGCTTGGTCGACGGAGAAAATTGCCGATAAAAACTTGTCGGATTTAATCGCATATACTTCAGCTCCTGGCGGTGCGCGCTCGGTGCCTACGCCGGATCATTACATTCCGATGTTGTACTCCTTGGCCCTCGCCAGAAAACAGGAGGAAGTGCGCTTTACCTTTGACCAATTGGTCTATGGAGGTATTTCCATGCGCTGCTTTGAAATCAGCTAAGCGATAAAAAGACTTTTTCGATAAGTCCACAGGCCTCGTTCATTTGCGTTTGGGTGATGGTCAATGGCGGTGCGAGCCGAATTTTATTCCCATGGGTTGGCTTCATAAGTAAGCCTTCCTGCATCAGTTTTAGGCAAATTTCGTAGGCCAATGGGCTTTCCTCGTCTGTGTTAATTTCAATGGCACATAATAAACCTTTGCCACGAACCTCACGTATCAAACTCGTTTTTTCGGCCAAGGATTTTAAAAAGTGCATGAGTTGGGTTCCTCGTGCCGCGGCGTTTTCGACTAATTGTTCCTCCTCGATAATGGAAAGGGCGGTCATCGACAATACGCAAGCCATCGGATTCCCTCCAAATGTAGATCCATGTTCGCCGGGTTTCAAGGTTAACATCACCTCATCCGAAGCCAAAACTGCCGAAACGGGCATAAATCCACCCGAAAGGGCTTTGCCGAGCAGAAGAACATCGGGTTGGACACCCTCGTGCAGGCAGGCTAACCAAGCCCCTGTCCGTCCCAATCCCGTCTGAATTTCATCGGCAATAAACAATACGCGATGCTTGCGACATAATTCGGAAGCTGCTTTTAGGTAGCCGGCAAAGGGCACACGAACGCCGGCCTCACCCTGAATGGGTTCCACCATGAAGGCGGCGACGTTTGGATTTGCCAAGGCAATTTCCAAAGCCTCCAAATCTTCATATGGGATTTTCGTGAAACCGGGCGTAAAAGGTCCGAAATTATGGAAACTACTGGGGTCGGTCGAGGAAGAAACGGCTGCAATCGTTCGCCCCCAAAAATTCCCTTCGGCTACGATGATGTTGGCTTGATTGGCCGGAACGCCTTTGACCTCATAGGCCCATTTTCGGGCCAATTTAATGGCAGATTCTCCGGCTTCTACGCCCGTATTCATGAATAGGACTTTGTCATAGCCGAATCGTTGGGCTAAGGCTTGTTCGGCGAGACCTAACTGGGTCGTATGAAAAGCCCGCGAACTGAGCGTGAGTTTTTTTGATTGTTCGAGCATCGCCTCGATGAGTCGGGGATGACAATGCCCCTGATTCACGGCCGAATAGGCCGATAAAAAATCCATGTAGCGCTTGCCTTCCACATCCCACACGTAAATGCCTTCGCCTTTGTCCAATACCACCGGCATCGGGTGATAATTATGGGCGCCAAAATCTGATTCGAGGGCAATGTAATCGGCTGCGTTCATAGCTAAAAAAAGCAAAGACGCCTGTGAGTGCGCCTTTGCTTGTCAGTGTAAAAAATGAAAATTACAGAATCTCGTAGATACCTGCCACGCCTTGGCCGCCACCTACGCAGGCGGTAACCATGCCGTATTTTTTGTTGCGCCGACGAAGTTCATGGAACAATTGGATCGACAATTTCGCCCCTGAACAGCCCAGCGGATGTCCTAAGGCAATCGCCCCCCCGTTCACATTGACCTTTTCTTGGTCGATCCCTAAGGTCTTAATGACGGCCAAAGATTGTGCCGCAAAAGCCTCATTTAATTCAATCAAATCGATGTCTTCCAAGGTCAATCCCGCTTTTTTCAGCGCGATTGGAATCGCTTCTACCGGACCAATGCCCATAAGACTCGGTTCCACGCCCGCGGCGGCGTAACTAAGCATTTTGGCAATCGGTTTTAGCTTGTATTGTTCGACAAATTTCTCTGAAACCACTAACACGAAAGCGGCACCATCTGAAGTTTGAGAGGCATTTCCTGCCGTCACCGAACCGCCCATGGCAAAAACCGGCTTTAATTTTCCTAAGGCCTCCAAGGTCGTATCCGCCCTTGGACCTTCGTCTTGGGAAACCACCCATTCACGCGTTTTTTTCGTTCCTGATTTGGCATCGAAATAATTCTCAGATACCTTGATGGGAACGATTTGGTCTGTAAATAAACCTGCTTTTTGTGCGGCGAGGGCTTTTTGGTGCGAGGCAAACGAAAACGCATCTTGTTCCTCGCGGGTCACTTGGTATTTTTTACTGACTTCCTCCGCCGTAAGTCCCATTCCGATGTAGTAATCAGGATGTTCGCTCGCAATGCCATAATTCAAAACCGTTTTATGGCCCATCATTGGCAACATGGTCATGGATTCAGTCCCTCCCGCTATTACGCAATCCGCCATGCCAGAGGCCACTTTGGCCGAAGCCAGGGCAATCGCCTCCAAACCGGAACCGCAATATCGGTTGATGATAAAACCCGGAACGCTTTTGGGTAAAGACAATAATGAAATATAGCGCGCCATCTGCATGCCTTGTTCCGCTTCCGGAATGGCATTGCCTACGATTAGATCGTCGACCAAGGCCGGATCCACCGAAGGAACCTGCGCCATTAAATGTTTAATCACTTCCGCCGCCAAATCATCCGGCCGCATGGTGCGAAATCCTCCCCGATTGGCCTTAGCCACCGCCGTACGATATCCCGCTATTATGTATGCATTCATATTCGTAATTGATTAATTTCTTAAAGGTTTTCCGCCACTCAATAGGCTTCCGATTCGATCCATGGTTTTTTGTTCGCCCGTCAGCGATAAAAATGCTTCCCGCTCAAGATCCAATAAATATTGTTCCGTCACCATTTGGGGTGCATCTAAATCTCCCCCGCAAATCGCAAAGGCTAATTTATTCGCAATCAAGGCGTCGTGTTCCGAAATATAACGGCCCATCAACATCCCCTGGATTCCCGCTTTAAACAAAGCCAATCCTTGCTTGCCTTCGACCCAGACATCACTTCGGCGATTTTTTTGAACGTATCCCGCCTCAGCTAATAAGATGGCTTCTTTTTTAGCCTCGCTAATGACTTGGCTTCTATTTAATACGATGCGATCCTGCGTCCGCAAATAATTCATTTCCAATGCCTCATGTGCCGATGTACTTACTTTGGCAGTGGCGATGTTCATAAAGGCTTGTTGGAGTCGATTCAATTCCACATCCCCTGATCTCCGCGCATCTCCCATTCGCAAGGCCATTTCCTTCGTACCCCCACCGGCTGGAATAAGGCCGACGCCCACTTCCACCAATCCCATGTACAATTCGGAATGAGCCACGATTTTGTCGGCATGTAGGTTAATTTCGCAACCACCCCCCAGCGCCAAGGTATGCGGCGCCACCACGACCGGAATGCTCGAATAACGCACCCGCATCATGGATTCTTGGAAGGTGGCAATCATGTGGTTTACATCATCGAATTTCTTCTCGATACCAAACATGTACAACATGCCCAAATTCGCACCCGCCGAAAAAGCTTCGTTGGATTCATTTCCAATCACCAAGCCACGGAAATCTTTTTCCGCCGTTTCGATAGCATAGGCAAGTCCTTCGAGCACTCCTTGGCCCATCGTGTTCATTTTGGAATGGAATTCCAAGCCCACAATGCCTTCGCCCAAATCGATGAGGTGTGCATCGTCGTTTTTGAAAACGGTGTTGGTTGGTTTTAAAATGGATAGGCTGATTTGTTTTTCTTGGCCCGGAATGACTTGGTAGCTTTTGGTTGCCAAATCATAATAGAGGCGCTTGCCTCCTTCGATTTTGTAGAAAGTAGCATGACCGAGGGCTAGCATTTCCGTGACCCAAGGGGCCGGAGTCAAGCCTAATTCAGCCATCATCGCAATCGCCTTTTCGACACCAATCGCGTCCCAGGTTTCGAATACGCCCATTTCCCAACCAAATCCTGCGCAGATCGCTTGGTCAATTTTCACCAAATCATCTGCGATTTCAGGCACGCGATTCGATGCGTAGCGGAAACCATCCAGGATAGTTTTGCGGTAAAATTCGCCGGCCAAATCCTGGCCTGCTAATAAAAGAGCGAAGCGATCAGCTAATTGGTCTACAGCTTTCGAGCGTTCCAGCGTTTCAAAGGAAACACGTTGGGCCGCTCGGTATTCAAAGGTTTGTAAATCCAAACTCAAGATGACCGTTTTGCCCTTCTCGTCTTTGGTCTTTTTATAAAATCCTTGGCCGGTTTTATCGCCGAGCCATTTGTTTTCGATTAATTTTTGCATCATCGAAGGCAAAGCGAAAATCGACTTGCTTTCGTCATGCGTTAAGGCAGCATGTAGGTTATTGGCCACATGAACGGTCGTATCTAATCCCACGACATCAGAAAGTCGGAAAGTGCCGGATTTCGGTCGGCCTACGACTTTAGAGGTCAATTTATCCACTTGCTCCACCGTAAGGCCTAATTCCTCGACCACTTTCATCGTTTGCATCATGGAATAAACGCCGATGCGGTTGGCGATAAAAGCTGGGGTATCTTTGCAAAGAACCGTGGTTTTGCCTAATTGGGTTTCGCCATAGGCGAGTAAAAAATCGATCACTGACGGATCCGTTTTCGGCGTCGGGATGATTTCTAATAAGCGCAAATAGCGCGGTGGGTTAAAGAAGTGTGTGCCACAAAAATGGGCTTGAAAATCGGCTGAACGGCCTTCCGCCATGAGATGAATCGGAATGCCGGAGGTATTCGAGGTAATTAAGGTGCCAGGTTGGCGAAATTGCTCCACGCGCTCGTAGATCGATTTTTTGATCGCTAAATTCTCGACGACCACTTCCATGATCCAGTCCGCATCGCTGATGCCGGAGAGATTGTCTTCAAAATTCCCAACTTGGATATTCGCCGCAAATCCGGCTTGATATAAGGAAGCGGGTTTGGATTTGAGGGTTTGCTGGAACGCCGCATTCACAATCCGATTGCGAACCGCCGGACTTTCTAGGGTCAGGCCTTTGGCAGCTTCCTCCGCGCTTAATTCCTTGGGCGCGATGTCGAGCAAGAGCACTTGCACCCCGATGTTTGCGAAATGACAGGCTATTCGTGAGCCCATAATTCCTGAGCCTAAAATGGCTACTTTTTTAATGGAACGATTCATGCGTAAGCTTTTTGTGTAGGGCGTAAATATACGGATTATTTAAAATGTTATGCAAGCATACCAAATTAAATTTTGGTGATAAAAATCAATTTTTTTTGGGTCAAAATGCTGGGGGCGTGCGCGTCAATTAGGCTTTTTATGCGGCAAGAATATCCCGAATAATTTTGATGTGATGAAAGGTGTGAATGCCGAGAAATCGGATGGTTTCCTTTTTGTTTATTTTACCAAAATAAGGATGTTCCACAAATTGATTTGGCTGTGCATGTGCCAATTCAGCCAATGCTTCTTTCGTTTTTAAGATATGTTTCTGCAAAGTTTCCTCGTTGAATTCATCAGGCAATACATATTTAGGGGCCCTGGCTTTTCCTCGAGGCATTTTGCCTGTGAGAAGGATGAAGATTTTAGTAAAATTAAATGATCTGGAAAATAGGTTTGGGTCGGAGGCTAACAAGCCTTTTGTGACGAAACGAATCGTCATTAAACTATGTTCGATTTGCCAACCGACCGTGCTCGCGCTAATTCCCTCATTTCTTTTTTCCATGGATGGAATGTAGCTGGCTAATTCGTCGAGATATGCGTAAAGTTTTTTCATGGTTTTTCGGTAGGTATGAAATTTTGGTTCAAGATAGGAAATTGGATTGGATGAATCATTCACTTGATAGATTCACTCGGTACCGCGTTTTATTTTTTTCTCCAATTTTTTGAATCAGATTGAGTTCGGTTCCTTTTATCAGGTCACGACTGGCAGTTGCTGAAGAAATATCTTTGAAAACCTGCATGTAGTCTTTTCTTGAAAATTCGGATTTGTGTAAGTGAATAAAATACTCAAGCCGATGCATGTCTGTCATTGTCCGATTCGTATATTGTAGTAGGTTTGCCAAAGCCTGATCGATTACCTCCAACATATATTCGATAAAAGGTGTGGACTTCCCTATTTTATCACTGGCCGATAAGGCTTGATAATAGGCCTCTTGGGTGGCATGTATCAAAGTTTCCAAAGGGAGTGTTTCAAAAACAGGGAATTCTCGACTTAAAAGAAGCGTTTGCCATAATCTACCCATCCGGCCATTCCCGTCAATAAAGGGATGAATAAATTCCATTTCATAATGAAAAACGCAACTTTTGATTAACATCATATCATCGCCCTTTTTCAAATAATCAAAAAGGTCCCTCATCAAAAAAGGTACATTTTCAAAAGGGGGCGCGACATGGGCTAATTTTTCCCCTTTCACGATGCCGACTCCTTGTTTTCGATAAACCCCAGGCTTCTCCACAAGTCCTTTCATTAAGGCTTCATGCGCTTGTAAATAGGATTTATTCGAATATGGATTGAAGCTGTTTAATGAATCATAGACCTTCAAGGCATTCATAACCTCCAAGATATCCTTTTGAGGCCCTATCACGCGTTTATTTTCCAAAATAGCCGAAACCTGATCTACCGTTAACGTGTTTCCCTCCATCTGCAAGGAAGAATGTACCGTTTTGATTTTATTCTGCTTTCGTAATTGCGGACTTTGTCTTTGCAAATAATTTGCATTTACCTCGCCCAATTTTAGCGAAATGGAGCTAATGAAATGCAAAATTCGACTTGTTATCTCATAGGGGGGCTTCATTGATACTATCATATGATACTATCAAAGATAAATAAAAAGAGAAACAAAAACGAAATCAAAAACTGATTTTCATGTTTTACGCATAACTCGACGTCGGCTCGCAGGCACAAACCAAGTTCCGATCGCCGTAAGCTGAATCGATCCGAGAGACGGTTGGCCAAAACTTCGCCGCCTTCACATAAGGCAATGGGAAAACCGCTTTTTCTCTCGAATACGGACGCGTCCATTCGTCAGTCAATACGATGCTTTGCGTATGTGGCGCATGTTTGAGCACATTGCTTGCCTTATCCGCTTGGCCTTCTTCGATTTCGCGAATCTCAGCACGGATACCCAATAGGGCATCGCAAAAACGATCTAATTCTTCTTTGTTCTCGGATTCCGTTGGCTCGATCATCAAGGTCCCCGCCACCGGGAAAGATAGGGTAGGCGCATGGAAACCATAATCCATCAAGCGTTTCGCGATATCTTCCGCTTCCACGCCCGCCGAGATTTTGAATGGCCGACAATCCACAATCATCTCATGCGCACAACGCCCTTGAGAACCCGTATATAATATTGGGAATTCTTTTTCCAAACGCGCCTTGATGTAATTCGCATTTAAAATCGCCGTTTCTGTCGCCCGAGTTAATCCCTCGCCACCCATCATCGCGATGTAGGCATAGGAAATCGCCAAAATGCTGGCTGATCCCACCGGTGCCGCCGAAACCGCCCCGTGTGCTTCCGACGGAATCGAATCTGTCATCACGTGTCCTGGTAAAAAAGGAACTAATTGACGCGCCACGCCGATCGGCCCCATGCCCGGTCCGCCACCACCATGGGGAATACAAAAGGTTTTGTGCAAGTTCAAATGGCAAACATCCGCCCCAATCCGCGCCGGTGAGGTCAATCCCACCTGCGCATTCATGTTGGCCCCATCCATATACACCTGACCGCCAAATTCGTGAATCATGTCGCAAATCTCAATGATCGTTTCTTCAAACACCCCATGGGTACTCGGATACGTGACCATCAAGCAGGCTAAATCATCTTTATGTTCTTCGGCTTTCGCTCTCAAGGCCGCCACATCGATATTTCCATTCGCATCGCAAGGGGTCACGACCACCTTCATGCCCGCCATAACCGCTGAAGCTGGATTGGTTCCATGCGCCGACGATGGAATCAAAGCTATGTTCCGATGGTGATCTCCACGCGAGGCATGATAAGCCCGAATGACCATCAAACCCGCATATTCACCCTGAGCACCGGAATTGGGTTGCATCGACATCGCCGCAAAACCCGTGATTTCACATAACCAATCACTCAATTCCATAATCATCCGTTGGTATCCCTTGGTCTGAAACCCTGGTGCAAATGGGTGAATCTTGCCCAATTCAGGCCAAGTCACCGGAATCATTTCCGTCGTCGCATTTAATTTCATGGTGCAAGAACCCAAGGAAATCATCGAATGAACCATGGATAAATCTTTGGATTCTAAGGATTTTAAGTAACGCAACATCCCATGTTCCGAATGGTATTTATGAAATACCTCATGGGTCATAAACGGGCTTGTCCGACGTAAAGTGGCTGGAATTTGCCATGCCACTGTTAATTCATCGCCGCCGATTCCTTGGCCTTTGGCCCGTTGGAAATACGCCAAAATCTCCACCACATCATCTTCCGATGTCGTTTCGTCCAAGGATATCCCTAATTTTCCTCCTTCCGTTTTGTAGTAACGGAAATTACGTCCTGCCTCTTCAGCATATTCCCGAATTTCTTCGGTCAAATCGTCCGTGAGGACGGTTAGGGTATCAAAATGTTGTTGGTTTTCTAAACCAAAGCCCAATTGCTTCAAGCCTGCCGCCAACAATTCCGTTAATCCATATACGCGTTCCGCGATTTTTTTCAAACCATCAGGTCCATGGTAAATGGAATAGGCCGCAGCCATGATGGACAATAAAACCTGAGCCGTACAAATGTTGGACGTAGCCTTTTCTCTGCGAATATGTTGCTCACGTGTTTGCAAGGCCATGCGCAGCGCGCGGTTGCCTTCTGCATCGACGGAAACCCCGATGATCCGACCCGGAATATTGCGTTTGTATTTTTCTTTCGTTGCAAAAAAAGCTGCATGTGGACCCCCAAAACCCATCGGAACGCCAAAACGCTGAGATGATCCCACCACCACGTCCGCACCCCATTCACCCGGAGGCGTTAATAAAGTCAAGGCTAACAAGTCTGCGGCCACCACTACTTGGATTCCTTGTTCTTTCGCCGCTTCCACCAAGGCTTTATATTCAAATACCTCGCCGTTGGCCGCCGGGTATTGCAATAACATCGCATAAAAACGCGCATCCGTCACATCGATGCTGCGGTGATCACCCACCACGACTTCGATTCCGATCGGTTCCGCACGGGTTTTCAATAGGTCGATGGTTTGTGGAAAACATAATTCGGACACAAAAATCGCATCACCTTTGTCAGCCGGTTTTTGGCCGTATAACATGGTCATCGCTTCTGAGGCAGCGGTTCCCTCATCCAGAAGAGAGGCGTTCGCTAATTCCATGCCGGTCAGGTCGATGATCATGGTTTGGTAATTCAACAACATCTCCAAACGTCCTTGCGCAATTTCCGCTTGGTAAGGCGTATAGGCCGTGTACCAGGCTGGATTTTCCAAAATATTCCGCAAAATCACCGAGGGAACCAGGGTATCAAAATATCCGAGTCCAATGTGGCTTTTGAAAATCTTATTTTGAGACATCACCTGTTTGAAATCACGCAAAAATTCAAATTCAGTTTTCGGTGCCGGTAAATCCAATGCTTGTGCGAGACGGATTTTTTGAGGAACGGTTTGTTGGATTAAGGTGTCCAATGAGTCTACCCCGATCGTCTGTAACATGGCGGATATATCGGCAGGATCTGCATTGTTGTGACGCAATGAAAAATCTTCCCGGTATTTGAAATTTGGATGCATAGAAATGTGATGAATGTTGGTTGAAAAACTTGGCAAAAATAATCTTTTTTTAGCGATTTATTTTTCAATTGTTAACTTCGCTTTCTCAAAATTTGTTTTACACAATGAAAAAATCAACAATCTATGGTGTAGCCCTGTTTTTAACAGCTGCATGTGTGTCTTTTGGGTCATTGGCCCAGCAAAATCCGGTCCCTTATGCCTCATCGATTAAGGCCGAAGACTTAAAAAAACATTTGACCTTTATCGCGTCGGATAGTTTGAAAGGTCGGAACACCGGATCCGCCGAACAAAAAGTGGCGGCCAACTACATCGCCGATCATTTTAAGAAATCGGGCCTCGCGCCAGTGAATGGTTCCTATTTCCAAAAAGTGGATTTGGTCAATCGTTCTTGGACAAATGTTTCCTTTTCAGCCAAAGGAAAAAAATTCGATTACATGGGTCAATTCATGGCCACAGCCCTGGCTCCCGTGGCGGCTAATTCTAAATTTCCAGTCGTTTTTGCGGGTTACGGGGTCCAACAAGGCGCCTACACCGACTTCGCTAATTTAAAAGCCAAAGGTGCCGTTGTCTTGGCTTTTGAAGGGGAGGCCAAAGATGCTGCAGGCAATTATGTGCTTTCAGGCTCGAAGGATCCGTCGATTTTTGGAAAAGGGGATGGTTGGAAAGAAAAATTAAAGCGCGCGCAGGCGGCTGGAGCCAAGGGTTTGATCTTGATTTCGGATCGGGAAGAGAAGGCTTTTGGGAATATGTTGCGCCAGCGCCAGGTGATGATGCAGCGCTTTGGCAACGAGCGGATGGTCTTCGCAGATCAAGCCGCGGCGGCCAATGAAGCCCCGGTATTGATGGTTTCTTCAGCAGTGGCGGCAGAATTGTTAGGCACTAGCGAGGCGGATTTATTAGCCTACAAAGCTGAGTTGGGTGTTCAAAAGAAATCGATTGCGGCTAAGTTTAAGGCCTCGCCGATTGAATTAACGATTGAGCGTACCGAAAAGCCTGTGGATACCTACAATGTGGTGGGCTTTTTGGAAGGAACGGACAAAAAAGAGGAGGTAATCGCAATCACAGCGCATTATGACCATATTGGGGTTTCGTTTGATGGAAAAATCAACAATGGAGCAAATGATGACGGTTCTGGAACTGTGACGGTGATGGAATTAGCGGAGGCATTTGGAAAGGCGGCGGCTGAGGGCAAAAGACCTCGTCGGAGCATTTTATTCATGACGGTGACGGGCGAGGAAAAAGGTCTTTTGGGTTCCGAATATTATTCGAATCACCCTTTGTTTCCGTTGGCTAATACGGTTTGTGATTTGAATATAGATATGGTGGGTCGTCGGGACGTGGATCATGACGGAACGCCGGATTATATTTATGAGATTGGGTCGGACAAATTATCGTCGTCGTTGCGCGCGGTGTTGGAGGATCAAAACAAGAAGCATACAGGTTTAGTCTTGGATTATAAATACAATGATCCGAATGATCCGAATCGTTTTTATTACCGTTCCGATCATTATAATTTCGCGAAGCATGGCATTCCGGTGGCCTTTTTCTTCAATGGCGTGCATGAAGATTACCACATGCCGGGCGATGATGTGGAGAAAATCGAGTTTGATCAGATTCAAAAAGTGGGGCGCTTGGTGTTTTATATGGCTTGGGAAATCTCGAATCGCGAGGAGCGTTTGAAGGTAGATTCGAATAAGCCTTAAGGTTTTTGATGTGTTTTATTGGAAGGACCTGCGGTGACGTGGGTCCTTTTTTTGGATGGTATAAGGCCTTGAATCAATTGAATTTATTCTCCTAAAAAGTCACTTATTTCAGTTTGTAATATGGGAAGGTGATTCAAGACGATTCCCCACATGATTTCATCTGATACTGAATCATATCCGTGAATGATTCTATTTCGGGTATCTACTATTTTTCGAGCGTTTGTAATCTGTATAGTAGAATCCTTTGAAATGATTCTATTTAAGGCTTCTCCAATAATTTCGATATTTCTTTCTCCAGCCCTTCTTGTTCGAAGGTCTTTTTGATACGTTGAGAAATTTTTTGGAATATCAATAAAGAAACTATCAATTTCCATGATAGCATTTAAAATATCATAAAGCCAAGTCTTTATTTCATGATCCATAAACGAGTTCTTTGGATTCGTTTACCATTTTTTTAAAATAAGGATTTTTGATCGCTTGTTCCTCAAGTAAATCGATAGGACGATTCAATATTTCTTGTAATGAAAATTTGAAATCAAAATAGTTGTCGGCATATTCCTCAACTCTTATATCCTTGAAATCTACTATTAAATCAATATCGCTTTTAGAGTTAAATTTATCTCCAAGAACAGACCCAAAAGCATATAAATTTTTCACCTTGTGATTCACACAAAGTCTACTTATCTCTTTTTTATGTAATGAAAGTGTTTTCATAATTTTTCAGCTCAAATATACGGATATTTATGAGCCAATTAACCATATTATTTGGTTGAAAAATTTTTCAATTTTTTTACTGTTAATCTATTTTATCAAACCTATATTTCCCAAAATTGCTTCTGCATCTTTCTGAAATAAATCACCTTTATTCTTCGCTTCCAAAATAAATTCATTATCTCGCCAATCGCCAATCACCTTTTCCATTTCTTTTTCATTGCCATACATGGCCAACCGGAAGGGGTCTTGGAAATCTTTTGCGCGGGATTTTTCGATGCCCTCCGTTAAATAATGTGACGTTTGGATGGCACGTGAAATCCAGGAAGCCTGAACTTCGGAATCCAATAAATCGGCACCCGAAATCGTCAATAAACCATTCAACGCATTTTCAAATTTCTGATCTGCGTATAAAGCAGCCTGTTTTTCGTAAAAGGCATGAACCTCGGACCAACGCTTGATTTCACCTGTGCGTATCGCCGATTTTAAATCAGCAATCGAACCTGCCGGAATCATTTGCCCACCCATATTGTCCCATTGCTGAATCGCGGTGGCATTAGCAAGCGTTGATGTTAACAGATCGAGTGGTATTGCTGATGGGTTTCGTTTCGCGGTGGCCAACCACTCCTTCGCCGCATGGTAATACAATAAATCCCTAAATATTTGATAGGCTTTATGCACCTTCGCCACACGTGTTTTGCGTTTCGAATTTTCGATTCCTTGGGCAAAAATGGGCATTGGATTGTTGGCATTCTCTGGGTTTTCTAACCAGGTTTTGCCCGCTTTTTTCGCCTCTGTATCGCTGATTGCTTTGCCTTCGGCCAGACTATGCCCCGTCCACAAGGCTAATAATTCCAAACCTTGCAATAATTCTGAAACGGTATCTGGGGCTAAATAATCATATTCGAGCAACATATTCTTGTCCGTCCGCACATCGCGTGCCTCAAATTTCCAGGCATTCCGGGCCAGCGCATACATGTTGTACTGAAACCAATAACCCGCAATAATCAGCAATCCGCCGGATGTCTCGTCATTGCCCAATAA
This sequence comes from Cytophagaceae bacterium, assembly GCA_947450365.1. Taxonomy (GTDB): domain Bacteria; phylum Bacteroidota; class Bacteroidia; order Cytophagales; family Spirosomataceae; genus Aquirufa. The sequence goes on from CANFVE010000005.1 coordinate 91,899, forward strand.
GGAAAAGGGCAGAGGATTATGAATTTCTGCGGGATAGTTTCCCTTAGAAATCAAGTTGAAGGACGCAAATTTCGAATTATGTTTCAACGCCACCGAAAGACCTGGCCAGAAACCCCTGCCCGCTTGGAGTTCTCCATCCGCTCCACGTGAATTGTGGTTAGATCCCAAGGTCGCACCGGCTGCCATATTGCTTTGGCCTTTCACGACGGCTGCGCATAAAAAGGAATTGTTGTGATGCTGTTCATGCGCAGGGAAAATGAGGGCGTTTAGGACCTCGCAACAGGAGATGGTGGAGTTGCTCCCCAGGAAGGAGTTGATGAGCCGGGCGCCGTACTTCAACTGTGAATGCGCTGCCAAAATAAACCGCACCGCCTTCACCCCATAAAAAATCCGACAGCCTTCATGGATGATTCCATTCACGATTTCACAGCCTTCCCCGATCTGCGTCGAGGCATGCGGATAGGAAATAATCGTCAGGTTTTTGAGTTTATTGGCCCCCTTAATGTAGGTGTCGGAACCCATATTCACGTCTTTGATAATCCCCGTATTTTTAATCACGGTGCGATCGCCGATTTGCCCATAAAAACCGCGCTGCGACGAAAATTCAGCCTTCGTCATTTCCAAATACCGATCTTGTAAGGCAGAATCCTCCCGGTCTTGCATCCACAAATAGGCATCCGCCGGGCGCATGCCCACGAATGGCACGACCTTTCGCCCCGCATTTTCATTGCCTAATTCCATCCAAATCCGAATGCGTTCCTCTTCCCCATCTTTCACATTTCCATTCCCGAATTTCGCGGTGGCGGTAGTGGCTAATTCATTGACTTGTAGGATCATGACCTCGTTTCCGATCTGGTAATGAGACAGTAAATTTACTCGGTCGATGGCCACATTATCGCCAAAATCACAGGAAATCAAGGTACTATTGTACAAACCTACCGGCATGCGAAGGTTCTTGAATTCGAGGTAGCAACTTTCCAGAATTCCGATCCGATTAATCCCAAAAAATCGACAATTTTTAACCAAATAGGGATTAAATCCCTCTTTCACTTGCAGGTCTTTCCAGTTTTCCGCCTCGTTTAAATTTGCCTCCAAAATCCGGATTTCCCGTTCTTGCAAGGGCCGGTAATCCGAAAGCTGCAGGTTTTTGTTTCGGTGGTCAAACTCCGTTTGGCCAGGATGTAGGAATTCCTCGGCCACAAACGCGAAGCCCAATTGAGACAATGGTTTTTTATCTATTCGATTCATATTTCGTAAAACTCGATGGGCAAATCGTCTGGATCTGCCATGAATGTGAAGCGCTTACCCGTAAATTCATCTACACGTATTGGCTCAATCGGCAGGTTTTGTTCTTGAATTTCTTGAACCACGCGGTCCAAATTTTCTACTTGGAATGCCAAATGCCGCATCCCGCAGGCTTCAGGCCTTGAGGGCCTCGCAGGTGGATTCGGAAAGGAAAACAATTCGATGATGTATTGGCCGTTCAGCGCAAGGTCTAATTTATAGGAATCTCTCGCTTCGCGATACACTTCTTGGAGAATTTCGAAGCCCAACACCTCCGTGTAAAAGGTTTTGGAACGCACATAGTCCGAACAAATAATCGCGATGTGATGAACCTGTGTGATTCCGAGCTTTCCCATGGGCATTCTTTGTTGCAAAATTAGCCAAAATATGGCTTTCGTCGCTACCGTTTACTCAGAAGGGATACAGAATTTCCTTATTTTTTTGTCGGTCGATCAGCATGTGGGATTTTGTCTCACGCAATTTTTGTCCCAAGGCCTTCGCTAAAAACGCTGCTTTCTCAGGTTCTTGCGTATATACATTTGTCTGTTCGGATAGATCGATTTTCGTATTATATAGTTCAAAATGTTGGTCTTGGTGGAAGAAAATCAATTTCCAGTCACCTTGTCTCACTGCGCTAAAGGGCTGAATGTCTCTTGAGCCATTCGTTCGCATGTGCGGATGATGCCAGAAAAGTAGGCGTGAAGCATCTGATTTTTTACCATCCAAATAGGGGAGAATGGATTTTCCGTCCACGGTTTGGACCAGTTTGGGTTTCGAAGTTTTCGTCCAAGCAAGGATGCTAGGGAATAGATCTTCGACGAGAATGGGTTGATGGCTCTTGCTGTCTCTCTGTGACAGTCCCGAGACAATCAGTGGTATACGTAATCCTCCTTCATAGCCGGAGGTTTTGCCGCTGCGAAGGGGCGTATTATAGGTATTCCGACCAGGAATGCCACGGCCGACATCGGTCAGGCCGCCATTGTCGGAAAGAAATACGATGACTGTATTTTTCGTTAGGTCTTTTTGGTCCAAATAATCCATCCAATCGCCCAGTGCTTTGTCCATGCCTTCGACCAAGGAGGCATATTTCGCCTCCGTGCTGTCCATGCCTTGTTTGTAATAGGCGTCGACGAATCGAGGATCTCCTTGGATTGGCGTATGCACGGCATAATTGGAGAACAATAAGAAAAAGGGTTTTGGTTTTGTGAGGACAGAATCCATGATGCGCATGCTTTCTTGGGTCAAGGCTTCCGTTAGAAAAATGTCTTTTCCGTGAAAGCGTTGGAGATGCGGTACGGCGCGAATATTGGGTTTTTGTGGGACGTTGCCAAATGCCTGTTTTCCATAATAGCTGGCCGGTTGGCCCGCCGCTGTCCCCCCAATATTCACCTGAAAGCCCAAATTTTTCGGATCCGCCCCAGGGGTGTTATAGGCCCCAAAATGCGCTTTTCCTGCATGAATCGTCGCATAGCCTTGCGCAGCTAAGACCTGGGCGATGGTGGTGGCATGAATGGAATGCGCTACGCCTGCGGAAGGACTGATGCCGTTCATGTTCCAGTCGGGCACGGCGAATCGGGGATTTCCGCCCTCGTTGGGATTCTCGTCTTTCTGAAAGGTCCAAGAAGTCACTTTGTGATGTAGGGCATTCATGCCCGTGAGGAGGGAGACGCGGGTGGGGGTGCAGTTTTGATTGGCAAAGGCCTGGGTGAACTCGACGCCCTTGCGGGCTAATTTTTCCATATTAGGCGTGCGAAAAATACCGGGTTTGCGGAGGGAATTGTCGGTCCAGCCTAAATCATCGACGAGAAAGATTAAGATGTTTTTTTGTTTTTGAGCATGTAGCCCCAAAACGATTAGCTGGAGAAAAAGGAAGAATAGGTATTTTGACATAGTAGCCAATCTATTACATTTTTGTAAAAATTAAAAATTTAATATAATTTGTATCAGTTTAGTTAATTAATAAATATCAATATTGATATGGTTTATAAAAATATTTCATCTGCATCGAATAAAATCTTGCAATTGTTTCTTCCGGTTTACCGACAATCATTTCATCTGCATGAAGTTTTCGACGCTTTTCCTGATAAAAATAAGGAGTCGATTCGAGCATTGCTTGCGGGTATGGTGAGGAGAGGTCTTTTGATGAGGTTAAAAGAAGCCCATTATTTTATTATACCATTTGATCAACCCGCTGAATCGTTTATGCCGAATTGGCATTCGATTTCGGCTGATTTAGTGGGGAACCAACCTCATTACATCGGATATTTTTCCGCCTTGGAAATTCATGGGTTAATCACTCAGCCGTCGATGGCCCAACAAATCGTAGTCGCCAAACAAGTGCGGCCTTCTAAAATTTACTTGAAAAAAATTCCATTTCGATTTATTTACCATTCCCCAACTCATTTTTTTGGATTTGAAAAAAAATGGATCAATGGGTATCAACAGGTGTATTGTTCTTCCCTTGAAAAAACAATTATCGATTGTCTCTTTAAACCAGAATATGCCGGTGGAATCATTGAAATTGCCAAAGCTATGTTCATGGCGAAAGACCAAATTAAATTTGATCAACTTCTTGAATTTGCCATAAAGTTTAATTCTAAAGCTGTAATCAAGCGTTTGGGTTATTTACTGGATCTCCTTGATCTGCAAACTGATATTTTGCCTGAGTTAGGTAGGCTCAAAACAAATGGATTTGTAGTTTTGGATACCGAATTGCCCGCGGTGGGTAAGCGAACAACTGCCTGGAATATCCAGCAGAATGTAGCTCCAGAAACCATTAAAGCCTCCTTATTCACATGATTTCAGCCTCGGGGATTCATTTTATAATTCAATACCAAGGCCCTTTGGGCGGATTCGGTAGGCATAAAGGGATAAAAGTAGACATTTCAAAAGAGGAGATTGTTCTCTTTCCACCAGATCAGAGATCTGTGTTTATTGACTATGCAGATTTGTTATAATTTAAAATTGCTTGTTATTTATTAGAAGAAGTTTTCATTGAAAAAATGAGATGCATTATCCAACGAATGCAGGCCCGAGACTATTATGACCTTTGGTTTATTAGTGCAAATGAAAACCTTTCTTTGGGATTATTATGGAATGATTTTGTCCGTAAATGTGAATCGAAGCGCATTAATCCTGCGCTTTTTTATACTAGGTTAAAAGAACGTGTTCCTTTTTACCGGGGTCAATGGCGACATTCTCTTGGGAATCAAATTCGCGATCTACCCGCATTTGAAAAAGTGGAACGAGAAATAAATCGCTATTTCAAAACATGAAATGTATGATGCACTATTTCTTCGGTGTCGAATGCATTAAAATCATTTTCCAAATCCCCTTTCGGCGCACAAGAATCGCACTTTCGAGCCATTGCATCGTCCGGGTCTGGCCTCTGCTTTGAATCGTGGCTCGGTTCCAATAATAGGTCCATGCCATGTTTTTCCGAATGGTCGTTTGACGAAAATCAAAGGCATTTGTTCGAAGATAGCCTTCCGGTTTGGGTTTGCCAATTCGGGCTTCTAGGGTGTCCATCGTCCAGAATTCGCCGTTTTCGAGCAACATAAAATCCTTCGTCACCTCCGCCCGCATGCCTCTCGAATCTGCCACACTCAAGGCATCAAAAAAACGCACAACCACCCGTTCCACCGCCTGATTTTGCCCAAAAGTCGTATGGCAAATCAGCCATACTAGTCCCGTTAAAAGAAGATTTTTCATGCCACGAATGTAAGAATTTTCTTATCTTTAAGCATCACCTCTAAAATGAAAATGATGCAACGACGCGACTTTATCCAATCCTCTCTATTGGCCACTGGCCTTGGTGCCTTACCCGCCCAAGCAGCAGCTCCTAAAATAACCTTAGCGCCTAAAATCAAATTATCCGTTTCCAGTTATTCCTATTGGCATTTCAAAGGCGACCGATTTCCGATCGACAAAGTCATCGACGATGCAGCTGCTTTAGGTTTGGATGGGATTGATATTTTGCACCGACAAATGGAAAGCGAAGACAATGCCTACCTGCAAAAAATCAAAAAACATGCCTTTGTCAACGGCATCGCCCTGACCTGCCTTTCCATCCACCAAGGTTTTGTCACGCCAGATCCAGAGGAATTAAAAAAGCATGTTGACCACACGATTCATTGCATCGAACTGGCCTATAAAATGGGCATTCCTTGTTTGCGCTTGAATACGGGTCGTTGGAATACGATTAAGTCCTTTGACGATTTAATGAAAAACAGAGGCATCGAGCCGGTCTTGCCAGGGTATACCGAGGAGGATGGCTACAAATGGTGCGTGGATGGGATTCAAAGGTGTTTGGCAAAAGCGGAAGAATGTGGCGTTTTGTTGGCCTTGGAAAATCACTGGGGCTTAGGCTCTACGCCGGAGGGGATGTTGCGCTTGCATGATACGGTGAATTCCCCTTGGTTGGGCCTCCTGATGGACACCGGAAATTTCTTGGAGGAGCCTTATGAAAAATTAGAAAAGATTGCCTCCAAAACGAGTTTTGTTCAGGCCAAAACCTATTTCGGCGGAGGCGAGTGGTATTCCTTGGAGCTCGATTATCCACGGATTATTCAGATTCTCAAAAAGGTAAATTACCAAGGCTATATTTCGATCGAATTTGAAGGAAAAGAACCCGCGAGTACGGGGGTTAAAAAGAGTGTGGAGCTTTTGCGGAAGGCGCTGGGATAGAAAATAGGCCATTAAATTGGTTTGATTAGGCTTTTACCTAATTACTTTGGATATTTGCGACCTTAAAGTTTCGTTCTAACTGTTTAACCAAATACAAAATTCGAATATGAAATGTGATTTTGCAGTCATAGTGCCGATGGCAAATGAGGAAAAAGAATTTTCAGTATTTGTGGGCCAATTAAGTGAGGTGTTAACGAAACTCGGCGCAGGAAAAGTTTATTTTATCGTAGATCAGGTTTCCAAAGACAATACTCGGACTTTGTGTGCTGAATTATCTGAAAAAGATGCACGATTCCAACTTGTTTGGGCGCCAGAAAATAAAAATGTTGTCGACGCATACATCAAAGGCTATCAAGTAGCCTATGAAAATAAGCATGAAATTATCATCGAAATGGATGCCGGTCTTTCCCATGATCCGCGGGCCATTCCGATGTTCTTGCGCGTGTTGAATGAAGGAAATGATTGTGCGTTTGGGAGTCGGTTTATCAACGGCGGCTCGATCTCTGAATCCAATTGGAAACGAACCTTTTTATCCAAAATAGGTACCCTGGTTTCGAATCTTTTGCTGGGCACCTCCATGTACGACATGACCTCTGGTTTTCAGGGGTTTAACCGACAAATTGTCAAAGAATTTTTGGCCTACGATTTACTTTCCAAGGCCCATTTTTATCAAACAGAATTGCGGTATTTATTGAGGAAAAAAAGGTTTGCCGAAATTCCCATTCATTACAAGGCGCCCTCGCCGAGTGTTTCCAAAAAAGCAATTTACAACTCGATTTTTGTGTTAAGTTATTATATTCTTAAACGATTTACGTTTAACCAACCCGTCATTAATTAACCCGTTCATGGATTCTCCTTTTTTAGTTGTCACGTCGATCGCAGATGATACCAATGCCATTTTAAAGCAATATTCCTCGGAATGTAAGCAGCGCGGCGTTCCTTTTATTTTGATCGGTGATACAAAAAGTCCAGATTCTTTTTATCAAGAGGGTTGCGAGTTTTATTCAGTGGAGAAACAATTGCAATTGGATTTTGCCATGCCTAACCAAATTCCCGTGAAGCATTATGCTCGGAAAAATATTGGCTATTTAATCGCCATCGCAAAAGGTGCCACGCAAATCATTGAAACCGACGATGATAATCTGCCCTACGAATCGTTTTGGGACGAGCGACAGATAAAGATTCAAGCGAATAAATTGGAAAATAAGGGTTGGGTAAATTTGTATAAATATTTTGCGGATACTAATATATGGCCGCGCGGATTTCCGTTGCAACATATCTTAGATGGCATTCCTGAAGTAGGGGAAACGGAGCTGGTGCATTGTCCGATCCAACAAGGCCTTGCCGATGAAAATCCCGACGTCGATGCGATTTATCGATTAATTTTACCATTGCCCATAAAATTCAATGAGCGTTCGCCCATCGCCCTTGGAAATAGGGCGACTTGTCCGTTCAATAGTCAAAACACGACCTGGTTCAAAGAAGCTTTTCCGTTGCTTTATTTGCCTTCGTATTGCAGTTTTCGGATGACGGATATTTGGCGGTCCTTTGTGGCGCAGCGCGTGGCGTGGACCTGCGGTTGGTCCGTCTTATTTCACAACAGCACAGTCTATCAAATCCGCAATGACCATAGCATCATCAAGGATTTTGAAGATGAAATTTCGGGCTATTTGAATAATGCCAAAATCATGCAAAGCCTGAATGATCTTCCTCTACAAATGGGTGTTTCATTTATACATGAAAATTTACGTCTCTGTTATGAGGAGCTCGTTCGTTTGGGGGTTGTGGATGAAAAGGAGTTGGCCTTGGTGGATTTGTGGATTCAGGATTTACAAAAGATCTAATTTTTAAGGAATTGTCGACTTGATTTCATTCAAGCGCTTATTTGCAAAGGCCTTCAAAATAGGTTTTTTGTGTATTCATGGAAATTCGTCGGATTTCATATTACACCTTTTTTACGTAATTTCAGGCTATGAACGCTAGGTCTTCCCAAACCCTCATTCTCCTTGTTTTTGGCTATTGTTGTTTGTCGCTGACCCCAGCTCCGTGGTATGCCGTTGTGGGTTTAGATGCCAGCTGGGCGGAGGCGATGCTGATGACGATTAATTCGGGAAAGGTTTTTGGTCGGGATTTTATTTTTAATTATGGGCCCTTGGGCTATTTGAATGTCCGTGTCTTGCCGCAATATTTTTCGGGCTATGCGCTGATGCTCGTCGATTTCCTCACGATTGGCCATTTCATCTATTTTCTCCGTAAAGCTTTACACAAGGAGGGTGCTACTCGGCTATGGACCTTGGTCGGAGCGGGGATGTTATTGTGGCCCTGGGGTTTCTTTGCCGACTTCTCCTTTACCTATTTCTATTTCTTCCTGTTTTGGATCTTGGAAGCGCGCGCTTTGCGCAAGTCATGGCCTTTGTTTGTGGCGGCGGGCTTGTCGGTGGTGATTTTTTATGTGAAAGTCAATCTGAGTTTGATAGTCGTATTTCTTTTTGCTTTGGCGCTCATATATTTCTCGTTTGTGGAGAAATTTTCCAAAAAAGCGATATTTCTTCCCTGGCTCGTTCAAATCCTGGGGATCTTATTGGGCGCTTGGTACCTCCGGGTGGATTTGTGGCATTATTTGCGGTATAGCATGGATATGATATCGAGTTATCCAGATGGGATGTCGGTGATTCAGCTTTCAAAAAGGTATTTGTTTATTTTACTGGGCCTGGAGGCTTTGATGGTCTTGGGTTTAATGCTTTATGTCATCAAAGAAATCAAATCCTTTTGGAGCTACCTGCCGGTGTATGCGTTCGTCGGGATTACCGCTTTTTTAGGTTTTAAGCAGGCGCATATTGCCATTTCGAATCTGAATATGTTTGGATTCTTTTTGTTGCTGCCTATGCTGGGACTATTGTTGTATTTATTTACGGATGTCAAAAGCAAGTCTTATTATGTCTTGGCCTGGGTGTTGATGTGTCAAATCGCGGCGACGGGCTATATTCGTTGGGTCGATCAAATCCCCTACAAAGCCATTTCATTCTCTCCGATTGCCTATTTGAAGGGCATTATTTCCTACGATTATGCCCATAATTTCGACCAAAACCCGATTCCCCTTTCTCCGCGGGTCAAGGCCCTGATTGGTCAGCAGACGGTGGATGCAATGAATAATGAGTTGTCGATGATATATTTCAATCAACTGAATTACAATCCTCGGCCCATCGTGCAGACCTATGCGGCGCATTCGGCGCTGTTGGCCGATGTGAATGGGGCGAAATACCGGTCGGAGACGGGGCCAACCTTTGTGTTCTACAAATTAGATGAATTTCGTTGGCAAAATCCTTTTTGGGCGGATGCGGAGGCGAACGAGGCTTTGTTGACGCATTATACCCTCATCGACACCGCCCTTATCTCTGGCCAAACCTTCCATGTCTTCAAACGCCTCGCTAAACCCCGAACCGTTTCCATGCAAGACATGCATATCCGCATGGAGCGTGGGAAAGAGATATTTTTTCCTAAGGGGGGATTGGTCAAATTGACGGTGGATATGGACTTTACGTTTATGGAGAAATTGGTTCGATTTGCGTTCCAACCGCCCCTCGTCTATGCCGATGTCCGATATGCCGATGGCCAAACGCGGACCTTCCGTGTATCCGACAAGATCATGAAAGGCGGTGTGCTGGGGAATGTGCGGGTGACGGATCAAGCGGAACTCGAGACCTTTTTTCGCTATCAAGGCCAGCGCTCGGTCCCGGCGATCTCCGTTCGTTTTTATGTGCCTTCGCTCTTACCGACCTTTAAATAACTTTATCAAAAACCGTTTTAACATATATTGAAAATTGATTATATTTGTTACTCAATATTGTATCAATTGACTCAATTCATGTGAGTCAGGATGGCGAAGCCGTCCATTTGTTTATTCAGTGGTTTTAGACACAATTTTTTCGGGAAAGATTCGGGTAGCGCTGCTCACCAAATTACTTTTGAATCCAGAGAGCCGGGTATACCTGCGGGGTTTGGAGCGAGATTTGGGTGTGAGTAGCAATACGGTACGGGTGGAGTTAAACAAATTGCAGGATATGCATTTGATCGAGGTGCAAGATGATCCTGAAAACACCAAAGTCAAGAACTACGTGGTCAATCAAGCGCATCCGATGTTCTCGACTCTGCGTGGAATTATTTTGCAATTTGTAGGTCTCGATCAAATCGTCGACCAAGTCATCAAAAAACTCGGGAACCTCGACGAAGTCTATTTAACCGGCGATTTAGCGGAAGGAAAAAATTCACCCTTTGTGGACCTGGTGCTGGTGGGGGATGTGGATAAGGCTTATTTATACCAATTGATCGAAAAAGCAGAACAACTCGTCCAAAAAAAAATTCGTGTAGGCGTGTTTAAGAGTCAGGAATTTAAGATGAGTGTATTGGATGGGATCGGGGTATGGATGCGGTTGGTGGGGTAGGGGTGATTAGTGTGGTCCAGACGGCCCATTCGTATTCGCGGATATACGTAAATCATTAAATCATTCGTTTTAGGCTCTAAATAGTTTTATTTAAAATCTTTGATTATCTAAAATTGTCAAAAAAATAGATTCTGGTGCGCAGTTTAGTGCGCAAGTAAGTAATAAATTTCATGAAAAAGAAAGCAGTAATAGTAAGCGGTTATTTCAATCCAATCCACAAAGGGCATATTGAATATTTTAATAATGCCAAAACAAATGGGGAATATTTGGTAGTTATTGTAAATAGTGACTATCAACGAGCATTGAAAGTGTCTAAAGAATTTCAAAACGAAGATGAAAGAGTTTTTATAGTTTCCAACATCAAAAGTGTAGATGAAGTTTTTTTATCAATTGACCAAGATAGGACCGTTTGTGAAACAATAAGGCTTATCCATCAACAATTATTTACAGATTTTGAATTAGCGTTCGCTAATGGTGGTGATCAAAATAATAATTCAATTCCTGAAGTACCAGTTTGTCATGAATTAGGAATTGAGTTGATTGATGGATTAGGAGATAAAATTCAGTCTTCAAGTTGGTTGTTAAATAAATAATATATTAAAAAAAACATTGTGAAAAAAGCAATTATTACAGGTATGACCTGTTTCCAAAAAAAGAGACCAAACTAAATTAGAGTAAATCGGGTGTCAAAATCAATAAAAAACGATAATTTGAACCCATGAAAAAGTCAAAATTCACAGAACCTCAGATCATTTTTGCGATCAAGCAGTATGAAACTGGTACCC